>JBAUMC010000084.1:0-84713 GCA_049578505.1 Bacteroidota bacterium | reverse complement strand
CTCTTTTTATTGCAGCGGTGCCGGATGGATTCCATTCTTTCGGCCCGTAATATGCATCGACGTAATCGGAATCGTACACTCCGATATTCAGAACTAACTTGACATAGCGTTCGGCAATTGTGTTCATAATAATCTCCAAGAAAACAACCGGGGATAGTTTCTCAACAGCGTGCACAAGGTAATCAACAAAAATTGTTCAAACAATAGAATATTGCTTGTTAGATATCGGACACCCTGTTGATTTGCATCGATAACTATCTCGACTCATTGTGACTATTCGGTTAAAGTGTCCGACATCTTTCGAAACAGCAGCAATATCGAATCGCCCGATAAGAGGAGAAAAAAATCAGCGTGCGTACGCATTATAGAGAAGCTTTAGTGTCGTTGCTACCACGATTGTGATATAGAGAGGGCGGATCAACGCGGTCCCTTTTTTGACCACCATCTGCGAACCGATTTTGGCGCCGACAATCTCTCCGGCGGCCATGGCCAGCCCGGCACCGAACCAGACAAATCCACTCGTCAGAAAAATAATGCAGGAAACAATATTGCTCGTGAAATTCAGCAGTTTTGTTGCACCGGTTGCTTTCTTCAGGTCCATTCCACGCAATAACACAAGCGCCATCGCCCAAAAAGAGCCGACTCCGGGACCAAAAAAGCCGTCGTAAAATCCGAGGGCCAGACCAGCAACAATGAAAAAGGATGAAGCGGAAATCCGGGGACGCCTGTCAACATCGCCGAAATTCGGACTCAGAAAAGTGTACACCACGATGGCAAGGAGAAGAAACGGAATAAGGTGATTGAGGATATCGGAATTAACTTGCTGGACGCACCATGCACCCGCCGCCGCACCGGCCAGAGTGAAAAAAATTCCAAGCCTCACGCTGCGGAGGTTAATAACGCCGTTCTTTAGATAGTAGTACGTCGCCGTAAAGCTTCCGAAACTTGACTGAAATTTATTCGTCCCCAATGCAATCTTCGGAGGCATTCCGACAGCGAGCGCAACCGGAAGAGTAATGAGGCCGCCGCCTCCGGCTATTGAATCGACCAATCCAGCGGCAGCGCCGACACAGAAAAGAAAAGGATAGAGCCAGAGTGATCCAAGCATAGACGCATAGATAAAGGGACAGCCAGTGATGCGAATACGGCGCTTAGAGAGATTCTACAAATACCTTGAGAGAGAAGAACCGGCGAGCGGATCCGAAAATCGTTTGGGCCATCGCATCAGTTATTTCAAATAATAGAGCAGGGGGTTCGGCGCTAACCGGCACTCTTCGGCGATGCGAAGCCCGTTGGTGACACCCGTGTCCCGTAAGTGATACATGCGCGGAACCAGTTTGTCCCGAAGGTCGATCGGCGTAAAGGGGTTGATGAAAATGCTGGTTCCTCCTTCGAAACCGGCAGGGACGTTGACGCGCATTTTCAGAAGCACGTGCCAAGGCATTTTATAGACTGCATCGATGGGAGTATAGTACCATTCTTCGTTGCAGGAGATTTGACTGCCAATCGCTGCATGGCATGCATGAACGAGGTTGCTCACCCCGTGCAATTCGGCATCGGAATGCTCGAACGGGCGGCTGGCTTGCGACTTCGAATAAATTTCAATCGTCGGATAGCGGTGGCCGATTCCGACGCTGGCGACCGCAAAATCATTTTCCGCAAATACCAAATTATATTGAGCTGAAAAATTCGCGCCGAGTTCGTTGAAAATGTTCGGGTCGTCGCGAAGCATTTGAATTTGCAACAGCATGGAATTTCCCCACTCATCAAGGCCGACGAGTTGTTTGTGAAGATGGTCGAACGATGCTCCCGCGGGGCGGAGCCAGTTTTGAAACACGCTGATGTACCGGACGTACCGGTTGTAGCCAAGCATATCCCGCATCGCTTCCACCGTAAATCTGAAATACTGAAAGTGCTCCTCCTGCGTCATCTCACCGGAAGAATAGAGTTGTGTATCAAACTTTGCTCCATCTGCATAATGCTTGCGGGCGATGATGAGTTCATGGCATCCGCCGAAGAACGCATCCATTATACTCTCTTTATCGAAAAGGGGCTTTTGCCGAGTCTCCTGCTCCGACTTGGCGGACATCTTCAGTTTGTAATTCAGGATCGCATCGACATGCTCTCTCCCTTTGGGGGATGCAATGTATGCATTGCGCCACGCTGCGGCATCTTTTGTCAGCCGGTAATCGTAATTCTTCTTCCAGTAATCGATCGTAACGATTTCGAACAGGTTCCCAACCCGGCGAAACTCCGCAGTGGAATCGTTGTAGTTATCCGGGGAGATACGCGTCAGCGTTCGATAGGATCCGTCCTGTTTAACAAGGCGGGCTTTTTCCGGAGGAACTTCAAAGTAGCGGGTTTCGCAAAAGCTGCAGTACTTTTCGGGCGCCGAGTGGTCGATAGCTTTTGCGGTGGCCGGCACTTCGTTCATCAACGGTTTATCACCACGGCCGGGAACCGCCCAGACTTCGGTTCCGGTGAACGGGTTGATCTGCTTCACCGTCCCGTCGGGCATGATGTTATAGAAAAAATTATAATTGCGGGAAGAATTCATAAACGCTCTACGGTCAAATAGCCGTCGCGGCTTTTAACATTGCTTTCATTCGCGCGGGAGTATCGGCCTCGGCATAAAAGCGGACAAGCGGTTCGGTTCCCGAAAACCGGACGAGAATCCATCCTTTATCGACAAAAAATTTATAGCCGTCGGTCTCATCGATGCGCTGAACGGTAAAGGAACCGATTTTTTTTGGCCGGTGTGAATAGAACGATGCAATTTTTTTCTTCTCGGCTTCTGCGACGTGTCTGTCGATCCTGCCAAAATGAAATTCGCCGTATTCATCGAAAAGCTCCTGCACGAGCGCGCTCAATTTCTTTCGGCGCACCGCCATGATCTCCGCAAGCAACAATCCCACATAAATGCCGTCGCGTTCGGGTAAATGCCCCATCACTCCAAGGCCGCCGCTTTCTTCTCCTGCAATGATAATTTTTTTCTCCGTCATCAAGCGGCAAAGGTACTTAAAACCGACGGGGGTTTCATTCAAAACAAGTCCGTACTTCTCGCACATCCTTGATATCAGCTCGCTCACCGAGAGCGATTTGGCCACCTCCCCTTTCAAATGTTTGCGCTCCACAAGATATTTAAGGAGGATGGCAAAGATGCGATGGGAATCGACAAAATTCCCTTTTTCATCTACCGCCCCGACGCGATCTGCATCCCCGTCAGTTGCGATACCGATGTTGTATCTCCCGTCTTTTACCTCGAAGCTCAACTCTTCGAGATTTTGTGCAAGCGGTTCCGGATGCCCGCCGGCAAAAGAAGGGTTAAAAATATTGCGAATCGTTCCAACCTTTGGAAGAATCTTTTCCATCACCCCCTGGCCCGCTCCAAACATCGCATCGTATAAAATCTTGATGCGCGTCGCTTTAATAAGGTCGACTTCTATTTTCTTTTCGATATCGTTGATATACATCGTGGTGAGGTCGACGAATTGAATCATCTTATTTGCGACAAGCTCGTCGAACGGTTTTTCCTTTAACGGAAGTTCTTTCGCTTTCAAAATCGGCGCGAGAAGATTTTCCACTTTCGCCACCATCTCGGGGTGTGCGGGGCCGCCGAAATCTCCCTTGATTTTGAAGCCGTTATATTCGGCCGGATTGTGGCTCGCCGTAATCACAATACCGCCTGCAGCTTTCATTTTCACGATGCCGAGCGAAGTCATCGGCGTCGATGAAATCTTATCGGCGAGCTTTACTTTAACACCGGCGCTCGCTATCACCTGCGCAGCCTTGTGCGCAAAATCTTTCGACATAAAGCGCGAGTCATAGCCGATGACCAACCCGTTTTTGATTTTCTTCTGGGACTTAAAATAGCGCGCTGTTGCCAGCGCAACCTTCGCTACATTTGCGATCGTATAATCGTCGGCGATAACGCCGCGCCAACCGTCTGTTCCGAATTTGATTACAGGAGTCATCGTACTTTAATGATGTTGTTTATATGTCTTGGTCAAATGTTAAAAACGTTTTCCACAAAAACTGAGGAGGAGCGCTGAGCAGAGCACGATGAATTCAATTGCATGACAGCCTCCGGGTTGTGTTGTCAACCGGTACGCAGACAATGTATTCATCTTCCGCGTACCGGGAGCATCAGGAGTTGTCCACTGCATCAATGCGGTTTCAAGTTGAATGCGCTCAGCCCGGCATACATCCCGTTCGAATCGAGTTCTTCTTCAATGCGGATCAGTTGGTTGTATTTTGCGATGCGATCTGTACGGCTCGTCGAACCCGTTTTAATCTGGCCGGCATTTGTCGCCACCGCAATATCAGCAATTGTTGCGTCCTCGGTTTCACCCGAACGATGGCTGATAACGGCAGTATAATGTGCACGCTTTGCCATTTCGATACAGTCCAGCGTTTCCGTCAAGGTTCCGATTTGGTTCACTTTGATGAGGATCGAATTCGCTACGCCCATTTCGATTCCTTTGTCGAGGAACTCCACGTTGGTGACAAATATATCGTCGCCGACGAGCTGAATTTTCTTCCCAAGTTCTTCGGTCAACATCTTCCAGCCATCCCAATCATCCTCCGCCATACCGTCCTCGATGGAAATAATCGGGTACTCTTTCACCCATTTAGCCCAGAGCTTCACCATCTCCTCTTTCGTCGCCTTTTTATGGGTGGATTTGTAGAAAAGATATTTTCCGTTCTCATACATCTCACTCGCCGCAGGGTCGATCGCGATAAAGACATCCTCACCTGCTTTGTACTTCGCTTTGGTGATTGCTTCTGTGATGACTTCCAACGCTTCTTCGTTCGACTTCAAACTCGGGGCGAAACCCCCTTCGTCGCCAACTGCGGTATTGTATCCCTTCTTTTTCAGAACGTCCTTCAATGCGTGAAATACTTCCGCTCCCATCCGAAGAGCTTCCGCAAAGTTGGGGGCATTGGCGGGCACAATCATGAATTCCTGAAAGTCGACGTTGCTGTCAGCGTGCCGGCCACCATTGATGATATTCATCATCGGCGTGGGAAGAATTTTAGCATTCGAACCGCCGATGTAGCGGTATAAGGGAACCTTCAGCGATTTTGCCGAAGCTTTCGCCGCGGCAAGCGACACGGCAAGGATGGCGTTTGCACCAAGTTTGCTTTTTGTCGGTGTACCGTCAAGCTCGATCATCATTTTATCGATGCCGACTTGATCTTGCGCGTCAAACCCCGTTACTTCATCCGCAATAACATTGTTGACATTCTCAACTGCCTTCAATACGCCCTTCCCGTTGTATCGCATCTTGTCGCCGTCACGCAGCTCAACTGCCTCGTGCTCTCCGGTCGACGCGCCGCTCGGAACGGATGCCCGTCCGATTGTTCCATCTTCAAGTTCAATATCAGTTTCGATTGTAGGATTACCCCGCGAGTCGAGAATCTCTCGAGCCCAAACATCTGTGATAATTGTTGATGACATACATTCTCCGTGTAGGAAGTTGTGATGATAATTTAAGAGCAAAATGAAACCGCTCAAATTAAGCTAAAAATTGGCTGAAAATCAATGAAGCAATCTTTCAAGTAATAATGCATTTTGCGTGGCTTGGCGTCCTCCGCGTCCTTGGCGGTTAAAAGAAAACCGCAAAGGACGCCAAAGGGCAAAAGATGCAGCTAATTCCTCAACGGAATGGATAGAGATAGATGCTGTACACTTTCTCATGGAATTCGCGAAATGCAAAAATATTCAGCGAGCTAAATCAAAAACTGTCCGACGTCGATACGTTCCCTCACTGAATTTCACTCCAAAATTCCATACATTTCGGTATGAATTTTTTGATCGCACCGAATGCACTCAAAGGTTCTCTGTCGGCGTCCAACGCGGCACGGATAATTTCAAAAGCTTTGCACAACATCATGCCGGATGCCCGTTGTGTTGTTTGCCCGATCTCGGACGGGGGCAACGGAACGCTTGAATGTCTCGTTCAAGCAACCGGCGGAAAATTCCGCACGGCTTCTGTTCGCGGACCGTTAGCTTCGATGACTGTAGAAGCCCGATGGGGAGTCCTTGGTGACGGTACGACCGCTGTTATCGAAATGGCAGAAGCCGCTGGATTGCACTTACTAAAACCGGGTCAATACGATGTTGCCGGCGCAACGACATTCGGCGTAGGCGAATTGATCCGCCATGCGGTGAATTCCGGCTATAAGAAAATCGTTATCGGAATGGGAGGCAGCGCGACCAACGACGGGGGCACGGGATGTGCAACTGCTCTTGGGGTAAAATTTTTCGACGAAAATGAGATTGAGTTGCCGGAGGGGGGAATCCATCTCTCCCGACTTCATCACATTAAAACTAAGGATGAAGAATTAAGAATTAAGGAAAAAGAAATTGTCGCTCTTTCAGACGTCACGAATATCCTCTGCGGGCCTGAAGGAACGGCATTTACCTACGCGGCGCAAAAAGGAGCAACAACAGAACAAATTCGCCAGCTCGACGAAGCCTTGAAACATTATGCTTCTATTATAGAAGGACATTTGCACCGGGACGTTTCGCATTTTCCGGGAAGCGGTGCGGCCGGCGGGCTCGGGGCCGGATTGATGGCATTCTGTAATGCTAAAATCGTTTCCGGAATTGATTATGTCCTCGATATGATTCGGTTCGATACCCTCCTTCAACAATGCGATTGTGTTATCACGGCCGAGGGAACGCTCGACTCTCAAACGCTTCAAGGCAAGGGAATCGATGGTATCGCTCGCCGGGCTAAAAGGTTCGGTAAACCGGTACATGCCTATGCCGGAAAAATTCTTGGGAACAAAACAATCCTGCAGCGGCAACTCGGACTTGCAACAGTTTCTCAAATATCGCCGGACGGAGTGCCGACTGCGGAAGCAATGAAAAATGCCGAAGCATTTTTATCAAACGAGATAAGAAATCATTTTTTCACGAAAACTACAAAAGACACGAGATAATTCTTAAGGTCAATGGATGAAATACCTATTGCTCCCGATTTTTTTGCTTGCGTTAACTTATCCGCTCTGCGCCGCTACGCCGCTTATCGACCGGCTCGGAATCAAGGTCGAGGGAACATCGCGTCAGTTTGCTTACACCAATAAACAAGCGGGGACATATTACGGTGAAGTAAATGCGCAAAACTCGGGGGGATGGCATGGCTGGTTCGTCAACGCGCAAAAGATTTTAAACGATTATACCCTCGACATAAACGGCACGGCGATAGACCGGACAACCGCTTCAACAACCGTTTTTCCCCATCAGCTTGTGCGGAGATATCCCGATAAAACTGAAGAACGCTTCACCTTTCTGGACAGCCTCAATGCAATAGTCGTCGAATTCGTGTTCGGCGGAACGAAAAAGCTCGAACCGACGATGACCCTTCAAGTCGCCGAAAGATTTGAAGAAGAAAAGAACTCTATTCCATCGGCTGCGCTCTGGAAAATGAAAACTGTGTCTGTAGAAAAATCTGTACCGACATGGATTGAGGTAAGCTCAAGACGCAATTCATCTAGAGTCCTGTTCATCATCGCTGCCGCTTCTTCTTCAAGCGAGGTTCGGCATTTAAGCATAGACATCGCAAAGAGCGCGGAGGAATTGATAGCATCGCGCAAAGAACGAATGGAGAAACTTCTTCGCGCGTCGTATTTCAAAACCAACGACGAAGAGCTCGACATGGCACTCATGTGGGCGAAATTATCGCTCGACGCCCTTATCATGAACCAATCGCAATCCGGTATTCCTGTAAAAGGCATTTTCGCCGGATTGCCCTGGTTCAACAACTATTGGGGGCGTGATTCTTTCATCTCACTCCCGGGTGCAACGTTTGTAACTGGGAACTTCAAAGACGCGAGAGAGATATTGCTTTCGTTCTCACGCTTTCAGGAAAAAGATACCTCGAGCACAAACTACGGGCGTATTCCGAATATTGTGACGCCGACGTCAATCGCGTACAATACTGCCGACGGGACTCCATGGTTCGTCAAACAAATGTACGATTACATTAAATACTCTAACGACACCGCACTCATCGGCGAGCTTTTCCCCGTCGTCAAACGTTCCATTGAGGGGACGATCAAATACCATACCGACTCACTCGGTTTTCTCACCCATGGCGATGCCGAATCGTGGATGGACGCCGTGGGACCGAACGGGCCGTGGTCACCGAGGGGAAACCGCGCTTGCGAGGTACAAGCTCTCTGGTATTACCAGCTCTTGATCGGCTCTTTTGAGGCCGACTACCTTACTGAATACTATTTGGCGGGAAAATGGAAATCGCTCGCAGATTCGGTGGAAAAACATTTCAACAAATTCTTTGTCGACAGAGAAAATAAACTGGTGTATGACCATTTAAACGCCGACGGTTCCCCTTCACGAGAGCTGCGGCCGAATCAGCTTTTCTGCCTGGACATTGTGAACTCGGAGGATATTCGCGAAGCAATGGTGAAAACGGTAACGTCGAATCTCATCTACAAGTACGGCGTCGGGACCCTCTCACAATCTGATTCGAATTTTCATCCCTTCCATCATGACGAAACCCATTACGTGCCGGATGCGGCATACCACAACGGCATCGTCTGGACATGGCTCAACGGGCATGCAATCTATGCACTAACAAGAAACGACGAGGAGGATCTCTCATTCACAATCACCAAGAATATGGTTCATCAAATCCTTTATCGGGGTTGTGTGGGAACGTTGTCCGAAGTAGTCGATGCACAAACGAGAAACGGAGAAACAGAGCCGCGTCTTTCGGGCGCATTTTCCCAGGCGTGGAGCCTGGCTGAATTCGTCCGGAGCTTTTATCAGGACTATCTCGGCATCGGCATTGATGCAACCGCCCATGCCATCCGAATCAATCCGAAACTTCCGACGGAATTGCACCACGTAGAATGCACATTCCGCGCCGGCGATTCGCACATCGATGCACGATATGAGGAAAATGGAGACTCAATCCGCGTCACTTTGAACGCCGACACACTGGCGAGAAATTATGATGTGAGCTATTTATGGGTCTACCACAGCGGAGACGCTGCGTATATCAACACAATGCTCGCGCCGATGGAGACGCTTACCATTGCTCATTCAATGGATGCGTATTCCGTCCGCCACAACGACAAAGAAATCTCCTCATCGCGCGACAGCACAGTTTGGTATTTAAGAGATTTTTCTCCCAGAGAAGAATTCGCTGATCTCACTCTTGCCCAACCGATGTTCAACCAGCATCTGCCGGCACTTCAAGCCCCACCGTACCCAGTTCTAACGCTGGAAGGAGTGCGCAAAACGAATTCTGCCGCCAGAACATTATTCGATAAGGAGGATCCCGCCGGAGACGATCGAGGCGATTCCGGGACGTACGTCTATCCAGCGAACGTCAATTTCAAGCCGGGCATTCTGGACATTGTTCGCGCGACAGTCAAGTATGACTCCTCGAATGCGTACTTCAGGCTCGTCTTCCGCGCCCTCGTCGACCCCGGTTGGCATCCTGAGTACGGATTTCAACTGACGTTCGTTGCGATTGCAGTCCATCGGGGTGAAGAAGGCTCAACATCAGTCGGCGCGAATTCTCAGTTCACGCTCAACCATCGATACCGATTCGACAGGTTGATCACGGTTGGCGGCGGCATTCGTGTATCCGATGACAATGGTAAAACATTATGCGAGTACGTACCCCGACCAGGGGACGAGAGAAACCCGATCGGCAGCGTCGAAGGGAAAACGATTGAGTTTAGTCTCCCGCTTGAGTATCTTGGGGGGCCAACCCCCGGCTGGAAGATGACGATACTCGTAGGTGCGCAGGACGATCATGGCGGCGCCGGTATCGGTGAGTTTCGTGAGGTCCAACGAAATGGGAGCGAGTGGATCGGAGGCGGCAAAATTCACGAAACAGATTCCAACGTTTTCGATCTCCTCATCTTGGAATAGAATTCCCTACGTTCGTTCGTTACTAAATGCAAACTATCAGCTTCATACAATTTCTTCTTTTGCTCTTCTCAGGGATCGGATTCTTTCTCGTGCTTCGTACACTCATCGTCAAGCACACGTTGAAAGGGTTTCGTCTCATCGTGGTCGGTTTTGCCCTCGTTTACCTCAATGTCATTCTTGACTCCCTCTTCCACAGCAATATTCTCCCCCAGCAGTGGAACGATGAGCTGTTCACAAAAATCGGGTTCGTTACAGGTTATTTCGGCTTAACGCTCGGCATGCTCCTCCTTTTATACGGCAATTATCGCCTCGTCCGTTCCCTCGTTCCGGAATTATCCGAGCATTATTCGAGCCTGGTAGAAAAAGCGTTGGTCGGGGTATATCTTATTCAAGACGGTACACTCAAATTCGTAAATGAACGTCTTGCGGAGATCTTCGGTTTCAAACGCGACGAGTTACTTGGGAAATCTTTCTTATTGTGCGTCTCCCCCGAATCGCAAGCAACGGTCACTGAAAATATCCGCAAAAGAATTAAAGAACCTAATGAGGCGCTCAATTACACTTTCGTCGGTCAGAAAAAAGATGGGACAAAAATAGAAGTCGAAGTGTACGGCTCCCGCACTATCTTTAACGGAAAGCCGGCTATCCATGGTACACTCCTTGATATCACCGATCGCAGGCGCGCCGAGGAAACCTTGCGCGCATCGGAAACACGCTTCCGCACAGTCGTTGAGAGCCTGGGGGAAGGATTGGTTATTACGGATGTTGACGACAGAGTCATCTACATCAACTCACGCATGACCGACCTCTGCGGTTATACGGCGGAAGAAATGATCGGCAAACCCGCATACTCTCTGCTGCTCCCGGAAGAGAAATGGCAAACCGTGAGAAAGCGGAACAAGGAAAGGCTTCTTGGTGCGCATGAACGGTATGAAGTCTTCATGAGGCGGAATGACGGAAGACAATTTTGGGTGGAGGTAAACGCCACGCCGTACCTTGATATCGAAGGAAAAATAATCGGGACACTCGGGGCTGTAACCGATATCCAGGAACGGAAAAGATCGGAAGCCCTGCAATCTGCACTTTACCGTATCGCTGAAAAAACGCATTCCACAGTCGACCTGCAGGAGTTTTATTCTTCTGTCCACTCGATTATCAGCGAGCTGATGTCTGCAAAGAATTTTTATATCGCGCTGTACGATGCTTCGACTCGGACGCTCAGCTTCCCGTACTTTGCCGATGAAGTTGACTTGCAACCAAGTCCCAAAAAGCCCGGAAAAGGACTGACAGAGTATGTGCTGCGAACGGGACAACCGCTCCTGGCATCGCCCGAAGTATTCGAAGAACTGCTGCGTCTGGAAGAAGTGGAATCAATAGGAGCTCCTTCGATCGATTGGCTTGGGGTCCCGCTCAAATCCGGCGCGACAGTATTCGGGGCGATCGTAGTGCAGAGCTATACGGAATCTATCCGTTATACCGAGAAGGAACAAGAAATTCTCACGTTCGTCTCGCAGCACATCGCAACTGCAATCCAGCGAAAAGCCGACGAGGAACGATTCCGGGCCATGTGGGAACACTCGGCAGACGGCATGAGGCTGACGAATAAAGAGGGAAGAATTGTTCTAGTCAATTCGGCGTTCAGCAAAATTGTAAAGCTCCCCCAGGAAAAGCTTCTCGGAGAATACTTATCCGTCACATTCCATCCTGATCAACGAGAAGCCAGCCTCGAGGGGTACCGGCAGGAATTTGAATCTGAAACTGTCGTGCCCCGCTTCATCGGCGACATCGCCTTGTGGAACGGAGAGGAGATCCCTGTAGAAATTTCGAATTCGTTCATCGTTTTTGGGGCAAACAACAAAATGCTCCTGAGCATCTTTCGGGATATCAGCGAAAGAAAATTGCTGGAGAACCAGCTCCTTCACGCTCAAAAGATGGAATCGATCGGCGTTCTTGCAGGCGGCATCGCGCACGATTTTAACAACGTCCTTTCAATGATTCTTACCTCTGCTGAAATATTGAAAGAGAAAACTCGCGCCGACAAGAACCTGCAGCGGTATGCCGACATGGTTGCCACGGCGGCAGAAAGAGGTGCGGCAATTGCCAAACAACTTTTACTCTTTGCCCGTTCGGAACAAGGGAAGCTTAAACCGATGTCAATTGCGACGGTTGTGCTCGAGGTACAAAAACTGCTCGAACACACACTGCCGAAATTCATTTCGATAAAATCGGAAATCGAAACAAGCGACGCGGTGATCCTTGGGGACTCGGACCAGCTTCATCAGGCGCTTTTAAATCTTGCGTTGAATTCACGCGACGCCATCGAATCAAAATCAGTAAACGGCACAATTGTTCTCCGCGTCGGCCCTGTTACCCATGGCGAACTGCAAAAAAAATTCCCGCAAATTCAAAAAGAAGACTACGTCCTTCTCAGCGTATCGGATAATGGAACTGGGATGAGCGAAGAAACGGCCTCGCGCATCTTCGAACCATTTTTTTCGACCAAGGGGAGAGGCAAAGGAACAGGCCTGGGCCTTTCGATCGTCCATGGAATCGTGCAAAACCATCACGGTATGATTGACGTTGTAAGCAGCGCCGGACAAGGAACAACCATGTCTCTTTATTTTCCCCTCGTGAATGCAGCGCTTTCAGACCCCTCAAAAAGAAGAAGCCCCGATAACCATTACGAGAAGAGCCGTGATGGTCGCGTCTCAACTATTTTGGTCGTCGACGATGAACAAGGATTGCGAGAAATGCTCACGGAGATATTGCAAGGCAAAGAGTATAATGTAATTACTGCCTCGAACGGTGTTGACGCAATAAAGAAATATCAGCTTCACCGCGAAGAAATCGATATGGTCATATCGGATTTAGGGATGCCGCTAATGGGGGGAGAGGAGGTGTTCAACAAGCTCGTCGAAATTAACCCTGCAGTGAAAGTGGTTTTTATGACCGGTTACCTTGAAGAGAGCTCGAGAAACGGTATCCTCCGCCGCGGTGTGAAAAGTATCATTCACAAACCGTTCCGGATAGAGGAAATTCTCGATTGCGTGTCGGATATTCTTGAACATTGACGCCACGCCCATTGATCACCGGCTGCGCGAAATAAAATATTTCCCCGCCCCCCATATTCCAACCGCTACGCACAATCCGGGATACATTGGCTCAATCGAAAAGAAGTATTCGCCTCCAGAAAGCTGGCCGTACACCAGCCACACCGTCGAAACACTCCATCCGAAAAGCATTGCAGCAAAAGCAAAAGGTGTCGGAATTTTTAGAGGCTCAAAATAGCTCGCCATCAAAGGGACCAAAAGTCCGGGGATGATCGCTGTCCCGATGACGTACCAAAGCTTCACAGCCGACGGAATCCATAATGCAAGCGTTACGGCAAATGCTGCCGTGACAACGAGGCCGATTTTTGTCCAGAGCGTAATCGCAGCCATCCTTATTTCTTTCTTTTCACTCGAGAGCAGCCGCCCGACAATGTCATTGCCGATCGTCGATGCTCCGATGAACGTAAGGCTGCTGAGGGTCGACATGATTGTCGCGAGCATGCCGATATAAAATATTCCTTTCGCTACCGACGGCAACGTTATTTCTGCCAGCATCGGATACGAGAACATAGGCTGCTGAAGATTCGGCAGTGCTGCGCGAGCATACAGTCCGGCCGTGCTTGTAAAAAAATCAAAAACAAACCAGCAGAGTGTCGAGAGAAGAATTCCTTTCTGAGCCGTTGCGCCATCCTTTGCAGCATAGCAGCGTTGGTGAAATGCAGGATCGACCAGCGTCCATAAGGCGATGAAAAACCAGACAACGATGAATTGAATTGAATTGCCCCCGTGCCATGTCAGGTGCAGCGGAGGCAGGTTGCGCTGAAGGAATTCAAACCCGCCGAATTTTGCATACGCAAACGGAAGGATGATTGCAAAACCTACAAACATTAAGATGAATTCGGCGATATTCGTATTCACATCCGACCGGAATCCTCCCACATACAAATAACAGACCGTGAGAAACGTACTGATGAGAACGCTTGCGGCGAGGCTAATCCCGAAAATCAATTGCACCAAGATCCCGAGCATGAGCACGTAGGGGGCGGGCGATACTAAAACGAACGTAAGCAACGCGCCGAGAAGCGAGGTCTTCGTGTCGTATGCATCGTACAATTTATCGGGGATGGTAACGAAGTTTGTTGAGCGGGCTTTTTTTGCGAGGGTAAATGCGAAGACGATGGCAAAGAAATAATAGGGCACCCCGAAAACTACCCAATTGGAAATTCCATATCGGTATGAATATTCCCCGACTCCAAGAATTCCTCCGTACCATGTCGAAACCAAAGTTGCAACAAATACCGGCAGGGTCAGCGAACGGCTGGCAAGAAGATATTCTTCCGTCTGAGTTTTTTCTTTGCGCGCGGAGCGAACGCCGATAAGAACGACAACGCCGAAGTAAACGACGATAAGGAGGGTGTCGAAAAAAGAGAAGGTTACCATGTGCAATGAACAATCAACAATGAGCAATCAACAAGTATCACAATTCTTAGCGGCAAATTAAAATTTTATGAAATCGTCAATCGGAATTTGAATATCGCAAATTGATATTAATCATTTCGACTTTACCACAAACAACAACAGACTTCCCTTTTTGACGGATATTTTTACAGGAGAAGAAATTACCTTGTTGCTCGTTCCTTCACGGATGCCAAGTTCGAGCGATTCATTGACTAGTGGGAATTCGAGACCTGCTGTCGTAATTCCCACGCATCGGCCGAGCGGCATTAACGAAATTACCGTGCCGATTCGTGATTCGAAAACTATTTTCTTATCGATAATTTGAATATTGCACAGAGAGTCAGAGAAAAGGAGGCCGATTCGATTATGGTATTTTTTAAAAATGCTGAAGTTTGCAAACGAGTGATCGGGTCTGCCCCCCAGTGCGCCTACAACACTTGCGGTTTGATACCGATGTTTCACCAAATAATCGAGCGCTTTTTCGAGGTCCGTGCTGTACTGGCTTTTAACACGGAGTGTTTCAACGTTGGGGAAAAATCGCCTCGTTACGAGTGAAATCGAATCCAAATCGCCGATAATGAGATCCGGCAGGATGCCAAGCGTTCGGGCTTTATTCGCTCCCCCATCCGCGCAAACGATGAACGGTTTTCCTCGCAGCAACTGTAGCATCGCTTTTTTCGAAGGGACTTCGCCGTTGCAAATGACTAAGGCCTCGCGCTTTTTTTTCCCTGCCGATATTGTTTTCATGAATTCAGACTATAATTGCACAGAAATGCCGGCGACAAAATTTCTCTCTGCCGCTGGAAAGAATAAGTTGCCGTTCCCTGTTTGCATGTAGAGGGTGTTGAATACGTTGCGGACTTCTCCCCGAAGCGTCAGGCCGGCGCTTGCGATGGAAGGAAGTTTATACAATGCTTCAATATTAAATACAGTGTACGCATCGTTCTTATCTGCTTCAAGCTTGAAATCGTCTGTGTAGAACGAACCGACATATTTTGCTGAAAACGATGCGGTCAATTTGTCAGTTTGATAATTTAAAAAGATATTTCCCAGAATGCTTGGAAAGCCTCCTATGGGATTACCGTCCAAATTCGCGGGGAAGATTGCTCCGGTTGAATCTACGTTGAGGACAGTTTCTTTGATAATTTTATTGGATGACACCGATACATTTCCGCTCAGAGAAAATAAAAACGGCAGCCGGGCCGAACCGTCCAGCTCAATACCGATGTGGCGCGTCCGGTCTGCGTTGCCGACGATCGGGATACCGAAACGGTTGAGCTTTCCGTTCGGGACCAATTCATTTGTAAACTCCATCCAGTAGACATTCACGGTTCCGGTCAGATCATTCGATCTGTACCCTGCGCCCAGCTCGAAGTCGAGAAGCTGCTCCGGCTTTACAAGAGGCTTCGTGTAATCGTACACGGTATCGTTGTTGACAATTTTCGTTTCAAACTGCGGAACAATAGTAGGGTCGTAGGCGGAATTTTCAGCGTCGTAAAGATTGCTCAACGGCGGCTCGTGCGATGTGTACGCCACGGAGATATACGTGTTCCATGCATCGGTAATATTATAATTTATCCCGAATCGCGGATTGAGAAAATAATACGGGTAGCTGAACGAATTATCTAAAAACTTTTCATCATCAATCCTGTACTGGTCGTACGCAAACTGCACGTTCGCCATCAGGGAAATGTTTTCTTGAAGGCGATACACTTCACTGGCGTACAATGACGCCATCGTCTTCTCGCCGTTGTACTGATAGAACCGGTAACTGATGTCATAATTTGCAGGGAGGCTGTCGGCGCTCAACACCTGACCCCAATGTGTTCCCTTGTGGTAGCGGAGTTCACCGCCGACGGTCAGCTCGCCGTTTTCGTGCGTCCATTCATAGTGTGGCAGCCAGCCCCATTGCGCGAGATCGATGCCGGCCCGGATAAGTGCAGTCGATATGTCCTGCGTAGGATGCAAGCCATGTACCTGGTCGATGCGAAACGTCGATGTGTCCCCGTATTCATCAAAATCGAACCATCCATGCCCCTCATAAAAAAACAACGTGTTGCTCAGTTTTTGTGTTTCAGAAAT
The DNA here is from genome assembly GCA_049578505.1 of Bacteroidota bacterium. Lineage (GTDB taxonomy): Bacteria > Bacteroidota > Ignavibacteria > UBA10030 > UBA8401 > JAGVPT01. Next base: position 68,207 of record JBAUMC010000084.1, on the reverse strand, counting down.
CTTCCATTCGTTGAGAATCTCATAATGGGGTTGTGTGAATTGTTCGTTTTCTTCCGGTTGACGGATCAGACCCTCATCGTTAATGTTCATCCTTCGAAGTTGGTAATCACCGTTGTATGATTTCGGCACGCCGTTGTATACCAACTGATCCTGCAACGGTCCGCCGAAAAAATGAATCCGGGTCGATGTGTTTTCCCCAAGCAGCAGCGCCCCAAAGAAATACGAGTCGAGCGCCGCTCCCGAATGAATTCGGTACCCGTCCGAATTTATTTGTCCAAGCTTGCCGTAGAACATATACTTATTATCAACCAGACCAGAATTGAACGATGCAGAAAGCTTTTTCATCGTCATCGGCAACGATGCACTGCTGTCGCTGTATTGCTGAAAGCCGAACATGCTTTCAAACCTCACGTACGGCTTAGGCTCAAACGGGTTGGTGATAACGTTGATTGAGCCCCCGATCGCCGGAGGACCATAGAACGCGCTTCCAGCACCTCGCTGCACTTGAACGTTCGACGCGCTTGCAAGAATATCTGAAAAGTCAAGCCAATACACGCCCTGGTCTTCGGGGTCATTTTGAGGAATGCCGTTCACCATAATGGATAAACGGGACTGATCGAACCCGCGCAACGTTACATAATTGTAGCCGATGCCGTTTCCTCCGTCCGAAAAAGAAATCATAGAGGGGAGCTGGGCAAGCAAGACAGGAACATCCTGCATCGAGTAACGTTCTTCGATAAGACCTTTGTTGAGATTTGTAAATGTCACAGGCGTTTCCCGCTCTTTCGCTTCAGTCGCTGTAACAAAAACGGGGGCTAGCGTGTATTTTACAGTGTCCTTATCTTTTTCATCTTGGGAATAGAGATTTAGATGGACTACGAAACTAGAAACGATCACAATTACCATTTTTCGCATTATAGACCTTTCCATTTTTTCCTTTATCACAAAAAATCCTTCCGACCTTTCGGAAATAAAAAAAGCCGCTGCTGAATTGGAATGCATCAGTAACGGCTTCAGAAAAAAAACATGGCATCGTGTTTCCTACGCTGGCATTATCCAGATCAGGTAAATTTATCCCGCACGAAACTGCGGGATCGTTGTAGGGTATATTCTCAGATTCGCCGTAGGCGAAACACCCCTAACGATTTAAACTTCAAAGAACAAATTCTGCGTTAAATATACATTGCCGCTGAGGAAAAGTCAAATTGAGCACTGGCTCAGTTTGTCATTCCCGCGTGCCAAAGGCATCCATTCGGAACGTGGGCATGGCAATTTTTTATTCAAATTAAGCCGCTACTTCAAATTGGGATGAGAGCCCTTAAACTAAGACACTGGCTAGATGTATGGCATCGCAAGATGTCGAACATTTTGTCAATCAAGTTTGGCAAACTATCCAGATAGGCCTCTTTCTTAGGTGGCATGGGCGACTTCTATATACAACGTTGTCTTTCAACCACCATCTTTTTATATTCTCCCATGATAAAAGTCGCTGTAGGAATCATCACCCTCGGTCCGCAAGTACTTGTTTGCCAGCGAAAGAAAAATTCCCGGTATCCGTTGAAGTGGGAATTTCCAGGAGGCAAATTTGAGAACGGCGAATCGGTCGATCAATGCCTCAGGAGAGAACTCCGCGAAGAACTTTCCATCGATGCAATCGTCGGGCAAGAATTTTTCCGCCAGGAATGGCTCTATCCCGATTCGGGCTCGTTCGAGGTTTTTTACCATTTCGTTTCTTCATTCTCCGGAACAATCCGGAATAATATCTTTGAACAAATCAGATGGGTTAATCGCGCCGAGTTAGCGGGTATCGATATGCTGGAAGGCAACAAGGACGTGGTGGAAAAATTAAAAGTTCAAAGTGAAAAGTTAAAAACTTGACCAGATCATCACAAATCCGACATTTAGAGAGCATTCCTTTTTTATCTGCACCCTTAATTCCTAATTCTTAATTCATAATTCTTAATTGCTCTTTTGAACTCTTCCCGGCTTCATTCAAAAATTCTCCATTGGTATAAAAATAACGGTCGTGATCTCCCCTGGCGGAAAACGAAAAATCCTTACCGGATCCTCCTTTCGGAGGTCATGGCGCAGCAAACGCAGGTAAGTCGTGTCGCGGTCTTTTATTCAGCATGGTTGAAGAAATTTCCGACACTTTCAGCGTTGGCGGGGGCGCCAAAAAGCGATGTTTTGCGTCAGTGGTCGGGACTCGGTTACAACAGCCGTGCCCTTCGACTGCACCAGCTTGCCAAACAGCTTGCAGAAAATTCAGGAGGCAGGCTTCCTCGCACAATTGAAGAACTACAGGACCTGCCCGGCATCGGAAAGTATACTGCGCACGCTATTACATGTTTTGCTTTCAACGCGGCCGCCCCTGTTGTTGATATTAATATCCGGCGAATCTTCAGCCGAATATTCTGGAAAGCCCGCTCAACAAACGACATGAAATCGGAAAAAGTCATTTGGGCCACTGCCGAAAAAATTCTCCCTCCGCGAAACTCTCTTCAATGGAACCAGGCCCTCATGGACCTCGGTGCGATGGTGTGCACGGCAAAAACTCCACGCTGCAGTTCATGCCCGGTCAATACATTATGTGCATCGGCTTTCTCAACTGGTCTGAGAAAAAATATCTCATCGCCGAAAAAAGCTGAGCCGTCGTTCAAAGGAGTTCCCCGCCGAATTTACCGCGGAAGGATTTTAAAAGCTCTCCACGATGCCCCATTGACTGCGCGGCAGCTCGGGGAGCGGGTTGTCGACGGCTTTCACCTGCGAGATATGAAATGGATTATGAATGTGTTGAAAATGATGGAAAGAGAAGCGTTGATCGCCCTTCGCGGAACCGGAGAAAGAAGGAAGGTATCCATCGCCCGGTGAACGCTCGCTACAAAAACATCGACCTGTTGCTGCATGATTACGAAAGAAAGCAGCCTGCAATTCGACGGCGCTTAAGCGATTTCCGTGCGGTGACACGCGAGGAATATTTCTATGAACTGGTGTATTGTTTCATGACGCCTCAGTCGAGCGCGATCAACTCGGCGAAGGCCCAGAAAACATTGATGGCCCACAATTTTCAGAACGCCGAGTTCAATCCGGAGCCGCTGCTCCACCAAAAAGAATATTATATCCGCTTCCATAAGACAAAAGCAAAATTGCTCATCGCCATGAAGCGGCAATACGGCGAAATTCTCCGGAAAATCTCTAACGGTGAACCTGCTTTCGAGAAAAGGGAATGGCTGGCCGAGAACGTGAAAGGGATTGGGTATAAAGAGGCGACCCATTTCTTGCGCAACGTCGGACTGAACGAAGGCCTGGCGATTCTCGATCGGCACATTCTTAGGAATTTAAAGAAGCACGGCGCCATCCGATCTCTTCCGAAAACCTTGACGAAGAAAAAATATCTCGCTCTCGAACAGCGCTTTCAAAAATTTGCGGCGGAAATCGGCATACCGATCGACGATCTTGATCTACTTTTTTGGAGTAACGAAACGGGGGAAATTCTAAAATAGTACGGCGGCGTGCACGGTAGCATTCATCGTCACGGCTGAAGGATCGTACGGAAGGAAATTATGCCAACACGAAAATCATTTCTAGTGCTTGGTGCCGGCTTGATGGGAAAAGCCATTACCTTCGACCTCGTCCACTCTTCACCTCAATATACAATCACCCTCGCCGACATCGACGGCGAACGCGCACGGCACGCTGCCGAGAGTGTCGATCCGCAGCGAATTCATCCCGAAAGAATCGATGTGCGAAATTATCGAGAGATTGTACGAATGATGTGCGAGCATGAAGTCGTGATCAGCGCGGTGACATTTCATCTCAACTACTTGCTTACGAAAGCCGCAATTGAAGCCGGCTGCCATTTCTGCGATCTTGGACACGACGATGCCATCGTCGGACAGCAATTGGCCGAAGCTCCCCGTGCGGCGCGTGCGAATGTTACGGCTGTTGTTAATTGCGGTCTCGCTCCCGGTCTGGCGGATATTTTGGCGATGCATGCTTATCGCCAGTTTGAGAGTGTTGACTCCCTGCAGTTGCGCGTCGGCGGATTGCCGCAGCATCCGCATCCTCCGCTGAATTATCAACTTGTTTTTTCCGCAGAAGGCCTTGTCGAAGAATATACGCTCAATGCAACGATACTCCGCGACGGGAAGATTCGAACCGTTGAACCGCTCACCGAAGTTGAGAACCTTTCATTTCCCCTGCCGTTTGAAAATTTGGAAGCCTTCCACACGGGCGGGGGCGCATCACGGCTCCCGCAATTGCTGGAAAAAAAAGTACAATCGCTTGAATACAAGACAATTCGTTATTCCGGCCATTGCGAAAAAATTAAACCGCTGTTTGACATCGGTTTTGCGGGTAATGAGCCGCTGACACTTGGAAGCAATCTTGTAACAATGCGAGAATTGTTTTTGGAATTACTCAAAAAACGTCTTACATTTAACGAACCGGATGTAGTGCTGCTTCTGGTTTCAGCCCGTGGAATACAAAACGGGGAGAAGAAGCAGCTTTCATACCGGCTCATCGATCTCTTCGACAAGAAAAATTCGATGACGGCAATGATGCGCACGACTTCCTTTCCTACTTCAATCATTGCACAATTATTGCTGGACGGGACAGTTTCCCGGAGGGGCGTTTTTACGGCAGAAGAAATCGTTCCCGCAGAGCCGTTAATCGCGAAACTCAAAACGCGAGATGTAATCATCGAGACACTGGATACCATATAGATTATGGCACAGCAGAATTCGTTCGATATCGTTTCCGAAGTTAACATGCAAGAAGTCGACAACGCCCTCAACCAGGCCCAAAAAGAAGTGGCACAACGCTACGACCTGAAAGATTCTAAGTCAACAATCAATTTCGACCAAAAAGAAAAGATAGTAACCGTCAGCTCGCTCAATGAGTTTACCCTTAAGAGCGTCGTAGATGTCCTCCAAAACAAGTTCATCAAACGCGGCATTCATCTCAAATCGTTAAAATACGGTCCAGTGGAAGAAGCCGGCGGCGGAACGGCGCGTCAGAAAATTACGCTTCTGGTTGGAATTGATAAAGAAAATGCGAAAACCCTCGTCAAGGTCATCAAGGACTCAAAGCTGAAGGTACAGGCGCAAATCATGGAAGAGCAGATACGGGTTTCGGGTAAAGACCGCGACGATCTTCAGGCTGTCATCGCAAAATTGAAGGCGCTCGATTTTCCCCTTCCACTTCAATTTACCAATTACCGGTCATGAACAAAATTACTCTTCGGCATATGATGCTGTATGTTGTGGGATTTTTCCCTGTGCTGAACGGTTCTCCGTTGCTTGCTCAGCAGCAAGACAGCTCGGAAATTTTCGTCCTCAAAAATCTCGCTGCATCGAGGTACGTCAGCGCCATGACGATAAACGGAGTACGGTATATTTCACTCCCGGACCTCGTGCGCATGTTTGGGTTAAATTATTTCTACAATGCGACGACGAAGAAGATGGAAGTAAAACTCAGCCGCGCTGAGATTAAGCTGGCGGCCGAGAACTCTTTTGTCGTCGTGACAGACTTTGCCACTCGGAAGGAAACTCCGCTGCAACTTCCTCTGCCGACACATGCCATCGGCGATACGCTCTACGCTCCCCTTCTTTATTTCCTTCCGATCTTCAATTCGATATCCCGTACGGAGCTTGGTGTAGATACGGCACGGGAGATGAGCCTGTCTGGATTCGATTCTACCAGACTGCTGAAACATTTCGACATTTCCATGGTTACGGTGGAAAGCAGGAAAAACGGCTACCTTCTCCGCTTCCATTCGTCGGTGAAAATACACGATGCTGACCGATTCATTCGCGACGACGATTGGCTGTACGTCACAATGCCGAATGTCAGAGTCGATACTGCCGCGCTCAATGCCGATACGCTGAATCCCGTTGTTGAGCAAATGCTCGCCGTTCAATCGCCGACGTCAGCACAGATCTCGTTTAAATTGAAAAAGAAGATTTCTACTTCGGAAATTGTACAGGATGAAGCGAGCAACGATCTGCTTGTTTCTATTCAAACTGTGAAACCTCCATCGAAAAAGGAATTAGCTGCGCAGCGGAAGCGGCAACAGCAGGAAGCAAACCAGGAACAGAAAGATCAAGCAGCAATACAGGCTCGGAAACAGCAGGATGACCTTCACACCCAGCTCGACTCACAGCGGAAAAAATGGAAACTGGACGTCATCGTGCTTGATGCGGGACACGGAGGAAACGACCCCGGAACTCTCGGCACCATCGGTACGCGTGAAAAAGACATTACGCTTGGGATCGTTCTGAAGCTCGGCAAACTGATCGAGGAACGGCTCCCCGACGTCAAGGTAGTCTACACGCGCAAAACCGATCGGTTCATAGAATTATACAAAAGAGGGCAAATCGCCAACGAAAACCAGGGAAAATTGTTCATCAGCATTCATTGCAATTCCCTTGAACAAAAGCCTTCACCGACAAACGGATTTGAAATTTATTTGCTCCGTCCCGGCAAAACGGAAGACGCCATCAAAATCGCCCAAAAGGAAAATGCAGTCGTTCGTTTGGAACAGGATTATCAGGACCGCTACCAGGATATTACACCGGAGAATTTTATTATTTTGACTATGGCGCAAAGCGCTTATGTCCGCCAGAGCGAACAATTTGCCTCACTCCTTCAAGATGAAATGGGGAAGAAGTTATCATCCGCAAGTCACGGTGTAAAGCAAGCGGGCTTCTATGTGCTCGTCGGCGCCTCGATGCCGAACGTGCTCATCGAGACAGGGTATCTCTCTAACCGGAAAGATGAAATGTTCCTGCGCAGTCCAAGCGGGCAACAAGTCGTCGCAGAATGTGTCCTTAATGCTATACGGGATTACAAAACGGCATACGAGAAGACATTGAAAGAGGGAGGTTGAGGGGAAGCGATCTGATTGCTTTAAGCAATCAGATCGTTCTCTTCATTCGAGAAAATATTTCGTAAACGTTCCAACGGCCTTGTAATCATACCCTTCAACGAACTCTCGGTAATTATTTCCCCCGCCGAAATACGAATTTCGCAAACCAATAAAGCCATCCGATAGCTTTAAGCTATCGGATGGCTTGCCGTTTTCCACCCAACGCGAATAGTCTGAATACTCCCATTGAATGGGAGAGAGGGCAAGCTTTGCCTTAACGGGATTTAAATGAATATACCGCACAAGATGAACTAGGTATTTGTCTCTTTCAACTAGGATGGATTTTACTTTACCTTGAAATAGAGAACCGCTGAATTTATACCTTTTGTTAACGGCTTGCACATAAGAATTGAGCGTTGTTTGCAGCGTCTTTGAAATACTTCCGCCTTCTCGTTGAAAAAGCAACAGGTGATAATGATTCGGCATCAGACAACATGCAATAATTGAAGTCGAATATTTATTAGAGTTGGCTTTAACAAGTCGGAGGAAATAATCGTAATTTTCTTTTGAAAAAAAGATGTTCCCTTTTCGTGATCCCCGATTGTAGACATGGTAATAACAGCTGTCACGATATTTCATTGTTCCCCCCCGATTATAGGTCAGCCATCCGATTGCCTAAAGCAATCGGATGGCCGAATATTTCATCCCCAAAATTTTCCTGTCACAGCAATTTCCTTCAGCAGCGGACAAATACGATAACGTTCTTCCCCCAGATCAGCGTACACTGCGTCGAGAACTGCGTATACATGCTTGAATCCGATTTTTTCCCCCCATTCTAAAGGCCCCGAAGGGAAATTCATCCCGAGTTTCATCGCCGTGTCGAGATCCTTGGGGGCCGCAACATCTTGCTGCACCGCAAACATCGCTTCGTTGATAATCTGACATAGAATTCTCGGCATCACCATCCCAACCCTGTCCTGGACGATTGCGATATCCTTTTTTACTGATGCAAAAAATCTCCGTGCAACATCAACTGCTGATTCGTTCGTATATATGGAAGGCGAAACCTCTACAACAGAATTGCTAATCAATGTCGGCAGCGCAGCTATACCGACAAGCCGGTGTTTCATCGCTACCCATTGCGCTTGATCAAGAACGGACCATACGACCGAAGAACTAAGGATGGCAGTTGTTTCAGGCAGGGCTTTATCCATCGCTGCCAGATTCCTTTTCTTCCGGTCGAGGTCGAGATTGCTCAGCTCTACAGCGATAGAGATTTTTCCAGCAATCGGTTTAAGGCTGTTAATTTTATCTGGAGAAATAATGACATAGTTTGAGGCGGCAGCGATGTCGGAATATTCAGCAACGAGCGAATCATCGCCGACGATGAATGCTGAGAGATGATTTTTTTTGGGCAAGTTCAATAGGTGTAAAACCCTTTTCCGCTTTTTCTGCCGAGCTTTCCCGCATCAACCATCTGACGCTGAATCGGATGCGGACGGTAGCGCGGGTCGTTGAAGAATTGTTCGTAGACGGACTGCGTCACGGCAAGGTTCACATCAATGCCGATCAAGTCCATCAGTTCAAACGGACCCATAGTGAATCCCCCTTCGCCTTTCACGATGCGGTCGATATCTTCCGCCGATGCAATCCCTTCCCCTAAAATCCGGAGCGCCTCGCCATAGAACGGACGTGCGACGCGATTCACAATAAAGCCGGGAGTATCTTTTACTCGCACGCATGTTTTTCCAATTTTTTCCCCAAACTCTATTCCCCGTTCCATTGTTTCTTCGGATGTTTGTGCTCCCCTCACCACCTCAACGAGCTTCATCAAGTGCACCGGATTGAAAAAATGGAGCCCCACAACGCGATCAGGTCTTTTCACTCCCGCCGCGATGGCGGTAATGGAAAGCGATGAGGTGTTCGTGGCAAGAATGGTCTCCGGCCTTACGTCTGCTTCAAGATGCCTGAAGAGGTCTTTCTTTATCCGAAGGTCCTCAAGAACCGCTTCAATCACAATGTCGCAATGGCCCAGGTCGGAAAGTTTGGTGCGGGCGTGGATGCGCGGCATCGCATTGTTCATTTCGTCCTGCGTAAGTTTTTGCTTTTCAACGCTTTTCTTCATCTCGGATCTAATGCGGGCAATGCCGTTGAGGACAACCGTTTCATTGATGTCGTAAAGGGAGACGTTGAACATGTTGAGAGCGGCAACGCGAGCGATGCCAGTTCCCATTGTTCCGACTCCAACAATTCCAATTGAAAGAGACATGTTTTGAAGAAGTATGTCCTAAGTCCTGAGTTCTAAGTCCTAGGTTCTAGGTTCTAGGTTGTAAATTTGAGTAAAGTGTGAGGGCGACGTTTCAAACGCGCCCTGCGGCAGAATAATACCTAAAGGTTGGTAGAAAGGCAACGGCACCATCTTGTTTCAGGAGATGTCCGAAGTAAAATGTAACGTCGGTATCTTGTTTTTGAGAGGGCAATTAAGTAGTTTCGTACATACCACCTCAAATTTGCCTATACAGAATATGCCCGACCTAAAAGACCAGCAGGCCCTGCTTGCACATTTCGAAGAGCGCATTAACCGGGGCGAAAAAATCGAGCCAAAGGACTGGATGCCGGAGCGATATCGGCAACAGCTTGTACGAATGATTTCACAGCATGCGCATTCTGAGATCGTTGGTATGCTGCCGGAAGGAAACTGGATTACAAGGGCTCCGAACTTGCGGAGGAAAATGGCCCTGCTGGCTAAAGTGCAGGACGAAGCAGGGCATGGACTTTATCTTTATTGCGCTGCCGAAACACTCGGCGTTGGCCGACGTGATATGATCGAAGCGTTGTTGGCCGGGAAGGCAAAGTACTCTCACATATTTAACTACCCAACACTCTCCTGGGCGGACGTCGGCGTTATCGGCTGGTTTGTAGACGGCGCTGCAATCGTGAACCAGACAATGTTGGCGAAGTGTTCATACGGTCCGTACTCCCGCGCAAACCTTCGCATCTGCAAGGAAGAAAATTTCCATAAAAGACAGGGATACGAAATCGTCGTTACCCTTTCTTCCGGAATGCCGGAACAGAGAGCGATGGTTCAAGAAGCTGTGAACCGCTGGTGGTGGCCGTCATTGATGATGTTCGGTCCTCCCGATTCAAATTCGCCGAACAGCGCGGACCTTCTCCGATGGAAAATAAAACTGCATGGCAACGACGAATTGCGCCAGCGTTTCGTCGATATCACTGTTCCGCAGGCGAAAGCGGCGAACCTCACTTTGCCGGATCCCGAGCTTCGCTTCGATGAAAAGAAAGGCTCCTGGTCTTTTGGGCAAATTAACTGGAATGAATTTTACGATGTCATCAAGGGGAACGGTCCATGCAATAAAGAGAGGATGAGCGCACGCCGGACGGCCGATGCCGACGGTGCCTGGGTGCGAGATGCTGCACAGGCGTATGCTGAAAAAAAGAAAAAGAACCAATCCACGAAGCACTCGAAACAACACAAAGATTGAGATTCGAATTGGATATGCAGTATGACAGAAAAAAAATTACAGAATGACAACGAGGGAGAGTTGTGGGAAGTCTTCGTCCAAAGGGAAACCGGTGCGCCTCATGAACATGCCGGGAGTGTTCACGCTGTTGATTCCGAAATGGCATTGCAAAACGCTCGCGACGTTTACGCCCGGCGCGGGAATGTCATAAGCATCTGGGTCGTTCCTTCTCGTTTTATCACTGCAACAGCCCCTTCGGACACCCATCCTTTCTTCGACCCGGCCGATGATAAAGTCTACCGTCATCCTCAATTTTACACGATTCCGAAATCGGTTAAAGGTTTCTAATGAGCGTCGACTTCCACACACGCGATGCCCTGACTGAATTTTTGCTGCGGCTTGGCGACGACCGCCTCGTGCTCGGCCACAGGCTTTCAGAATGGTGCGGGCATGCACCTGTGCTCGAAGAAGATATTGCACTGGCGAACATAGCACTCGACGAACTCGGCCAGGCATCGGCTTTTTTGCACCTTGCGGGGGAAATTGAAGGATCGGGGCGAACCGAAGACGACTTTGCATACTTTCGGGAGGCAATTCAATTCACAAACATCCTGCTCGTTGAACAACCGAATAACGATTTCGCAACAACCATCGCTCGGCAATTTTTTTTCGATGCATATAATTTTTCCCTTCTTCAGTTCCTTCAACAAAGTGCTCATGAACAGCTTGCCGGAATAGCCGCAAAAGGTTTTAAGGAAGCAACGTACCATCTTCGCCATTCAAAAGAGTGGATGCTGCGCCTTGGTGACGGGACCGAAGAAAGCCATCGCCGCTTACAAGTTTCAGTAAACGAACTCTGGCCATTTACAAAGGAGCTTTTTGCTCTTGATAAAACTGAACATGCGCTGATTTCTGAGGGTATCATTCCAGCTTTAGACGACCTTGATAAAAACTGGAGAGAGCTGGTAACGGGCGTTCTTGTCTCCGCGACCCTTGTTGTCCCGGAGAACGACGGCCATATGTTCTCCGGAAGCCGCAACGGGAAACACAGCGAGCATCTCGGTCACATGCTGGCTGAAATGCAAATCCTAGCACGATCATTTCCGGGAGCGAAGTGGTAGGTTCGCAGTCCGTGGTTCTTAGCTCTTAGCCTTGTTATTGCTGACAGTTTTTTAACTTTTAATTATTAATTTTTAATTGCTTCCGTGCATTGCTCGACAAAAGAGGATTTATTGAAAATACTGAGCGAAGTTCACGACCCGGAAATTCCGGTTCTGAACATCGTTGAAATGGGAATCGTGAGGAATGTGGAATTCAGCGAGGGGAGAGTGAACGTCGAGATTACACCAACCTACTCCGGCTGCCCGGCGATGAAGGTGATTGAGGATGACATTGTTACAGCCCTCAATGTGAATGGTTTTACAAATATTAACGTCAACATAGTTTATTCACCCGTGTGGACAACGGAGTGGTTGAGCAGTTCAACAAAACAAAAGCTAAAAGATTACGGGATTGCCCCGCCTCGAAGAAGCGAGGATGAGGTAATCATCCTTCTTCCAAGGTTAAGAGAATCAGTAGCATGCCCGTTTTGCGGCTCGAAGGAAACAGAATTGAGAAGTGAGTTTGGCTCCACCGCGTGCAAATCTTTTTATTACTGCAATAATTGTAAACAGCCGTTCGAATATTTCAAAGAAATCTAGGCTCACCCGCGGCCGATAAACAGAGACGAGCATATTTCGTCTCTCCCGGAGAAACGCGACGGCATTGATTAGTCATCGACCATCGATTTATCTCCCCTTAAATCTTGCCTCTCTTTTTTCCAGGAACGCTTTTACGCCCTCCCGATAGTCTTCCGTGTTCGATGCAATCTCTTGGATGACCGCTTCGTACTCCAACAGCGAATCCAGATCACTTGCAAGAGATTTGTTGAGAGTCCGTTTGATGAGGCCAATCGAGCGCGTTGGAGCCGCCGCAAGTTTTTCCGCGATATCGATTACCGACTTTTCCAATTCCGAAGCATGGACAACTCGGTTAACCAGGCCGACACGCTCAGCTTCAGCAGCATCGATGTCGCGCCCCGTTGCGGCATATTCAAATGCTTTTGCCATTCCCACCAGCCGGGGAAGGAACCAATGCGACCCTGAATCGGGGACCAAACCGATACGAATAAACACCTCGATCAGCTTCGCAGTGTCCGACATGATACGCATGTCGCAGGCGAGGGCGATACTTAGGCCAGCCCCTGCGGCAACGCCGTTGATCATTCCAACGATCGGCTTTTCAAGCGTACGCATTTTTCTTATAAGGGGATTATAGCTTTTTTCAAGCGATTCCTTGAGGGATCGACCTGCGCTGCTATGTTCTTTCAAATCCTGTCCCGAACAAAATGCTTTCTCCCCTGCCCCACGGAGAACGATGCAGCGAACTGAATCATCTTTTTCAGCTTGCTTGAAAGCATCGTTCAGTTCTTTCTTCATCCCTTCGTTCAGAGCATTGTAGCTCTCGGGACGATTAAGCGTGATGGTGAGGACAGAGTTTACCGTTGAAGCAAGAAGCGTGTTATAGTTTGTCATGAAGTAAAAGTTCGCTTATGACCAAAAAAAGAGGCTGGAATCCCGTGGGATTCGGATGATTTAGTGTTGAATATAGGTCTTTTTTTTCTTAGTATCATCAGATAAGGGGTTAGGTTTTGGGTCTGTTGACTGGTGGCAGCATAGCCGCGAACGATCGAAAAACCGAGGCAATTCAGGGGTGATAAATCAAGCATAATGCAATTTGGTGCTGGAGGTTTTGTATGAAAAAAATTCTTGTCCGTGATCTTATGTTGAGGATTCCCTGCCTGTTCATCTTTACCTCATGTTGTCTGGCCCAAGGACTCCCTCCTTCTGTACACATGACGCCCGTGAGGGAAGCGAAACTTGTTCAAGTCAAGCTTATTGTGCCTGAAAAATTTAAGGGGATGGTCAAAGATGATCTTGTGCTGAACGTCCCAGAAGGGTACACAGCAAAAGTGTATTATGCAGGAAGATTAAGCAAGGCGCGTTTCTTCGCATGGGGGCCAGACAGTGTGTTGTATGTCGCGAACAAAAACAGCGGTGAAATTATTGCAATGCCGGATCGTGACCACGATGGCGTTGCGGACACGGGGATTGTCGTCGCTTCTGGATTTCAGAAATCGCACGACGTGACATTTTACCAAGGAGCAATGTACGTGGCAGAGGAGCATCAAATCACAAAGTGCACCGATGAAAACGGCGACGGGATATATGAAACAAAGAAAGTCTTTATCGCTAACGTTGGGATGGAGGGTCGTTATCCTTTAGGAGGGCATGATACCCGGACGATTGTTTTCGATGCTGCGCGGAAAAAAATGTATCTCTCAATCGGCTCATCCTGTAATGTTTGCCGCGAAGACTTTAGGGCGATCATCGAAGAATATAACGATGACGGCACAGGACGCCGCACTTTTGCCTCCGGTATACGAAACGCCGTCGGAATGACAATGCACAACGGACGGTTATGGGCGACAAATAATGGAAGCGATTGGGAAGGGAACGATATTCCTCCCGAATGGATCGACATCGTCCGCGACGGCGGGTTCTACGGCCACCCATTTGCTTACGCAAACGGAATTTATTTCAATTTTAACGCACACGACGAATACCGGGCGTTGCTTCCGTTGACGGCAGTCGACAGCGAACACGTGCAGTCAATGAAACAACCTGCGGCGCTCGTCCAGGCACACTCCGCACCGATGGCAATTCAATTTTCAAATCCATCTTTCCCACCGCAGCTTCAGACCGGCGCGTTCGTCGTATTTCGCGGTTCATGGAACCGAACAGTTCCGACAGGCTACAAACTTGTATTCTTAAAATTTAAAACTGACCAGGATACAGCTGCAGAATATGTCACCGACGTTGTTACGGGGTTTCAACCGACCGGCGCGATTTCTCAAAAAACTGTCTGGGGACGCCCGGTTGGAGTGGCAACCGACATGCGGGGAGATCTGTATCTCAGTTCCGACGATATAACGCAGTTCATCGCAATTATTTCGCCCGCCCGGTAGACACCGCGGTGCGACTCTCTTTCAAAGTGAGTCGCACCATTTATTTCATTCCCCTTTCCACCCCGCTTTTCTCTTCTCTACAAATGCCCTCATCCCTTCCTTTTGGTCTTCGCTCGCAAAAAGCATGTAGAAATTTTTCCGTTCAAATTCGAGGCCTCCTTCAATCGTAGTGTCGAATGACTTAAGAATCGCTTCTTTCCCAAGGCGAACTGCAACTGCTGGTTTCGATGCAATGACCTTCGCAATGCTTTTCGCTTCCTCCATGAGATATTCATTCGGCACTACTTTGACGACGAGCCCCCATTGCCTTGCTTCTTCGGCGGTGATCATAGAGCCAGTCAGCACCATTTCCATCGCTTTGTATTTGCCGACGGACCGTGTGAGGCGCTGTGTTCCCCCCGCACCGGGAATAACACCGAGATTGATTTCCGGCTGCCCAAATTTCGCCGATTCAGAGGCGATAATGATGTCACAGGTCATCGCAAGCTCGCAGCCGCCGCCGAGTGCAAACCCTCCCACGGCAGCGATGATCGGTTTTTTAATTTTACGGATGCGGTCCCAGCGAGCGAACTGGTCGCGCTGCAGCATTTCAATCGCAGAGGCGTCCGCCATTTCTTTGATGTCAGCTCCGGCAGCAAACGCCTTTTCGTTTCCGGTAATGATGATGCAGCGAACATCGATGTCTTTATCCAGTTCTTCGAGTGCAGAGACCAACTCTTCCATCAATTTCATGTTAATTGCATTCAACACATCGGGACGGTTCAACTGGAGAATTGCAAACCCCGGTTCCTTCGACAGAATGATTGTAGTGAGGTTCATGAAGGTCTCGAAAATTATTTTGAGGAGGAAGTGAGCGTACTCTGGAACGACAATACTAGGAAACCGTTTTCAACCGCGGATCTTTTATAAAACTCGATACGTATGTCTTTTCTGGAAATTCGAATAACTATTTCTTCATCGAACGGAGCTTTTTATAATCAATCGGCCTTTTTTCGTTAAACGCCCTGATCCCTTCCACAATCTCGGGTGCTGATGTGTGAACCGTAAGCCAATCCTTTGCGTGGCCGATGGTCATCGCCCACGAAAAGTTGCGCCAAAAGTTCAACTGTTCCTTCGTATACCGTGTACATTCCGGCAATTTATTGACCAGCGTTTCTACCATCGCATTGACTGTCCTGTCGAGGTTTCTTCGCGGCACGACCTGATTGATCAATCCCCACGAGAGGGCTTCTTTTGCTTTTAATGCTTTTCCGAGCATGAGGATTTCGCGAGCACGGCGGTCGCCGACGATAATCGGCAGCCACTGCGTACCGCCGGCAGCGGCAACGCTTCCCCTCGACGTGCCGACATGTTTAATGACGACATCCGATGCTGCGATGGCAAAATCGCACGACATCTGAAGCTCATTTCCTCCGCCGACGACCATTCCGTTCAATCGCGCAATCGTTGGCTTACCGATATTTCGCAGCCTCTCAAATGTTTCAATGAAAACGCCCATCCATTTATAGAAATCGTCGGGTTTGGTCAGAAAATCATCGTTCCATTCTTTGATGTCCGCACCAGTGCAGAACGCCTTCGTGCCCGCTCCGGTAATGACAATAACCGCAACCTCGTCGTCCCACTGGGCACTCTGCAATGCGTCCCCGAGTTCCTGCAACATTTCGAGATTGAGAGCATTATGCACTTTCGGCCGGTTGAGCGTAATCGTGGCGGAGAATCCCGATCTTGAGTAGAGAAGCGCATTATAGGATTTTGGGGATGGGGAATATTTTGCCATACACTTTTTACTTGTTCGAGTGGACGAATAGGAGGTTAATTGCGCGTCCGTAATATCAGGAAAGAAGAAGTTTAATCTTCAACCGATCGTATTTCTTCTCTCGAAGTCACATCCGCGTACATCAACGTCACATACTTTGCGGCGAAAACCATCAGGTCTTTTCCAGCGGCCCTGCCGGCCGGCGATGCAAGCGCTGCATCGAGCGTCTCTTTTGAATCAAAATACATTTCGCATAACAAATAATTCGGTGTCTCCCCGATTGCCGAGCCGGTGATCTTCGAGATTTCCAATTGGCGAAGGCCGGGGAGCTTTTTCACAATGGGTGTATGTACTTCGGAATAATGTTTATCGAATGCGGCAGCGTCGTCCGGCTTTTTGTAAAGCGCGATAAGTTTGACCATGAAACCTCTCTTTCTCCATTGATGTGTGGCAACGGCGTAATATAGGCGAAGCGTGCGGGAAAATCAATTGTCATGTGCAGATTGAATTTTCTCCCCATTTTTTCTATACTATTGACACCGTAGGCATATTCATTCAGCTACCTTCAATGACGCCGCCCACAGCATCTGCAGCAGAACACTTATCAAGCGTTTCACTTCGTCACATCAAGGAGATCGAAAAAATATTTTTCAACGCCGGGTTGGGTGAAAGTGCTCCGTTGTTCTTTGCGCCTCTCGAGGCTCAGCTTTCTCGTTCAGCAGATGATACAATGGCATCAACAAACTTCCTGAGGTTTATCGAAGGAAGCTTCAATCGAGCAACCATCCTTCGCGACCTCAGCGAGCATCCGGTGCTCCTTGAAACGTTGCTCTCACTCTTCGGCGCGTCACAATACTTTTCGGACATTCTTATTCGCGACCCTGAGTTGTTCCGATGGCTCACTGCCACAAACATCCTCGAGCAATCCAAAACACAAGAAGAGTTCTTTGCCACGTCGCGTCAAAGCGTCCAGCCGTTCCAGTCACACTCCCGGAAACTCAACGTGCTGAAACGCTATCAACGGCGTGAATTGCTCCGGATCGGCGTAAGAGACCTCCTCGGCCTCGCCGACCTAGAAACAACAACTCGCGAGCTTTCTCATCTCGCCGATGCAATTACCGCGCTTGTCGCAGAACTCTCTTGGAGTGATCTGAAAAATCAATACGGCGCCGAGCCGAAAACTCCTTGGGCAATCATCGGATTGGGTAAACTGGGGGGCGAAGAGCTAAACTATAGTTCCGATATCGACATTATTGCAATCTATAACGAAGAAGGGGAGATGAAATTATCGTCCGCCTTACTATTGACCCACAGTGAATTCTTTGTCCGTTTCATCGAACATGTAGTGCACAGTCTCTCTCATCCGACTGAAGAGGGATATTTCTACAGGGTCGATATGCGTCTTCGGCCGGATGGAAAGGCGGGGACGCTCATACGGTCGTACCAATCGGCGATCGCGTACTACGAATCGCGCGGCGAATTATGGGAACGGCAGATGCTCATTAAAGCACGACATGTAGCGGGGAGTGAACCATTTACGCAACAATTCCTCGGCTCACTTTCTCCCTTCATTTATCCCCGAACTTTTTTCGAAAACCCGATCGAAGAAATTTCCCGGATTAAAACCCGCATCGAATCCGATTCAGACGGACGGAACATCAAGCTTCGGGCAGGAGGAATCCGAGATATCGAATTCACTGTTCAGGCGCTGCAGCTTTTGAACGGCGGGAAAAATTCTTCCCTCCGTAATGCAAATACGCTTGCTGCCATTGCTCTTCTTCATACAGCGCGGCTACTTTCGGCGACTGAAGCTGCCCGGCTTCGGGACGCGTATGTCTTTTTCAGAATTCTCGAGCACCGGCTGCAAATGCTCGAGTATACACAGACACACTCTCTCCCGGTCACGAAACGCGATCGGAAAAAAATTGCCGTGCGAATGTCTATGACACCGGAACGGTTCGAAAAACTTCTGGTTGAACACCTGGAGAATGTCCGTCTAATTTTCAATTCAGTCTTTGCAGCAACGCCGTTGCAACCGCAGTCCACCGTTGAACGCTTTGTAACTGAAAAACCGGGGTCTGAGTTTTCCCGCGAGTTTGCGATCCGTTACGGCTTGGGAACCGGTGAGAAGACTCTCCGCATTATTCGTCGAATGATGTACGGTTCGAACCTTCTGGGCAAAAAAGAATATACCGAACGAACAAGAACCCTGTTCAAGGCCATTGCCGAGCCGCTGCTGGAAGAGATCGGTACATCGATCGCGCCGGAACGTGCCCTCGCTCATTGTGAACGAATTTTTTCGTCGCTCTCTTCGCCCGACGGGATGTATTCCCTTTGTTCTGGAAAAAACTTCCGCAAATCGTTGGTTAGCATTTGTACGCAGAGCGGCATGCTCGCAAATCAATTTGCACTTGCTCCCGGCCTCGCCGAAACGATCCTGACCGGCGTCAACACCATATTGCGCAATGACACGGAACGTTTTTACCCGACAAACAATATCCATGAGTGGAAAATTAGCGAGGAATCCAAAGCTGCCGTGAGGTACATTCTCGGCGACGCGGACGAAAGTGCATTGTTTCGCTCCCTTTCAGAAATTGCGGCAGCCATCCTCTCGTTCATGTACAAGGAAGAACGACGGAAATTAAAAATCCCGAAAACGGCGCAGTTCTGCATTATAGGGTTGGGGAAACTCGGCGGGCAAGAAATGAATTTTGGATCGGACCTCGACGTTGTTTTCCTTTACGGGGCGGCTCGAAAATCCGAGGCGGAAAAGTGCGAGGAGCTTGCTGCAAAAATTATTACCGCATCTTCGCGTATGTCGCCCGGCGGAAAATTGTACGATATCGACGCCCGCCTTCGGCCCGAAGGGAGAAACGCTCCCCTCGCCGTTGCGGAAAAGCAATATCTTGAGTACCTGCAGCAACGCGCATCGCTGTGGGAACGTCAGTCGCTGACCCGGGCCAGAGTGATCGTAGGCGACAAAGGTTTTTCCACCGAGGTCATGCAATCGCTGCACGATTCGGTCTACCAATCACGTCTACCGAACGGTTGGGCGGAAGAAATTTTTTCAATGCGCCGAAAGACCGAATCGAGAAGCCGTACCTCGACGTCCGAGTTTCTTGACATTAAGCTGGGATCCGGGGGATTGATGGATGTCGAGTTTGCAATCCAGGCACTTCAACTTTCGCGGGGAAAAAGTGCCTTCCCGTCGACAAATACCTATGACCTGTTGGAGTTGTATTCACATGAAGCTTCACATGCACGAACGATTACCTCATTTGCCAATAACTATAGACTTCTCCGCCGCGTCGAAACGGCTCTCCGACTCGGCCTTGATGTAAAGACCCACATCATCCCGGCAGATGATGAATCGCTCGATTACCTGGCCCGCCTTCTGCAGTATCACTCGATCAAGGAACTTTTGTTATCGGTACACGAGAGCATGAGGGAAACGCGCTCGCTTTTTGAATCGATTCTTGCTTCGCTTAAATGAAACCATTTCCGGGAAAAAAATATCGCGACCATATCGTTGCCCTTACTCTCTGGCTGACGGTGTTTGTCATCTACCTTCAGACCATTGCAACAACGGTAGGGTTCATCGACGGCGGAGAACTGGCGACCGTGCCGTACGTCCTCGGCATTGCCCATCCGACAGGTTATCCCTTCTGGACGCTCGTCACGCACATTGTCACTATGCTGCCGATCGCAAAAGAGGAAATCGTACGCCTCAATATTTTCTCTGCTCTCGCAACCTCATCAGCGGCGACCATATTCTTTTATGTGATGCTTCTTTTACTTCGTTCGGCAAGAAAGCCGCAGGACCCGTTTCATTCCATCATACCCGCTCTCTTCTCGTCATTGGTGCTTGCATTTTCACGAACATTCTGGGATCAATCGACATCCATCGAGGTATACGCGTTTCATCTTCTATTATTGAACGCAACGCTGTTGTTTTTTCTCCGCGCAATTTTCACCTTTATTGAAGAGCGTGTGATCGACCAACACAAATGGCTTCTCTTCGCATTCACACTCGGACTAAGCTTCACGAACCACCTGACAACGATTCTTCTTGCGCCTGGCTTTCTCTTTCTGTATTTCTCGGTGTTCAAGCTTTCGAAAGAAGGGATGCGGCAAATTCTTATCCTCGCCGTACCGTTCATTTTGGGACTATCGGTCTATGTTTACTTCCCGATCAGAGCTGTGCAGCAGCCGATATTGAACTGGGGGTACCCTGCAACGCTCGAAAGAATTTTCTGGCATGTTTCAGGTAAGCAGTTCAGCGTGTGGATGTTTTCGTCTTCTGCAGCTGCGGCAAAACAATGGGACCATTTTTTGAACGCCGTGCCGGTGGAATTTTATTACGTGCCGCTCCTTTTTTCAATCGTTGGAGCATGGTGGCTGCTCCTGAGGGAGAGACGTATTTTTGTTTTTATTTTTTTGCTGCTGGCAGGATGTATTGCCTACACGATTAACTATGATATCAAAGACATCGACTCGTACTTCCTTCTTGCATACGTCTCGCTTGCGATGTTCGCGGGATTTGGGGCATTCGAAGCCGGAGTGATGATCAAGAAGAATTGGGGGAAAATTGCCGTGACGGCAATTCTTTTAACAGTGGCCATTGCTGAGCTCACGGCAAACTGGCCGGAAGTCGACGAAAGTAGCGATTATCTCGTGCAGGACTACACGGCATCATTGCTGGCCAATTTAAAACCCAACGCCGTGGTCCTTTCGTACCAATGGGATTATTTTGTATCCGCGTCGTACTATTTCCAATATGTTAAGCACATCCGTGACGATGTAACAGTTATCGACAAGGAATTGCTCCGCCGCTCATGGTACTATCTGCAGATGAAAAAAAATCATCCGATCCTCTATGAAAAATCGAAAAATGAAATTGAGAGTTTTTTGGAGGAATTGTATAAGTTCGAACACGATATACCGTACGATCCTGCCGTTATCGAGGCGCGGTACAATCGCATGATCGACAGTTTCATCGACTATAACATCGACAGCGTAGCAGTCTATGTGACCGGTGAAATTGAGCCTCACCTTGCATCCCACTACCACCGTATACCCGAAGGATTGGCGTTCCGGCTTTACAAGGATTCGACTTATCACCCGCTAGATTTCCCTACAATCCTTTATCGTCCGTTCCCAAGAAATGATTTATACTCGCGGCAGATTCGTACGATGTATACCGGCATGTTGGCTCAGCGTGCAGAGTACGAAGCGTCATACGGAAGAACCGAGCTTGCACAGCGCTATGCGAAAAAAGCTTTTGAAATTGAGCCAAACGCGCTCACAGTTCAGTTGCTTCAAAGACTAGCTTCTCCATCACCGTAGAATCAGAACGAATACCCGGTTTCGCCGTGCTGGCTCACATCTAAGCCTTCCATTTCCTCGACGTCTTTTACTCGTACACCCATCGTTGCATCGAGGACCTTGAGAATAACCCATGTAGCTATAAACGAATAGACGATTGCTGCTCCTACACTCAGCGCCTGAATGCCGAAAAGCGAGGCGTTGCCGAAAAAGAGGCCGTCGCCCCCCGCCGCATTTATCGCTTTGGAAGCGAACAATCCCGTAGCAAGCGCCCCCAGCGTTCCTCCAACGCCATGGACACCTACCGCATCGAGTGAATCATCATATCCAAATTTCGTCTTCACTCCCACAGCAAAATAGCAGACCATTCCCGCGAGAAGCCCGATAATGATCGCAGGCATCGGACCGACGAACCCCGACCCGGGTGTAATCGCAACGAGCCCCGCAACAGATCCCGAAACGGCACCCAGAACAGTCGGCTTTCCCCGATGCCACCATTCAGTGAAAAGCCATGAAAGTGTTGCGGCGGCCGCGGCAAGATGTGTAGCGGCGAATGCAGACGTTGCCAAAGCGCCGGAACTAAGAGCGCTCCCCCCGTTAAACCCAAACCATCCGAACCAGAGCAGCACGGCGCCAAGTAGCGTCAGGGTCAAATTATGGGGCGGCATCGATTCTCTGTTATATCCTCTCCTCTTCCCGATAATTATTGCAGCGACGAGAGCGGAAACTCCCGAACTGATATGAACAACTAAGCCTCCCGCAAAATCGAGTGCACCCAGATTGTGAATCCAGCCGCCAACTCCCCACACCCAATGCGCGATAGGAGCATAGACAAAAGTCGACCAGAGAAGAAGAAAGACAAGGTATGTCTTAAACTTAAATCGCTCCGCGAAGGCTCCTGTAATTAGGGCGGGGGTGATAACGGCAAACATCATCTGAAACAGCATGAACGCTTCATGCGGAACTGTCGCGGCATAATCTGGATTTGGTTCAAGTCCGACCCCACGCAGACCTGCCCATTGCAGACCGCCGATGAGATGGCCGATGTCCGGCCCAAAGGCAAGGCTGTAACCGAAGAGCACCCACTGGATAGATATCACGCCGAGGGCGATAAAACTTTGCATGATTGTTCCCAAGACATTCTTTCTCCGCACCATGCCGCCGTAAAAGAGAGCAAGGCCGGGCGTCATCAGCATCACCAGCGCCGTGGAGATCAACATCCAAGCAGTGTCGCCGGCATCAATTTTGGGAATGGGGGCAGGAGTCTGATTTTGCGCCAGCAAAAACACCGGCATTAAAAAGATAAGACAGGATAAGATTAGCATAGAAATACGTCTCATTGCAGACCTCGTATTGTCGTTGGAATCGTGCGGTGCATCATAGTCATCTTCCTCAGTCCGAGCTCTGCGACCTCCTTCTACTGCATAACTCATTATCTTCATATTCGTGCAGAACATCCGGACGTGGATGGCGTTTTGTACCGTCAATTAACTAATTAGGAAATTTTCCCCATCAAGATAAGTATTTTAGGATTTATATCAAACATGCTTAACAAAATGGCTTTGGTCCTTTACATTTCTTTCGCTTGTCTTTCGCGAAGTGATTACCTATTTTCAAATCGTTGCACGGGATGATTTTCAAGACTATTACATCTTTCCGCAATATTATGAAGAATCAGTATTTTGGAGATATCAACGATTATAGGAAGTACGGTCTGTTGCGAATTCTTGCCGCCGGAGGGAAGAAAAGAATTGCGGTTTGTTGGATGCTCACGTCGGACGATAATAAAGGAGACGGCAAGTTCACAGCCTATCTCGATCATCCCAAACGGTGGCGGCAATATGATCCAGAGCTTTTTGATATCCTTTCCAACGTCGTCGGTAGAAAGAAAGAACGGGATGTCGCTTCTCTTTCAAGGGCGCGGCTCATCCCTTCAGCGACCTATTTTTCACGCAAGCTTACCGATGGAAACACGGACGAATATTTTGACCAGTTTGAAACCGAATTGAAGCAATCGGACATCATATTCTTTGACCCCGATAACGGACTGGAGATACGGAGCATTCCGCGAGGACGACGCGGGTCACATAAATACCTGTACTGGAAAGAAGCGGCCCGTTTCTTTTCACTCGGACATTCGCTCCTTGTCTACCAACATTATCCGAGGATGGGAAGGGAAAGATTTATTATATTGAAAGCAGGCGAAATTTTTTCGCGGATAAATACAACAACAGTTTACTCGTTTAGGACCGCAAAAGTCGTCTTCTTTTTTATCTCTCAACGGCGTCACGTTAAGTCGCTTCGTTTCATCGCGCGAAAGATTCGCTATGCATGGGGAGATGAAATAATTCCGGAAGAACATCATATAAGAAAATAGGCGAATGGAAAATACCTTTTACAACGATTTTGACTTGCAATGCTTGACCAAAGAACGGGTTGCCGACTATCGGTCTCCCTTTGAGATCGACCGGGACAGGATCATTCACACTTCAGCGTTTCGAAGGCTGCAGGCAAAAACGCAGGTCTTTCTTTCAGGAGAGTACGATTTCTACAGAACACGTTTGACGCATTCGCTGGAAGTTGCCCAAATTGGCCGGTCAATCTGTAAATTCCTCCAGCAGGGAAGTCCTTTGTTGTCGAATACGTTCACTATCGACGCGAACCTCGTCGAAGCGATCTGTCTTTCACACGACCTCGGCCATCCTCCTTTCGGACATGCGGGCGAACGGACCCTCAATACCTTAATGAAGAAATACGGAGGCTTCGAAGGTAATGCCCAAACGCTGCGGCTCATCACAGAGATTATTTATTCTTCCAGTGGAGAACGGCAGGGAATGAATCCGACCCGGGCGTTTCTCGACGGCATATTGAAATACAAGACACCGTACGGAGTGTTAGAAAATCCGGAGAACCATTTCATTTACGATGAACAGCGGGGATATGCAGAGTTTGCTTTCGGCGGCATCCACCCGCCGGAGGAATTGAGTGCTGGAAAAAAACTCAACTCATTCCGCAGCATCGAATGTCAGATTATGGATTGGTCGGACGATGCAGCGTATTCGCTCAACGACCTCGCCGACGGCATTCATTCCGGAATCATCAACAAAGAGAAGATTGAGCGTTGGGCAGGAGACCGACCTCTCTCCGGCGAAGAGGGCCGTTCACTCGAAGAAATCATTGAGGCCATTTCGACGGAGCAATTAGAAAAGATGATTGCCGGAAAGATCGGGAAATTTATCCAGGCATGCAGTGTAGGCAAATGGAAAAACTTTATGAGCGGGAAGACAAATCGCTATTGCTTCCGGCTGGAAATCGACCCAGCCATCGAACAAGAAGCTGAATTGTATAAGAATGTTTCGATTGACCTTGTTTTTCGTTCGCCGCAGCTCCACCAGCTAGAGCACAAGGGGGCGTACATTCTGCAAAAAATATTCCACGCGTTCGAAGAAAACTACATCGAAAAAGAAACTTCAAAAACGAACCTGCTGCCGCGCGACGCCGAGAGGAGCGTTCGAAGCACGGCAAGCGCGAACCAACGCATGCGGTTGTTGTGCGATCACATCGCAGGCATGACCGACGGCTTTGCCATCCGCACTTATAAGCGGCTCTTCGATGCAGAGTTCGGCTCGTTGGCCGATCTCATTTGATTTTTTCTTTAGTGCGATGCTTTCAGCATTTCGGGCGTGAACCTATTCAGCTTCACCACCCTCGCCGCTTTCCGGCTCATTGGGGGAACAACCATCCTCGCCTGGGCTTCGTTCTCGGCTTCAATGATCGTGAAACCCGTATGATCGCCGGAAGCACATCCCCATTCAAAGTGTGTTAGGTATCCCAACGCTTCAACTTGTTTGACAGCATGGTGACAATCGTCTTTTGTATGGGGTGATTCTACCAAATATCTATCCATGGTGATTCCTTTCTTTTGCTAGAGATGCGTATTTTTTCCCAACCTTTAAAATTTGGACTCTCGCCAAGAGGCAAAGCCCGGTAGTGGCATGCTTTCAGAGCAAATGTCATTCCGGCGAAAGCCGGAATCCATTCAATTAGATCTGGATGCCCGCTTTCGCGGGCATGACAAATCTTTCTTTATTTAGAATACTCAATGTGCACCACTCCCCAAAACCGCCAAGGTTTCTTGATGTAACCTGTTTTTCATCTCGCGAGCTTTGCGCGAAACGTTAGTCCCACATATTCCACAAGTTTCACTTTTTCTCATGCTCGGCGTAGTCGTACGCATAAAAGAAGTACGGAGCCCCCGAACTTCTCGGCGACCACTCAGGGACATTGTGCTTGACCGGTTTGATATGACGGAGATAAACGACCAGCGCGCAGCGGTCTTCTTCGGTCATATTGGAAAAGCCCGGCCATGGCATTGTTGTCAACTCAAACACCCGCCCGTCATGAAACACCCCGCTCCGCAATACCCGTTTTACCTCTTCATCGGTTCTTCGCGCAAGTCCTGTTTCTTTATCGGGAGTCAAATTGCGTGAGAAAGATATCCCCGATTTTTTGACATCAAACTTCGCACCCCCCGCAAGGAATTCGCTCCAATTCGGTCCCTGGTCTCCTTGCGGGGTATGGCAATCGCTGCAATCCGAATAGGACATGATGTATTGTCCGCGCTGGGCAAGTGCCCGCTCGACAGGGTCGTCGATTTTCTCCAAAGACGAGGCTACGGCTTCTAAGTGAGGATGGCTAAATGCCTCGCGTGGAAGCAAATCGAACGGAGGAATAAGATAAAGGAACGCAAGAAATCCTACGACTATCAAACACACAACTACGATAACGACCCTTTTTAATATCTTCTTCATGGTTGCACCTCCTTCGTACCATCAGCGCGCACGGCGAAATTCTTCGCCTGGCCGGGAAAATTTTGAGACACCGGCTTTTGCTCCTCATCAGTTTCTTTCATAGGATATGCCGCCGCCGGGATCTGTTCTTTAAGAATCAACATTCTAAATTTTCCCCACAGGTAGGAGAAGATGTTAAGCTTCTCAGGGTCGGGGATCTTATGATGGATAGGGGGAATGGTCCGCAAGTACGCGACAATGGCGTTTTGATCTTCTTCTCTCAAAGCAGCGAAAGCAGCCCACGGCATTGGAAACGGAAGAAACTTTCTTCCGTCGCGAGATATTCCTTGAGTGAACGCCCTTTTTATTTCCTGATCAGTCCAATTCCCTAACCCGGTTTCTTTGTCCGAGGTGAGATTTCGTGTGACGTATTTGCCGAACGGATAGAGGTCAAACGTCAATCCTCCGGAGAATTGTGTTCCCTCTGCGACGCGGAGGTCTTCGGTGTACATGGAATGGCACCCTGCGCATCCGATACTCCTGACGAGATATTTTCCCCGTCGAACAGGGTCAGCTTTTGCCTGTGCATCGAGTTTCGTGTAGAATTCATTGATTTCAGTTTCATTCATTTTCCAGACCGGCTTACGGGCGATCGAAACGATGTAATTTGCGAGGCTCCACATATCTTTATCGCTCGCAGCGCCTGCATACGACGGCATCGGGGTGCCATCAACGCCGGTCCTAAACCGGAGATAGATGTCACGCGCAGTTGCCCCTCCCCGGAATGTCCAGGGTTCGGTCAAGTTCACAGCATTGGTTTCAAAATTCCATTCATCCTGAAAATCTTTCGCAACCGCATCCGTTCCTGCCCCGTCGGTACCGTGGCAATCCGCGCATTGCAATTTGGCATAGACTTTTTTACCGGCCGATACGCTTATTGCCGTAAACGGAACGGGAGTTCCCAGACGAACTGGTCGGGGCTTATCATATTGAAAACGGGGAGAGAATCGTTTCACATACTCGACAACTTCCTTCAACGAATCGCCGGTGATGAACGGCGCCCAATCGGGCATCGAGGTTCCATGTAAGCCGTTTTTTACCGTCGAGATGAGATCCTCATCTGTGGGAAGGCTGCCGCTTTCCGTGGAACGAAACTTGAACATACCGGAGGTAAAATTCCGCGGTCGGGGATTCAATAGTGCTGCTGTGGCTCCATCCCCCTTTCCATCCACACCATGACACGGAGCGCAACGTGCTTCATAGATGGATTTTCCCATTGCCTGTTTTGACTCGGCCTCTTTGTCTGCAGGCGCACAAAATGCCAGAGTAAACAGAGCGGCCGACAGCCATACCGCAAAACATACTAGCATCATTCTGAAAAATGTGTTCATTGCACCTCCGTAAGATGAAAATGCGAACGTATTTCGTGCACGACTGTCATGAAAACATACCTCTTCGTTCACAAATGTGGAACAATCACACCGTTGCAGGAAAAAACAATAATTCCGCGCGTGCTTAGTTAATTTTAAGTTGGATATGATTGATCTGGGTCAATCGCCCTACAATGTGAATTCAAAGCCCTACAGTGCCTTGAATGTCCCTCTCCTCTGCCCACAATTGTGCGTTAATTTATCTTTTCGTAAAGAATAAGTCAAGAGTGTATATTTTCAGGTGATGGCTCAATTTGGGAAACAATATGTCATGCCCACGTTCCGAAGGAATCCCTTCGGGAAAAGTGGGCATCCATTGTGCAGTAAAAAGTGAATATTTGGATTCTCGCCGAGTCGTCTATCTACGATTCTACGAATCGTGGATTTGTGGAACGACCCTACGGGTCGATAAACCCGTTGGGAGTCTTCGACCCGCTTTTCCCAAAGGTCCAAAGGACTCCTTCGGAGGATGCCATTGGCACGCGGGAATGACAAATTGAGCCAGCACTTATTTTTACAGAGGGACAGTGTGAATACCCAATTCCGAAGGCCAGAAACCTGCCGGATAACGTGAAGATCGTAAATAGACTCACCGATTCATGTTTTTACCGTTGACTTTTTTGCATTTTTTCGGTATTATAGTAGTCCAATTTTGAAAGAAAATCATTTTTGAGGAAGGATGTACCAGATGTTTGCAGTCGTTGAGATCGCCGGGCAGCAATATAAAGTGAATCCCGAGGAAAAACTCTATGTTCCGAGGCTGGAAAATGAAGTCGGCAGCAGTGTGAAATTCGACAAGGTGCTCTTGCTTTCCAATGATAAAGAGGTAAAAATCGGTGCGCCTGTTGTTTCGGGTGCTTCGGTGAACGCAAAAGTGCTTGCCCACGTAAAGGACGAAAAGGTCGTTGTCTTCAAAAAGAAGAAGCGCAAAGGCTACCGCGTGAAACGCGGCCACCGACAGCAATACACTCATATAGAAATTACATCGATAGCATAACGGAGATTTGAAGCATGGCTCATAAAAAAGGGGGCGGAAGCTCCCGTAACGGACGCGACAGTAATGCCCAGCGGCTTGGCGTGAAGCGTTTCAGCGGCCAAAAGGTTCTTGCGGGAACAATATTAGTCCGGCAGCGCGGAACGAAGTTTCATCCCGGCGCAAACGTTGCGAAAGGCGGCGACGACACATTGTTTGCATTGACTGACGGCGTCGTCAAGTTTCAACGGGTCGGCAAAACACGTCAGGCGATTTCAATCGTTACCGCCTAGGCGGAGGAGTTTCTTCAACCTCAACAACATTATTGCTGCGTAGGAGCATCTCTCTTACGCATTTTTTTTCTACTTTATTGTCGGAGAAAACGATGAAAATTACAGTGATCGGTGCAGGCAATGTCGGCGCATCATCCGCGCAACGCATTGCAGAAAAAGAATTGGCGAACGAAGTAGTTCTGGTCGATGTCGTTGACGGCCTCCCGCAGGGGAAAGGACTCGACATGTACGAGTCTGCACCGGTAGAAGGGTTCGATTCGAAGATTATCGGGACAAACACGTACGACGCGACGGCAAACTCGGACATCGTTGTTATCACTGCCGGAATCGCACGGAAGCCGGGGATGAGCCGCGATGACCTTCTCAATACCAACGCCGGTATTCTCAAAACGGTGACCGAACAAGCAGTGGCAAAATCTCCAAAATCAATTTTAATAGTCGTTTCCAATCCGCTCGATGTGATGGTGTACGTCGCTCTTAAGGTCAGCGGTTTCGACCGGCACCGCGTGATCGGGATGGCGGGCGTTCTCGACACGGCACGTTTTCGAACATTCATCGCGATGGAACTGAATGTCTCTGTCGAAGATGTCACAGCCTTCGTCCTCGGGGGCCACGGTGACTCGATGGTGCCGCTTCCCCGTTACACCTCGGTGGCTGGAATTCCCCTGGCAGATTTAATGCCTCAGGAAAAAATCGATTCCCTCGTTACGCGAGCCCGCAACGGTGGAATCGAGATTGTCAATTATTTGAAAACAGGGAGCGCGTATTACGCCCCCTCGTCCGCGGCAGTTCAAATGGTCGAAGCTATTGTGAAGGATAAAAAACGCATCCTTCCCTGCGCAGCATTTCTGCAAGGAGAATACGGTTTAAGGGATACGGTGGTCGGAGTGCCGGTGAAGCTTGGCAAGAACGGCATTGAGCAGATTATCGAAATCAAACTTACTCCGGAAGAATCGGGAGCCTTGAAAAAATCCGCAGAGGACGTGAAATCCAACATGAACAAAGTGAAGCTATAAAAAAGTGACCCTCACTTTGGAGGTGAGGGTCGCCTGCTTTGCCGCTCTTGTCCGGGAATAAGAAATCACATCTTCATCATCATCGTTACTTCATTCCCGTTTTTGTTAAAACTAACCTTCTCCATCAATTGATGCATCAAAAAAACTCCCCTTCCGCTCTCGCGCAATAAATTATCCTCATGAATCGGATTGGGTACGGTTTGCGGGTTGAATCCTTTTCCTTCGTCTTTGACTCTTACGATCAGAACATTTCCGCGGCGTCGGCACGTCACGACTACTTTTTTTGAGGGATTTCTCTTATTCCCATGGATGATTGCATTATTCACAGCCTCGGTTACAACGACGAGCAATGAGCCGAACTTTTCGTCATCGATCTTCAATGCCGAGCTCATCTTCAGCAAAAATTCTTCGACGCGATGGACATTTTTGGGGTCGCTTCCCATCGTGATCTGAAAAACTTTTTGCGCCGCCCGTCGCCGAGAGTGTTCTGCCACTGGAAATCCTTTTTAAAAATTGGCTTTTGCCGACATCATAATATTTGACACTTCCCTTGTTGGCTGGTTTGTCGCCGTTTGATACTCTACCCATCCCTGAATTTCGAGCCGCCACCCTGCCGGCACCATCAGCAAGATTGACGTCGTCGGTCCGTAGCTGAAATACTTTCCGTTCGGCACACGCGTCGTTCCCTCATACTGAAACGTGTTCTGCACGAACGAACGGAAGCCCGCCGCGCACCGCAGCTTCTCCTCTATGGTGTACCGTAGCGCCGGGGAAAAAGTTACTTCCTGAAAGTATTGCTGGGGCCGTTCCGAAAACTCCTGCCATTGCAATTCGCCGCGCTCGTACAGCCGCAGGTGAAAGAAAACGTCAAGTCCCATGCGGGAAGTCATATCATACGACGTCGAATCGAGAAATGCAAATTGTCTGTACGAATAGCTTTCCACCGTCGGCACAAGCGTCTCAAAATCGAATACGGTATAATTGGCAAGCACCTCGAAGGTGTTGACGGATTGTAGGGAAGACGAGGGGGTGTAGACTAATTCCGGGGCCAATCGAAAAATACGGTTCCAGTTGTTGTTGGCGCTTCGGTCTGCAAACAAGTAGACAACATGATTCAGCGTTACCTCGGCGACAACGTTGACCTGCAGATATTCATTCCAGCGATGCGATTCCCTGCCGGTAAAAGTGATGAGCAGCTCGTCCCGGTCGTCGGTGTTCGTTGAATCGGGAGTATCGTAACGGAGAATACCGGCAGAACTCTCGAGAGAAATAAAGTCGCTTGAAGAAACCGGCATTGAAAAAATGCCGCGCAACGATGTTCGGCGCGCGTCATTGTCTAATTGCGATTCCTGTTCAGATGCACTTTGCTGAATATCCGGATCCACTCCGCTGATTTTTTCAAGAATATGCCTTTCGTCGCGGTCGCTACCATGGATGCCGACCGACGCAAAGACGTCATTGGCATCGCGGTAGTTGATGTCGATCCCTCCTTCGAGCTGTTGCTCCTGAACGGTAAAATCGTACGGAATCTGCGTCGGTTCCGATAACGCTTTGTACCGATACGCATTGCTGATCGTTCTCGTCTCCACGAGGGTTTGTACAACCGCCGAAAGCCGCTTCCCGACTGCGTAGTGAAGAGTGTTTGACACGTTATAGATATCATCAACCCTGCTTCGAATATTGTATCTTACCCCGAACTCTTTTTGCATCACGCTGTCAGCGGGGACGTAAAAATCCCATCGATTATTCGACAGTTGAAACCGAAGACTGTCAAACGACCCTTCGAGAAATTCCTTTTGGAAAAACAACTGGGCCCCGTTGTTGCGATAATAACGCGGAGATAAATTACTCACGTTCAACCGCACCGACGCCAGCGTTTGATATCCGTCGATATCGACGGTATCCAACTGGGACGACAGTTTGTAATTCCAGCCTTCGTCTGTTTGATCTTGTTGGCGGTCAAAACGGAAGCCGACGAGCGGAGAAACAGAGATGTACGATACAGGCCGTATCGAAAAACCGATGAGTCCGGTGTGAACGGCTGCATTGCTGACATCGAGCGATTGATTGTCTGAAAGAATGAACGAGGTGGCTTCGAGATCCAGGTCAAGAGCCGAAGAAATCTTTCGCGATGCATTCAACAAGAATGTTTGTTCATCACGTAGCGAGTTCTGATCCTGTCTAATAAACGATGAACTGTACGCATCGTGCACATCGGCTGCAAATACGCTGTCCCGTTCGCTGTAGTCGGCTTTAAAATTCCAGAGATAGGTGTTCAGATTTCGCTCAAAGCGAACGGCGGCATCGTTCGAATCCGGGGACGCTGGAATGAGATACCTCAGCGTGTCGGCTTGAGCAAAGGCGATTACCGGAAAGGCCAAAAGGATGACAACGAGATACAGGAGCTCCGAATGTGAAGCGAGAGTTTTCATCCGATCTCTTCACGCGAAGACAAATATTTGAGGACGAAAACATCGAGGGACAACGAAAAGAAGGCAACGGACGGCGTGCGGTCGGCACCGGCATCGATACCGGGAACGATAGGTGGCGGCATCATGAGAAAAGAATTTCGGGTGCGGTGTGCATCGGTTGGCAGTCGAGCAGCTTTTTCGCCCTGCGGCAGGAAACCGGTGATGCCGCGTTGTGAGCGTGCCCAAACGGCCAATGATTGTTGCACCATGTATTCATGCTTCCGCGATAAAAACTATACCTCGAATTTCTGAAGCCGGACGGGGATATCGACATTTCTGAACCCCTGTTCTTTCAACCCTCCCGAAAGTTTTTCGGATTGGTCAGGGTCTCCGTGGACGAGGTAGATATTCTTTAGCCGCTTTCTGTCAAAATGGTCGAAATACGCGAGCAACTCGTTTCTGTCTGCATGCGCGCTGAAGGAGTTCATGACAACAACGTCGCACTTCCGTTCGTATGCTTCGCCGAAGATAGTCACTTCCTTTTCTTGCTCGACAAGTCTTCTTCCCAAAGTATGTTCAGCTTGATAGCCGACGATCAGAATAGTGTTTTTCGGATTGGCGATGTTGTTAGCGATATGATGGCGAATCCGCCCCGCCTCGCACATTCCCGAGGATGCAATGATGATGCACGGCTCAGCCCGATCGTTCAATTTTTTCGATTCTTCAACATCGCGAATATACGTGAGCCGGTTAAACCCGAACGGGTCCTCCTCACGTTTCAACAATTCCAACGTGTCATCGTCAAAGCATTCTGGGTGTTTGCGAAATACTTCCGTAGCGCTGGTGGAAAGCGGGCTGTCAACATATACCGGTATATTTTTTAAACGGCCCTGATCTTTAAGCAAATGGATGGTGTATACCAAATCCTGCGTCCGCCCAACGCTGAAAGCGGGTATGACGATTTTTCCTCCACGCTCGGCAGTCCTTGTTACAACTTCTTCGAACTTTTGCGGCATCTCGTCGACAGAGGCGTGCAATCTTCCGCCGTAAGTGCTCTCGCTGATGACCGCATCAACATCGCCCATAAATTCCGGGTCTCGGAGAATCGGAAGGTTCGGCCTGCCGAGATCGCCGGTGAAGCCGAATTTTATCTCGCGGCGATACGAATCCTTTCCGTCGCCCCCTTCGAGAATAGTCAAAACAACGGAAGCGGAACCGAGAATATGTCCTGCATCGACAAACTTAACCTGAACTCCCGGTGCGATGTCGAATGAGGTACGATAGCGTATCGGCTGGAAGAGGCTCAATGCCGGCTCCACATCTTCGATTGTGTACAACGGCTCGGGAGGTGGAAGGTGTTTCTTCTTGTGCTTCTTGCCGACAAATTCAACATCCCGTTCCTGGATGTACGCGCTGTCCTTTAACATAATATCGCACAGGTCGCGTGTAGCAGGAGTGGAGTAGATCGGACCGCGGTAGCCGCTCTTCACAAGGTTGGGAAGGTTGCCGGCATGGTCGATATGTGCATGCGACAAAACCAGCGCATCGATCGATACAGGGTCAAACGGAAACTTTTTGTTCCGCTCGAACGTATCCGCGCGTTTGCCTTGAAACAAACCGCAATCGAGGAGAATATTCTTTCCATTGACATGAAGAAGGTGCATCGAACCGGTAACGGTTCGCGTTGCGCCGATAAATTCGACTACCATAAAATTTTACCAGAGTGAGAATATTGCACTAGGGTATGATACGAAAACATGAAGCGGTTTTCAAGGGGAGAGTCGTTCGCGAATCGGTATCGTGCTATGCGATTGTCCGCCGGAATCGCATAGTTTATTCGCGGCGAGAACTCGGGATGTTTACTTCTTCAGTTTTTCATCCTGATATTTCACAGCCGCTTTCACAAAATCTCTAAAGAGTGGATGCGGACTCAGCAGGCGCGATTTGAGTTCCGGATGAAACTGGCCCGCGACGAACCAG
Organism: Bacteroidota bacterium; assembly: GCA_049578505.1. GTDB lineage: Bacteria > Bacteroidota > Ignavibacteria > UBA10030 > UBA8401 > JAGVPT01. The sequence goes on along the minus strand of JBAUMC010000084.1, from coordinate 33,820 downwards.
GGATGTGATGGCAATTCGATGATCTCAACGAGCGAATTGTCGGGGGAAAGTCCGCTAAAGACCATGCCGCCTTCACTTAGCTTTTTCCGGAATTTGTTGTTGACTTCGTACCTGTGACGATGGCGCTCGTAAATCAATTCCTTTTTATACGCCTGATGTGCCTTCGTTTTTTTCTGAACGATACAGGGATACGCGCCGAGCCGCATCGAACCGCCAAGGTTCTTGACTCCGCGTTGGTCGAACATCAAATCGATAACGTTAAATTTTGTCTTCCGGAATTCGGTGCTATTTGCCCCTCTCAAACCGCATACGTTACGGGCAAATTCAATAATTGCACATTGGAGGCCGAGGCAAATTCCAAAGAACGGAACGGAATGTTCCCGCACGTAGCCGATGGCTTTGATTTTCCCTTCAACTCCCCTCTCGCCGAATCCGCCGGGAACAAGCAATCCCGAAACATCTCCAAGATATTCGTCGAGATTTGTCGCGTCGAGATCTTCGGCACGAATCCATTTCAGCTCTACCGCCACGTCGTTGTCGGCGCCTGCATGGATGAACGATTCGTTGATACTTTTGTACGCGTCTTTCAAATCCGTGTACTTGCCTACGACACCAATGGTGACATGGTCGCTCGGGTTCTTGATGCGGTTGACCGTGCGCGACCAGTGGCGCAAGTCGCTCTTGCCGCACTTCAGATTCAATTTTTCGATGACAATTTTGTCCAATCCCTCTTTTTCAAACATCAACGGGATTTCATAAATCGTATCGACGTCTCTCCCCTCGATCACCGATTGAGATTCAACGTTGCAGAAAAGCGCTATTTTTTCCTTCATCTCTTTGGAAAGCCGCCGTTCTGTTCTGCAGATGAGAATGTCCGGCTGAACGCCGATCTCAAGAAGCGTTTTGACGCTGTGTTGAGTCGGTTTCGTTTTCAGCTCACCCGCAGATTTGATATACGGAACGAGCGTGACATGGATATTCAAGGCATTGCGCCGGCCGGTATGCAGAGTGAACTGACGGATTGCCTCAAGAAAAGGAAGGCTTTCAATATCTCCCACCGTGCCGCCAACCTCCGTAATAATGACATCGTACTTTCCGGTTGCGCCGAGCTGGCCGATGCGGCGCTTAATTTCATCGGTGATATGGGGAATAACCTGGACCGTGGCACCGAGATAATCGCCTCGGCGCTCCTTCGAAATCACCTCGTAATAAATTTGCCCGGTCGTCGAATTATTCTGACGCGACGTGCTTGTGTCGAGAAAACGTTCATAATGGCCGAGGTCGAGGTCGGTTTCAGCACCGTCGTCGGTTACGTAGACTTCTCCGTGCTGAAACGGATTCATTGTTCCGGGATCGACGTTGATGTACGGATCAAATTTCTGCACGGTGACCCGTAAGCCCCGGGATTTGAGAAGGAGGCCAAGTGACGCCGATGCAATACCCTTGCCGAGTGACGAGACCACTCCGCCGGTTATGAAGATATATTTTACGTGATTGTTAGCCAAGAAAACACCCTTAGGAAAAGTTAAAATTTAAAAATGAAAAATTTACGATATTAGAACAACTCTAAGATGGGGCAATTTTTCATTTTGAATTTTGAATTTTGAATTTTTCTCTGACCCTGTCAAGGTCTTCCTGCGTGTCAACCGGGATTGAATCGTGCTCGGTAACCGCCGTCTTAATGCGGAATCCATATTCGAGAATGCGAAGCTGCTCCAGTCTTTCGGCCTGTTCAAGCGGCGTTGGTGTCAATGAGGTATAGTGCTGTAAGAAAGGTCCACGATAAACATATATGCCGAAATGTTTGTAGAACACTGCATGCTTGAGCCAGTCTGTCACTTCTTGTGAATCGCGGACAAACGGAACAAGTGACCGTGTAAAATAAAGAGCAAAATTATTTTTGTCGACCACAACTTTCACGACACTTGGGGTCAGCAATTCCTCCAGCGCCACAATCTTTTTCACCGCCGTCCCAACAACAAGCTGATTGTCATCGAGAAGCAATTGAATGGTTTGGTCTATTAAGTCCGGCTCGATCAACGGCTCGTCTCCCTGTACATTGACGACGATATCAGCGCCGAGGGATCGTGCGGCGAACGCAACCCTGTCGCTCCCGCTTTGAATCGTCGCAGGCGTCATGACGGCGTTGCCGCCAAACTTTTTCACTGCCGCAGCAATCCGCTCGTCGTCGGTCGCAACAATAACATCCGTGAGCAAACGAGATCGCTTCGCTCTTTCGTAGACGCGCTGCACCATCGGCTTTCCGTAAATATCTGCCAGCGACTTTGCAGGAAGCCGTTGCGATGCGTAACGGGATGGTATAATGCCAATGATTTTCAATTGATGATTGCCGATTTTCGATCGAAGAAGGGCATTTGCATTGGACGATTTAAGCCTTTCAATCGGCATTCGAAAATCGTCAATCGTAAATTGTGATTCATCCGATCACCTTCGGAACCTTAAAAAAGGTCTCCTTCTTTGCCGGTGCATTCTTTAACGCTTCGTCGGGAGAAATTGACGGCTTCGCGACGTCCTCCCGAAAGACGTTATTCAGCTCAATGACGTGAGACAAGGGTTCAACGTTCGATGTGTCAAGCTCGTTTAATTTATCAATATATTTCAGGATATCGTTGAGCTCGTGGGTCAGTTTTTCTTTTTCGTTCTCGGTGAACTCCAGTCGTGCAAGCCCAGCGATGTGTTCAACATCTTTTATGGTTACAGCCATTGGTATTTCTCCGGTCAAAACAATAGAATTCAGAATACAGAAATCAGAATATAGACAATACTCGATCGCTCAAGAAATATCTTCCCGATAGTTCCGTTCAATAATTTCCCTCACGCGCTTCATCAACTCAATTTCCTCATCCCGTGTTGTGATGTGCGACGTATCGATCTGCTCTCCCATCAGCAATTCAATCGGACTTGGCCGGATATCGAGTGAACTCTTCGGTAAGATTTTGAAGCTTCCGTTGATCGCTATTGGAACAATCGGAACTCCCGATTTTGCCGCAAGCGTAAAGGCACCCCGCTTAAACGGGAGCAATTTCCCATCACGCGTCCGCGTTCCTTCCGCAAAAAGAATTACGGAACCGCCAGCTTTGATCGCTTTCGCCGCGCGGTCAAGGCTTTTCATTGCTTCACTTCCTTTCGCCCGGTCGACCATAATGTGATGACCCCATTTCAACGCCCAGCCCCAGATGGGGACGTACGACAATTCCTTCTTGAACATGATGCGCACACGAGGCAGCACCGACATAATCGCCGGAATATCAAACATGCTGGCATGGTTCGTCACGAAAATGTACGATCCGTTAAGCTCAATGTGTTCCATTCCTTTGACGCGAACGTCGATCCCGCAAATCTTCAGCGTAAGTTTCGACCATGTGCTTCCGGCCCAAAAATATGTGCGGCCGTCTTTTTCGACGAGAAGGCTGAGAAGCGCGGCAATCGACAAGCAAGCATTCGTCGCAACAATGACAACGATCCGGCCGACAGTTAATAACTTTCGCATTACGGATTCTCCGCAGCGCGAATTCTTTTTTCTATCGACGGGTGGCTGTAAAAAAGAAATTCTATAACCGGATGCGGCGCAGTATCGGCCAGGTTCATTTCGGCAAGCTTCCTCATCGTGGAGGTAAACGCCGAAGCATTTCCGGTCCTCTCGAGAGCGTAGCGGTCCGCTTCGAACTCATACTTCCGCGACAAAACGTTCGACAACGGGGACGTCAATAGCGAATAGACTCCGAGCCAGAGTGCCAGCAGCGGCAGGGCCGCGAGCTGATCGACAGAAGAGAAGCCGAACCATCCGAGCGAAACAAAATAGAGTTTTGACGTAATGAAAAGTCCGGCATAGATACTCAGGGTCCCAACCAGGATATTTTTCCAAATATGTCCATGGACGTAATGGCCGAGCTCGTGCGCAAAAACAGTTTCCACCTCGTCATCCGAAAAATGCTGCATCAGCGTATCGCCCAGAATAATCCGTTTCGATTTTCCGATGCCGGTAAAACCTGCGTTTGCCTTCTTCGTTGTCTTGCTCAGGTTGAACGTGAAAATTCCAGTCACGTTCATGCGGGTGTTCTTACACATCGAGAGAATCCGTTCTTTGAGCGCATCGTTCTCCAAAGGAGTGAATTTGTAGAAGAGGGGCATAATAAAGACCGGTACAATTTTAGAAAGCAACATCGACACGACGAACATGGCCGTTGCGACCGGCAGCCACCATAATAACTGATATTCTCTCAAGAAAAAATAAAACAGCAGCACAAGGGGCACCGCTATCGGGATGCTGACAAGAAATGCTTTACATTGTTCCCACATCCATTGGAAGAAGGTCTGGTTTGACAAATTATACCGGTGCTCGAGGATGAAGCCGGAGTAGAAACTGAGAGGGGAAGAAAAAATGCTGCTCAGCAAACCGAGTATCGCCCCGAATATAAGGAGCGCGGCGTACGGCGATTGCGTATATGAGTGGACGAAATTCTCAACACGCAGGGAAAATCCGGTGACGACAATCGCGAGCGTGAGAATAAACGAAATCGCCGTCCCGACGAGAGACAATGTTAATTTAATGCGGCTGTATTCTTTTGCTTGAGATGACGGTGCCGACGCATGTGTGGGCTCTGCTTCAACGGCACGAAGGGTCTTCATGAACGAAACAACGAGAGGGTTGGTCTTCTGTGGTTTTTCAATAATACAAAAAGGAGAGAAGAAAAACAAGGGAAAGATGAATATTAGCAAGATGTCGAACGTCTTGCCGAAGGGCATCACTTTGTGTTGAGGTATCGATGAAGCTTAATGGACAACACGCGTGGCATCGTCTTGCTCCTCACTATATAATTGAGTGCGCCGTCTCCTGAAATTTTGAGAATTCGAAGTACACCTCTGCCCACCGCTCCAAACGGATAGGGCTAACGTTGCGATGCCGATTTGGCGGCAACGACAAGTAATCCTGTTCCCCGTGTGTTGGGAAATTTGTAGTCGGCATACATCAAAAGGAGTGTAAGCCACAGGGTGAGAATGTAATAGAATGGAAGGAGTACGAAATTCAGCTTGCTTTTGTTCAGCATCAGCATCGGGTATTTGATGCCGAGCCGCCATGCGACACTTCCAATCGGTCCGTACGTATACGTAACCTTTTCCATCTGAAAACCGGCGCTTTTCAGCTTTCGCGTGATGTCGTCGACGGAGTAGCCGTTGCGGGCGTGTTCTCCGATAAAGCTTGTTTCATTCTCGTCGTGCGCATCCGAGCCGCCGAGATTAGACGGCGTGTTGATCAGAACCTTGCCGCCGGGCTTTAACGCCTGAAAGAAATTCTTGAACACCTGCACGTCGTCCTGAATATGTTCCATAACATCGACGGATAGAATAAAATCAAATCGATTGGTATGTTTTGGAATTGTCAAGTCTTCGACTCCGAACGATACATTATTAAACTTCCTTTTTGAAAAAAAGAAACGGCAATCGGCGATTTGTTCTTCTTTCACGTCGACCGCGTAGATTGTTGCCGACGGGAATTGCTTGGCGCAGTAGTACGAATATTGTCCGAAACCGCTACCGGCGTCGAACATCATGAACGGTTCCCTTTTTCCCCCCAGCACCTTCCGGAGAGCGCGCTTTACGTACCACTCGCGTAAAAACATAATCCCGAGAACGATGTAGAAGATCCTCCGCACCAGCGGGCTGGTCCGCGCAACATTACCGATTACATTTTTTATAGGGTCGTAATGCATTTTCAGTGCTCAGTCATCAGTGAACAGTGAACGATGATCAGCTAACACGTTGAAGTAAACGGTAAACAACATTTATGTTGGTAACTGTTTACTGTTTACCGATCACTGTTAATTGCTCTATCGCATCCACCATTCTCTCCCACGAATATTTCTTCTTTTCTCTCGCAGCGCCGGCAGAAAGTTGTTCCTCAAGGTTCTCGGAATAAAACCTTTTTATCGCGCTTGCAAGCTTTGACGGATTGTTCGGCGGAACGATCAATCCGGAAACTCCATCAACGACGACTTCCGCAAGCCCGCCGACATCGGATGCGATAACCGGTTTGTCGAAGTTATAGGCAATTTGAGTAATTCCGCTTTGTGTTGCCGAAAGATACGGCAAAATAACTGCGTCCGCTGCAGAAAAATATTCTCCTACTTTCTCGTTCGGCACATAATCCGACACGACGTCAATGACATCGCGGACTTGTGCATCCGAGATGTGCCAGCGGTATTTCTCTTCGTCGTCGTAGAACTCTCCGACGACCAGCAATTTAAGAGCGAAAGATTTTTTTAGCTCTTTCATCGCATCGATCATAACGTGGAGCCCTTTGTACGGTCGGATATAGCCGAAAAAAAGAATTACCTTTTCGTCGCGGATGTTAAGTTTTGCACGAGCCCATTTTTTTTCAATGCGTTCGCCAAAAATTTCATAGACCGGGTGCGGAACTTTTCTGTACTTCGGGTTTTCTACCGTCGAGAGCAAATCTTTTTCGACCGTATCCGATTGAACGATGAACGCATCGACAAATTTGAAGGCATACCATGTAAACAACGCATCGCCGGGACGATGCTCGTGCGGAATCACATTATCGCAGATGGCAACGACTTTTGTCTTCCGCCCGAACTTCAGCAGAGCGCAGATTGTTCCGATACATGGGCCGAAAAACGGAAGCCAGTACTTAAAAATCACCGTGTCTGCGTTTCGCTTGCGAAGAGCTAAACCCACCCGAATCCAATTCAACGGATTTACCGAATCGATCAACTGTTCACTCGTTACCGGCAAGCCCGGTTCTCCCAGTTCCTCCTGCGTCTTCCCCGGGAAAAAAATTTTCGGATATTGTCTCTTGAAGGAAATAATTTCTACGGCATGTTTCTTTTTCAGATGGGTATAAAGAAGGGCGTTGTAATGGGCAATACCGCCGCGCAGTGGGTACGCCGTACCAAGAATGAGAACGTTCATCGCGTACGCATCACCCGGATGCTCCCAGAAGTTGCCGTACTGTTTTTACAACACGTTCAGGATAAAGATATTGCATGCAATTGTTGGGACATGTCGGCGAGTAATAACAGGTGCACTCAAATTCCGGTTCAAGAATCTTTCCGAGTCCGTACAGCTCGAATTCATGTTTGTTAAAAATGTTATTGAAGAGAACTATCTTCTTGCCAAGCCCGATGGTGATGTGCATTGCCATCGTCACTGCCGTAACAACGAGGTCGCACTGGTTGACAAGATTGATGAATTCCTTGAGCGGATAATGACCGAAATATTTTGCCCCGCTTGCCTTTGCGATCTTCATGTTCTTTTTATGCTCTTGTTCCCCGCCAAGAAGGAGCACCTCGTAACCGGCTTTCTTCAGCGATCGTGCCGCAGCGACCCAATACTTCTCCGGCCAGAGGCGCGATGTCCAGCGTCCGCCGCAGCCGGTGTTGAAGCCGATTATTTTTTTCTTCCCGTGCAGCTTCCACCGTTTATCCATCCATGGTTCGAACGGCAGGATATATTTTTCTCCGGTGAACTTAAACCCGCACACGTCAAAAATTTCCTGGGGATAACTTTTCGTGTTTGCTTTGTTCGTATCGTCGAAAACGCCGGTAAAAAACTTAGCTTCGGCATCTTTGTCGGCCGGCGCGCAGACCCCATTCTTCAGGATGAAACCCTTCTTTGTATCAGCTGTTATTTGGAGGGCGAGAGCACACGCTTCTCGGTCTTTATCAAGATTGTAGAGGGTATCGAATTTCACCGATCGAAGGGAAACAATATTTTCCAGCGTAAACTTCATCCGGACGTCCACAAGGTCCGGGAGCATTTCCGGAGTAAGAGTGAGCCACCAGATTTTTGCGTGCGGGAAATCTTTTTTCAACCGGTGAAGAAGCGGCGTCGTGCGAATGACATCGCCGATAGCGCCGAGTTTTATGATGAGGATGTTTTTATCGATGGGGTCGTAATACGTACAGCTCTCACAGTGAACGCCGTGCTGCTTATGGGGTTTACAGGGGACATCGCCGCGAAAGTGGCGGCAGTCGGTTTTAAGAAGCATGAGTTTCGATGATAACGTTAACTACGGTCGGTTGCTGTTCGGAAAGTTGAAATCGTTTTAAATGAATGGCTCAAACCTTATCTCGCCCTTACACCGGCTATTTGATGATTTCCCTGATCGAATATTCCTTCTCAACATGTTGTCCTTTGGTGATCATCTCTCCAAGCAAGCCGATCGACACAAACTGTATCCCGACGATAATGAGAATCAACCCGACGAGAAAGAGGGGACGATTGCTGAGCGACGTTTTACCGACGACCCATTCTTCAACAAGGTATCCATCAATGCACAGGCCGGCAAACGCAGACACCATTCCCCAAAGGCCGAATAAATGGAGTGGCCGGGCAATGTAGCGGGTTGTAAAAAGAACGGTCAGCAAATCGAGAAATCCCTTGAAAAATCTTCCCAGACCGAACTTTGTCTTTCCGTATTTTCTTGCGCGATGCTGGACGACGACCTCGCCGATGCGATACCCCTGCCACTGCGCAAGTGCGGGAATGTAACGGTGCAATTCCCCATACACGTTCACAGTTTTTACGACGTCGCGCCGGTATGCTTTCAAGCCGCAATTGGAATCGTGAATTTTCACCCCCGTCATAACGCTTGTGACAAAATTGAAAAACTTCGACGGGAGAGTTTTCGTGATCGGGTCGTGACGTTTTTTCTTCCATCCGGAGACAACATCGTAGCCCGATTTTAATTGTCGGATCAGATTCGGAATTTCCGCCGGGTCATCCTGAAGATCGGCATCCATCGTTACAACGTAATCGCCCTGGGCCCTTTGGAAACCGACCATCAAGGCAGCGCTTTTCCCGTAGTTCCGGCGAAAGCGAATGACTTTGATGCGGTTGTTTCGGAAATGAAGGTCGCGCAGCATCCGGAAAGAATTGTCAGTGCTGCCGTCGTCGACGAAAATAAGTTCATAGCGCCCGCCGAACCGGACGAGTGTATTCTTCAATTGGTCGGCAAGTTCCTTCAGCGATTGCTCTTCGTTAAAGAGCGGAATGACGACGGAAATTTCAATGTTCTGCGGACGATGCTGGTTTGTCTGTGGGGGTGTTTTGATCTCTTGCGCCGCGGTGCCTGCATTCGGCGATTCACTCAGCGAACCGGTCACAGCGGGCGATTCAACAGCCTGCACCCCTTCCGTCGAAACTTGATCCGACGGTTTCCTGTTCGGCCGGCGGTAACGTGGGTACCTGGGGCGACGAAAGGATTCGTCGCGCGGCTTCTGTTCGTTTGTTTCTTCAGCCATACATCGCCATTATTGGTAAGCGTTTTGTGACTGGATAAAAGTAACATAATTCGCTTAAAAAAGCAACGAAGCGCGATAAAGGGTAGTGCTCAAGTTTGAAAGGAACCGTTAAAATGAAGCAGAAACGAAATGACAAATTGACGCGCCGAAAAGTTTGGCACGACAAGAATCAGATATTTCACCTGAATCTTTGTTCAATCACTACATCAGCTTGGCGCAATGATATTTCATCCGGTCGCCCCCACGCGACGACCTTACCGTTATAGAAAAGTACTTGTAAGATTTCATAAGGCGGGTCATAAATTGTACGATTGTAGTTTGCATGGCGGAACTCATAGCGTATCAGTTTATTTCCATCGGGTGTTAAGACCCCTGCGGTATAGTCGGGCTGACCGTACCTTTCAGTTACTGATGCCTGACTCTGCCCAATGTCCATGTTTGTGGTGTCGAACGGGCGGGTTGTCGCGCACCCCGCAACAAGTAGAAAAAATGCCGTTAAAAGTATTTTCATGACGCTTCCTTGATTAGTAAGCGAAAGGAGATAGAAAACTTGACAAATATCTTTTACAAAGTGATGTTTAGTATAGTGATTATCGGAATAGCAAACATCTCGCGCTTGTATTATGAGATTTACTTAGATACCCGCTATGTGGAAGAGCTGAAAAAGGGTAATGACGAGTATTGCAAGGCTCACAATAAGAGTCCAAAACGTTATCTGTTTTATCTTTTTTTGGGTGCGTTGATCTTTTTCATGTTCTTCTTTTTGCCGCCGATCAATTTCCGTTAAGGCGGCTTTGAAGCCATCGGGGTTTGTTGTGTGACTCAATAGTTGAAGGTCAACGTCGGAGAGTTTTGTATAATCTTTTTCAGTCATAAATAGCCCCTTAAGGTGTCGCAAATATGCTTAGAATCAGTTCAAAATTCAATTTCAAAAACACTAAAAATATTTTCAAAAAAGTACTTGACAACAATGTATTTACTTACTATATTATGACTGACAAAAAGAACAGATCGCCATGAGTTCCAAAAATGATAGCACTCGTACAGCGGCCACGGAAATGATGGAAGGCGTGGACGCATTCGTTAATAACTATCACGAGGAATTTATGGAACTGACAGAACAGATTAACTCCCTGCAATTGAAGAAGGCGGAATTGGTAAAGAAGATGGACGAGTTCATTGACAATTTAGCGAGCGTTAGCGGCCTACCGAAAGAGCGATTGCAGAAGAAATATTTGGGTAAGCACTTCTCTCTTATTGGCAAGTCAATCGGCGATGCGCTTGAGCTTATTCTTATTACCGAAGGTGCACAGAGGCAAAAAGACCTTATTCATAAAATGAGAGCCGAAGGAGTGAAGATCAGCGAGAAAGCCCCCTACGCTGTTATCAAAAATGCTATTATGCGAGACAAGAGGAAACGCTTTAAGATGTTAGACGACGGAAGGGTTGATCTACAAACAAAAACCCGTTCCAAGAGAAGTTGGAGCGGGTTAGGTAAAAAACTCGAAAAGAATACGAGAGGGACAGGTGCATGAGTAACTTGCTTAAAATACCCTTATCTCGCCCGCGTTTAAGCGGGCCTACCGAGTGTTACGAGCACCCGATAAGCCCTAATCAATCGCCTGCGTTGAACAAGCGACCGACCTAAGTCAAATATAGTTCATTGCAGGCTCGATGTCAAATTAAAAATTTGGAGCATTGCAATGAACAATTTACCAATCGAAAAGAAAGTTATGGTTCTTACGCTTCTTACAGAGGGTCAATCAGTACGGGCAACGTCCCGCATTACGGGCGTGAGCCAGCCTACAATCCTCAAGCTGTTAGTCGATGCCGGAGAGAAGGCTCAAGAGATTCTCGACACTCAGATGGTGAACCTGCAATCGAACTTTATCCAGGTTGATGAGATTTGGAGCTATGTGCAGAAAAAGCAGAAACAACTCAATCCGTTTGACAGCGAGGAAAAGGGAGATCAATACGTATTTGTTGCCATTGATTCAGAAACAAAACTCGTCCCGTCGTTTCTTGTAGGTAAACGCAGTGCTCACTATGCCACAGCGTTCATGCGAGACTTACAATACCGAATCAAGAACCGTTTCCAACTCTCCACAGATGCCTTTGCAGGCTATTACAGCGCGGTAGATGATGTATTCGGGAATGATATTGATTTCGGTATGGTTCACAAGGAATACAGAGAGGATATGAAGGGCGAACGGAGATATTCACCGGCTCAGATCGTGAGGGTAATAATAAAGCCGATCACCGGAGAACCCCGACGAAAGAGAATCAGTACAAGCCACATTGAACGGCAGAACCTCACAATGAGAATGAACATGCGACGCTTCACACGGCTCACTAACGCATTCAGCAAGAAGTTAGAAAACCATAAAGCGGCAATCGCTATTCACTTTTATGCGTACAATTTCATCCGCATCCATCAAAGCCTGCGAGTTACGCCAGCGATGGAGGCCGGAATCACAAACCGAATCTGGAATTGGACTGACTTACTGACATGGCAAGCACAAAAAATAGCGGCTTAACTATTTCAAACTTGAGCACTACCCGATAAAGGGTGCTGGCTCAATTTGTCATTCCCGCGTACCGGTGGCATCCCTTCGGACTGTGGGTATGACAATTTTTTATTCAAATTAAGCCACTACTCGACAAGGATGTTCAACACCTGTTCGCGGAAAATTCATGAAGAGCTCAAAAAATAACGATGCATTTGGGCACGGTTCCAAACATCGCCCTACCGAAGGCATGGCGGGAAACATCCGCGCTAAAATATTACTTGCCATTCACAGGAAAGTCTATTAAATTTTTCCACTGTTTACCGCCGCGTGATTACCTCGCACGGTCAGTTCTCAATGCCGGCATCTACCGCGACAAGTGCTCGGCGCAAATGCTTTTCGATACAAGCAAGGTTATAGACAGAGAGCTGACTTCACACTGCGATCAATGAAAGAAAAAGGATGCTTCTTCACCACCAATTCGTCCGCATCGCCAAGCAATACGAAACCAAAATCGCCATCGTCGACCGGACGATGAACAGAAAAATTACGTACGGGAAAGCGCTTGTCGCCGCGCTTATTCTCGCCGAAAAATTCAAAAAGTACGATGAGGGGTTTATCGGGATTATGATCCCGACCTCCGCAGGTTGTGCTTTATCGGTTCTTGGAGCGTTGATGAGCGGCAGGATCCCGGTCATGGTTAACTATTCAACCGGTGCAGCGGCAAATGCCGAGTACGCTCAAAAAAAATGCGAGTTCAAGACCATCATCACGTCGAAGGCGTTGCTCGAAAAAATTAACTGCCGCAAGGTCGACGGCATGGTATTTATCGAAGATATCATGGCCGGCATGTCAATGTTCGATAAAATCAAAGCCGCCCTAAAATCGAAACTCCCCGCACAGAATATCCTAAGAAAAATTCATGGCGGAGATGAGAACGACACACTCTTTATCCTGTTCACGAGCGGAAGCGAGAAGGACCCGAAGGCCGTTCAACTTACCCACCGCAATATTGTCTCCAATATTGAAGGGCTTGAAAAAGTGTACGGACTTGCGGCAACCGATACGTTTCTTGCGAACCTTCCGTATTTCCATATTTTCGGCCAGACCGCAAACTTATGGGCGCCTCTTTATTTTGGGATGACGATGGTGACATATGCGAATCCTCTTGATTTTAAAGCTATTTGCACCATTGCCAGGGAAGAAAAAGTGACGTTGATGGTGGGAACTCCGACATTTTTCATGGGTTACTTGAATAAATCGGAACCGGGAGATTTTTCATCCGTGCGTATCATGATTACCGGCGCGGATAAATGCCCTGAAGGGCTTCGCCAGGGGTTCATGGAGAAGCACGGGATCGTTCTACTTGAGGCATACGGAGCCACTGAAACAAGCCCGGCAATTACGGTCAACACTCACAGCAACAACAGGCCGGGAAGTGTGGGCAAGGTAATTCCAAACGTTCAGGTGCGAATGGAAAATTACGAAACGGGGGAGGAATGCAAGGTGAACGAGATTGGAAAAATTCTGGTGAAGGGGGACAATATCATGAAGGGGTATTTCGACGATTTCGAGCAAACATCGCTGAGCATCCGCCACGGATGGTACGATACCGGGGACATGGGGTACATGGACCAGGACGGATATCTTTGGCATGTAGGAAGACTGAAGCGTTTCATGAAAATCGGCGGCGAGATGGTTTCCCTCATTAAAGTCGAAGATGTGTTGGAAAAATTCCTCCCTCGCGATGTCCAGTGTTGCGTGGTGGAAGTTCCGGACCATTTGCGGGGAGCGAAGATTGTTGCTGCGATTACCCAAAAAATTGACGAAAAAAATGTCCTGAAGAGTATGTCGGAACACCTTCCGAACATCGCCCTTCCTAAACAGTTCGTGGTCCTGGACGACCTTCCGAAAATGGGAAGCGGCAAGATCGATTTCAGAAGAATTACCGACACGGTTCGCGATATGGTTCAAGCGCGATAACTGTTTTGGATAACGATTCTTCGTTACAAGTTCTCGTATCGTGTGTTGTTACTCGGGGTTTTACTAATCGTCGGGGATTCTGCCATGAAAATTTTCCTTACTGCCATTCTCTTTTGTGTAGTCCCTTCTCAACTTTTTTCCCAAAACGCATCGGGAGCATTCACAGTTATAATGGGCGGTTCAGCCGGGAAGTTCAACATCAACGGCGGCGGCAACTTTAATTCCATCTACTCCGACCGAAAACTTGCCTATACCGGCACATTCGGGCTTGGCAACGGTGAGACGTTCCTCATCGCCAAATACAGAATATTCAGCGCGAGCGGACAATCGAAGCTTGCCAATATCGATGCAACCGGATCGGCCCAATGGAACCAAAAGATTCTTCTCGCGGGCCTTCGGGTTCATCCCGGAGGTTCGGCCTTGTATCTCGACGGGCTGTATCTTTTCAATCATGCCGAAGAGACCATTGGAACAGTAAACCCATCTGTCAATGCGCTTTCCGCCAGCCAAACAATCGACAACAATGGTTTCGCATTAGGGTTGGGCCTTACCCCGAAAATCGCCGGGCCTATCGATTTGGACATGGAGATCGAGTATTCCATCACACCGCAAAAACTGACTAATAACAATACTGAAACAATCCCGAACCTCGGGGGCATATATTTTGGCGGCGGCCTCATTTTCTACTTTTAGCAACCAAACGACCATGAAAACATTTTCAATTCTTTTCAGTGTATATGTTCTGGGATGGTTATTGGGATGCGCTCCGCCGCAAGAGCAAAAGCAAACCAGCAATCTCGCATCGCTTGAAATTCTTCCTCACCCCGATACGCTTACCATGGCGGTGAACGAAACGCAAACATTGAGCCTTCGCGGCGCGCGCATCAACACTTCCACACAAATAATATCCAATGGCGGAATCATCACTAATGCTACAGATACCGTGACGACGACCGACACCACTACCACGCCAATCCCGTCGGACAGTGCATCCTGGTCTTCTTCCAGCACTCCAGCGGCGACCGTTTCGAATGGGATCGTTACGGCGCACAATACGGGATACACAAATATCGGCGCATCTGTCGGCACGGTAAGCGCTATACCTCTCCTGGTAAACGTAAAAGCCGTGAACGCCGCCCCGGGATTGACTCTTGACCCGCCTCTTACTTCTGTGATATTTCGGGACACTATCGCCGCAACGGGGAACGTCCAACTCCAAGCAAAACTGAGCATTACTGAGGCGAGTTCGGGACACAACAATCCTAATGTATCGTACGATGCGAACGGAAATTTTTCGGAGATTATTACAGGATTAATGACGGGGTACAGAACGATTGTCGCCACAGCCGAAAATCCAAATCAACCCAGCCTTGCCACGACGCGCTATAAGTATGTCTATTATTACCAGTACTTCAGCCCTGAAGCGGACAGCATTTGCGGCAACTGGATCGGGACGACGCTCGGGGAAAATTTCGACTTCAATATCTCAAAAAGCGTAATCTATACACGCTATGATATCAATGGCCACATCGATATTCAATTTCAGGATATAGGAGTCGTAAGAAACATCGTTCTTACAGGTTTCATCAACAGCGATGGGAGCATGAACGTAACCTTGACGCAAAGTTATCAAGGGTTTACCATCTCTGGGAATTTAAACGGATATTTTAAAACGATGGGTACAGGAGAGGGAAGTTACAGCGCTTACGCAAAAAAAACTGGCTGGCCAACGTTGACCGGGTCGGCTGGATGGACGGCTGTGAAACAACCTTGACAACCCGTCATTCGTTGTTGACGACGAAACCGTAGTCCTTCGCAAACTGGACAAGGTTTACAATATCATAAATATCGAGTTTTTTCTTGAGTGTAGTGAAATGCTTGTCGACCGTTGACTTGCTCATCGAGAGCCGTTCGCCGATTTGTTCGGTTTTCAGCCCCTGAGTGAGGAAGGAAAGAATTTCCATTTCAAGGTCTGTCAACGGCTCGCGGATATGCGAAAGCTTCTCGAGTTCAGCGGAATGTTTTCTGAGCAATCCTTCGACCATAATGCGTGAGACGGTCGGACTGAAGAATCGCTTGCCTTCCGCGACTACGCGAATGGCGTCTGCCAACTCTTCCTTCCCTACATTCTTCACAACATAGCCGCCCGCCCCCGATTTAAGAATTTGTGTGACGTATTTTTCGTTTTCAAAGCCGCTCAGAATAAGAATTTTCGTTTGGGGATATTTGAGTTTAATAATTCTGGCCGCTTCAACCCCCGACATTTTCGGCATCTCAAGATCGAGAATAACGACATCGGGAGTGAATTTTTTGACTGCGGCTACGGCTTCTTCACCGTCGGAGGCTTGGCCGACGACATCAAAATCCCCAAAGGTCGAGAGCAACGCTGATATTCCAAGGCGGACAACATCGTGGTCGTCGGCCATCACTATGCGAATCTTCTTCATGATTTTTCCTTTTGGTTCAGGTGATATTTCTTTTCTGGTAAAAAGTATTTAATAGAGAAGCCAATGTCAAGGTCAGAATTTATGCACCGTTGCATAACAATTATCGGAGACTTTATCCAAAAGATAGCGATGGAATGAATCAATCACGAGATATAATAAGAAGTCGTCTGAGAATTATCAATCCTGCCAATGCCGGCGGAGTAGTGGCGTAATTTGAATAAAAAATTGTCTTGCCCACCTTCCGAAGGAATCCTCCGAATGAGTCCTTCGGCAAGGGGTAATGATAAACTGAGCCGGCGGCTTTTCGTTGACAAACCAGCAACAGTTTGCTATATTTTTCCACAATTGAATTCTGAGATATCATATCCATCCTATTGGCATTGAGTGAACCGGCCAAAAAAATCTCTCGGACAAAACTTTCTTATCGACCAGAACGTCGCGCGAAAAATTGTCCGGTCGTTGAATCTTCGAAAATCAGATTGTGTGCTCGAAATTGGCCCCGGTAAGGGTGCATTGACAGCCCTGTTACTGGCGGAATTGCCCAGCTTGACTGCCGTTGAAATCGATGATCATCTTGCCGCAGAATTACAGGCAACATACGGAGACGCATTGACTCTCTACCATAACAACGTGCTGAATATTGACCCGCATATCATCGCAAAAAAAAATAACGGCAAGCTCCGTATCGTGGGAAATATCCCTTACAATATTACCAGCCCTATTCTTTTCTGGGTCATCGATTCTTCGGATGTCATCAAGGACTGCACTCTTATGATGCAGCAGGAGGTAGCGAAAAGGCTGGTTGCGAAGCCCCGAACGAAGGAATACGGCATCCTGTCGGTATTTGCACAATACTACTCAACACCGGATTTGAAATTTGTTGTTGCTCCAGGGTCGTTCCGCCCAGTGCCGGAGGTGACATCGGCAGTGGTATCGTTAAATTTCGATCAGCCATGTCTTTCACGAGCGCTGGATGACCTGATGTTCCGTGCAGTCGTACGGGGAACATTCGGCAAGCGACGGAAGACGCTGCGTAATGGTTTGCTTGCAATCAAGGTACCGTCAAGCTTTTTCCAACAATCTACTTTAGATTTTAATCGCCGCCCCGAGGAATTATCAGTGGAAGAATTTGTACATCTATCGAACGAGCTTTCGACGGGCGAACAACCGCCACAAATACTCCGTCCTGCACGATGATTTTTTTCTCCCGACTCCGAATCACGCTGTTGACCTCGAGCGATATTGCAACAATAATTTTTCTTATCGCTCTGTCGTTGTTGAATATTATTTTCGCTGCTGTGATTCCGCAATGGTTTGTTCTTGCCGGATGCAATGTACTTTTTGTCTGTCTCATTCCGATCCTTGCTTTGAGGGCGAAGGAAACCCGCTCACGGCTAATCCGATACATCCGCGACTGGTATCCGGTTCCGATGATTTTTTATGTTTTCAAAGAAACGTACCTTATGGTTCACCCCATCCATCCTCAGGATTACGACTGGCTGCTGATCAACGTCGACCGGTGGATGTTCGGCGGAGATCCGACGCGCTGGTTGTCGATGTTTGCACACCCCCTCGTGACTGAAATCCTTCAAATCAGTTACGCAAGCTATTATTTGATATTATTGAGCGTATTCTTCGAATTGAGTTTTGAGAAGCGCCACACAGAGTATTTTTTGGGATCGTTCCTTGTTATTTATGCATTTTATTTGTCGTATATCGGCTACTTCTTGCTGCCGGCGGTCGGTCCAAGATTTACGCTGCACGATTTCCATTCACTGGACGAATCCTTACCTGGAATCTGGTTGACGAGCCCTCTGCGCGACTTTGTCAACGCGGGTGAATCGATCCCCAGAAACGCTTCGAATGCCATCGACTATGCCCAGCGGGATGCGTTCCCAAGCGGTCATACTCAGCTCACGCTCACCATCCTGTACATCGCCTTTACAAATCATCTTAAAAGCCGATGGGTTTTACTTGTCGCCGGTTCGCTGCTTATTATTTCGACCGTGTACCTTCGCTATCATTACGTCATTGATGTCATCGCAGGAGTTATTTTTTTCCTTTTCACCGTATGGAGCGGGAAGAAAATCGATGCGTGGTGGAGAAACTTTAAAAAGGACTTGAAGGCTGCTCAAAGCACTTCGGCGCAGTTGCACTAAATACGTCTTGCCTTCCAAAAGGATTTTTCGTACTTTTATGACGCTAAAAAGCCTGTCCGTAATCCGACAGGCTTTTTGAATCTATGGTGGCCATAGTTCCAATTTCGCTCAATTTAGCGAACGAAGTAAAGCTAAATTCTCTGCGGAATTGAGAATCCCGCCAAAGCAAAGCTGCCGGCGGGATTCAAAAGTTGCCACCTCTGTTTCTCATTTCACGGTGGCCATAGTTCAGTTGGTTAGAACGCTAGGTTGTGGCCCTAGAGGTCGTGGGTTCAAGTCCCACTGGCCACCCGAGTTTTTAATTGAGAATTAATAATTATGAATTAAGAATTGGCATAGCGGCCTCTTATCAAGGTTCAATCTGCAGTTCAATCCCTTCAAATTTTAATTCATAATTATTAATTCTTAATTGTACCACTGTCCCCATCGTCTAGAGGCCTAGGACCGGAGCTTTTCAAGCTTCTAACACGAGTTCGAATCTCGTTGGGGACACACGAGTAAGCAAGAGGAGATAGATCCGGAAAGAGCAAATTTACAATAAGACCAGAGTCCCAGGGGTTCTGGCCTTATGTTTTGATGTAGCGCTAACTATCCTGCGGTAGATTCAATTGCGGTTTTCTGGCACAATCGCGTTCAGAAACTGTATTTCACCCCGGCCGAAAGGGTGTAGTCATAGATATATTCTCCGGGACTAAAACTCAACTCTTGATGCGTGGCGTCAAAGGTCAATAAGAAGACAAACTGATTTGTCACCGCGCACTGCCATCCCGCTCCTAAATCCTGAGCCTTGAGAAAATAGATTTCTCTTCCATTCTCTCCCGTCGAGAGTAGCACACTTCGTTCGTCCGGCGTAAAGCCGACACTCCCGTCCAATGAAAGATAGGTATCAGCGTCGTTAAAATACCTGCGGACAAGAAGTCCAATCGACCGCGAGAAACTCGAGCCGTTGGGGGTAATGTAAGGACGCAAAGAGAAATAATAATTTCCGTTGTAGATCGCGAGCGAGCCGGTGTAAATTGTGACGGTGCTCTGTGCGCCAAAATAGAGATACCGGAGTCCCAACGATCCTTCCATGCTCATCGGCAACTTTCCGTAAACCTCAGCTCCCGCGCGATGCTTCGGGAAGATGTCGGATTCTGAATATCCGTAGTTGAGATATCCGTAGACGCCATTCATGATTCTCGGATAAAAATCGAACTCTTCCTGGATTCCGTTCGTCTGAAATCGATAACCGTAGTTCACTCTCGCGAATACCGATCCGAACGGTGTCCGTCGGCTCAGCTGAAGGTACGCGAGGTGCATCGGATCGTAAATGTCCGAGAACCGGTCTCCGGTATAGCTGACGCTCACTGAGTAGTCCATCGACTTTGACCGGATTTGTTCCCGCATCTTCGGGATTTCCGTGTTTGACGGATTGATATCTTCGGCACGTGCAAGAACTGTGAGCGCCTCGTAATCCCTCCCGAGGTTGCGCAATGCAATCGCCTTCTTCACAAGAATTTCGTCATCGTTAGGGTACTTTGTAAGTGCCTGGTCTGCGATTGAGATTGCTGACTGATATTTATCGCTCCAGTTCTCATTGTCAATCAGCGCTTTGTAGGTGTCTGCGTTCGAGGGATCTATTCTGAGCGCCTTTGATAATTCGATCCGAGCACTGTCATACTGTCCGTCCCAGGCAAGGGTCCGGCCAAGCAGTACCCGCACATCGACGTACCGAGGCGAATGCTGAATAATACGCCGAAGCAGGGCGCGCGCTTCTTTTCTTTTGCCGGAAAACGCCTCCCGGCGCGCAATATTGAATAATTCATCTACGCCAAGCCCCGCCGTATCCTGTTGAGCAAAGAGCTGACTGAACGAGGAGAGGGCAGCGAAAAGGAGAGCAATGAATGCTAATTTTTTTACCATCGCGTATCTTCTTCGATTAATGAGCTTTCCGGAAGAACCTATTGCGAAAATCTTTTGCATCGGCAAACGACGGGTCAATTTTCAAAATGGTATCGAGCACCGCTGCCGATTCTGCGGTCCGTCCAACATAATAGAGAGTTTTCGCTTTCCGGAATAGAATTTCTTTGTCTCGGGGATTATGCGGCACTTCATTGTCAAGAAACTCAAGGGCGACTTCGTAATGCTGCTGCCATAGTTCGATATCCGCCAACGCCGCGACTGCATCCGGGTAGTGAGGAACCCGCCGGAGAACTTCCCGGTAGACAGGCTCCGCCTCTCCGTAACGCCCCTCCCATGCAAACGTAAGACCCATCAAGGTTCGCGCATCATGGTAATCAGGATTGGTCCGCAGCATGTGCCTGCACACAAGTCTGGCATCATCATACTTTTTCTCCAAGGCGAGAGACCGCGCGAGAGCGTAGAGCTGGTCGGAATTCAAGCCGTTGAGATGCCGCACAGCGAAAAGAGAATCGTCCGCCGCGGCGGAATCCCTTTCTGCACTGCGCTGCGCCATAGGATAAATCTTGTCGTTCGTGCATACATAGTTGTTAAGCTCTTTGAAGGCAGTCAACTTGGATTCGACTTCCCTTTTTACTCCTTCATCGTCGAGGGGGATAATATTCAGACCGGTTTGGATAAGGTAGAGGTCGTCTCCTGCCAGGTAATGATCACGGTCGACATAGTCGATGAGTTGATTCTTGTTTCGCATGATTGGGAGCGAATGAATATTCCGAAACGAACGCATCGTATCAATGCCGTCGCCGAGCCAGGAAACTTTGTCGGGCAGAGGGATCCGGTATCGATTATGGAGAAGAGCAAGGAGCGACGGAACGACGTCGAGATGAGACGAGACCGATGAGAAGCGGACAGGCTGACGCACTATCGGAGAATAGATAATGAACGGGACATGGAATCGATCAATCGGATCGCTCGACGGCATCGGGACAATGCGATGATCGCCCGTGATGAAAAAAATGGTGTTCTTGAAATCTTCCCTTTTCCTGTACGTCTCGAAAAAGAGTCGTAACATGTCGTCGGTATAGAGCAGGCTTGCAAATTGCTGTTTGTAGAGCTCAAGGTCCTTCTTCTTCTGCGGGTCGAATGGCAGCACGCTTAATCGTTCATGAAATTTCTGCTCATACAACGGAAGGTTCGGAGGAAGAAACGGCTCATGGGTGCTTAACGTCATGTAGATGTCGAGCCGGGGAACTGTTTTATCCTCGTCTATAATTTCCAGCGATCGCTTGAAGAGGTCTCCGTCGGCGTATCCCCATGTGAAACCTTGCTCGTTAGAAGCCGACTTTGAATAACCGGGGCCGAAATTCGATTCGTTGAGGATCCGTCCGATGTTCTGCCGTTCGAGAAAGACATTTTGCTGGTCGAAGCTGATATCTCCTCCATAGTAATACGCAGTGTGATATCCCGCATCATTGAGAAGGCTTATCAGCGTAATGTGGGCCGGCATCTTGTACCCCATTTCCATGAAGCCGTTCTCCCCGTAGGGCAACGATCCCATCAATCCCGGCAAAACTCCAAACGTACGACCGCTCGAACTGAGAAAATTTTCCCAGTACAGGCTTTGCTTCGTGAGAGAATCGATGAAGGGCGTGAACCCTCCAAACTCCGCGCCATCCCCGACAAACGCCCTTCCAAGGCCTTCGACAATCAAGAACACGAGGTTGGGTTTCTCTGGGTTGAGCTTCAAAAACGGAACCAGCACGTCACGGGATCTATCGACATGCAGCAGCGGGTAACCTTGAAAAGCCAGGCCCTTGTTTCCGCCGGTTCCTTCGGAGACCCAGTGAATCGTATGCGACGCGAAAAATTCCACCTTGTTCACCGCGAGATCGTATTCCCTTTCGGAGTTGAAATCTCCGGCCCCTGGTTTGAACAGAGATGTCGCAGCGGAGATCAGCACAATAAGGAGAAGTCCGGTAATCGCCATTTCCTTTCCCACCTTACGCTTTCCAAAGAAGACGAGAATCATCACGGTCGCGCCAATAAAGATGAGAAAAGGAAGGATGGTCAACAGGCCGAACCCTCCCGATGAACCGACCGTGAGCTGAATGTCGGACCAACTATACCCGAAGAGGTCGGAACCGAGAGGAAGAAAAGTCACAAAGAAATATTGGTCCAACATCAAATACGCAGCGACAAAGATCGTTGATGCGATAATCAGCAAAGTTTTGGCGAGGGATTCACGGAGCAGAGAGATAACAAGGTAGGGGAGCAGGACGATCAGGGACCACTTCGCGAAGAAAAAAATGTCGAGACCCAAAGCACTGATGAAAAGGAGAACGATACCTTCGGGCATGGAGTTTGACATTCCTGCTCCGACAAACTCATAGACGCGCAGCGGAAGCAGCAGGCTTGCGAAGGCGAGCTGCATGCTCATGAAACTGCGCAGCGTATCGAGCAAGCGTTCTCTTAAGGTCATGCCTCTTCTCCTATCTTCTTCTTCACGGCAGCGAGCGAACTTTCCATTCTGTGGAACTCCACATTCACTCGCTCGAACAATGCCTCAAGTCCATCGAGACGCCCTTCTCTTGCCGATTCTTCGATAGGGTAAAGAGAGGCGGCGAATTCGTTCGCACCGAAGGTCATGCTTCCGCCTTTCAATGAATGAGCTTCAAAGTAGACTCCCTGGGCATCGTTCTTCTTCAAAAAGACAAACATTCTTTCAAGTCTTTTTTTTGCATCGAGTAAATAGGTGTCGAGGAGATCCGCTATGAACGTTGGATCGGTTTCATTCCCCAGGTCTTTCACGCGCCTCATGATGCTTTTTTCGACACTCTCGTCGACAGAATCCTCTTTTGTTTCAGTCTCCGACTTCTTTTGAGCCAGCTTGCCCCATCGTTCGAGCGATGCTTGAACCGCAGAAAGATTAATCGGCTTGCTGATGTAGTCGTCCATTCCGGCTTCAAGACATTTTTCTTTATCCCCTTGCATTGCATCGGCGGTCATTGCGATGATCCTGGGCCGGCTCTCTCTCTGAAACTCCTGCATAATTCTCCGAGTGGTATCCAGGCCATCGAGTTCCGGCATATGGACATCCATAAAGAGAATATCGTACCGCGAAGAGTGAAGGGCCTTCAACACCACAAGTCCGTTCTCCGCCAAATCCGCCTTGTACCCCATCTGCCGCAATACGCGAAGAGTTAATTTTTGATTGATCGCATTATCTTCCGCCACAAGAATTTTCAAGGGGAATCGTTCGCCAAGACTGGAATCGATCTTCTTCGACACTTCGTTGCTGAGGATTTGCTTTTGCGGACCGCACAAAAGTTCCACAACAATATTGTAAAGCTGTGACTGCCGGATGGGTTTCGCCACGAACGCCGAAAAAATCGAAGCCGCATCCCCCATTTCAGCTGGGTGTCTTCCTGAAGAGGTAAGAAGTATCATGGGGAGAGAATTCGGGGTTTTGATTTTCCTGATTTCGGCCCCGAGAAGGAGCCCATCAAACCCGGGCATCAGCATATCCACAACAGCGAGGTCGAATGGATCACCTTTCCGGATCCACTCCAGCGCGGTCTTCCCGGAGAGAGTTGCCCGAGGAATCATATCCCATTGTGCGGTCTGCAGTGTAAGAATATGGAGGTTGGTCGGATTATCGTCCACGATCAATATCCTTTTCTGGCTCAATTCGGGTACCTTTCCGCGTAAAAATATCTTAGGCATTGTGGGCACCGATGAAGAAAAGGCCAACTTCAGAGTAAAGTAGAAGGTTGATCCTTTATTCACTTCGCTTTCAACCCACATGCGTCCCCCCATCATGTGGACAAGCCTCAGCGATATCACCAAGCCCAAACCTGTCCCCCCAAACTTGCGTGTGGTTGAAGAATCGACTTGTGAGAAGGCTTTGAAGAGACGGTCTTTTTTCTCGTCCGGTATCCCGATACCGGTGTCTCGCACCGAAAATTCAAGCTCCAGGGTTTCATCCTTCTGATCGAGAGCTTTCACAGCAATATAGACCTCGCCGCTCTGGGTGAACTTGACAGCGTTCCCCACAAGGTTGAAAAGAATTTGCCGAACGCGCAAGACATCCCCGATCAGGAACGGAGGGATTTTTGGCTCGATGAGGTACAACAAATCGAGGTTCTTCTCGACCGCCTTTGGAGACAAGAGATGAAATACTTCTTCGATGCAGGCTTCGAGCTCGAACGGCCGTTCCTCGAATGTGATTTTCCCCGATTCGATCTTGGAAAAATCGAGAATATCATTGATCACTCCGAGCAATGATTCGCCGCTGGTTTTGATCGTTTCTGCAAATTCTTTTTGTTCATCGGAGAGTTGTGTGCTGAGGAGGAGATCGGTCATGCCGATCACTCCGTTCATCGGTGTCCTGATCTCGTGACTCATCGTAGCCAGGAACTCCGACTTCGCCCGCGTTGCCGCTTCCGCCGCCTCTTTTGCTTCACTGAGTGCAATTTCTGCCTTCTTTCGCTCCGAGATATCCCGAATCGTTGAGCGAATGCCTTTGATTTGTCCGCTGCTGTCCCGCTCTATCCGTTCGTCGAGTAGCATCGTGAGAATCTCTCCGTCTTTCTTTCGATATAAACGCTCCGCCGCAATGCTCTCCTGGAATGCTCCGGATAATTTCGCGATCACGCGCTCGCGTGACGCCTCCGAGTCAGTGACGAAATTCCATACATACTCACCGATCATTTCTTCGCGTGTGTATCCCAGCATCTCAAGCTCGGTTTGATTCACGGAGGTAATGTGCCCCTGGTCGTCGATCTCATGATAGCCTACCGGCGCTTCATCATACAGTTGCCGGAACCGCGCTTCGCTCTCCTCGACCAGTCTTTCCGCATTCCTGCGATCCGTTGTATCGCGTCCTATGGCGTAAATCACGCCGCGTTCCGGAAACGCAGCAGCCGTCCAGTCGGTCCAGCGATACGATCCGTCCTTGCTGCGGAACCTGGTCCCGAATCCTTGAAGAGGATATCCCTCGACGACGCGCATGAACGCCCCGGACGTCGCCTCTACATCATCAGGGTGGACGAACGAGACAAAGGGTTTATTCATCAGTTCTGGAGCCGAAAAACCGAGCGTCCGTTCCCACGCGGGATTCACATTCTTGAAGTACCCGTCAAAACCGGTAACGCAAACCAAATCAAGCGAGATGGCAAAAATTTTGTCCCGTTCTTCTTCCGCCTCCCTGCGGGCAGTGATATCGCGATAGGTGCTCAGGTACATCATCCGATCCTGGAACCGAACAAGCGAAGTAGAGACAAGAAGGAATTTTCTCTTCCCGTCTTTTGCAACAATGACCGTCGATTTGTCGAACACGCTCCCCTGAGCCTCAACTTCCTTTATTCCGTCCAGCGCCCGCTGGTGGTCGACCGGATGAGGATAAAGTTTTGAAGAAAAGTCTTCGGCGGCGTTTGCCTCCTCCATTGAATACCCTGTGATTTCTTTCATCCGGCTGTTGAATACTGTGAACCTGCCGTTCACATCGCTGAAGGTCACACCGTCGCTCACCGTGTCGATGACAACCTGAAGACGGTGTTCGCTTGCCCGGAGTTTTTCTTCTCCCATTTTTCGTTCAGTGATATCTCTCGCGACAGCCTGTATCCCCACGGTTTGATCCCCTTGCTTTATTAATTGAACGTTTTGCCCAAGCCATAACAATTTCCCTTCTTTGGCAACGACCGGATATTCGAGGTACGTGGTGCTGATATCGTTGAGGAGCTGATTCCGATAGAACTGTCGAGTTGTTTCGCGGTGTGACGGCGGAATCAGTTCCATATAGTGTTTGCCTATCACTTCCGTTTCAGAATAACCGGTGAGCTTGAGAACGACGGGGTTCGCATAGGTGAACCTTCCCTGGAGATCGGCCCGGTAGATGATATCTGTGGCGGACTCGACCAGATCGCGGTACTTGTCCTCGCTCTCAAGGCGCGCCCGTTCTTGCTCGATGCGCAAACTGTTTTCTCGCAATAGATTTGCAAACGCCCACGCAATCAGGCTGATGCTGACCATGCTGCCAAGGATGACAATATAGAGCATCTCGCGCGATCGCGCCCCTGCAAGATATGTAGCGCTTTCGTATGTCAGCACGCTGACGCCGATTAAAACAAGGGCTGACAGTCCAAAGAGCGCCAAAATCTTCATTCGAAAACTGTTTCTCATACCGCCTTCTACAATGAGTGAATCGTTACGATGATGTCGCCGAAAATCCTCTCCGTTCCATTCGCCCCCACGTCTTTACTCCACGAAAATAATCCCAGCTGGCTTTGATCCTCCAGTACACCGTGACTTGACGATAGCCAAAATTCTCTATGACTGCAAAGATCATCAGCTTGAGCAGGTCCGATGGACGAGGATACCGGTGAAATGAGATTTCTTCCAGAAGAACGGCTCCTACCGAAAAGAAGACGCCGTAGATGACCGCTACGATAAAGAAAAGAATAATGATCTTGATGTGAGCGATTCCAAGGAGAAATGAAACAAAAATAACCAGGTAACCGATGCCTTCAATCAGCGGGCCGAGTAGTTCGAAGAGGACATAATACGGGACCGACAACATCCCGATAACGCCCAAGCTGGGGTTGAACCACATGGATCGGTGAATCAGGAGAGAGTCGAACAAGCCGCGATGCCACCTGTTTCTCTGACGGGCGAGCGTAGATAGTGTTTCGGGTGCTTCGGTCCAACAGACCGGATCGGGGACAAACGAGACCCTGTACGGCAGCTTCCTCTCGCGCATGAAGCGATGCATACGCATTACAAGCTCCATATCTTCTCCCACAGTATCGGGTCTATAGCCGCCGCATGCCAGGACGACGTCTTTGCGAAACAGGCCGAACGCGCCCGAAACAATCAGGAGTCCGTTCATTGCGCTCCATCCCATCCTTCCGGTCAAAAATGCGCGGAAGTACTCGGTCACCTGAAAGATCGGAAGGTGCTTGCGCGAGAGGTGAACCTGTTTCACCCGTCCGCGCTCGATTTCACACCCGTTCGCAATTCTGACAATCCCTCCGACGGCGATCACCGTCTCGTCCTCCAGGTAAGGCTTCACCGTTTTCAACAACGCGTCGTCCTCGAGGATCGAATCGGCATCGATCGCGCAGAAGAGCGGATAGCGCGAAACATTGATGCCGACATTCAACGCATCCGCTTTGCCGCCGTTTTCTTTATCCACAACGATAAGGTTCTTGTATTGGGGCGCATCCGAAACATAGATGCCGCGAACCGGCATTGTAGCAATTGTAGGTATGTAGACGCGCTGTGTGCTATGCAATCGGAATTCTCTGATGAGGGTTCCGAGGGTTGCATCACGGCTGCCGTCGTTGATAACGATGATTTCCATCGTCGGATAGTTAAGCTTCAGAAGAGAATTCACATTTTCGACTATCGTCGTGCTCTCATTGTAGGCTGGTGCGAGAACGGAGATCGGCGTGCTTAATTCCGATTGCAGGATTACTCGGTAGTCGGAGAAAATGTGCCGGCGGAGATAATTGACGATCGCTGCGTACGACGATATCAGCAAAGCAAAATAGACGAGATTGATCGCGACAAAAAAGAAGATCACGAAAACGGAGTAGAGGTAGAACAAGAAATCGAAAACCGAGAGCAGAGTATCAATCATTCGAATCACTCCGCGTTAGCGATGCGTTTGAAGCCGATGGAGTAATGAACTCGTGAAACTGCCGCGCCAGCTTCCTTCCCAACTCATCGGAGGCCACCGCAAGTTCGCGAAGAGCGATTTCGCCCTGCGTTCCGAGCCGGCTCAGGGACTCCCCAGCGGCTAACCGAACGTCCACAGAGTCGGACGCCAACAATTCTGCAAGAAGCGGCACGGCTTCAGGCGCGCCAAGGCTTCCCAGGGCCGACACCGCACTTTTTCTCACCTCCTCATTATCGCTTCGGCAGTATTCGAGGATCAACGGGAGACCTGATGCATCACCGAGCAAGCCAATCGCTGTGAGAGCGCGGCACTTTAGATCATCATCGGCAGAACGCATGAGCACCTTGAGCGGCTCGACCGCGGAGATGTCGCCGATGGCACCCAACATTTCTACGCAGAAGCTTTTGATCGAGGCCGATTCCGATTCGGTCCCCTTGATCAGGTCGGGCACCACTTCAGAACCCATTCCGAGAATTGCCCGCGAGAGTTGGAGGGACATCCACCTTGTAATAATTTTGAGATGACTCAACAACGGTCGAAGAGCGTCGGCACCCGCAATCTCGACAAGGGCCATTGCAGCTTCCATGCGAACTTCAGGCTCTCTGTCCTGAAGGAGCAAAATAAGAGGATCGATGGCAATGGCCGGCCGCATGACCGAAATAGTCCTGCATGCTTTCGCCCGGATCCACCACCGCGAGCTGTTCAAATCCCGCACTTCCTCATCGACAAAGCCCAATTCAACAAACAACTGAGTGAGGCGTTTGCGCGATTCGCCGACCAGATTGCGCGCCTCCTCGACCATCACGTCTTGCAAGGCCTGCCGTTCTCCTCTCTTTCGTCCCCAGGCAACATCCTGCAGGTATTGCTTAAGGTCGTCCACCAAGGGAGAGCTGAATTCCGAAGTGTGCGCGGTAAGTATCTCGTGCTGGTCATGGATTATAACGTTGACCTTGCGTGAAAAGAAATGATGAAGACGCGACTGACGATCGTCGCGGAACCGGTGGGTGATTTTCTTAACAAGGAGAGTAAGCCCGACGATCGTAACGACAAAAATCACGGCCAACGTCAGGATGAAGACAAATGCCAGGAGTACCCGATTTCCTTCAATGAAGTCCATAGCATGACCAAATAGGATATACTCTCATCCGAGCAAACACAAGAGTGGAGCGATGAGACGGGCGTGTTTTATACGGTGCCCTGGGCCGTATTTTATCTGTGGAAAAAGAAATTGCGTCGCGTCGAGATTTACGACGGGTTTGCCCGGGAGAGGACATTCCGAACCCTTGCGACGAGCTCAGATGGGCTGAAGGGTTTTTTTATATAATCGTCTGCTCCGAGTGATAAACCTTCGACCACCTCTTTTTCCAACGATCGTGATGTCAGTAAGATCACCGGGATCTTTTTCATCGCATCATTCTTTTTTAGCTCGATGATAAGCTCTTTTCCCGACATCACCGGCATCATGATATCGCTCACGATCAAGTCTGCGTTCTTGGTCTTCAAAAACTCCAGCGCTTCCGCTCCGTTATTCACAGTGAAAACCTCGTAGCCGCTATTCCTCAACTTGAATGCGACAACACTCTGTAGGGTCTGCTCATCTTCTGCAAAAAGAATTTTTTGTGCCATAATAATTCAGTCCAACAAAATCGGGGGGTGGTGGAAATTTAATTCGGCATTTAAAACTTGGGGCTGCTGTGCTTCTACTTTCGAAAAGATACTGCTATTCATTCCAATTCGCAAGGTTAGAATTTTGGACCGGTTTTTCATAAGCTCCTGCGTCTTGTGAATGAAAACCGTACCCGGCGAAAACGTACAACCCCCAACCATCTGGTAGTGATGCAGTTTACCTCTTTACTGGTCAGATGACCGTCACCTTTTTTTAAATATTTTGGCTTTTCGTGACTTTTGATGCGGTGACGGTCATCTATGTGAAGCCAAACTGTAACAGCACTAACCATCTAGTGCTGGCTCAATTTGTCATTCCCGCGAAAGCGGGAATCCAGTATTGTGTTTTTTATTGCAGAATGGATGCCCACTTTCGTGGGCATGACATATTCTTTCTCAAATTGAGCCAGCACCAACCATCTCTGCTCCTTGACTTTTTTCCGCGGGGGTGCTATTATATCAGCACCCCCTACCTTTGAATTGCCGGCATCATCGATATTTATAGAACTCGTTCCTCATGAAGGACTGTTTGGTTTTGCAAAAGTATGAGGATCAATAACAGCTCGTTGCTGTCAAGCCGTACGGTTAGTGAGGAGAGCTTAATACCCAATGAATGTTCTTAAGAAAATATTCGCCCCAAAATCGCCGGCCCCGGTAAACGCTGAAGAGTACTATGAGAGCGGCAGGTCTAAAGCTCTCTCTCGAGACTACCGGGGAGCGATCGATGACCTGAACAAGGCGCTCATTCTCAACGGGGCTCACGTGAACGCTCTTCTTGAACGGGGAAAAGCGAGAGCCGAGCTCAAGGAATTCAAAGGGGCTATAGCTGATTACACGAAAGTCATCTCCCTGCAGCCTAAAAATGCCAACGCATACCAGAAGCGCGCGAAGGCCAAAAATTTTCTCAGAGATTATACCGGGGCGATGCACGACCTAGAAATGGCTGTCAGGCTTGACCCAAAATTTGCCATCGCCTATTACGAACGCGGCATGATTTCCCTGGTGGGCCTGAAAGATAAGAAGCATGCCAGAATTGATTTTGAGCGGGCAGCCGAATTGGGATTTATGGTTGCCAACGATGCCTTGAGACAATTGTATTCCGAATAATGTAATTCTTTGAATCGCCGCCCCACAGGCCGGCTAACCCGCGGCAAGATCTTTTGCCGCATTCCTTTGCTCATCGAAACACCCTCGTCAATGAAGCCTCTATTAATAGTCCTCGACGATTGGGAAGGGCGAATTTCCGCCTCTTCCTGTTGGAATCGATTGAACGATCTTGTCGAAATCAAATATTTAAAAGAACCTATTGCCGATGTCGACAAATCTGAATTGGAACATGCTTCGTTTCTCATGGCTATACGTGAAAGGACGGCGTTAACGGATGAAGTATTTGGGAGATTGCCTCACTTAAAATTAATCCTGCAAACCGGCGGGCATGCATATCATATAGATTCGGCGGCTGCAAAGAAGCGCGGTATTGCTATTGCGCTTAGTCGTCGCGGGAAAGCTCCTCTCGCTTCGGTGCCGGAGTTAACCTTCGCTATGATACTTGGCCTGCTTCATCTTGTCCCGCAAGCCAATTCAGCGATGCACTCCGGCCGATGGCCGGTCCTGGTAGGCCGTACATTATCGAATCGCCGCCTTGGTATTCTTGGGATGGGAAGACATGGCTCTCGCGTTGCCGAAATTGCTCATACAGTTTTTAATATGGAGGTTGTGGCCTGGGACAGACCCGGAAACAGTCATGACAAAAAAGGAAGTTTCCCAATGCTGCCGCTGGATGAGGTTCTCGAGACCAGCGATGTAGTCAGCATCCATCTGCGGCTTTCCAAGGAATCTACAGAGCTGATGAATGCAGAAAAATTGCGGCGAATGAAGAAAGGCGCAATACTCATTAACACATCACGGGGAGCAATTGTCGATGAAAAAGCTTTGATAGAGGCATTGACAAATGGGCCATTAGCCGGCGCAGGGCTGGACGTCTTCGCTCACGAGCCGCTTGCAATCGACTCTCCGCTCCGCTCACTTCAGAACGTTATACTAACGCCGCACATAGGTTGGACCGTAGAAGAAGTTTTTGAGGAATTTGCGCAAATCGCCTCCACTCAACTTTTTGAATACATTCACGGAACTCTTGCTGTATCGGAATTACTGCAACTCACATAAGACGGATAATTTCGCCGCCAAGGCGCCAAGATCGCAGAGTTTGTTTTTAATGATTTTACAAAATCTTTCTTGGCGTGCTTGGCGTCTTTGTGGTTCAAAAATTCTCTCGCCGCACGGTCGAATTTTTTTCTTGACATCGAGGGAAAATAATGCTACACTCGTTCAACCTCAAGAGCTTGAAAATGGGAACCTACAGTCAAGCATCATCTCATAGTTAAACCCCGGGAACGCTATTTACCTTTCTACCGCTGTTTGATAGTTGTTGTCTCTTCACAGGCACTGCTATGACAACAACTATGCCCGACAATTGCCCGTAAGGGCATGAGTCACGCTTTCAAACAGATGCATTGATATGTCTCATAGTTGGGTAACTTTTTTTCGTCAGATTTGGAGGCTGATTTGAAAACGGCACTCTTATTGTTGCTTTGCTCGGCAAGTTTTTCATTTGCGCAAACGACAATAATTATTCAAGGCGGTATTGGAGCCCGAACGCCCTTAATACCGCTTGAAAATAGTAGTTCCATTGAAGACTCCTGGAAGTCTTCTCACCCGGCAACCATAGGCATCGAACATTTCGTTCTCAAATCGATTGCAATCATAAGTGGTGTAGAGTATAACTACTATTCTTTTAAGGGTTATGGGGGCACACAAGTGGACGACGGGCCGCCAAGTATTACGGGAGATGCCTCACAAATTTATCGACTTTCCTTAGAGGGAAAGTTTATTGCTTCACCGGATCGAAACTTCTCCCTTTATCTCGTCACCGGCACATGCTATTCCATCGAGCGCATCGGAAGTATACATCTGAAAAGTTGGTACTCAAATACTGTTAATAATATTCCGGGTCAATCTGAATATTATTG
This sequence comes from Bacteroidota bacterium, assembly GCA_049578505.1. Classification (GTDB taxonomy): domain Bacteria; phylum Bacteroidota; class Ignavibacteria; order UBA10030; family UBA8401; genus JAGVPT01. Next base: position 1,166 of record JBAUMC010000084.1, on the reverse strand, counting down.
GATGCAGACTCTTGGCCTTGGTTGGCGATGCAGCTTTTCAGATGATTTCGGGATCGATCTGACAGGAAGATTATATTCCGATTATTCGGCTCACTTTCACGAGTCGCTGATGCTGGGCTTTTTCTACGCTCTCTGAGGTTATTGTCTAGCCGGCATCGCAAGCTTACGATCCGGATCGTTAGGATGCACTAAGTGTTTGTTTTTGAAAATTAATTTTATCAGGACGAGAGACAATTCTCCTTGCTACGACTGATCCAATTACGATCAGTACATAAGCATTATTCTTTTCATCACACGTCAAGGAGATTGTCATGCTTACCATCAAAGGAAACAAAAACCCGCTTAAAGCCCTATTATTTGTTGGGATTATTCTCTCCGTAATGTCTTGCACGAAAGATAAAAGTGTAGACCCTCCAGGACAATTGACAACACCATTTACCGGGATTACGCACACCGACTCGACCGGCGCCGTTGTTGGGCTGGTCGATTCCTCCGACTGGAAACCATTAATGAGTTGCGATTCCAGTCAAAAACCATTGTATGATACTGTAAAGTCCGTCACGGGCGATACTATAGCAGTAGAAGTATTACCGCCGTGCACAAAAATCAATCCTGCCTATCCCAACCCGGCCGGCAAGTTCTTTCAAATAACTTTCTCTCTCAACGAAGAGGATTCCGTTTTGATAACTCTGAATAGCGCGCCGGCTACTGTCGTGAAAGAATTACTCAATCGGCGGCTAGCAATTGGATCATATTCTTTTTCTGTTGATGGATCAACTTTGCAGCCGGCAATTTATCGGGTGTACATCACGGTATTTCGCCAATCGGATCAACTCGATTCTTATGGCGACGTACAAATTAGCAAGTGATTATTGGCATCTCATCATTCAAAAAATCATCCATCCGATTAGGGACGCAGCTAACGATGGTTGGGTCGTGGTGGACGTTCAGGATTTTGAATAAAAAACGATTTGTCAGGCCAGCGCATCGAGGGCCTCCCCCAGGAAAAACGGCATCCATGCCCGGTTGAATCGATCCGGATTCCGAAGGAATTCCTTTCTCACTTTCGCCGGAATGACATACTGAGCCGGCACCTGCTATTTGAAAAGATTGTTAAAATGATTATCATTGTACAGGTTTCATTAAATGGTTTGTTCTTGTCCCGA
>JBAUMC010000083.1:0-4751 GCA_049578505.1 Bacteroidota bacterium | reverse complement strand
GTGGTGGGTTGTGGGTTTTACGTTATAGGTTTTAGGTTATACGTTTTAAGCTTTACGTTTTAAGCTATAAGTTCTAAGTTGTAAGGTGTAAGGTGTAAGAAAATGATAATCAATAATTCAAGGCGCTAATGTTTTTTACTTAAAACTTACAGCTTTCCTCGACGGCGTACCTCTACTTCACCCTTTTAACAACTACAATTGTTTTATCATCAGAATATTTCCCCTTCGAGCCAAACTTCTGAACATCTTCAAGGAGCAGGCGTGCAATATCTTTTGCGTTGTTTTGCTTGAATTCCAGCAATTTGTCGGTCAATCGTTTTTCCGTATATTGATTCCCGTTCGCGTCCATAGTCTCCGTGACTCCGTCCGTAAAGAGGAGGAGAACGTCTCCTTTGCCTATCATAATTCCTTCGCTCCGAAAAGCCTGGTCGGGAAACGGCCCGATAACGTTACCTGTCGATTCAAGCGACTCGGTTATATTCGTTTTCGCCCGGTAGAGAACCGGGTTCGGATGGCCTGCATTGACATAAACGCACAAACCGTGCTTATCGTCGATGAGCTCTGCATAAAAAAGGGTAAGAAACCGGTCGTCGCTGAACGCCCTGTGGACAAGCGTATTGATCGTGCGGATTAGTGCAGTAATTTTTGTTTGGTAGGTCGCCCCCATGCGGAGGGCGCCGGACACATAAAGCGCCTGCACAGCAGCTGAGATTCCTTTGCTGGCAGCGTCGCCGATAACGATGCTGACCCGGTCTTCTTCGTCGCTGACAATGTAATCAAAAAAATCTCCGCCGACGACCCTGTCGGCAACTGAGACGCCGAACATTTCGTAATTGTGAAACCGCAGTTCGTGCTCGGGAAGGATACTGCGCTGAATTTCGCGGGCTTTGTCCAAATCCTTCTCGAGGAGAGCCGTCTTTCGTTCGATGTGCCCTTTTTTCAACATCGCGGTTACCGCAATACCGATGATGTTGAGCGTCGGCGCAACCTGATCGTGAGTGAGATCGGTGTTGAACGACATGACGTACCGGTAGAGCTCGCTGTCCCGCACCTTTACCAATTCACCGACGCCAGTTGCCGAGTATTTCGATATCCCCTTGCTGCGAAGATACGGATTGGTCTCTTTTGCAACGACGGTCCGATGCTTCGGCAAGGTTTTAAACATGCGATATTCATTTACCCTGACGAGAAAATGCGGTTTTATTTTCTCCATCGCGCCTACCTGTGCGACAAGTTCGTACGCATATTTCGCTGTATTCAGCTTCCATACGCGTCCTCCCTGAATTTCAATGCTATCATTCTGCACAATTTGGTGAAGTACATGTTTGAGAAGCTCTTCGCTGGATTCAAATTTTCTGCTGTCAAAGCTTTCAATTGTTTTGTGTAATTGGCGTTGATTCATGGCTGTCAGATTGGGGATTGATAATCGTAGTTGTAAAATGTAATAAGATAATGATGAAGATTCAAGGAGAGAAACGTCCGAAGTCCTGAGTCCAAAGTCATGAGTCCAAAGTCCTGAATTTGAAATCATAATATTTCGTTCGTAATTCCACCGGCTATCTTCTGTCTCCTGTATTCTGCCTTCCGTCTTCTTGTTTCCCCGCCGATTTTTTCCTACCTTTTCACCATGTCAACCCCGTTAATGAAGCAATACTCCGAAGTAAAAGCGAAATATCCCGGCACCGTACTTCTCTTTCGCATGGGGGATTTTTTTGAAACGTTCGACGAAGACGCGAAAATCACCTCGCGTGTCCTCGGTATCACCCTCACGCGCCGCGGAAACGGCGCTGCGGGAGAGACTCCTCTCGCCGGTTTTCCTCACCACGCACTCGACACTTATCTCCCCAAGCTGCTCAAGGCGGGACTTCGGGTTGCGATATGCGAGCAGCTTGAGGACCCGAAGTTCGCTAAAGGCATCGTAAAGCGGGACGTCATCGAAGTTGTTTCGCCGGGCGTTGCCTTTTCGGACAAAGTACTCGAGCAAAAACAGAATAATTATCTGGCGGCGATCGCTCTTCCTTCCGCCGTCGCGACCGGTGAGGACATCATCGGTTTTTCGTTTGTCGATATTTCCACCGGCGAATTTGCGACGGCCGAAATTCCGTTTCGTGCTCTCGAACAACAAATCAACTCCATTTCTCCGTCTGAAATCATTGTTCAGAAAAGAGATAAAGAGGAGCTGCAACGCCTCTTGAGGACGTGCTACAACGGCCTTTTTACGACTATCGACGATTGGGTATTTCATTTCGATTATGGGTACGAATCACTCATCCGTCATTTTCAAACCCAATCGCTCAAAGGCTTCGGCGTGGATGCCATGACGGTTGGCATTGCAGCCGCGGGGGCTGTAATGCATTATCTGAACGAGACTCAGAAGGCAAACCTCGCACATATACAGAAAATCGTTCCTCAAAACATCGCCGACACAATCATCCTTGATCCTTCAACAAAGAGGAACCTCGAGATTACTTCTTCGTTTGGCGGAACCTCCGACGGCACCCTTTTCTCTGTACTCGATCGCACATTAACACCGATGGGAGGACGACTTCTAAAAAAATGGATCTCGCATCCTTTAAAAAGCCTCGATCAGATACGGTGGCGTTCCGGCGGAGTGAGTTCGCTTACTGAAAATGCATCAATACGAAAGAAAATATCAACCGAGCTTGCTGAAATCGGAGATGTCGAGCGCCTCATTGCGAAGATCGCGACCGGCAGGGCAACGCCCCGTGACATGATCGCAATGAAACATATTCTGCGGCGCATTCCGGTACTGAAAACCATTCTCGACAAAGCGGCAACACCCCCTTTATCCGAAATTAATGCGGCTCTGCAGCCGGTCGACTCCGTTGCCGATGCTATTGAACATGCGATTGTCGATTCCCCGCCGCTGAACCTCGCCGATGGCGGCGTCATTCGGCGCGGCTACAATGCGGAGGTGGACGAACTGACGACGCTGGCACATTCCGCAAAAGAGTGGGTCGCAAACATGCAGAAGAAAGAACGGGAGCGAACCGGGATTTCGTCGTTGAAGATCGGCTTTAACAATGTCTTCGGCTATTACATCGAGATCACTCATACGCACAAAGATAAGGTGCCCGCCGACTACATCCGCAAGCAGACAATGACGAATGCAGAGCGGTTCATTACGCCGGAGCTGAAAGAATACGAAGAAAAAATCCTTCACGCGGAAGAAAAGATCCTCGCACTGGAAACGACGCTGTTCAACGAGCTGCGATTGCTTGTCGCTTCACACGCCGTTACCATCCAGCAAAACGCTCAACAGATTGCCCTGACCGACTGCCTCACTTCTCTTGCCGAGGTGGCAACGGTTAACCGCTATGTCCGGCCGGAGATCAACGATACGACACAGCTGTTTATTGAAGACGGGCGCCATCCCGTTATTGAAATACTCTTGCCTGTTGGAGAAAAATATGTTTCAAACTCGGTTTCAATCGACACGAGCGAAAATCAAATTCTGATCATAACGGGGCCGAACATGAGCGGAAAATCCTCCTACCTGCGCCAGGTGGGTTTGATTGTATTGCTCGCACAGATCGGAAGTTTTGTTCCCGCAAAAAAAGCGATCATCGGCTTGGTCGATAATATTTTCACCCGCGTGGGAGCGAGCGACAATATCGCTTCCGGCGAAAGCACGTTTCTAGTAGAAATGCACGAAGCTGCAAACATCGTCAATCGCGCAACATCCCGGAGCCTGATTCTTCTGGATGAGGTTGGTCGCGGAACGAGCACATTCGACGGCATCAGCATCGCCTGGGCGTTGACGGAGTACTTACACGAACATGTCGGCGCGCGGACACTTTTCGCAACGCATTACCATGAGTTAAACGAGCTGGCAGAACTTTTTCCCCGCATCAAAAATTACAAGGTGGACGTGCGCGAATACGGCGATAAGGTGGTATTCCTTCATACCGTCACCCCCGGGACGGCCGACCATTCTTACGGAATTCAGGTTGCGAAGATGGCGGGTTTGCCTGAAGAACTAACAGAACGTGCAAAAAGAATCCTCACTAATCTTGAAGAAACACAACTCCGCCCGCATGGTACCGAAGAAGCGGGAGATCTTGAAGATGCCCTACATCTCCGCGCCAGCGGCAGAAAAAAAATCGCCCCGAACACCGAGCAAAAGATTCAACTCACCATGTTCGAGATGAAAGACGACGAGCTGCGTGCCACGCTCAACAAGCTCGACATCGACTCATTGACACCCCTCGAAGCACTGAAGCTGTTGGCAAAGTTGAAAGAAAATAGTTCACTACATCAATAAAGAGGAACCTATGAACCTAAACGACATCCATCTTCTCTACGAATACAACTATTGGTCAAAAGGAAGAATGCTGGGGGCGGTTGATTCGCTTTCGGAGGCATTGCTGTACAACGATTTGAAAAGTAGTTTCGGGACTCTCCACGGAACGCTTGTTCACATTTGCGCCGCGGAAGATATCTGGCTGCAGAGGCTCACCGGCACGGCCAATCCGAAATTCCTTAAGGTCGCCGATTTGCCGGATTACAGCGCAGTCAAAGCAAAATGGCAGGAGGTAGAGAACAGGATGCTTGGCTACGTTCATTCTCTCAGTGAAGAACAGCTTCAGCAGACATCCACATTCTTAAATATCAAAGGCGAACCGGTGACCAACGTGCTGTGGCACACGCTCCAGCATCTCGTCAATCATGGCACATACCACCGGGGACAAATCGCTTCGATGATTCGCCAACTTGGAGGAACACCGGCA
>JBAUMC010000082.1:0-5760 GCA_049578505.1 Bacteroidota bacterium | reverse complement strand
TCCATCACGACGATACATGGTCTGACTTTTCCTTCTGCAATCAAATTGTCCAGAATGATATTGGTACGTCCCATTTCAATCCAGACTCGTTCGTCCTCGCCGCCGCCATGCTGAAGATAGAGGACCGGGTACCGCGTTGAAGTATTTGCCTCGTATCCCGGCGGAGTGTACACGAAGATGTGACGCCAGGCCTTGATCGTCCGGGAAAAATAGTTCTTAATCAGGACGTTCCCATGTGGTACATCTTTTAGCTCATAAAAACCGCCATCCGGATCGGGTATTTCAAACCCGTTGCACATATGACTGTATCCGATAAACGCGTTGGTCGCCGGATCGAGCACGAGTGCGCTGTCAACAAGCATCCAGTAATTGTGATACCCTTTGTCCTGCGGCTCACTGGTGTACGTCCAAACGTCGTCGTCGCCTTTGATCATATCAAACGGAACATTGGCGATGGCAACCTGCACCTTCTTTGCGTAGGGAGCGTTAAAGCGAAACGTCACCCGTCCATCGGCTTCAATACGTGGAAACTTGGCTCCATAAAGATTGTACGGTGAAGGATGTGCTGTATCCGCAGCAAGAGGAACAATTAAATTCTGACCCGATTGGGCCAAACAGATTCCACTGGCTGATATGACTATCAGCATAATGATAAATGTCGTTTGTTTCATTCTACACTCTCCTCATAAGATTTTGGTTAATGCATTAATATTGCTGCAGTCCAGACGTTTAGGTACAGGGAGTCCTCACTCTCTGCCCCTTGCGGCTGAGAACCTTGCGATCTATACGTACAGGCATTTTTTCTGCGCGAATACAATTACTTTCTATTCAACTTTCTCGTCGATTTTCTGATTATTAATTCGGTTTCAAGAACAATCCGTTCGATCGGAAGTTGGGTGGTTGACTCAATATTTCTAATCAGTATTTCGGCGGCTTTTTGACCTATTTCTCTTTGCGGGGACTTGATTGTTGTAAGGGGCACTGAATATGTTTCGGTAAAATGAATATCATCATTCCCTATTATGGAAATATCGTCTGGAACCTTTATGTTTAGGTCTCGAAGAGCGGTCATAACGGCCAACGCCTGTAGATCGTTAAAGCATACGATGGCCGTCGGGTAATCTTTTCGATTCTTCCGTCTGAAGTATTTTATACACCTTTGATAACTTCCTTCCTTATCAGCTCCGATTGGAATAATCATCTCTTTCGCAAAAGCCAATGGGAGTTCACTAAACGCAATGCGGAATCCATCAATCCGCTCTCTCGTATGCGCCGATTGTGGCGGACCTGTAAAATGGACGATCCTTTTATGACCTTTGCTTATTAAATATTGCACTGCTTTTTTGATAGCTTTGATGTTGTCTATCTCTACAACGTTTGCTGATATATTTTTGACATCAGCTAAAAGAACGAACGGATATTTCGACGTCTGCAATTTCAAAAGATGTTCAATCTCTGAATTGCCCTCTATGAGGGGTGCAATTATTGTGCCTTTGATACCCATTGCTGAAAACAAGCGTGTAATTTTCTTTTCCCTCTCATGGTTATAATCGGAACTTGCTACTATCAAGGAATACCCTTTTGAGTTAGCATATTCTGTTGCGCCCTCTGCAATAGTAGTGTAGAAAGGATAGTTCAATTCTTTGATAATAATACCGATCACCCGCTCGGCATCGCCGTATTTTGGAATCCCCACCATTGTTTTGGGATGGTAATGTAACGCCTCCGCCACCTGCAGGATCTTTTCTCTGGTAGACGGCCTTGCAGTATTTTTAGAATTCAATACATTAGAGACGGTGGCTTTTGAAACCCCAGCGCTTTTTGCAATGTCTTGTATTGTTGTTTCGTCGACCTTCTTCATATGCACCAATTAGAAAATTATTGAACCGCTTACTACGTTGCCCGCTCGATCCATTCCATCGGATCGTGTCTTCCGATCTTCAGATGCAGTTCCACCGGTTGATTCGCCGGCAAGTGCAGGTTGCAGTTGGCCGTGTCGTGCCGGAGCGCCTCTGCCAAAACTCCGGCGGGTGCGGAGATCTCCTCAATACCATAACGGGCGATCAATGTGATGTCTTGCATTCTCACCGAAGTGATTGTTACGTCGACTGTCCGCGCTTCCATGTCCCATGTTAGTTTGTCAATGCGCGCAAAGGCGCGGGCCAGCATCCCATTAATTGAGCCTTTGATCAACGAAGGCGGAAGTGCGGGAAGCACTTCTATCACACCCGGGCGCGAATAGGCAAGCATTTCCATCATGATCGTTTGAATCCCCCCTTGTGCGTCCGGCATTGGCCAGGCGTAGGGATCGTGAGAGCACCGAAGGGTCGTACCAACGTACCCCTGCTCAATCAGTTGCCGCAATTCTGTATCCACCATGAAGTTGTCTTTGAGCCGCGCTCCGACTAGTGCGCGATGGCAGCGGCCATGAGCAGCCAGCCTTTCCGGCACGCGCCTTCTGTCGGCCATCATCGCGGCCCGGGCAAGTTGCGGCGTACGGTCCGGATCAATTTCGTCGCCGGGCCAGGCACCATACAGATGCGAAATATGTCGATGGCTGTAACGCTCTTGCAGCGTGGGCCACGCCCATTCCTTCAGAGTGCCGTCCGGTTCGAGCATGTAGGGGGGCAACTTCGCCAGCATTGCCTTCCATTTCGGTACGCTGTCGGCGTCGGTGCCGAGGAGCTCCGAAGCCTGGATCAAATTGGAAAGGACTTCCCGGCACACCGAGATGTCCATGGTGGAGTTGATCACCAACATGGCCGAAGGGCCTGTATTCTCGGGATTGTTCTCAGGGGAGAAGGATGGAACGAAAATGAATTTTCCGTCTTTGTCGGTCACCGTCAGAAAATCCTCATAAAACAAAACGAGCTCTTTCAACGCCGGCACCACGCGCTTGCGGAGAAATTCGAGGTCCCCGGTTACCAGATAGTGATCCCAGAACGGACGACAACACCAGCCGCCGGCTGAAATCCAATAAGGATGGGGCCACATCTCCCCGGAATTGGAGGCATAGGAGTAATGGTACGCAACGCCGAAGCCTTTGTCCGGCAGGAGGGAATAATGCGTGCCGCGCATTCCGAAGATGTTCTTTGCGTTAACCCGGAAGTCGGGGGCCAGGCTCTCCATCCAATTGAAGTAGGCATCCATCCCTTCCCACAGATCGCCCTGCGGACCGGGGGAAATTTGCAGGTTGATATTGGCGTTGACTTCGGCCGCCATGCTTGGATACTTGCCACTGGTGAGGATAAACCAGTAGCGTCCCATTTCGAAAATCTTCTCGAGCAAGGCGGGCGAATAGTCCGGCCTCGATCTCTGGTTTGCCAGAAGCTCTTCGGACGACAATCCGTATTGTGACGCGCCGCCGAAATCTACGGTGACGCGATTGAGGGCCTCCGACTGAACCTTTCGGTGGCGTTCCACCATTGCCTCATAATCGGGTGTGAGTTGTTCCACCGCCAGCCGCAGAGCCTCCACTTTCTCCTCGGTGTAGTCGGCAAACCATTGGATGCGAGTGAGGAGCATCACCGACGACGCGTTCTCGATGACCAGAGCGCCGTCTTCCATCCGGGCGGAGCCGCCGTTCCGAATTACTCGAATCACACCGGCATAGCCGCTGTTGTCTGTGGAAGGATCCAAACGGCATTTGTAAATCAGGCGCTGCTCGTTAACGTCGCGATGAATTTCGCTTTCCCCGCTTCCCGTCGCCTGGTTCACTTCCTGCTTGAACGCAACATTGGGGCCCATCCGTCTTCCGGGATCCGAGAGCGCGATCCGGACGTTCACCGAACGTCCGTTCGGAGCGGTGAGCAATTGGACCACGACGTTGTCGGGCCGTGAGGTGAACGTCCGGCGAAGCCATTCGCCGCGTTCATCATTCCAATAGATCTTTGCTTCACTGCTTTCAAAATCGAGAGTGCGGAGATAGTTGTTGACCGACGCCGTTTTCGGAAAATCAAGCTGCATCATGAATGCCGGAATCGTGGGATGCCCGAACGTATTCAGCTTGATGGGACCATTCGCCATCTCCTTGAAGGCGAATTCAACGGCCTCCTTGTATTTGCCCTCCATAACCATTTGCCGCACTTGCGGAAAAATATCCGCGACCTTTGGGGCTTCGAGCGGTCTTCTCCACGGCATCAGCAGGCATTCATGATGAAAGAGAATCTGCTCCGAGTACGGATCGCACGTCATCTCTATATTCATAGCACCGTTGCCGGAAGTGAGCCCCTCGCTGAAGGTTCTGCCGGGCACGATACTGCAGAAGCCGTGACGCGGTACGATATTCCGCCTGAGCCGCTCCGCCAGCGGCATTGGCCGGACGCGCACGGCAAGCTGCTGATATGATTCCGCGAATACCGGCGGGACCGGCAAATACTTGTCCCCCTGCGCACGACGAAGATAATCTTCAGAACGGATCTCTTCCTGTGCCAACCCTGCTGCCCCTGAAGTCTGAGACGGCTTTTTTGAGGTCATGCCGTTCGCTAAGAACGGAATGAACGACTCCAGTGAACTTGCAATGCCCGCAACGATCGCGGTTTTCGTAAGAAAAATTCTACGATTCATAATTCCTTCTTACGGCTTGTACAAAGTTTTTTATGTGAAATGCAGTAAATACATTCACCGACCGTTCAGTCTGGTGATAGGCATGTTTATTTTCTTGTTGCACAAATTCCACCACGACGATGGAGTGTGCGAACTACGTAAGGAGGTGAAGTGATCCATACATAACGACTTCACTATTTGCTTTTATTGAACAGTGACCGTTGCCATCTTCAGGTCTTTCTTGTCGGAACTGGTGCCATACCACACTTCGTAGGCTCCCGCAGTCAGAGCCATTTTGCCGCTCTTCCTGTCGAAAAATTCAAACGCGGTATGGGAAAGGTTGATCGTCGCCGTACCGGTTTTTCCGGCTGCAACCTCCACACGCTGAAAGCCCCGCAAGGTTTTCAGCGGCCCGTCGACGTCGTTGACTTTATGGACATACACCTGTACAATTTCCGTGCCGTCACGCTTGCCGGTGTTTGTCACGGGTATCGTAAGCTGCACGACCTCGTCTTTCGTGATCTCCGTTTTGCTGATTTCGGCGTTGCCGATTGAGAAGCTCGTATAGCTCAATCCGAAACCGAAAGGAAACAACGGATCGGACATGAACCTGTACGTTCGCCCTTTCATGCTGTAATTCTCGAAATCGGGTAATTGATGAATGTTCTTGTAGAACGTGATGGGCAATTTTCCGCCCGGGTTGTAATCTCCAAAGAGCACATCCGCGATCGCCTGACCGCCGGATTCCCCGGAATACCAGGCCTGAAGAATTGCATCGCAGCTCTCGGTTTCAGGCACAAGTCCGATGGCCGAGCCCGAGCAATTGATGAACACGATCTTCTTACCGGCTTCCTTGAGAGCCTTGAGGCAGTTGCGCTGCACTTCCGGGAGTTCGATGTCGGTGCGGTCGCCCCCCTTGAATCCGGGGAGCTGTACCGGCATTTCCTCTCCTTCCAGTTGAGGGGAAATGCCCCCCGCAAAGATCACGAGATCGACATCTTTCAACTTCTCGACAAGCGCATCGTACTTCACCGGAACTTCGGCCCCGAAGTCGAGGCTGAGACTTGCCGTCCAGTTCTGGATCTGCCTGAAGTACGCCTCAATCTTATATTCTTTTCCTTTCTCCACTTTGTACGCAACACGCCTCGGCAGCGCTCTCCACATAAAGACTCTGGCGAGCGTGTCCCCATTCACGATCAGCTGAAAAGCTCCGCA
>JBAUMC010000081.1:0-1680 GCA_049578505.1 Bacteroidota bacterium | reverse complement strand
GATATAGCTGTCATTGTAGACAAGTGGCGGCGGGGTAGAGAGTTGAACGCCAATTGCGATTGAACCTGTCTTATCCTGTGAATAGGCGCTCTGGATGAGACTCGAAGCGAGAAGTAAAAGCAGTAATGCTCGCGAAGAAACTTTGATTGATCCATTCATGGTCTTTGTCCTCTCGATATTTTGAGTGTACCTGTGATTGCCAAATATTCCTACGACATCTCCCGCTCCCAGTCCTTCGAATCTGGTCTCTCTCAACTCACATGGGCAGTCAACCGGAAACACGAAAGCCTCATTCATCGCTTCACTCGCGTCCGCCAGAAGATGGAACATGGCGGATGCGGAAAGCTCAAATCCGAAGGCTTCATATTCCTTTTTTCCAGTATGAGGGCTACAGGTGTTTGCGATATATGAAAAAGATCGAATAATGCTAATGAGCTGCTCCCACTTGGTGTGCCAATGCGGACAAGTTATTTCCTTCGGCATTGGCAAGCCAAAGTGAATATAATGTTTCGGGTGCTGGCGGCCTGTATTCCAATAAATTTTAGAATCTGATCCCGCTGTAGATGCACCTCAAAAGTTCCGTTTCCCTATTTACTCTTAAGCGCACGAATACTTAGTTCACTGACTCAACATGCTATTTCCAAGCACAATTAAAAACTCCATTCCACCGACAATTCCTACGCATGAGGACCTTTGGGATTAAAATGCCTGATGACAAGGATTAAAGAATGAAGAAATCGAATCGCGAGAAGGTAGTTGAAGTCCATGGAATCCACCCCAGATGCGTGGACAAGAATCGCAGATGAATGACGCACTCACAATTTTTATGCCAACCAATTGAATAAGGTCTAGCTCGAGACACAGTGCTTTTTCGCAAAATATCTTGGATTCGTGTATGATTGCCTATAGCGTGAGGTAACAAGCTCTTGAAACTAAGAACGAAATTTTCAAATAATAGGAAATTCAAATGCGATCCATTCGAACGGGTCAAAAATCCATATCGATTTATTATTTTGATAATTTCAAACTCATAAACGGCGGCTTGATCTCAAACTCCTCCAGCGGGAAGTCGCTCAAATCCTGGGGGTCAATCAAACCTCGGTTTACGATTGGGAGAAACACCGTACAGCCAGTCAGCAACATTCCATCTCGTTTCCAATTGGAGATCAAGAACGAAAGCAAAAGCAGTTAGGTTCAACTCATCCACAAATTCCTGTCCAAGCTTCTGTACTGAATAGCTTCCCCTAAATGCTCCGGCCGAATTTCGTCGCTCCCTCCCAAATCCGCAATCGTCCTCGCGACCTTTAGAATCCTGTCGTACGCTCTTGCCGAAAGACCAAGCTTTGTCATCGCCATCTTTAGCAACACCTCGCCGTCAGAATCTATTTTACAAAACTCACGAATCTCCCGCGACTGCATATCCGCATTTGAGAAAAGCCCCGTTCTTTTCGTAAACCGTTTTGCCTGACGTCCGCGGGCACAAATCACCCGGGCTCGGATTTCGCTCGACGGCTCACCCGGCCTCTTCTGACTAAGTTCTGCAACTTTCACTGCCGGTACTTCGATGTGAATATCGATTCTATCGAAAAGCGGGCCGGAGATCTTTGCCATGTATTTTTGAATCTGCATTGGCGAGCAGGTACACTCGTGGTGAGGATTGCCGTAATTGCCGCAGGGACA
>JBAUMC010000080.1:0-5778 GCA_049578505.1 Bacteroidota bacterium | reverse complement strand
TTCATTATTTTACAGGCGACCTTTTTCATGCACAATTGTTCGGAGGCAACATGCGGTGGTCCTCTTATTTACTGATGTCGGCGAAGAGTCTGCTTCTTGCGGGGCTCCTATGCTATTCTTCTCTTTTTGCACAGGAGGGGGGCAACAAACCTCTCTATTTGGATTATTCTCAACCCGTCGAGAAGCGTGTCGATGATCTTGTTTCCAGGATGACGCTGGAAGAGAAGGTCTCGCAGATGGTGAACAGCGCAAAAGCCATTCCGCGTCTACAGATTCCTGAATATGATTGGTGGAACGAGTGCCTGCACGGAGTCGCAAGAGCCGGGACCGCTACTGTTTTTCCACAGGCCATCGGCCTTGCAGCAAGCTGGAATACCGACATGATGGGGAAGGTCGCCGATGCGATCTCGACCGAGGCACGGGCCAAGAACAATGACTTCCTCCGAAAAGGAGAGCGGGATATTTTTAAAGGGCTGACGTTCTGGAGTCCCAACATCAACATCTTCCGCGATCCGCGCTGGGGACGCGGGCAGGAAACGTACGGCGAAGATCCTTACCTGACGGCGCGGATGGGCGTTGCCTTTGTCAAAGGGTTGCAAGGAGATGATCCCCGGTACTTCAAAGTCATCTCGACACCGAAACACTACGCCGTCCACAGCGGACCCGAGCCGGAGAGGCACATGTTTAATGCGATCATCGACAATCATGATTTGTATGATACGTACCTGCCGGCCTTCGAAGCATGCATTACTGAAGGGGGTGCATTTTCGATAATGTGTGCCTACAACCGCTTTATGGGGGACGCCTGCTGCGGTTCGCCGGAACTCTTGCGAAAAATTCTTCGGGAGAAGTGGGGGTTCAAAGGCTATGTAGTATCGGACTGTGGAGCAATCAACGATATTTACATCTCACACAAAGTTGTTAAAACACCGGCCGAAGCAGCGGCGATTGCCGTAAAGTCGGGAACGGACCTTGAATGCGGGAATGTGTACACCTCTTCTCTGCTCGATGCAGTGAAGGAGGGCCTGATCACGGAAGAGGAGATTACCATAGCGGTGAAACGGCTTTTCACTGCCCGTTTCCGGCTCGGAATGTTCGATCCCCCGGAGATTGTAAAGTACGCTAGGATTCCGATCGAAGAAAACGACTCGCAGGAACACCGGGCACTTTCTCTTCGCGCTGCGCACGAATCCATCGTGCTTTTGAAAAACTCGGAAAATATTCTCCCGATCAAAAAAACCACAAAACACATAGCGGTAATCGGGCCGAACGCCGACTCTTATCTCACGCTTCTCGGCAACTACAACGGAACTCCTTCGAAATATGTGACGCCGCTCCAAGGGATAAAAAACAGAGTTGGCGACAGCGCAGAGGTTGACTATGAAGTCGGTTGCGATGTCATCGATCCGGAAGGTGTCATCAACAATCTTACTTCGGATATGATGAGCATCGACGGGAATCCCGGTCTGCAAGTCGAATTCTTCAAGAACAAAGAGCTGTCGGGCGAGCCTTTCTACAAGAGAATCGACCAACTGACAAGTCCAAATTGGTTCCGCGGCTCGCAATTTCCATCCTTCGCCGGCTCGTCGGACATTTACTCAATTCGATGGAGCGGCACCATTACGGCGCCCGCGACGGGGGAGTTCGATTTCAAGGTTAAAAGCGACGGTGGATATCGCATGTTCATAGAAGGAAATGCCATCGTCGAAGACTGGACAAATCATGATTTTTCGACAAGGGAAAATTATATCCATCTGGAAAAGGGGAAGCCATACCGATTTACGTTTGAAGCTTGCCGAAACGTGCGTTGGCCCCAGCTTTCAGTGCAATGGAAGTTGTTGAATAGCGATCATGCCAGAAGAGCCTTAGAACTTGCAAAGCATTCCGATCTTGTCGTTTTTGTGGGAGGAATTACTCCTCAGCTTGAGGGAGAAGAAATGCACGTCGATTATGAGGGGTTTAAGGGGGGCGATAGAACGAGCCTCGATCTCCCTTCCGTCCAAGAGAACTTATTGAAGGAACTCCATGGAACGGGAACGCCTGTCGTCTTGGTGCTCTTGAGCGGCAGCGCCTTGTCCGTCAATTGGGAAAAAGATAATCTCCCCGCCGTGGTTCAGCTCTGGTACCCCGGAGAGGAAGGAGGAACGGCATTAGCCGATGTACTGTTTGGAGATTATAATCCCGCCGGGAGACTGCCTGTTACGTTCTATAAATCTGTTGACCAGCTCCCCCCCTTCGAGGATTACAACATGAAGGGGCGCACGTACCGCTATTTTGAAGGGGAGCCGTTGTTCCCGTTCGGGTATGGATTGAGTTACACCAAGTTCAGCTACAGCGACCTCCTCATTCCTCCCGAGATTCAGACCGGAGACTCGCTCAAAGTCTCCGTCGAAGTTCAGAATATTGGATCGCTCCCGGGCGACGAGGTTGTCGAGCTCTACGTCAAGAACATTTCCGCTACGGTCACCGTCCCGATTCATTCACTTCAGGGTTTTAAGCGCGTACATCTTGAGACCGGTGAGAAGCGCACTGTGGAGTTCATTCTGAAACCGAAACAACTGGCCATCATCAACGCGGATGCAAAGCGCGAAGTTGATGCCGGTGATTTTCAGATTGCAGTCGGCGGAATTCAACCCGGCACAAGCTCTCCGACGACCGGGGTTGTCGTCCAAAAAATGAGAGTCGTCGGAAACCCTGTCGTGATTGAATAAATCGGTGGGGCGTTGCGTGAAGAAAGAAGTTCTTTAAGCACATATCTCGAACATCAGGCGGGATGTTCTATTCGGTAATGGCACCTTTTAGAATTTTGGAACGGATTTCCATCCGTTCCAAAATTTTTGTGAAGGCATGAACGGTCGAAAAACCTTCGCGAGGGAAAACGTACTTCTACTTCTATTCTTTCCCACCGTTGTCACTCTCCGGGCACTTCTTCAAAACTTTCGTCGACTCTCTGACGATGAACTCCGTTTCCAGGATGATGTGTTCGTTGGGTAACAGTGTCGGAGATTCGATATTCCTGATCAGTATTTCGGCAGCTCGCTGTCCGATCTCATGCTGAGGCGCCCGAATTGTCGTGAGCGGTACAGGATAAGTCTGGGCGTAATAAATATCGTCGTTTCCGATAATTGAAATGTCTTCTGGAACTCGGATCTTCAACTGCTTGAGGGCCGTCATCACTGCAAGGGCCTGAAGGTCGTTAAAGCAAACTATTGCGGTCGGATAATCCTCGGGCTTTCTGTTCTTGAAATACTCAAGGGTTTTCCCGAAGCTCTCATCATAATGGGAGCCGATTGAAACGATCATCTCCTTGTCGAACACCAGAGTGCTCTCACTAAATGCGTCTCGGAATCCCTCAATGCGCTCGTGGGTGTGCGACGAGAGGGGCGACCCGGCAAAATGCACGATGCGCGTGTGGCCGCTGTCGATGAGGTACTTCACTGCCTTTTTGATCGCCTTCAAATTATCGATTGCCACAACATTCGCCTGAATTCCGCGGACATCCTCCAGCAGCACAAAGGGATAATTGATCATCTTCAGTTTGAACAGATGCTCTATTTCCGCAGAGCCGGCAATAATTGGAGCGATGATCGTCCCCTTGATATCCTTTGCTGAAAAGAGATGCGAGAATTTTTTCTCGCTCTCATGATCGTCATCGGAACTCGTGACGATGACGGAATAACCTTTACTGTTCGCGTAATCCTTTACTCCCGCCGCGATCGATGTATAGAACGGATAATTCAAATCTTTGATGATAACCCCGATGCTTTTATCCTGATTGCCATTTTTTAAATTTCTTGCAACTCCCTTGGGACGAAAGTTGAGCTCCTTCATTACTGCAAGGATATGATCTCTCGTGACCGGTTTGACCGTACTTTTTGCATTGATGACGGCAGAAACTGTTCCCTTCGAGACCCCGGTTCGTTTAGCGACATCTTCTATTGTTATTCTTTTCATATAAGTTTTCGGTACTTCCCTTTAGGAAGCGCCCCGTTAGTTTGAAATCCTAACTATTACTGAGGCTTCAGGTATTGAGCGACTGACAGTTGTGAAAAAACTTTCCAGCAATGTTTTTGTAGGAGTTAAGAGAATGCGTATTAAGTTCAAAAGAAAGGGTTGTGGCATAAATGACGACATCTTAACCGTAGAACAAGGGGGATTTCGCTCACAGCAGCAATGGCCCGAATTATTCGACGCCGTAAATTTCAATGATGCCACCAAAAATACAATTTTTTCCCGCATAATCAAATTTGTCTTGTTATGAAAAATCCCGCACTAAGCAGTGCGAGTGGGATGTGACAATGAATCCTCCGAAACTAGCTTATTTGTAAACTTTGTCATCACCTGAATATTCAAACCAGTTGTAAGCAGCAATAGCGTTGCTCTCTTTCATCTGAGAAGTTGCATACATTGCATACATGCAGCCAACGAACCCACCGGCAACCCTCGTGCTGAGAAACCTCGCATCGACGCTATCTTTGAGCATAATCCACCGGTCGGGTGCGTAACCGTATGAGAAAGAGTAGATCTCTTCTTTCGCCTCGACCTTGAGCAACACTTCCATTGCTTCCTCATCTTTCCCGATTGAAGATGAAGCAATCAATTCCATTCCGATCGAGGACTTCCCGCTGCTATCCGATCGGTAAAGCTGTATCACCGGCTGGCCTTGTTCGGAAGATTTACATATAAAGTAAAAATGTTTTTCATTCTGAAAAACCAGCAATCCTGCTTTCTCATTTTCAGCTTTCGGGGTAAAGAGTAAAGCGGTAGTAGCAGAGCAGCGAAGGTGTTGCTGACGTCGGCCGAGGAAACTCGGATTCATGTTGCCGGCGCACGTTTCAGGTCTCAGCTTAATAGTGAGGTACCCTTTTTTTTGAGTTAGGTCAAACCACTTTTCGTGAGGCGTCCTGAGAAAAACCCAATTGAGGTTCAGGTCGGGAGAATCAAAATCGTCCCTGGTTCGAAAATTTCCGCTCGTTGGAATGTCAACCGAATCCATTGGCGGCTGAATTGGATAAGGGTAACGATACTGAACTTCTTCATGTCCCGGGCTGATCGTAGGCCATCCATCTTTCCAGCTCACCGGTGCCAGGAAAGTCTCTCTCCCCGTATTGTAGTATTCATCCTCGTACGGCCGGCAGCCGAGGAATACTGCCCACCAGTCACCCGATTCGGTTTGCACAAAATCTGCGTGCCCCGTCGATGTAATTGCAAACTTCCTCCTGGGATCAAGTTGGCGCTGAGTGAGGATCGGATTGTTATTGTACGAAACGTACGGCCCGTAAACGCCTGAACTCTTGAAAACAACTTCAGAATGCTGATCCGAGGTTCCGCCTTCGGCATCGATCATGTAATACGTGCTATCTTTTTTAAAAATGTGCGGTCCCTCGATCCACACCGGCTTTTTGTTGATGTCGGTTCCGCCGTTGATGAGTATCCGTTCCTCTCCTTTTACTTTGAGGCTATCGGGATCAAACTCATGAATCCTTATCGTCCGGTGTCCATCATAGAGCGGTTTATTATCAGGCGGGTTGCTGTTGTATATGATGTACGCTTTTCCATCATCGTCGAAAAACAGCGATGGGTCTATCCCGTTAATCTCCGGCAGCCAGACAGGGTTTGACCAAGGACCTGCCGGATTCTTTGCCGTCGCAACGAAATTTCCGCCGATGTCGACCAGAGTACATGTTACATAGAATAATCCGTTGTGATATCGTATCGACGGTGCAAAGAGCCCGCGCGAAACACCTTGTCCATCCAAGTTCAACTGCTCGGGTCGAT
>JBAUMC010000079.1:0-16963 GCA_049578505.1 Bacteroidota bacterium | reverse complement strand
GCAAAATACTATGCCTATCATAAAGCCGTTTCGAGGAATCAGGTATAATCAAACCGGCGTTAATATCAACACCGTCGTGGCGCCGCCGTACGACGTTATTTCGCCGGAGCAACAGAATCAGCTGTATGATAAAGACCCGTATAATATCGTGCGGTTGATTCTGGGCCGCGAGGATGACAGGTACTCCGCTGCAGCACAGTCATTCAAGGAATGGCAGGATAACGGTGTGCTTAACCGCGAAGCCAGACCGGCAATTTACCCACTGGTGCAGACGTTTACGGCGACGACCGGAGCCGTCATTCAACGAAAAGGGTTTATCGCTCTTTGCCATCTGGAGGAATTTGAGAAGGGAATCGTCCTTCCTCATGAAAAAACGCTGTCGAAGGCCAAGGAGGACCGTTTCAAACTTTTTAAAGCGACCAATTCAAATTTCAGCCAGATCTTTGGCCTCTATTCCGACGCGGCAAAGAAAGTCGACGCCGCTATCGCTCCGTTATATTCAACGCAGGCAGCTGTCGATGTGACATTTGAAAATGTTCGGAACCAACTCTGGGTGATCACCGAAAGTCGTGCGATTGAAAAAATCGCGATGGAGATGGAGCCGAAGCAAGTGCTCATCGCAGACGGTCATCACCGGTATGAAACGGCTCTTGCGTACCGAGACTTGATGAGGTCTCAAAACCCGAACCATAATGGAACGGAGCTCTATAATTATGTGATGATGTTCTTCACAAACCTCGACGACGAAGGACTTGTTATCTTCCCAACACACAGGGTTATTCACAGCCTTCCGGAGTTTCACTGGAATGAATTCGGGACAACAATTCAAAAATATTTTACCCTCACAGAATTTCCTACGCAGGCAGCAATGCTCAAAGGCTTGGGGTCACATGCGCGATACGCGTACGGGATCATCGTTAAAGAGGGTTCAAAATACTGGATAGCTTCGTTGAAAAACCCCGCGTCGCTCGGGACTCTGGTTCCCGAATCGTTGCCGATTGAAGTGAAAGACCTCGACGTTGTACTTCTTCATTCATTTCTCCTTGGAAGGGTGCTCGGCATCTCAATTGAAGCGCAGGATAAAAAACTCAACATCCATTATATCCAGAGTGTTGCCGACTGTGAAAGTGAAATCGCGAAAGGGCTGGCCCAGATCGCGTTCGTGGTCAACCCGACGAAGATAGACCAAGTGCGAGCCGTCGCAAAAGCAGGCCATACCATGCCGCAAAAATCGACATTCTTTTACCCCAAGCTTCTTTCGGGCCTGGTGTTAAATAAAATGGCGGAATGAATGAACGAACGCTTCCGCGTTTACCTGGCGTATTTTTTGGTTTGCAGCATCTGGGGATCGACGTGGCTCGTCATCAAGATAGGATTGGAAACGATGCCGCCATTGCTCTCTGCGGGGTGCCGCTTTCTTGTGGCGAGTGCAATCCTGTTCGCGCTCATTACGATTCGCGGCGTCAAAGTCCCGTTGAACCGCAGTGACCGTTTGTTCTATGTCGGTGTGGCGCTCACGGCGTTCAGCGTTCCGTATGGGCTGGTGTACTGGGGAGAACAATACATACCGTCTGGGTTAACGTCTATTGTATTTTCAATCTATCCGTTTACGGTAGCTCTCTTTTCATTCCTCTTTCTTTCGAATGAAAAGATGACCTTGTGGAAGATTTCCGGTATCGCGATCGGTTTCTTCGGCATCTTCACAATTTATTCGAACGACATCCACGTCTCAGGCCCGAACGCATCATGGGGAATGGCGGCGGTTTTGGCAAGCGCAGTTCTCCAGGCGTATTCCGTCATTTTCATCAAGAAGCACGGACAAGCGATTCATCCGTTTGCGATCACGTTCGTCCCGATGCTCCTAGGGGCGGTTCTCTTGTTGGCGGGAAGTGCGTTCCTTGAAGATTTCTCCACGGTTGATTTTACGCCGCGCGCAGTGCTTGCAATCTTCTATCTCGGAATTTTTGGGTCGGTTGCCACGTTCGTCAGTTATTTTTGGCTTTTGAAAAGAGTCGAAGCCGTGATACTTTCCCTGACCTCTTTTATAACGCCGATCATCGCCGTGTTATTAGGGGTCATCGTTCTGGGGGAACAATTCTCCTCGAGGACGTTCCTTGGCGGTGCAATTGTTCTCTGCGGAATTGCCGTTTCGAACTATGCCGAGCTGGCAAAATACGTAAAACGGAATCTTATTTCAGCAGAGTGACGCCCGTTACCTCCATTGTCGTCTACTGGCTAATTTTGTCATTCCCGCGAAAGCGGGAATCCAGCATGCGTCTTTTGTTGTATGATGGATGCCCACTTTCGTGGGCATGACATATTTTTTCTCAAATTGAGCCAGCACCCATTATTGACATTACTTTCCGAAATAACTATTATTTCAGAAACGATCTCACGCATATCAACGGCGGTTGATATGCATAGTAACGATTAATTCCCCTCTGTTGTTTTTCAAAGAAATTCCGTTGTAGGATCTTCATCCATTAACCACTAATCGGAGACTTCGCCACGAAGAAGCTCATCTTCTTGTTATCTGTAGTTATTGCCGTTACGGCATTTCTTCTTATTCAAAAAACTTCCCAACGAAAGGGACCGCGCGAGGACGACGATGCATTGGAATCGGCCCCCGGCGATCGCGATAATCCCGATGCTGCATTTCGGTTCAGGTATGCAATCCTCGCGGGCAACCAGCAGAATGTAGACCTTCTGCAGCGCCGCCGGGAGGCGGTCAGTTACACGAATCAAAGAATGAAAAATGATAAAAGCTTGCGCAAAACTTCAGCAACGACTTGGTCCGCCCTGGGTCCCGGCAATATTGGCGGAAGAGTCCGTTCAATTGTTGTCAATCCTGCCAACAGCGAGGAAATTCTTATCGGATCGGTATCCGGAGGAATATGGAAAAGCACTGATGGGGGAGGGTCTTGGATTCCAAAGTCAGATACGGCTGACGTGATGGCGATCGGCTCAATGCTGATCGACCCGACGAATAGCAACGTGGTCTACGCGGGAACCGGTGAAGGGTGGCTCAACCAGGATGCAGTGTATGGCGGCGGGATTTACAAATCCACTGACTTCGGCGATACATGGACCCTGCTTCCAAGTACAACGGGCGCCTCGATTGACAACTTCAGAAACGTGATGAAAATGGCAGCCGACCCGTCGGGGAATATTTACGCGGCGACCAAAGATTATACTTATAAATTCGGCGGGGGAGAGTATACGATGGACGGCGGCCTCTTTATGTCGACCAACGGCGGGACATCGTGGAAGAAAATCAGCTCAACGAATGATTCGACAAATTTTTTCACTCCGTACGATGTGATCCCAATTTCTCCGGCAGTCATTATTTATGCGGTTGGAACCAGCGGGTCGACGATCGGGGGAATTTATCGAACCACTGACGGGGGAACGACTTGGTCGAAAGTTGTTTCAAACTTGCCGACAGCAAACTACGGCAGGATCGCGTTCGGACAGAATCCGATTAACCCGAATTCCGTCGTGGCGGCGTTCGAATCGCTCGACCTGACCGCTGCAGGAGACGGGGGACTCAAAGGCATCTTCAAATCGACCGATGCCGGCGCTACATGGAATCAACTTCCGTCTCCGCCAAAACTTCCATCAACCGGAGAGATGTCGTACGTTAAAGACCAGGGATGGTACGACAACGTCATCGCAATCGCCCCTTACGACACGAACTCCATTTTTGCAGGAGGTATCGATCTCATAAAATCGACCAACGGCGGCACAAGTTGGTCGCAGACGTCGTACTGGGATCTATTTTACGGAGCGCCGTATGTCCATGCGGACCATCATGCCATCGTGTTCGATAGAAACAATGCGAATGCGGTTTTCGACGGGGACGACGGTGGCGTTTACAAAACGACCGACGGCGGGTCAACATGGACAAATCTCAACCACGGTTTGGCGATCACCCAATTTTACAGCGGCGCTGTTTTCAAAAATGGCTCAACCTACTTCGGCGGAACTCAGGACAACGGCCACTTGAAATACAGCGGTTCCGGTTCGGTCTGGACGGAGTCGCAAAGCGGAGACGGCGGCTATTCAGCGCAAGATCAAACAAACAATTTGGTTTCCTATGAAGAGTACGTCTATTTAGCAATGGAAAAGTCGACGGACGGCGGGGTGACGTGGAATAATTGCGTCAACGGATTGAGCGATGCAAACGACGATACTAAGTGTCTATTCATTGCACCGTTTGCGATGAACCCTGAAAACTCAAACGTCCTTGTTTCAGGCTCGAACAGAGTATGGTTTACGAGTAACGCAGCAGGTTCCTGGACTGCCGCCAGCGGCGTGCTTTCGGTCAATTATCACGTAAGCGCAGTTACTGTCGTTAATGCATCGACGAATTATCTGGCATTTGCGGGAACCACCGCCGGAAAGATTTTTCGGTGTGTGAATTTAAACCCGGCCAACGGAGACAGCACATGGGTGGACGTGACCCCCGGCGGAAACAACGGCGGCTGGGTCCGGCGCATCACGGTAGACCTCAACAATAAGAACAGGCTCTTCGCTTGTTACGGTGGATACAACGTGAGTGGAACGCTGACGTCGCGCCACGTTTGGTATTCGACCGACCAGGGGACGACATGGACGGATATTTCACAAAATCTTCCCAATGTGCCTGTTCATTCTCTTGTCATTGACCCAAATACCTCTTCGACCTTGTATGTCGGGACTGAGACCGGCGTGTACAAAACGACGGACAACGGAACGACCTGGGCAAGTTTCAATTCCGGCATGCCGTTCTATATTCCAACGGACGAATTGGTCGTTCAAAATGACACAAAAGCGCTTTTTGCATTTACTCACGGGCGCGGCGTGTTTTCTACAGCTCCGTCGTCAAATATATCGCCCGGATGGACCGTTCAAAATTCGGGCATTTCAACGAACTTGGCATCAGTAAAGGCGGTCAGCCAATCCGTTGCATGGGCTGCCGGGGGTGGAGCGCAGGTATTGACGACAACAAACAGCGGAAGTACCTGGACGTCGGTCGGCGGCGGGGCAATTGGTGCGGCAGATATTTATGTGGTCAATGCAGTCGATGCGAACACTGCTTTTGTCTCGACAACTCCGGGCTCTTCAACGTATATTTATAGAACGACAAACGGCGGGAAAACGTGGACGAACGTTTTCAGTCTTACCGGTGGTTTCATCGACGGGATTAAAATGTTCGATGCGACCAATGGCATCGCCGTCGGTGATCCCGTGGGAGGGAAATGGACTGTTCTGAAAACGACCGATGGCGGAGCGACGTGGGCCCACATCCCGAATGAGCCGCAACAAGTCGGCGGTGAAGCCGGCTGGAACAATTCGGTCGCGACATTTGGATCCACAAATATTTGGTTCGGCACAAATTCATCGAAAGTATATCGTTCGACCGACGGCGGTTTGACGTGGGGATCCAGCCCGGTTCAGTTTACGAACAGCATCAGCGTTAATTTCAGCAGCGAGTTAATCGGGATGGCGGGTTCTGATTCCGGTATGGCCGCGCGAACGACCAATGGCGGGTTTACATGGACGCCTGTTTCACTTGGTGGGTCAGGTAGTGTGTCAGGCTTTTCGGGAACAGGAATTGATTTCTTTGCGTCGGAAGGAGGATCCGTGTACCGAAGTTCGGATTATGGTGCGGCATGGACATCCTCATTTACCGGCTCTATCGGCAGTCTGACTCATCTCGATTTTGTCGCGAGTGGTTCCAGCCTTTTCGGCTGGGCCGTGAGTGACGGCGGAGGCATTACCGCTTTTTCAGGAGTAGTCTCGGGGATCGACTCGAAGGTTGGCTCTATTCCATCAGAGTTCGTGTTATCACAAAACTATCCAAATCCATTCAACCCGCAAACGAAAATTGAGTTTGAAATTCCCAAGGCCTCTCACATCTCTCTCAAGGTCTATAATTCACTTGGGGAAGAGGTGACAACACTGGTGGACAATGTTGTGAACGCAGGGACACACTCCGTAGATTGGAACGGCAGGAATCGGTTCAACGTAACCGTTGCAAGCGGAGTCTACTTTTACCGCTTGGTCGCGGATAATTTTGTAGAAACGAGAAAAATGTTGCTGGTAAAATAGCATCGGCGGTAGGTGGAGGGTCAAATGAGGCGGGGAGCCCTTTCGTCCATCAACACGGTGAAGATGATCCCACAGAGCGCAGGCGGCGGTTGTTTCATTGCCTGCGCTTTCTTATTTTTCAATGATGTTGTTCATCGCAATCAAACCACGAGAAGAGTGAATTAACATGATCAAGCGGATTACCCATATTGGTATCGCAGTGAAAAATCTGAGAAATTCTCAAGAGCTTTTTTCGAAGCTCTTGGGGATTGATTATCCGCATTCTGAGAAGGTCGAAGAGCAAAATGCCATGGTATCATTTTACCCGGTCGGGGATAGCGCGATTGAATTGATTGAAGCTCTTGACCCTTCCGGCGCAGGTTCGGCTATTACCACCTATATAGAGAAGCGCGGCGAAGGGATTCATCATTTTTGTCTAGAAGTAGATGATATCACAAAAGAAATGAAAAGGCTGACCAGCCTTGGATTCCAATTTACAAGCAAGGCTCCTTTTTTAGGTGGCGGCGGTTGCCTTGTAGCATTCATGCATCCTAAGTCGACGAACGGAGTCCTCATCGAGCTGAGTCAACCAATTGAATCCAAGAAGGCGTAGACGATTTTGAGTATGTCCGACAATGATAAAATAATTTCCTTTACGAAACAAGAAATCTCGCTCGATGAAAAGCTGGAAAATCTCCCGATTTCGCCGGGGGTCTACCAGTTTAAAGACAAGGAAGGGACCGTTCTCTACGTCGGCAAGGCAAAGATTCTTCGCAACAGGGTGAGGCAATATTTCCACAAATCCCGTGTTCTCGACCCGCGCATTGCATTGATGGTCGAGAAAGTTTCCGACGTCGAAATTATCACGACTGATTCCGAAGTCGAAGCCCTCATCCTCGA
Source organism: Bacteroidota bacterium (assembly GCA_049578505.1). Classification (GTDB taxonomy): domain Bacteria; phylum Bacteroidota; class Ignavibacteria; order UBA10030; family UBA8401; genus JAGVPT01. The sequence continues at coordinate 9,991 of JBAUMC010000079.1, read as the reverse complement.
AGCGAACCTCATTAAGTCGAAGAAGCCTCGCTACAATGTCAGCCTGAAAGACGACAAAAGTTATCCGTACATCGTTATTACGAACGAGCCGTACCCGCGCGTTTTCGTTACCCGGCGAGTTTCCCGCGACGGATCGCGCTACTTTGGTCCGTACACCGATGTCCACTCTATGCGCTCGGCATTAAAGACCGTGCGCGACATTTTTATGATCAGAAGCTGCAACTTCCGTATCGATAAGGAATTCATCGAGAAGAAAAAAACGCGTGTGTGTCTCGATTACCATATCAAAAAATGCGAGGGTCCTTGCGAAGGCCTTGTCTCGAAGGAACGCTACAATCAAATGATCGACCATGTTGCTCAGGTCCTCCTCGGCAAGAGCACCAGCGTCATCGAATCCCTTGATGCCCAGATGAAATCTGCCGCAGCGGAATTGAAGTTTGAAGACGCGACGGTGTTCAGGAATCGCATGCGCGAACTCGAAGTCTATTCCTCGAAACAAAAGATCGTCGACATAGAGCTGCACGACCGGGATATTATTGCGGTAGCCGTAGAAGGGGACGATGCATGCGGCGTCGTCTTCAAAATCAGGGAGGGAAAAGTTCTCGGCAGGCAGCATTATTACGTGAGCAAGGTCGAAGGCAAAAGCGAACCCGAGGTGATGGAGGCACTCGTGCAGAGGTATTACCTCGAGTCAAACGATGTTCCCCCCGAAGTCGTCCTCTCATCGCCGATCGAATCGGGCGAAGCGGCAAAGGAATGGCTGACCCTTCAACGGGGAAAACCCGTCGACGTGATGGTCCCCTTCGAAGGTGAAATTGCGAAGCTTGTGTCGATGTGCAGCAAGAATGCGAAGTACCTCCTGGATGAATTGAAGCTGCAAAAAATGAAACGTGAGGATTTCATTCCGTACGCGGTTCAGTCGCTCCAAAGAGATTTGCATTTAAAGAACCCGCCTCGCCGCATCGAATGCTTCGATATCTCTCATCTGCAGGGAACGGAAACGGTTGCATCGATGGTCGTCTTCGAAGACGGTAAGGCGAAGAAAAGCGATTACCGGAAATTCAAAATACGTACTGTGGCCGAGGCAAACCTCGTCGACGATTTTGCCAGCATGAGGGAAGTCATCCGCCGTCGCTACACACGCTTGGTGGAAGAACAATCAGCATTGCCCGATTTGATTATGGTGGACGGAGGCAAGGGGCAGCTCTCGAGCGCGTGTGAAGTGTTGAATGAATTGCATCTTCAATCCCAGCCGGTCATCAGCCTCGCAAAACGTCTCGAGGAAGTGTACGTGCCGGATGAGAGCGATCCAGTGCCAATCCCGAAAAGCTCTTCTGCGTTGCGGCTGTTGCAGCAAGTCCGGGACGAAGCGCATCGCTTTGCAATTACCTTCCATCGTTCGCTGCGGGATAAGCGAACGCTTCAAACCGAACTCGACTTAATTGAAGGGATCGGGAAAAAGCGCGCGAAAGAATTGCTGGAAGCGTTCGGGTCGGTGCAGGGGGTGAAATTTGCAACGGCGACGCAGCTTGCCGAAATCGTCGGAGAGAAAGTTGCGGCGAAGATACGGGAGTATTTTGAGGAGCCGGCGGGGGAAGAACGGTAAGAAGTCAAGTAATGCCGTGACGTTTTCAATAGCAGGGGTCGGATACTTTATCCGAGAAATCGCTAGTCGCTGAATTATTCAGTCAAAGAAATCAAGAAGATGTCCAACGCCTATTCTGGAAATGGTTCTCTTGATTTTTGCTCGAAATATCTCTACACTTTCTGGGGTAGGGGGATCGTGAGTAACGAAACCGCACCTGGATGCTTATCACTTTTTGTCTTATTCTCATAAGAGGAAAAGCAGCTATGGATAAGCTCTACGGGCACCACCACCTCTTGGATTCCGCTCATCGACGATCAAAGGGGTTTTTTGTTGCTCACGGCTGATTCTTTTGTCTGTAATGTCCGAATATCTTTTTAACGTCCATACCTCATGACGCCGCAGTTCAATTTCCTTCTGCCTGTCGGCTTGCTGCTGATCGGTTTTTTCATCCTGTTGTGGAGCTCTCTGCTCCGACAGAGGCGTCATGACATCGAACTCCGCCAGAGCGAGGCGCGCTATTACAGCTTTTTTGAGAATTCCCCGATCTCCCTTTGGGAAGAGGATTTCTCCGAAGTCAAAGCGTACACCGAGCGCTTGCGAAAGTCCGGCGTGAAAGATTTCAAAAGATATTTTTTGAACCATGTCGGCGAGGTAACGGCCTGCGCGGGCATGATAAAAATCCTTGATATCAATAAGGCGACGATGAGGTTATACGGCGTTGAGAACAAAAAGGATTTTTTTAGCGGCCTGAATCTCGTGTTCGGAGAGGAGGTCCACGAGGCGTTCATTGACGAACTTGTCGCCGTCGCTTCAAATAAATCGACGTTTGAGGGGGAGGATTTCAACAGGACTATCACGGGGGAGCGAAAAGATATTTTCTTGAAGTGGTCAGTTGTGCCGGGACACGAAACGGATTATTCAAAAGTCCTCGTTTCGATCATCGATATCAGCGAACGGAAGCTCGCCGACCATGCATTGCGCGACAGCGAGAAAAGATACCGTGATCTCGTTGAGAACATCAGCGAAGTCTACTTTGTCTGCGACGACCAGGGTCTCATCGCCTACAGCAGCCCGAATTTTTTCTCAGAAACGGGCTATTCCCCCGAAGAAATCATCGGTAAACCTTTTCTGAGCCTGATTGTGCCGGAGGACAGGGGAAGGGTTCTCAAATTCTATCGAGAGAGGACAAACGACGGCACTGTCGATACGACGTGTGAGTTCCGCGGGAAGAGAAAAGACGGCGGAGTAACGTGGGTGGAGCAATCGACCCGGATTATTCGAGACTCGCAAGGAGCTGTGAAGGAGTACCGCAATGTTGTCCGGGATGTCAGCGAACGGGTTCACGCGCGGGATGAGTTGGCCTCAAGGGAAAAGAGGTTTCGCGCGCTGATCGAAGAAAGCTCTGACGTCGTTGCGCTGGTCGACCGTGAGGGGAATTTTTCCTACGTCAGCCCCTCCATTACGAAGGTTCTCGGCTATCTGCCGGATGAGCTCATCGGGCTCAACGCGTTTGCACTGATTCACTCGCTCGACCTCGATTCTATCAAACAACTGTTTGGCGATATTTTGCACGAGCCCTCGTACATCGTGGCCGCGGAACTCCGCTTCAAGGAGAAGAACGGCTCGTGGAGGTGGATAGAAGGGGTGGGAAAAAATTTGCTTGAAGAGCCCGCGGTAAAAGCCGTGGTCGTCAATTTCCGTGACATCACCGACCGGAAGGTTGCCGATGAAATGTTGAGAGAGCTCCCTATTCGTATTATCAACGCCCAGGAATCGGAACGGCGGAGGGTAGCGCGCGACCTTCATGACAGCGTCAACCAAATTCTCTCGTCGGTGAAATTCCGGCTGGAAAGCGTCGAAGAGCGGACACAGCGAAAAGAAAAGTCGCTGCGGGATGTGGTAGCAAGCGCTAAGGCCTCCCTCGAAAAAGCGATGCAAGAGGTGCGGGGAATTTCGCAAAATTTACGCCCGAGCGAGCTGGACGACCTCGGCGTTATTCCGGCGGTGAGAAGCATGTGTGAAGAATTCAAAGAGGCGACGAAGATCGATGTCGACCTGAAGTTCACACGGTTTCCCAAGAAAATTTCCCCCGAAATTGAAGTTACAATGTACAGAATTATTCAAGAGGCTCTCAGCAACGTCGCAAAGCACTCCGAGGCAACCCGGCTGGTGATTCATTGCGAACGCGACCATTCGCGGCTTATGCTGAAAATAAAAGATAACGGAAAAGGCTCCGACCAGCATGACCTTGCCGCACGCTCCTCAAAGAATTCCGGGATGGGGTTGTTGAATATGAAAGAACGGGCTGCGTATGTCGGCGGGACTGTTTCTGTTCACTCCTCTCCAAAACGAGGGATGGAAATCAACGTGCAGCTTCCTATTTGATTCTGGAGAGCGAAGGAGATGATGAATTGAAAAAACCAAAAATAACATTGCTTCTTGTTGACGACCACCCGCTAGTGAGGGAGGGCCTCCGCTCATGCCTCGTTCAGGAGAAGACATTTGAAGTCGTCGGTGAGGCAGTCGACGGCGAGGAAGCACTTCGCCAGGCGCAAAACCTGCTTCCCGAAATTATCCTTCTCGACATCAACATGCCCGGTATGAACGGTCTCGAGACGGCGCGATTGCTAAAGAAGACGGCCCCCAAAAGCAAAATACTTATTCTCACGATGCACGACACCAAGGAATATGTCAGCAGGATGGTTTCTTTGGGAGTGCAGGGCTATGTGCTCAAAGATTCCTCGCCCTCAGAATTGATCGCTGCGATCGAGGCCGTCCATCGCGGCGAAACATATTTCAGTCCGAAAGTTTCCCAAACGGTGATGAACGATTATGCAAAGATTGTCAGGGCGAAAGGAAAAAAGGGGGGCGTTGAACTTTCGCGCCGCGAATCGGAGGTTCTTGCACTAATTGCCGAAGGGCTTGGCAATAAGGAAATTGCCGGCCGATTATTTGTCAGCGTACGCACTGTTGAAACGCATCGTGAGCGAATTATCCGCAAGCTCGACATCCACACGGCTGCAGGCCTTACTCGGTACGCCCTCACCAAAGGGATCGTCAAGCTCGACTAGTATCCGTAGAATACCCGATAGCAAATATCCGTAGTTACCCCGACAGTGTAGACTTGCTTGTTTCCCTTTTTTTTGACAAACTTGATTAAAGCCATCAATCCAATATGGAAGCGCTTTTATATGCGCGTCTTGGTTGTCCCTTGTATCGGCGCCATTGAGCGTTCCTGAAAAAGGGATGACTGTCATCGTCCGACGAAAACTTCAGTGGCAGAAACTACTTCATATCAAATAGTAGCAAAAGAGGCTTCGGGTAAACCGGTCCAGGGGTTTATTTCCGCAAGCTCTTCTAACGACGCGAGACGGAGAGCGAAACTCCACCCCCGTTTTCGCGATACGACTCTCGTCTCGGTCCGCAGGAAAAAGAATTTTGCATATCGTGTCCGTCACGGTGCGAAAACCATCGATGGATTTCAGAGCGCGTATACGCGCTCTGAAGTCGTTTCAGCCCTGGAGCGGATCGGGTTTGATGTGCGATGGGTGAGGCGTCATTATGATTTTCGATTTAAAGCTGCATCAAATGAAATTGTATCGTTTGTAGGGACGAGCGCCCGCTTGCTCGAGCAGAAACTTCCGTACACGGAAGTCCTCCAGGTGATGGTGAACAGCGTCAAGGACAAGAATATGAAAGTCGCACTGCGCGACATTATTCTTGACTTGAAGAACGGCATGGATTCGCGCGAGGCTTTTATCAAGCAAGGGAAAGTGTTTGGAGAACATACGGCGCTCATGCTCGGGATTGCATCAAAGAGCGGAGACATGACTTCGATTTTCAAGAGTGTCGCCGCCCTCGTTGAGCGGCAGGCGGAATTCAAAAAAGGGTTGACGAGCGCGTTGATCTTGCCGGCGGTGACGTCGCTTACACTTGTCGGTGCGATCGCGTTTTATGTTTTATTTCTGCTTCCGAAGATGATGAAGCTCATGGGGCCGCTCATCGACGAGGTGCCGCCACTGACGCAGTTCACGTTGAATTTCAGCGCCGCGCTTCAAGACAATTTGGTGCTCATTATCGCCCTGTTCGTTCTCATTGTCGGCGGTTTTTATGCTTACATCGTCTCTCCCAAGGGCCGCCTCCAGATGCACAAGTATATTATCAAGGTCCCGTACGTCGGAAATATTCTTCGGAACACCAGCACCGAGATATTCTGCCGCGTTCTCGGGATCATGTACGCGTCAGCCGGTGAAAACATCGAAACGATACAGCTTGCGGCCGAATCGAGCGGGAACCGATACCTCTCGCTTCAGATCAAGACGGTCGCCATTCCGACGATGCTGAAATACGGAACAGAATTGGCAAAGGCACTAGAGGCGGTGAATTTTTTCCCGGAGATGTTCCTCTCAAGGTTCAAGACCGCAGCAGAGACCGGTGCAGTGAAAGATACGGCAAACCAACTGGCCGATTTTTATCAGATGGAAAATCACTATGCAATGAAAAATCTGGTAAATTTTATCGAAGTCTTTATCTCCGTTATCATCATGGGAGCCATGATCTTTCTGACTCTTCTCTCTTCGGAAACAGCATCACTGAATATCAAATCGATGTAGGCTATCGGTAGCGGGCGGTTTTGCAAGATATCCGACATCTTCCTGAAAGAATACAGCTCATAATGCAGACACGCAGCGCCAAAAAAGAACTCGGCGATATCCTGATCGACAAAGGAATTATCCAAGCGGATGTGCTTGAGCGCGCCATTGAAGTTCTCAACAAAGAAGAGAACAAGGGGCGCCGTAAGCTGCCGCAGATCCTTGTGGAACAGTTCAAAATGGACCGGGACCTCGTCTATCGTGAAGTCGCCGATTATTACGCCTTCCGCACACTTGATATTTCTACGGAAACGATCGACGACGGCGTTCTCGGATTCATCAGAAAAGAATTGACGTCGCTCCCCGAATCGATTCGTGAGATGGTTCACGAGAGCAACGTTCTTCCTTATTCGATCGACCCGGAGCGCCCGGGAAGGCTGCTGGTGATAACGCCCGACCCTACCAAACCCGAGGTGTATAAGATCGCGCGGACGTTTCATTACCAAAAATTCGAAATTTGCTACGTACCGCTGAGCCAGTGGGACGCCTTATGGAAGAGGGTGAGCATCGACAAAGCGGTGTACAAAGACAAGGAGACAATGTTGCGCGGGGAATCCTTTGTCGACGAAGGTGAAGAGGATTCCGAAAATTATGAGCAGGCTCTTGAAGAGGAAATCAGCCGGAGCGGGCTCGTCGACCTTGTCGAGAGCATATTTGTCGATGCCGTCAGAGTCGGTGCAAGTGATATCCACGTCATTCCGCGCGGTGACAAGATCACCGAATTTCATTTTCGTGTTGACGGAAAGCTGTCGCGATGGTATACAAACAATGAAACCCGTGCCGAAGCGGTTTCAGCCGTCGTTAAAGACAGGGCTAAGAACCTTGACCGGTTCGAGCGAAACATGGCCCAGGACGGCTTTGCTCAATTGACGATCGATAAAAAAACCGTTCGTTTCCGTGTCTCGGTCATTCCCCTGATTGGAAAGGAACTGAAGAATAAGTTCGAGTCGATCGTCATCCGCGTCCTGATGGAGCCTGTCGTGGGTGGAAACATTGCGGACCTCGGGTTCGATCCGTACAGCGAAGACAGAATGCGCAAAGCCATTACGAAGCCGTTTGGGATCATCATTATCACCGGCCCGACAGGAAGCGGGAAAAGCACGACGCTGGTTGCCGCGCTCCGTACGGTGATGGATACGTCGCTGAACATTATCACCGTTGAAGATCCGGTCGAATATTTTATTGATGGCGCGCGGCAGGTAAAGCTGAATTCAAAGCTCGATTTCGAAGGGGCGCTTCGCGCCATCCTTCGCCACGACCCCGACATCGTCATGGTGGGAGAGATTCGAGACAAGCTGACTGCGGAGATTGCCGTGAAGCTGGCGAACACCGGGCATCTTACCTTGTCGACGCTTCATACGAACGATGCGCCGAGCGCGGTCTCACGACTCTATAAAATGGGAATCGAGCCGTTTCTCATCGCGTACAGCATCAACATCATTGTTGCACAAAGATTGATCCGGAAATTGTGCGAACGGTGCAAAAGCCCCATCAGCGAGCCCGATGTTCCGTTGCTGCGAAAGCTCGGAATGCCGGAAGACGAAATTCATTCGACGAAATTTTATCAGTCGATCGGCTGCAGCGAGTGCATCAAGGGGTACAAGGGGCGCACCGCAATTCATGAAGCGCTGTACTTCACCAAAGACATTCGCCAGCTTATTCTTGATGCCGGCTCGTCCGTCAACGAAGAGGCGGTCAGGCAGCTCGCGCTCAAGAACGGAATGCGCACACTGCGAATGAATGCGCTCGAACTTCTCAAAAAAGGCATCACCACAGTCGAAGAAGTCGCAAGCGTGACTGCCGACGACGATTAGTATCCGCTCTTTCAAAAAACAAAAGTTGTGGCTTTGCAATCCCCTGATATATTCATGAAGCATACTGGAGTGTTTTCTTTTGGACGCTCTTCCGAAAAGGCTTTACCATGAGCCTCGGTCAGACGATGATTTCGGCGGCATTTTTTGTTTTGCTAACATTGGCAGTCCTGAGTGCCAATAAGATGATCCTCGAAAATACAAAGTACTATTTACAGGAAGAGGCAGTAGAACAGGCTTCTAATTTTGCCAACGCGCTCATCAGTGAAATTTTGACGAAGAAATTCGATTCGCAGGTGACACTTGATGGAACTGGTAAGGTCACGGGCCCGTACAATTCATCCAATTATCCTTGGCCTAGTGGCAATTCGTCCTCGCACGCCGCAACGCTTTTTGACGCGTCGACTGCAATGGGCGCTTCCGCGACCGCTGACGATAATGTAATGCCCGGCGGGAAGGCCGATGTTAGCCCGTATAAGTCCATTCGAGGAGATAACGGAAATTGGTTTGACGATGTTGACGACTATAATGGTTACAAGCGAACAGCAAATTCGGCCGATATTTCAGGGTACAACTTGGCGGTAAGCGTATATTATGTGAAGAGGATAACTCTGAGCTCGCCCACACGAGATACCGTTGAAACTGCATCCTTTCAGACATACTGGAAGCGAATTGATGTGACAGTCACTCATTCTGTTTATCTTCCGCCTAAAGGTCTTGTCTTTAGCGCTATAGCGACGTACTAATGAGCACAATGCTCGACATAATTGGATCAATGGTTATTCGCGGCGCCATTGTTCTCATGACTCTCTATCTGAGCGTCGGCCTACAGAATGCTTATACCTATAAGAGCACGCTCTACATAGTCAAACAGAAGACCGTAGTTCCGGCACAGGTTCTGACCGACGATATTCGGCTCGCGGGGTACGGACCAACCGGTACGACGAAGACTTTTGCGACGGCGATGTCTCAATCGATGGCCTTTACGGCCGATATTAACAACGATGGCGTCGCAGACAATGTTCAATATTATCTCGGTCCCACGTACACGGGTTCTGCTCATAGAAGTCTATATCGAACGGTAAGTTGCTATAACGGAGGAGCGGCCTTCGAATTGATGCGCGATGTAGATTCATTGTGCTTTACATATTATGATTCTTTAGGAAACACAAAGGCGTACAATACCAATGTGTCCGGGATCAAGTCTATTAAGGTGAGCCTAGTAATGGAGTCAAGTGCTCAGGTAGCCGACGAAGTAACTACGGCTCCTTCCGCGTCGGGTCTGTATTCGCATGAAAAGTCTACTGACACTGTTGTGAACAATTTTAAGACAAAATATGTGAGAGCGTTTTGGGAGCGGACTCTTTTTCCGCAGAATCTCTAGGGTGATAAGGAAGGCGGGCATCCCATACGCACCGTATTTGTGAATATACGTCCCAACCCGTATTGTAATTGCATCCAGGGATGTTATTTTTAAGGTAGTTTAAAGAACGAAAGTGCAGGCTTCAGTAGAAGCATCTGCGTGTAGGTAAGCCAAATCAGCGAGGAAACTATGGGAACTTCGAAGGTCATAATTGGCCTTGGGGCATACGTGATGATCGGGGCTTTCGCTTTGTTGTTTACAACGACAGACCAGAACCTATACAACGTTGCTCAGTCTCAGGCTTTCCACGATGCGGCTCGGCAAATATCGAACGCCGGTGTGAAGTTCGCTATCGGGGATGTTGGAGGGAACTCAGGAGCCAGCTTCCCTTCGAGCACGGTGAGTATGAACGGCGGGAGTGCGTCGTACGTTGCAGACCGTCCGGCCGGTCTCGCGGCGACCCAGATGCGGGTGACATCGACTGGAACTTACAACGGGTTTCAGGTGACGATGGTTGCGATCCTGCAGTATAACGGAGTGAAGTGGACACTCGAACGAATATACCAGCAGCCGGATG
>JBAUMC010000078.1:0-12631 GCA_049578505.1 Bacteroidota bacterium | reverse complement strand
CAGGCTGATGAGCGGGAGTATGTGTTCGACCATGCGTGGCGGGAATTTAAGGAAAAAATCTTGTTCCCCGACATGCAGGGGGTCGACTGGAATTACTACTACAATGACTACAAGAAATTTCTCCCTTTCATCAACAACAACTATGATTTTGCCGAGATGCTGAGTGAAATGCTGGGAGAGGCGAACGTTTCGCACACCGGAGGGCGTTATTATCCTTCCCAACCGAACTCCGATCAGACCGCTGAGCTTGGATTGTTGTACGATTTCACGTATAGCGGCAACGGGGTTAAGATTGCGGAGGTTGTCGAAGACGGTCCGGTGGATAAAGCTGCCTCGAAGATCCGCGCCGGGCATATTCTCGAGGCAATCGATGGAGAGCCGATCACCCCGGCGATCGACTTTTACCAGTTGCTCAACCGGAAAGTCGGGAAGTTGACGCTCCTTTCCGTATTCGATCCGGAGAATGATAAACGGTGGGAAGAAAGTGTTAAGCCGATTTCCGCGGGTGAAGAGAGTGAGTTGCTCTATCGCCGTTGGGTAAAGAATCGGCGCGAGGAAGTGGATAAGCTTTCCAACGGAGAAATCGGCTATGTCCACGTCCGGGCCATGGATGATGCGAGCATGCGCACCGTATTTGAGGAGGCCTTGGGGCGCAACGTTGGGAAGAAGGCGCTCATCGTTGACACCCGCTTCAACGGAGGCGGGAATATCCATGAGCAGCTTTCCGATTTCCTGAGCGGCAAAAAATACTTCGACATCATCCCGCACGGCCAGTATGTCGGTTCGGAACCGTACGACAAATGGACGAAACCCTCCATCGTCCTTATCGGCGAGAGCAATTACTCGGATGCCCACCTTTTCCCCGTGGCCTACAAGCTGAAGGGAGTGGGAAAAACGCTCGGCATGCCCGTTCCCGGCACAGGCACATTCGTCTGGTGGGAACGGCAGATCGATCCGACATTGGTGTTTGGAATCCCGATGGGTGGATGGCGCACGCCTGATGGAAAGTTCTGCGAGAACAACCAGCTTGAACCGGATATCAAAGTGCGCAACGAGCCTGCCATCATGACAAACGACCGTGATCAACAGATCGAAGCGGCCGTCAAGGAATTATTGCAAAAATAAAGGCTGTCAAGAAAATGGCGTGAACAGGTAGCGGCTCTTCCAACCAGCTAATAAAGTTGAATGAAGTTGGTTCCAGGCCCCAGCACATTAAAGAGCAATCCCTACTGCTTTTTGACAGTAGGGATTTTTTTTAGACCTAGTGCTCTGTTTCCAAAAATAAAGAACGGGAGCCTGCATTCGAAGGGTAACTCTTTAACTCCAAATCCCCGGAATATTTTCATTGCAAAATTTGCATTTACCGTTGATAATATTGTTGGAGAGAATAGAGAACCCCTTCCGTTCAATGATCATGTTCTTGCATTTGTGGCAGTACGTGTTCTCCGCGCTATGGCCGGGGACATTGCCGATATAGACATACTTCACGCCGGCATTCAGAGCAAGATTTCGCGCTTTTTCCAATACTGAGACAGGGGTTTCCGGGAGTTGATTCAATTTATACAGGGGCACAAACCTGCTAAAGTGCAGGGGGCAGTCTGCCAATCCATTCTTGTACAACCAATCGCACATTTTTTGTATCGTGTCCGGATTATCAGTCCAGCCGGGAATGACGAGATTGGTGATTTCAAGCCAGACATTTTCCTCCTTGAATACCTGGAGTGTTTTTAAAACCGGGGCGAGTGTTGCCTCGTTCAGCCGCCAATAAATATCCTCGTCGAACCCCTTCAGATCAATATTTGCTGCATCGATATACTTGCAGAGTTTCCGCAGCGGCTCCTCGTTAATGTATCCGGCAGACTTCCAAACATTCCTGATCTTTTTCTCCCTTGCAAGCTTTGCGGTGTCATACGCGTATTCATAAAAGGTTGTCGGCTCGGAGTAGGTATATGCGATTGATTCGCAGCGATTAATGAGACACTGCTCTACTACCTTTGGAGGCATAAGGTCGATGTTGTCGGTTTCTTTCGGACTGAACTGCGAGATCTGCCAGTTCTGACAGTTCAGACATCGGAGGTTGCAACCCGCAGCCGCGATAGAATACGCCCGAGTCGACGGAAGGAAATGAAACAACGGCTTCTTTTCGATAGGATCGATATGGACTGCACACGGATTTCCGTAAGCGATCGAGTACATTTTCCCGTCGTGGACCACTCTGTTTCGACATTTGCCGATATCGTTGTTTTGCAAGACGCATCCGTGAGGACATTTCTGACAGAGCAAGCCCCCATCTGTTTTGAGATAGAACAGAGCTTCTTTACTCCACTTCCATAAATCCTCTGATTGAGACTGCATGCCGCCGATAGCAGTATCTAATATTCCTGCAAATGAGCTCAACCGGTCTACACCGAGAACGCATCCGCTCGTTGCAAGAAAGCAGCATCTCATAAACTGCCGCTTGGACATCGTTGTTGATACCACACTGTCGTTCATTATCGCACCTTGATTTTTTATGATCTTTTCTTTCTCTTCAATCATCAAACCACGGTTAAATATTTTTTTCGATTGAGGATGGAAACAGCCGTGCTTGAAAACATCAGCCCTGCCACTATACAACAGACTTTCATTATCCCGAGCAGCGGGATGAGATATGCGGTAACTAACAAAGCTCCGATCGCCGAACCGACCAAATCGACACTATACAGGTTTGAAGCAATCGTCGAAATATTTCCTTTCTGAAGACGCGAAGCCAGCGTAAACTCTGCTCCGATGCAGAGCGCAAAAGCGAAAGTTGAAGTAAAGAAAATGGAATGCACGAGATAGAAATTTGTCGAATGGCTGTTCAGAAAAGTTAGCCCTGCCGGAGCGATGAGTGCAAATATTCCGATATAGAGTTGCACGGAGATGAACCTGTCTATATTGGAGCGTCGCGGCACTTTATAGCCTGCCATTGCGCCGAGAGCCAATCCCGCCATAAATATTGAAATGATCACACCGGCCAGGAAGTAGATATATCCATAGATGATCTGCAGCGAGATGAGCAACAGAATTTCAACCGAGGATGCAGCGAACCCTCCTGTGAGGACTCCAAAGGTAATTGTATTCATCCTTCCTGCAAGGAAAATGACGACCAGCAAACCTCCTGCCGCTAAGATCCAATAATTATTTTGAAATTGACTCAGCCAGTAGAGAAGCTGCCGATGGTAGGAAATAGGAGTAAAGTCTTCGTTGATAGGGGAGTGCCTGTCAAGTGTGCCTAGGATAAACTCGCTTCTTTGTTTTTGCAGCTCATCATCAAGATAGTTTTCATTCACGTAGATGGTCGGTATGCCTCTCTCCCTTATAAGACGGGCGACATGTATATCCATGGATCCATCCGAAGCGAGAATGTAATCTCGCGAACCTGGCACAATAAGGATGTTCTTAAAAACTGTATTAAGAGTATTCACAATGACTGACCGTACTTGACGCGACTCGCTGCTCAAATAGTCGGCCGATGAGATCAGGCTCATAGAGAGAACGGCATTCTTGTTAAGCAGCCTTTGTAGTTCTTCGAAAAAGGCGATAGTGTAGTATCTGTTGAGTTGAGCGGTGCTCGGGTCCGGAAGGTTTATCAGGACGACATCATATTTTTGCGAGGCACGCTTCACGTACATCCGCGCATCCTGATTAATGATGTGGACTCTTTTGTCCGCCAGCGCCGATGTGTACCGCTTGCCGATATCGATAATCCAGGGATTAATCTCGACGTAGTCTATTCTGTCGACATTGTATTTTAAAATCTCTTGCATCGTGCCGGAAATCCCGCCTGAGATCAGCAGCACACTTCTGGGATTGGCATGTTGGATCATAGCGTAATGCACAGCTTCTTCGTTCGCCACCACGTCGTTTGTCGAAAAAAGGAGCATGTTGTTCTCGTAGAAGTTCATTTGATCGGCTTGCTTTGTTATCACCAGGTTTCCGTACGGGGTGTCTTTGTGAAAAAGAAGTTCCTGGCCCTGAAATTGAATGCGCCGAGTGAGATCGTCAAGATCGCTCGTAAATATTAGAACAACAAGAGCTATTACCCCAAAGGCAGCGGAGGCAACAACTGCGCGCTTCTTTTCTTTGATCAACAACAAGAGAGCTGCCAAAAAATCGATAGCCATCAGGAGGATCAAACTTTGGAAAGTTTGAAGATAAAAAATCAAAACAAGATTGAAGATCAGCCCGCCCACCACGCTTCCCAGAGCCTCCAGGGCGTAGATACGGCCGATCAAATTTGAACCATACTTCGCCGAAACCCTTTGCGCCAGCAGTGTGAACGAGAAGCCTGAAACAAGGCAAAACGGGAGGAGCAAGATGAAGGAGGTGTACAGGATCTGGGTTATTCCGACCATACTTCCCGGAATAAATACAATGTTCCTCAGAAGCCGCAATAGGAACAGAGTAACTCCCGGAAGCACTGCCACGGATGCTAATAACAGAGAAACGAAATTGTCGTTGGAGATAAGTTTGCTGGAATATTTCCCCAGGAACGATCCTGCAGCCGTAATGATCATCCAGTTGGCCAGAATGATCCCAATGACAAGCTCGTTTCCGTAGAAGGCTGAGAGGAAATCTCTGAGTAAAATGACCTGTGTGACAATCGACGTAGCACCCAGCGCGACGACAGCGAGCATAAGCCTTCTGTCGAGCGCAATAGGATTTTGAAGGGGATTCATAACGGTGATGGGCCCCGCATCTTTCAGCGACTTATTTCTTTTTCGCTGAACACATTTGCCTCATATACATAGATCTCGGCGTCTTTCCATCCGTCCCAGCCGAGCCCGGCTTTGTCGCGGGCACAATGGCCCAGGAATTCTTCCTTTGTCCAGCCGGTTTCCATCGCCACTTGAGGAAGGAAGGTACCGGAACGGTCTCCCTTCCGTATATAGATGCCATCACGTCCGAGCTGGATCTCGTCGATAGATGCAATTCTTCTCATTGGCGTGAGGGCAGAGATTTCAATCTGCAGGCCGCCGATTTCATCCACTTGAACCTGAGGGAAGCGATAATCTTCCGTGGCAGCAGCAATTGCCATCTGCTGGACAACTCTATAGAGCGGCTCTTTGGAATCGAACCGTCCCACGCATCCTCTCAGCTCGCCGTTTTTGAGGAGGGTAACAAAAGCGCCGCCGTTAGTTTTCGCGCCCAATGAGAGGGGGGTCGTATCAATGGCCGGGGATTGTTTTTCCTTGATATATTGCTCAATCGTGTTGCGCGCAATCCATAGTAATTTCCTTTTATCGCTCTCGTTGAGTCCGGTGCTTGCTTTTTCAATTTTATCCTTCAGTGAAAAAACAATTGCGCAGTATCCGACAACTTTCGATTTGTCGCCGACTTCGGAATCGCCCGAATTTTTGTACTCGATGAGATTGATAACCACGTTGGGGTTATTCTCCGTCATGTACAGGAGTGTTAATACACAGGACCAGCCGCACATCGTAGTGACAAGGTTTGGAATTTCTTTTTGCTCGTTGCTCCGAGTAACCTCAATCAAACGGTTGGGAGAGTTAGAGAGTATCGCGCTTGCGGACGACGTATCGACTCGTACGGCATCGCCGTATGAGGGGTAATGAGAGAAATCGGTGCTGATGATAAACAGGTTCTTGGTGTTGAGGTAGGGTCGTAGAACTGAAGCCATCCGCTTGCACGTTTCGGGATATGGGGCCCCGACAACGATGGGGACAATCTGAAACTCTTTTTTCATGCAGTATTGAAGAAAAGGGAGCTGCACTTCTATGCTATGTTCGTACACGTGCGGCTCGATCGCATTGGTAAACACCGAATTCTCTTTTGCAAGTTGCTCTCCAAGCTCAGTATTGACTTTGACCGTTCCGAGCGGCGTCACGTAGTTCCCTGAAGCGTAAGCGGACGCTCCTTCCAGAGCAACGTGATGACTCGGTCCAAGGACAAAAATGTTTTCGTACTCTTTTGTCGGATTGATTTGGTTGAATGCCGATGCAGCAACTTCGCCGGAGTAGACATATCCTGCGTGAGGTGAGATGATGGCAATCACGTTCTTGATCTTCTTTGGCGGGACAGCTTTTGAAAAGAGTTTCTGTAATTCAGCTTCAAGTTCGCTGCGCTGAGCCGGGTAGAATTGTCCTGCAACGGCGGGTTGCCGATCATTCGGGCTGCTTTGTGACAGACCAATTGTTGGGGTGAGGATAAGGCTTAGGAGTACAAGCCAGGTAGTTGCAATCTTCTTCATATTTTTCGCCCTCCCGAACGTGGACGAGGTGGGATAAAAACCTTTTAAATATTAGTTAAACTTCGCCGAAATAGCAACCTTGAGAAGGGACGAGTAGTGGACTACTTTGAATATTCAGGATAAAAAGGGAATTGTCATGCCCGCGAAAGCGGGCATCCAGGCCTTTTTGTTAAAAGCTATTTTCAAATTCAGAGACTACCGAGGAGTTAGTAGTGGACTACTTTGAGTATTCAGGATAAAAAAGGAATTGTCATGCCCGCTTTCGCGGCCATCCAGGCCTTTTTGTTAAAAGCTATTTTCAAATTCAGGAACTACGAGGAGTTTTGTGGCTTGACAATGCGGGAGAATTAGCGGATATTTTGCCCGGTGCAAGATAGACCCCAGCTTTTGACAGCGGGGACTCCTATGTGCGGGTAAAGATAGTGATGAGAATTTAGAAGCCTCTGTTGGCGAAAGCTGGCAGAGGCTTTTCTATTTGTGAGTTCACTGGTCGCTCCGTTAATCAGGAGCAAGGCAATTTTAACAGCGCATATCATGTTCGGTCGAATATTCGCCATCATAAAAAAGGAACTTCGGCAGGTTGCGCGGGACAAGCGAACCCTCGGCATACTCGTTGTCATCCCTGCCTTCATGATCGTCATGTTCGGCTACGCACTCAACTTTGACGTAAAGCACACCTCCCTTGCACTCTATGATGAGGAAAAAAGCTGTTCGAGCAGGGCGTTCACCGAAGAATTTCTTCACTCCGAATACTTCGATTTCAAGTACGTCTTAAAGGACAAAGACGAGATCGACGGCCTGCTGGGAAGGGAACAATGCAGAATTGTTGTCGTGATCCCGAGCGATTTTTCCCATCACCTGAAGGAAGGAGCGGTAGCGCCGATTCAGGTCATCGTCGACGGGGCGAATTCAAATGCCGCAACCACTGCCATCGGATATGTCATGGCTATCACGCAGGACTATTCAACCAAGATCGTCATTCAGTCCCTTCAGCACGCAGGGCGGACTAACGTAGCAATGCCAATCGACTACCGTCCGCGTGTATGGTATAATCCGGAACTCCGGAGCGCCAAGTTCCTCGTTCCCGGCTTGATCGCGTTCATTCTCATGGTCACCGCAGTTATCTCCACCTCACTTTCCGTGGTTCGGGAAAAAGAGAGGAATACATTGGAACAGATTATTGTCTCAGAAACAAAGCCGTTTGAATTCATCATAGGGAAGACAATTCCATTTATGATCATCTCGTTTGCGGCCACAATCATTATCCTCGTTGTGAGCTTTGTTCTTTTCGACGTCGTCGTCAGAGGAAGTTTACCCCTCCTCCTCGCCATCACGCTCATCTTTCTTGCGGGCTGTTTGGGACTGGGATTGCTTATTTCGACTGTGGCCGAAACCCAGCAAGTCGCGTTCATTCTTGCCGTCATTCTCACGATGCTTCCGACGTTTCTCTTATCGGGCTTTGTTTTTCCAATAAGGAATATGCCCGTGGTTATTCAGGCGATAACGTATTTAATTCCCGCCCGCTATTTTCTCATCGTGCTGCGCAGCATCATTCTGAAAGGAGTCGGTATCGGCGCTTTTTATACCGATGTCCTTTTCCTGATCGCCTTTGCTGCGATCGTTATTTCGATCAGCGCAGCGAGGATGAAAAAGCAAAGCTGGTAGTCGTATGAGAGTAATTCTTACATTTATTCAAAAGGAGTTTCAGCAGCTTCGACGCGATCCGAAGATGATCGGGATAAACTTTTTTGCCCCGATCTTTCAACTCATTATCCTTGGCTATGCTGCAACGTTGGATGTCCGGGACATTCCGACAATCGTGTACGACATGGACAATTCGAAGACGAGCCGGGAGTTTGTAACGAAATTCACGGAGTGCGGCTATTTCTCGCTTGTTCGCTGCGCCGGCTCATATGCAGATGTCGACCGTGCGATTGATACGAGGGCGGCATCGATTGCGGTCGTCATCCCGTTCGATTTCAGCAACAATCTCATCTCCGGCGACCAAGTACAGCTTCAGGTCATTGCCGACGGCTCGGAAACAAATTCAGCGACTATCGGATTGAATTATGTGTCGATGATCGTCGAACAGTACTCGCAGAACATTATTGTGAAAAAATTTGAAGCAGTGAAAGGGCTAGGCGTAAGGCCGGCGGTCGTCGATCCAGAGGTCCGTGTCTGGTATAATCCGGAGCTGAAGAGCCGCAATTTTATGGTACCCGGAGTGCTGGCATTGTTGCTGATGGTGCTGACGATGATCCTCACATCGCTCGCAATTGTAAAAGAAAATGAGGCAGGAACGATGGAGCAATTGATCGTCACGCCAATCAGATCGTACCAGCTCGTCATCGGCAAACTCGCTCCTTTCTTTATCATAGGAATCGTTGACATCATTCTCGTCCTCCTTGTTGCGACGCTCTGGTTCGGAGTTCCTTTGAAAGGGAGCGTGATGCTTATCTTCACGTTGTCCATGGTTTTCCAGATGACGACGCTCGGCGCCGGTCTGTTCGTTTCGACCGTGTCGCGCACTCAACAACAAGCGATGCTCACTGCAGTCTTTTTTGTCATCCTCCCCATGATGTTTCTCTCGGGGTTCGTTTTTCCGATAGAGAACATGCCGAAGATCATTCAATTCTTCACGTACTTTATTCCCTTGAGATATTTTTTTGTTATCATCCGCGGGGTATTCCTTAAAGGGGTCGGTCTCAAAGAACTCTGGGTCGAGAGCTCGGTGTTGCTCGGTTTTGGGATTTTCATCCTGACGATGAGCATAGTTAGATTTCAAAAGAATATAGCCCTGAATAATGGAAGCAGTTTTCGGCGAATTTTCCATCTGCGGAGAAATGATCAACAAAACGCCAATACGTCGTTTGCGGCTATTCTCCAACATCGCAGCCGCAAATCGCCTATCCTCGAGTCTATCAACGATTCTGCAAACCACGATTCGTCGAGCGACGCACACGCAGCTTAGCTTCACTCCATGAACTTCCGGATGTTGTTCGAACTCTTTTCACAAAATGCAAATTACTCACTACGATTCTTCTTCTTCGAGGATTACTATGAAAATAATAGCAACGGCTTCAACTGTTCTTTTGATCGCTGGGATCACATGCGCGACCGCTCAAGAGCTCAAATCTATAAAACTTCCGCCGCCGCAGACGGAGATCGGCAAACCGCTTATGCAGGTATTGAAGCTGCGGCAATCATCGCGGAACTTCGATTCAATTGCTCTGCCGATGCAGGAGGTTTCAAACATATTGTGGGCGGCCTACGGCATCAACAGACCTGAATCGGGAAAGAGGACTGCCCCGTCCGCGATGAATTGGCAGGAAGTAGATCTGTATGTCGCTATGGCGGAAGGTCTCTTTTTGTACGATCCGAAAGGAAACCATTTGAATCTCGTTATTGCCAAAGACCTTCGGCCTGCAACGGGAAGTCAGGCGTTTGTCGCTAATGCTCCACTGAACATTGTCTACGTTGCGGACTTTGCGCGAGCGTCGAAGGCGAGCGATGAAGACAAGATTCTTTATACCGCGGCGGATGTCGGGTTTATAGCCGAAAATGTTTATTTATACTGCGCATCGGAAGGCCTCGCTGTAGTCGTGCGGGGTTCGGTAGATAGAACGTCGCTCGCTGAAGCATTGAAGTTACGTGCAGACCAAAAGATTATTCTCACACAAACTGTCGGGTATGGTAAATGAGCCAAGCCTCCGTTCGATGTGAAGAAAAGGAGCAAGGCTTTTGCATTTTTGACAGTGTCTCAGTTCGAATATATCAAACCAAGAAATAGGTGTCATGCCCGCGAAAGCGGGCATCCAGGGCAAAGAAAATGGATTCCGGCTTTCGCCGGAATGACATTAAGACTGAAACTGAGGCACTACCGCATATTGCGACACTTGTAAATTGACTCTCTGCAATCTGGAATTGTAATACACGAAAGGAGGGTTTGTGGAATTCGCATCACGATTACGACGCCACCTCGGAGATTCCGCATATCTTATCGATCTCCAACCGAAAGCGCGTCACCTCGGATATTTAGTAGACTTCACTAGAATGGGCCGGGGCAAGGAAATCACATTGATAGAGGTGGGAGAGCACGGCATCACAGTCGAGTTTGTGGCTTCCGGGGGAAAACATATTTTCACATTCGATGAGATTCAAGTGAAAGAAGGGGCGCCGGGCAGAACGGGGACTTTCACAGAGGGCCTCCATAGACCCGTGAAGTCTGTCTGAATTCAATGCAGCAATCCTGACACATCCATTGAGAATGCCCGCTCGCTGGACGGATTGTTGTTCAACTGAAGCACACACCAATTGACGAAAGGAGTTTTTCCGCCATGACAGATAAGAAAGCTGACCTCGCAGGACCGGGTATCGGTAATTACGAAGAATTAGAGACAATTTTGCCGCGAGATTATCATTCATTGTTAGACCCTAAACAAACACAACGAGCATTGTTCGACCTCAAGGAGTACATCGAAGACCACCTTTGCAAAGAACTTAACCTCATGATGGTCCAGGTTCCGCTCATCGTCGATGTGGAGAGCGGCGTCAACGATCTCCTGGATCGGGATGGCTCGCGCACGCCGATACAATTTCACATCTCCAATGATTACGACAAGCATCCTGTTGATGCTCAAGTGGTGCAAGCGGCGACCAAGTGGAAGCGCGTCGCACTGAAGCAATTCGGGATGAAAGTTGGTGAAGGCCTTTGCACGGACATGAGAGCGGTGCGCAAAGACTATTTTCTTGACCACGACCATAGTGTCTATGTGGACCAGTGGGATTGGGAGAAGGTAATTACCGCGAAGCAAAGGAATCCTGTGTACCTTCAAGGAGTGGTCAAAAAGATCTGGAAAGTCCTCACAGGCGCGGAACGGTATATCCAGCGGAGGTATCCAAAGCTGCACACAAAGAAATATCCTAACCTGCCCGACGAACTTACGTTTCTTCATGCCGAAGATATTCTCGAGATGTATCCGGACCTGCCGAGGAAGGCGCGTGAAACGGCGATCCTTCAGAAGTACCCCGCGATATTCATCATCGGAATCGGTTGGCCGTTGAAAGACGGCTTTCCGCATGAAAACCGGGCCGCCGACTACGACGACTGGGTAACTGAGAACCAAACCGATCACGGCAAGACAACACACGGATTGAACGGCGACATCCTGGTCTGGAATCACGTGACGAAACGGCGGCATGAACTGACGTCGATGGGAGTCAGAGTCAACGCTGAAACTCTCAAAACACAGCTTGAGATGTCAGGGCAGCTCGATTTTCTAAAGCAACCCTACCATCAGGGGATCATTACGAATGAACTCCCCTTGAGTATCGGTGGGGGCATTGGTCAATCACGCACATACATGCTTCTGTTGAAAAAGGCTCACTTGGGCGAAGTGAGCGTTACTGTCTGGCCAAAGATACTTAGGGAGATGTGCGATAAAAAGAATATCCATGTCTTATAGGCGCTCTGCACAATTCGGCAGCGGCTATATTTGAGTAATTGAGATATCAAAGTGCATTGCCCTGTCACCCGATTCCGCCCATTTTGCCGAAGGCATCTCCCAAAGGGATCGCTTCGCGAACTTCGTGATTGGCGGGAAGAAAGGAAATAAAAAAAGGCACTCCTTGTTTGGAGTGCCTTTGAATATCTGATGGCGTACGGCGTGACAAATGTTTATGAATACGCCGCAAGGGTTGATATTGGATTATTGATTGATGGACATTTTCTCGGCATTGAGCCTGACGAAGGCATAATTCAGCGATGGCAATCCGTAAAACTCCGCAGCCTTTTTGCTGTATTCGCGGGCGTCTTCATTGTCTCCCTTCAACTTGTATGCCTTGGCGAGACGATACAGATTATACGCATCCTGCAAGTTCGATTGCAGAAGTTCGTTGACCGCTTTATTGCCATCTTTTTCCGCTAGGGCAATCGATCCCGCCAGCTCGTGAACAAATCGCATTTGACTCTCGTTCTTTGTCTGCTCGGTCATCTTCTCAAAAGTTTCTTTTTCTTCCTTTGCCTTGTCCAGATCTCCTTTTGCCAGCGCAGCGTAGGCCTCGTTGTAGTGGCTGATGCGCACAGCATTTGACTTGATCTCCGGCGAAAGGTCGGACTGCGTAATAATGTGGAGGGATTTCCGATAGGAGGCGATGGCATCATCGGGTTTTCCCGATGCGAGAAGGACGTTTGCCTGGGCTGCGACATCACCTGCCATTCCAACAACATCGTTAATCTTTTTGCCTACTTCGAATTCCGCTTCAAAGTCTTTCACGGCTGCGTCCATGTTGCCGGCATCCGCGTCGACGACTGCTTGGACAAAGTATGCCTGCCGTTGTTCCCCCTCGTTGCGGGCGATTTCGTAGAGGTGATGCGCTTCCTGAGCGGCCAGCCCC
>JBAUMC010000077.1:0-16742 GCA_049578505.1 Bacteroidota bacterium | reverse complement strand
CGATCAGCGCTGAGGACGGTTGCTGATTGCATTGAATTGATGAAGCCGGAATTGACCTCACTCTCTGTTCTGACGGCCATTTGCTCCTTTTACCTGGCACATCTCGGGATATGGCGTGCTGCAGATTTTTGGTTATTGGTAAACCTTGCGCTAGGAACCACTCTGCTTGGGGGAGGGGCAGGCGCACTCAACCAGTATCTCGAGCGGCATTACGACGGATTAATGAAACGGACAGAAAGGCGTCCCCTTCCGTCGGGCCGTCTTATGCCGGGAACAGTCCTGGCGTTTGGAATATTTTTGTCGAGTATAGGCCTTTTGGAATTGACGGTGCTTGTGAATACGCTTACGGGATTCCTGGGGGTTGTTACGCTAACGACATATCTTTTTCTTTATACCCCATTAAAAAGAATTTCCCCCATCGCCACGACGATTGGAGGAATTCCGGGAGCTTTGCCGCCGTTGATGGGGTGGGTTGCTGCCAGAAATGAGATTACATCCGGAGCAATGGTGCTCTTTGTGATCCTTTTTTTTTGGCAAATGCCCCATTTTTTTTCATTAGCATGGCTCTACCGGAAAGATTACTCAAGAGCAGGGTATCGATTGCTGACGGTCTTAGACGAGGGGGGGACGAGAACTTCGCGTCACGTTCTCGGGAACTGCTCCGCACTCATTCCAATTAGTTTAGTCCCTTCAGTGATCGGGATGACCTCAACATTGTATTTTATAGGTGCCCTGGCGGCCGGACTTGCCTTCCTCCTTTTCGGTATCATCTTTGCGGCCTCATTTATTTCTGCACAAGAAGAGAATCCTGCACGCGTAAACTTGTCCGCCCGCAGGCTTTTCTTTGCTTCATTGGTTTACCTGCCGGTCTTATTCATCCTTATGGTGATCGATAAAGTGTAAGTTGGTTTTGTTTCTCGGACCGCGATTTTTTACATAGCAAATTCGCGGATAAGCACTAGAAAGAACCAAATTGAAAACGCTGTTTTCTTTGATTATATTGCACTTAGCTAATACTTAATCAAGAATGTCATGAATACTCCAACGATAGTCGTCTCAAATATTTCGCATGAGTATGCGGGCCGCCCAGCACTCAACAATGTATCCTTAGAGGTGAGCAAAGGTGAAGTCTTTGGTTTCCTTGGCCCAAATGGCGGCGGCAAGACGACCATGTTTAAGATAC
Source organism: Bacteroidota bacterium (assembly GCA_049578505.1). Classification (GTDB taxonomy): domain Bacteria; phylum Bacteroidota; class Ignavibacteria; order UBA10030; family UBA8401; genus JAGVPT01. The sequence goes on along the minus strand of JBAUMC010000077.1, from coordinate 15,559 downwards.
TTTCGACGGCAATTGTACCTACTAACGGAAGAGCGGAAATTTGCGGTTACGATGTAGTGGCAAACTCTTCCAACGTGAGAAAGCATATTGGGGTGGTTTTCCAATCACCTAGTCTCGATATTAAACTGACTGTGAAAGAAAACCTCCGCTTTCAGGGGCTATTGCACGGGATGTATGGTTCAGAGGCGATGAAAAGAATCGACGACGTTCTCCGCCATTTGAAACTTGAAGATCGCAAACACGACATCGTTGAACAACTCTCGGGAGGGTTGCAGCGGCGTGTAGAGATCGGGAAAGGCTTGCTTCACATGCCAAACGTTCTCATCCTCGACGAACCGAGCACAGGGCTTGATCCCGGCGCCCGCCGAGACTTATGGGATTACTTGCTTCAACTACGAAGCGAAACAGGCATTACTGTTGTCATCACGTCGCACATTCTCGAGGAAGCGGAACACTGTGACCGGCTTGCTATCCTGGATAAAGGATCTTTGGTTGCTCTTGGAACTCCGGATACGTTAAAGCGGGAAGTGGGAGGTGAAGTTATTTCGATTGTCGCCAAAAATCCCGATGAGCTACGCGGCATGTTGAAGAAGAAATTCAAACTTGAGTCAACCATTGTCGACGGTACGCTTCGGGTAGAGAAGGAGAAGGGCCATCAATTTGTCCCTAGAATCGTCGAAGCGTTCCCCGGAAAAATCAGCGCTGTCTCCGTGGGGAAGCCGACGCTTGAAGATGTCTTCATTCACCGAACCGGACACAAAATGGTAAATGATATTCCGAACGAGGCGGGCAAATGAAGATCGTGAACGAATTTGTATTACCTGCATATTCATTATGGATGAGGGAACTTATCCGTTTCGTCCGCCAGAAAAGCAGGATGATCGGCGTAATCGGATCTCCTGTGCTGTTTTGGTTTTTTATCGGCTCGGGTCTTGGCACCTCGTTTAGAACGACTTCTCCACTCGGAGGAGCGAACTACCTCGAATATTTCTTTCCAGGAACGCTCCTGTTAATCATGCTCTTCACGGCAATATTCTCTACTATCTCGATAATCGAAGATAGAAAAGAAGGGTATCTCCAAGCCGTCCTCGTCGCACCGATTTCCAGTGCGAGCATTGCGCTAGGGAAGATCTTCGGCGGAGCGACCCTGGCTGTTGTACAGGCGATCATCTTCCTTGCCCTTGCACCGCTGGTCGGATTTTCTTTCTCGGTATTTCAGTTCTTCTCAATGGTTGTCCTGCTTTGCTTCATCGGTTTTGGACTAACCGGGCTTGGATTTCTCATCGCATGGAGGATGGAGTCGACCCAGGGGTTTCATGCGATAATGAATTTATTTTTAATCCCTTTATGGCTTTTATCCGGCTCATTATTCCCGATGGATGGTGCACCGCCATGGCTGAGGGATATTATGGCAGTCAATCCGCTTACATATTCGATTTCAGCGACACGGGTAATGTTGTATCATCGCGTTCACAGCCAGACTTCCGATTTCGTTTTCTCGTTAATAGTTATCGTTTTATTCTGTATCGTCGTGTTTTTCGGATCTATGCTTTTTGTAAGGAAGAAATCATGAAGTTCTCATCCAGCAAGATATCATTTCGATCGCTTTTTCTCTGGGGATTTTTAGGATTTGTGATCGCAGCAGTTATTTTTTCATTCCTGTACACGGAGCTTAAATCTCCTCCCAAAAGCTCGCTGCCGCGTCTAGGCATCGTTCCCGATTTTACTTTGACAGAGCGGAGCGGCGCAAAAGTCCCGCTTTCCGATCTAAAAGGAAAAGCATGGATTGCCGATTTCATATTCACGAATTGCGGCGGCAATTGCCCAATCATGTCCAGTACCATGGCAAACTTTCAAGAACAGCTAAAGACGGCGAATAACGTTCTTCTTGTGTCCATCTCAGTCGACCCAGAAAGGGATACACCAGAAACCCTTCGAGACTACGCAGATCTCTATAAAGCATCCCCGTCCCGTTGGCTGTTTCTCACGGGCGAAAAAGATAAAATTGATTATTTGACGCGCCAAGGTTTCCATCTTGCAGTTGCCTCGGACTCGGGCTCGACTCTTGAACCGATTATCCATAGCACCATGTTTGTTCTCGTAGACAGGGAAGGCGTTATACGCGGATATTACGATTCGACCGATGAAAAGGCGCTGGGACAGATTGTCGCGGATGTACGGACACTTGCTACGGAAAAAAACTAAACAAATGAGTCTGACGATTTTTCCGACTATCAACGCTGTGCTCAACGGGTTGAACGCGATCCTGCTTCTTACCGGTTATTATTTTATTCTCCACAGGAAAAAAGCAATTCACAAAAAAGTGATGCTCTCTGCATTCGCTACATCAGTTCTCTTTTTGACGTCGTACCTTTATTATCATGCACATGTCGGCTCTATTCCCTTTAAGGGGACAGGCATTGTGCGTCCCCTTTATTTTACAATCCTTATCTCGCACTCGATTCTTGCCGTCGTTATTGTTCCAATGGCTATCGTAACCCTCGTACGAGGATTATCATCGCGATTTGACAAACATCGAAACATTGCGCGCGTCACATTACCGATATGGTTATACGTTTCGGTAACGGGTGTTATAGTCTACATGATGCTTTACCATTTTTAAGATATTGCAATCACGCAAAGGCGGTTCCCGTTTCTTCGTTTAGGCACTTCTTCGATCTGGGGTATCATACTTTGGGAAAACATGTCTGCAAACGTTAAAATAAAATATGGCATCGTGTTGTTGTTTTTGTATTCCATCCAATCCTTATCAAATTCCATTACGCAGATTTATCCATTTGACCATTACAGCTCAAAAGATGGGCTGCTAATGGATTATGTTCTTGCGATCTGCTGTGACTCCCACGGATATATTTGGGTAGGGACGAACGACGGCGTGAGTATATATGATGGTGATGTATTTCGGAATTTCACGGTGGCGGACGGACTGGCGTATAGTCGCGTGAATTGTATAACGGAGAGTCGAAAAAATCCTGGAACCCTCTGGATCGGCACAAATGGGGGAGGTGTAAGTAAGTGGGAAGCGGGTAAGTTTCAGACATATCGAATTGAGGGGCCGCATATGTCGAGCATTGCCTCTTCGCTTTTTGAGGATCGCCAAGGAACATTGTGGTGCGCCACAGCCGAAGGGTTGTTTAGACTTATTAATAACGAATTTAAGCCGTTTGTCCCTCTGGTTCTTAAGGGAACAGTTACAGGAGTTACCCAATCGGCTGACGGAATGTTGTGGGTACTCATGTCCGATTGTCTTTACTCTTTCTCTCCACAATCAGAATCCTTGCATCGAGTAAAGATTCGCTTCGGATCAAACTTTTTTCCAGAATGCATTCATGCGCCGAGCGACACGAGCCTCTGGATTGGCATGTCAAACGGCGAACTATTGCATATGCGCAATGGAAAAATTCTACAGCGGCTCGGTATAAAAAGTACAAGTATCAATTTTATGTTGGATGATCGTGAAGGACTTTTAATCGGAACAACAAGAGGAGTTTATCACCTTTCCCAAGACGGAGGCGATCCGATTCCTTTTTGTTCAACTTCGAACGGTTTACCGGAAAATTTCATTTCCTGCGGGGCAATTGACCTCGAAGGAAATTTGTGGCTGGGGTTGGGAAGCAAGGGGATTGCGAAGCTCGCAAATAGATCCGTTTTTACCTATCCGTTTAAAGCATTAATATTCCCGCCAAACGGCTCCGCTGCGGCAATGGATAGCGGTGAACATCTGTGGGTTGTATCCGCGGATGGAATCTCTGAATTGTGGAAGGGAGGGAATAATTTATGGCAAACAACATTGCATAAGGAGCTTCGAAGCGTGACCAAACAAAAGCCGTTTACGCTATTGTTTGATCCGCCATCAAACCTATGGGCCGGCTACGATGGGGGTGAAATAGTGTGCTTCAACCTAACAGTACAAAACGAAGGTCCATCGGAACTAAGAGTTTTACGCCGATGGAGTCAAGGTAAGGAGTACCGAATCGGCGGAGCGCCTCTTTTTTTGTTTAAAGACAGGGAAGGCTATTACTGGTGCAGCATGTCCGATAATCGGGGTGTATATCTCTTCGACCCTAGGCGAACGAAACCCTTCGTGCGCGCCTACATGGCTAAAGACGGAATGCCGGACAACTCAGTCCGTGCTATATTTGAAGACCGGGGTGGAAACTTCTGGTTCGGCGGGTATGATAACGGCTTGACATTGCTACCTGCAGACAAAAAATTTTCCGGCGGGGGCCGGCATTTTACTAATGATGATGGACTGCCGAATATGTCGATTCGCTCGATACTTCAAGACAGCGCCGGAATTCTCTGGGTCGGCACGCGCTACGGTGGGGTTGCGTATCTTCGCGATTCTACTTTTCATCCCCTCTCATTGAAGGATGGGTTGCTTAGCACCGCGGTCTGGTCAATGATTAATGACTCCGACGGACACCAATGGTTAGGAACTCAATTGGGATATCAGGAGATGACGACTACGGGGTCCGTAAAGTTTTCGTCGAAAAAAGAATTGACCGGTCCCCCCGTCTACTCGTGCGGAGAGATGAAAGACAGAACAATGTGGCTAATTACCGATGCCGGCATTACGTTTTACGATCGGCAAAAGGATTTGCAAAGCGATGTCCCTCCTCCAATATACATTAGGCGTGTACTTGTCAGTGGCGTTGAAGTAAATCCAGACTCCTCGCGGACTTTTGAGTATGATGAGAATAATGTTTCCATCGATCTCATTGGCCTCAGTTTAAAGAACGAAAAAGCTGTCCAGTATCAGTACAAGCTAATAGGAATCGACACCGGGTGGAGTGCTCAAAACCACCAGCACCTTATTGTATTCGCCGCGTTATCGCCCGGGACATACACCTTCATTGCTCGGGCAATTAACGGGAATGGAATTGTCAGTGCTCAGCCCGCAACGTTTTCGTTCACAATTGCCCCTGCTTTATGGAGGCAATGGTGGTTCATCATGCTTGCCGTTCTTCTTGTCATTGCCGTTTGTTTTTTCTTAATATGGTCGCGTGTAGAACGCTTGCTGGAAATCGAGCGGATAAAATCACGAATAGCTGCCGACCTGCACGATGAGATTGGCGCAGGCCTGACGCGCATCGCCATACTCTCTTCCGTTATCGAACGGGATCTGCCACAAAAGGAGAATCATGGTCCAGCCGATCTCGAAGCTACAGATTCGTTAAAGAAGATCGGCGACACGGCCCGCGACCTGGTCGAATCGATGAGTGACGTTGTTTGGTCGCTCGGACTAAGCAAGGAACCTCTAGAGCGACTTGTTCAGCGTTTTCGTTCTTTTGCGTTCGAGGCCTGTGAGGCGAAAAACATTACATTAAAATTTTCAATTGATGATAGAATATTCTCCCTTCATGTTCCCCCTGAAAACGCGCGGAACATCCTCTTGTGTGCAAAGGAAGCAATGACGAACGTCGTCCGTCATTCCGGATGCTCTGAAGCGGATGTCGAATTTATCTTTGAACGGAACGGAGTTACTTTGAACATCTCTGACAACGGAAAGGGGTTTCAAACTCGCGAGGATAACACTGGGCACGGTTTGACGAATATGAAGAAGCGGGCAGAGCAATCGGGCGGGTCGTTTACAATGATTTCTAAATTAGGAGAGGGAACACGGATTCAAGCGAATTTTCCCGCAGCCCGATGAACTACATATCTATGTAGTTGCCTTGTCGGAAGTAAAACAGTAGATTCCTTTTGCCAATTTCACAACAATCATAACGAATCGTAATATAATGGACGCAAATGATGCCATCCATGTGGCAATCATTGACGACGACGTCGAGATGAGAAAGGGCCTTCGCAGTATCATCGATCAAGCGGAGGGTTTCACCTGCTCCGACTTCACAAACGGATCGGCGTTCCTTGAAACTCTTGATGAAAATCCCCCGGACGTCGTGCTGATGGACATTGGGATGCCCGACAAATCGGGCATTGAATGGGTTGAGATTTTAAAGGAACGGTATCCACATATACAATGTCTGATGTTAACCGTTCACAGCGATGAGGAGAAGATCTTTCAATCGTTACGCGCTGGTGCAGTGGGGTATCTTCTCAAAACCACAGCTCCCGAAAAGCTTCTGAGCTCTATTCGTGAGACGTATGCCGGCGGGGCGCCGATGTCCGGCGAAGTTGCAAGAAAAGTATTGACATATTTTCAGCAGCCAAAACAATCGACCGTATTCTCCACGTTATCTCAACGGGAACTTGACGTTCTTCTTGCTTTAACCGAAGGATACACGTACAAGTCAATCGCAGAGAAATTATTTGTCAGCGTAAATACAGTTCGTTTTCATCTCCGCAATATTTACGCAAAGCTCCATGTTCGATCCCGGACTGAAGCAGTCGCAAAAGCGTTAAAGAATAAAGCCGTATAGCTTCATTTTGATCCTTCCATTTTGAAGCCTCTTGCCGCCTGGATCTGACCTGCATCACATTTTTCATATTTCCCAAGAAACTACATAGATATGTAGTTGTAAGCGACGCCGGCATATAGTACTTTCCCCTACGTTCTTCCCCGTAGGAAATTGCCAATACTCATTTAGAATAAGCTATTTGCCATTTCTTGCCATTGAAGGAAACTTTGAATTGCTCTTCACGAATGCAATTCATGGCGTGAAAATCTTTGAATGCCCATGATGTCCTAAAAAACAGTTTATTCACTAACCGGAGGGAGTAAAATCCATGAAGAATTTTTTTCGATTTCTAATCTTGATGCTTGTGCTAATTTGCGGCATCGATTCATCATCAGCTCAATGGGTACAAACCAGCGGTCCTGGAGGAGGGACGGTCTTATCTCTCGCAGTCAGCGGCTCAAACGTGTTTGCGGGAACTCACGGCGGTGTCTTCCTTTCCGCAAATAAGGGAACGAGTTGGACAGCCGTTAATTCGGGATTGGCAAGCATGGATGTCTATGCGCTTACGGTGAGCGGCGCAAACCTTTTTGCGGGAACCGGCAGCGGCGTCTTTCTTTCTACGAACAACGGGACCAGCTGGACAGCAGCTAATTCCGGGTTGAACAGCCGGACAATTAACGCTTTGACAAGCAGCGGCTCCAATCTTTTTGCAGGTGCATTCGCCGGTCTCTTTCTTTCAACAGATAATGGGACGAGTTGGACACAGGCCAAGGATTCAGGATTAACCACCACAAACATTTATGTTTTGCTCACTAGCGGGACGAGCCTTTTCGCCGGAACAGCAAGCGGGCTGTTCCGTTCTACTGATAAGGGCACAAGCTGGGTCAAGGTTGATTCAGGTTTAACCAACACGAATATCCTTTCGATGGCTGTGAGTGGTTCGAATCTTATCGCAGGGACTGACTTCGGTCTCTTCCTATCCACAAATAATGGTACAGTCTGGACACCGATCAATATTAGCACAAGCCTTACGTTTATCAAGACAATTTCTTCGTTGACATTCAGCGGCTCGAATCTCATGGCGGCGACCTACGGCGGTGGAGTTTACGTATCGACCGATGATGGGACGAGCTGGAATGCCGCCGGCTCAGGTATAAGTGGCACTGTTCTCACATTTGCAGTGAGCGGTTCGAATCTTTTTGCCGGGAGCCAGAACGGCGCTTTCCTATCGACCGACGGCGGCGCAAGCTGGACGCCCGTTAGTTCAGGATTAGCGTTATCGACTGTGTATGCGTTGATCGCAAGCGGTACAAATATATTTGCCGGCAATTCCGGAGGCGGTGTTTTCCTTTCCACTGATAACGGTACAACATGGGTCAACAAGGGTTTAGTGGATACCACCATCAACGCCCTTGCAATCAGCGGCACGAAGGTGGTAGCTGGAACAGAGGGGAATGGTGTAGTTCTCTCAACAGATAATGGCTCGACCTGGACGCCAGTTACCGTCGGGCAACCGTTTTCAAACGTCTATGCCGTGGCCATCAGCGGGACAACAATATTTGCAGGGACTGGGGGAAGCGGTATTTATTCTTCTACAGACAACGGGACAACCTGGGTCAGCAAAGGTTTCAACGATACCACATTTACTGCCTTGTCCATAAGCGGCTCGAATATTTTAGCCGCGTCCTCTGGTCAAGGCCTCTTTCGCTCTGCAAACAACGGTACGACGTGGAGCCCCATAACTTCGGGTGTCGGCGATACGGACTATGTGCAGGCATTTGCCGGGATCGGATCGGACCTCTTCGCAGCGACTTCTGGAGAAGGCGCTCTCGTTTCGACCAACAATGGAGTAAGTTGGACGGCAATCAATTCCGGTCTCGCTAACACTGCCCTTACCTCACTTGCAGTGAGCGGGACAACTTTGTTTGCGGGGGCTGAAGGGTCAAACGGCACCATATTTGTTTCTACCAATAATGGTACGAGCTGGAATCTTGCCTCAACAGGCCTCACAAATCAGTATGTTCATGGTCTTGCAGTAAGCGGCACGAATCTGTTTGCTGCGACTGAAGGGGCCGGCGTTTGGAAGAGGCCATTGTCGCAGTTTACGACGGGCGTCAAGCAGGCTGCACAGGAAATACCAGCAGTCTTCTCGCTTTTACAAAATTATCCTAATCCGTTCAACCCGTCGACGATCATTCAATTCACGGTCCCATCGAACGGACGAGCAGTACTCAAAATATTCAATGTGCTCGGCCAGGAAGTTGCAACGCTGTTTGATGGAATTGCGACAGCCGGAGAATATCACCAGGTAACGTTTGACGCGTCACAGCTGGCGAGCGGAGTTTATTTTTCTCGCCTGGAGTCTGACGGAAAAATGGAGATGAAGAAGATGTTGCTGCTGAAGTAGCAATTTTGTATCCATCATCAGGTGAATGATTTGCGAACGATGCAGGCACAGGGCAATGTGCTCATGATCGAGATTGATACGACTCATTACAATAAGTAGAAAGGGTTATTCCATGCGCAGATTTTCCTTGCTCTCTTTGTTGTTGTTGGTATCCGTCGCATGCAGCATAGAGCGATCGTTCGCCCAATGGTCAAGCGATCCGTCGAAGAACACACCTATTACCACGGGAGCTCATTCACCATCCGATGTCGTCATGGTAAAAGACGGAAATGGAGGGGCGTTTATCGTCTGGGATGACCAGCGTGAGGGAAATAACAATCCAAAAATCTTCGCACAACATTTGGACAAAAATGGGGTTGCGGTTTGGACGGCCAATGGCGTGGAAGTGTCTCCGCCCGGAATCGGTCAAACGCTGCCCCAAGTGGCCGCCGTAGGGGATGGAGGAATCATCATTTCATGGGAAGAAGACAATCGGGACTCAATCCCCGTTTTCGGGGGCACGTCTCCGGCGATCTTCGCGCAGCGAATCAGTCCTCGGGGTGCGCGCTTGTGGGGAGATTCTGCTCTGCAGATTGCCGAACCGGAACCATTCCAACTCTTCTATGCTCAAGGCATACCGACTGCGTGTACGTCTGACGGTCTTGGAGGGGCTTATGTGAGTTGGGCGGACCTCAAGGGTGGGTTGCAGAATCTGATTGTCACCCGCATTGACAGTTCGGGCAATATTCGCTGGTCTGAGCCTGCGATGGAGGGTGTTAGTACTCTCAGCAGTGGCTTGCCGGATGGAGGTTATTTAAAGCTTCGGCTTTTACAAAATGGAAACGCCGGAGTGATTATTGCCTGGACAGATGTGCGCAACGCTTTCACAACAGGGATCTCCCTCTTTGCTCAAAAGCTCGACACTGCGGGCAATCGACAATGGGACACTTTGGGGGTAGCGCTCGCACCGAAGCCGTCATATCTGCAGCAACAAACAAATGAGGTAATTGTTTCCGATAATGCCGGCGGCGCGATCTATGCATGGGAACAATCGGCCAGTGGGTCGTCACCACATGCGTATGCCGGCCATGTCAATGCTTCCGGAGTCCTCACGTGGATAACACCAACGGATTCGCTCGGAATTCTCCTCGACAGTAAAACCTCTACAGGCCAAGAGAATATTTCCATGATTTCGGGCGACAACGGCACAGCGCTTGTCACCTGGACCGATGGAGCCAAGAATGCATACGTTCAGAAAATTGCTTCCGATGGATCGCTCCCTTGGGGTGCGGCTCCTGCTTCTATCGCTGCAAACACCAGCGGTGAAGTGCTCACAACGGACGAGAGCGGGGGCGTGATTATTGCCTGGGGTCAAGGTCTGCAAAATGGGGTTAACATTTTTGCTCAGCGCGTGAATGGCAGCGGACAGGCCGTCTGGTCGAACGCCACGTACGGAACTTCCGGCAATCCGGTCAGCACTACTCCTGCTACATTTCAAGGGAGTCCTGTCGTTGTTTCTGATGATGCGGGAGGAGCAATTATCGCTTGGCACGACTCACGGGCTTCGAGTTTTGGAGGCCCGTATGACATCTATGCCCATCACATCGGAAGCACCGGCCTGACAAAAGTGAACAAACAAGTTTCGGGAGTGGCGACGGAATTTGCTCTCTCACAAAATTATCCAAACCCGTTCAATCCATCGACTCAGATTCAGTTCTCTATTGCTCAAGCTGGTTTTGTGACATTGAAAGTCTATGACCTCCTTGGAAGGGAGGTGGCAACTCTGGTTCATCAAAACATGACACCTGCCTCTTACACTGTGACATGGAATGCTTCGAATGTCGCGAGCGGGGCTTACTTTTATCGATTACAGAGTGGCAATTATGTTGAAACAAAAAAACTTATGCTCATGAAATAGCATTTGGCCTTGAAGTTCTAGTGAATGGGGAGTAGTGTCTCAGTTTCATTTTAAATGCCATTCCGGTCGCCAGACTACGACGACTCGTCGAGCGCAAGCCGGTCGAGGACTCGTCAACGACCCTTCGGGTCGATAGACCGGTAGGGACTCGTCGAGAATCCACGCAATTTGATCTGGATGTCCCCCCTAAGGGGGACATGACATTACCTTCTATTTTTGTGAGCATCAACTTGAGACGTTACCGAATGGCGGGACAACTTGATTCATTACGTCGTTAGAGGAAAACGTGGCTTCGTGGGCGAAGTTTTTTTCTGACGGCGGAATGCGCTTCAGATGGGTGTTGCTTTTTTTCAACACTGTGATTCAGTGCACATTTTTCCTCTTGACTTTTTTCAGTAGTGATATTATTTTAGTTTTAATCCTACCTGTAATATTTGCCGACATAATCTAATTTTCTGAGAAGTTTTTCATCGGAATGGTGTAGGCATTTTTAACTAAGCATGATCGGGCGGAACGCAAGCATCCCGGTTGCTCATTATTGAGAGCCTTAGTTTTCTGTGTAAGAGCAGCAAGAAAGTAAAATAAATATTTTAACAAAAATAAATCCACTTTCCACTAATAATGCGTGAAAGGAATGTAGCAATGGTTGCACGCCGTACAATTTTGGTTCTTTGCACTCTGGTAATACTCTTCGCAGAATTGGTCCAAGCTCAGTGGTCGAATAACCCGGCGGCCAATCTTCCGCTTGCGGTTGGAAAATCTGGACGGTATGATCTCTACGTTATCGCTGACGGATCGGGCGGTACATATTTGACATGGTATGATGATGCGTCCAACGGCGGTGGAGTCTACGTACAAAAAATTACGGCATCGGGAACCTTGCCGTGGGGTTCGGGAGGTGTCCGGGTAGATTCGATATCTCAGACTTTTGAACACCCTTCACTTGCACTTGATGGAAACGGCGGCGTCTTTGTTACGTGGGGCGATAACCGTCCGGACAATTTGTTGCCGAATATTTACGGCCAGCATGTTTCATCCTCGGGAGTTGTTCAATGGGCTTCCAACGGAGTAAATCTCACAACCGGCTTTACAACGGGCTTCAGCTTTCGCGAACCCAGCAACCCTCAGATGCTAAGCGATGGGAGCAACGGAGCTTTTGTGGCATGGAGCGACGCATTTGGTTTGGTCCTTATGAGGATTGGCTCGACTAGTGCCATTTCCTGGAATGCCGTCGTTGATTCTGGATCTGGTGCAACGGACGCAAGAATTGTTTCCGATGGGAGTGGAGGAGTGATCCTCGCATGGACGGACAATCGGCATATCGCCGCAAGTGACCTAGCGGATATTTATGCGCAGCGCGTCAATTCCTCAGGTGCTGTCGCGTGGACGGCGAACGGGGTTCCGGTTTCAACCGCGACCAATCTCCAGAACTATCCGCAGATTGTGAGTGATGGATCCGGCGGGGCAGTCATCGCATGGCAAGATTTTAGGGATGGGGCACATTATAGAGGATATGTCCAAAAACTAAACGCAAGCGGAGCTGCGCAGTGGACGGCGAACGGAATTCCACTGTTGTCGACAACAAATTCTATTAATGATTTATACATGACAGGAGATGGGGCGGGAGGCGGCATTTTTTCGTGGGAAGAAGCAAGAGGGACGGGGATCAACGGTAGCGACAATATTTACGCTCAACGAATGAACGCAAGTGGGCAACCTCAATGGACCGATTCGGGCGCAAGTGTATGTACTAACACTGCTCCTCAAGAGGATCCAAGAATAACCTCTGACGGAAGCGGAGGTGCGATCATCACCTGGGACGATAACCGCAACAGCGGCGCAAACCAAGATATCTACGCGCAGAGAATGAACGCAAGCGGGGAGGCGCAATGGACAAAGGATGGAATTCCAGTCTCAAGTGCCTCAAATAATCAGAACAGCCCGGCGATAGTGTCGTACCCAAATAGCGGGGCAGTGGTAATTTGGGATGACTATCGCACGAACGGAAACGGAAACGTGTATCCCGACCTCTACGCACAATACCTTTCCAGTGGCGGATCCCTGTCGAGCGTTAGGGCCAATGAAGCATCTGTAGCTGAAACTTTTCAGCTTCAACAGAACTATCCGAACCCATTCAACCCGTCGACTCAGATTAAGTTTTCCATAGCCCATGCCGGCTTTGTTTCGTTGAAAGTGTACGACATCCTTGGAAGAGAAGTGGCAACGTTGGTTAATGGGGAATTAGCATCATCTTCCTATTCAGTGACATGGAACGCTTCGGGCGTTGCAAGTGGCGTGTACTTCTACAGGCTTCAGAGCGGAAATGATGTCGAAACCAGAAAACTTATGTTGATGAAATAGCAACTTAGAGCTGTAACGTCCGGAACGCAGAGAGGGATTGCCTTGTTATTTTAACAAGGGTTTCTCCAATTCTTTAACGAATCCAGTAATTCCTGATCCTTGTTTCTTCATTCTTAATTGTAAGGAGGCATTTAATGAACAGATTTTTCCGCCTGCTGTTGGCCGCTGCTGTTGTTCTGGCGTTTCGCACTACAGCTTTTTCACAGATTACGCTTACTACCGCTGATCTGGCGAATTATTTCGGTGCAGGAAAGTCATGGTTTCTATATAAATCTACGGATACCGCGACGATGAATGTGGGCTCGGCGTCGACCTCAGCTGCACAGACGTGGTCTACTCCGTCCGTCGTCTTTGAGGATACATCTCGCTTAGATAATGTTCTCCCGTCGTCAACTCCTTACTCTGCCAATTTCCCCGGAGCGACGTATACACAAGTGCAGAGCATATCGGGTGGCCCCGTCACAGTTCAATATTACGCATATTACAAGTTTTCGAATGATTCCCTTCTGATTATTGGTTCCGTTCAGCATGAGTCAGGTTCTGTCGGGGGAACGAAAATCGATTCAACTACTATTAGCCACAGGACTCAACTCGTATTCCTTGTTCCCGCGCAGGTGGGGCAGGCCTTTTCATCGTCAGGAGACACAATCTACTCCGTAGGAACCGATATTGAGGTGAGCACCGCGTCGAACAGCTACGATGCATTTGGCACTGTAAATCTTCCGAATGGATCGTTCGGGGCACTCCGTCTTACTGGCACTGTCGTGACAAAAGTCTACCTCTCTGGGGTTCTCCTCAATTCCGTTACCACTCATTCTATTTCTTGGTTCACGGAATCAGGAAATCAGTTATCGGTGGACGTTGACACTGCTTTGTCGGGGAGCGTGAAGGTATATGGAATCTCATTAACTTACGTGGGCACGACTCCGGCTACACTCGTCAAAGCATCACCTCAGTTGCCGGGCACTTTTACACTTAGCCAGAATTATCCGAACCCCTTCAACCCCTCGACTCAGATTCAGTTTTCCATTCCTCAAGCTGGCTTTGTTTCGTTGAAGGTCTACGACATGCTCGGAAGGGAGGTCGCAACGTTAGTCCATCAGGAACTAACGCCGTCTTCTTATTCTATTACATGGAATGCCGCTAACGTTGCCAGTGGAATGTATCTGTACAAACTTGATGCGGGAAATTATTCAGTGACGAAGAAAATGATATTGATGAAGTAAGATGCTCGCGTTTTTATAGGAATTACAAATGCGGAATGGGAGGCCGTTATTCTTGGAATAACGGCCTTTATTTTTCTATAGCTGTAAAACGATCTTCGATACTAACGCAGTGAAATTATGTTTTACCTTGTTGGCAACTTGTGTCACGTCGGCATGGGCTAATTTATCCGCAGTCAAGCCAGTTGCAAAATTCGTGATGCATGAAATTCCCAGCACCTCCATGCCATAATTCGCAGCAACGATGACTTCGGGGACAGTCGACATCCCAACGGCATCCGCGCCCAACGTTCGCATCATCCGGATTTCTGCCGCAGACTCATAAGACGGTCCTTTGGTCCAACTGTAAACCCCTTCCTTGAATGGTATTTCGTTTTCTCCGGCAATCGATTTTGCCTTCTCGAGCAATTCGCGACTGAACGCGTGGAGGTAATTTCGCGTTTCCTTCGATACTCTCCCGATGAGCGGGTTTTCAAACGTAAGATTAATATAATCCTTAATGAACATCAGGTCGCCCGGCTGAAATTGTTTGTTGACTCCTCCAGCGGCGTTGGTGACGATAATTGTCTTGACACCCATCCGGTGTGCCACCTCAATCGGATAGATAACGGCGTCGGTATCATTGCTTTCGTAAAAATGGATCCTTCCCTGAAATACCATTAAGGTTTTCGAGAACTGGGTAGCCGACCTGATTTTCCCGAAAAGAAGTCGTCCGGCGTGCCCTTCGACTGAAGAAATGGGATAGTGTGGAATGTCTTTGGTCTCGAGGGATGTTTTGTCGACGAGCAAATCGCCAAAATCGCCCAAGCCTGAGCCGAGGATCACCCCTATACTCGGGCTTGTTTTGATTTTCGATTTGATGTAATGGACCGACGTTGAAATTCGGTCAGCGTAATTATCACTCATACCAGAGCACCCAAATCGTCCTGCTGAATTGAATGGCCGAACGCGTAATTTGCCGCACGGGCGATAAGAGCCTTTATCAATCCTTGGGGGGCACGAAGCAACGGCGGCATCGGGCTTCGTACACGTCCTTTGCGCCTACAACGACCCGCTCGTGGGAGCTTGATGTCCGCTGTGTACGGTCAGCCGGATTTCCGCATACGACACAAATTGCGAGCGTTTTTGTTATATACTCGGCAACGGCAAGGAGCTGAGGCATCGGTTCAAACGGCTTGGCACGGTAATCCTGATCAAGTCCTGCGACAATCACCCGCTTGCCTGCATTCGCAAGTTGCTCACACACATCAACAATCTCCGGCGAGAAGAATTGTGCTTCGTCAAT
>JBAUMC010000076.1:0-1753 GCA_049578505.1 Bacteroidota bacterium | reverse complement strand
ATCAAAACACCATGCTTCTGCTTTTTTCTTGAAGTACGTTTTTTCAGGACCGGTCTCTCTCAGGGTATCCCCTTTTTCATTTTTAATTTCAAGGGCGATCTCTCCTATATAATCTCCCTGGTATCCTTCTGAAGGGAATGGATAGTCATCGCCCAATGATTGCCGGTAACGTGCATAAACACTTTCGGCAAGGGTCCGCATTTGATTGCCGGCATTATTGAAATAGTACTCGCGCGTAACAGCATGACCTGTCCATTCCAAAAGATTTGCAATCGTTGCACCCAGGATCACCTGCCGTCCGTGACCGCTGTGAAGGGGACCGGTAGGATTGGCGCTCACCCATTCGACGTTCGTCTTCAATCCGCCGCCAACCGACGACCTGCCGAAATTGTTCCCTTCCTGAAGGATAGCTTTTGCGCTAACTATCGTATAGCTGTCGGAAAAATGGAAATTGATAAAGCCTGGGCCTGCAATTTCCATCGATGAAATCCGTGTTGGGTCGAGAACCATCGCGCTGACGATTGCCTCGGCAACCTGACGAGGGTTTTTCCCCAGCGGCTTTGCAAGAAGCATCGCGACGTTGGTAGTAAGGTCGCCATGAACGGCAATTTTTGGCTTTTCAAAAATGGCTTCGATTGCAGGATAGTGGAGGGAGGTCAGGGCGTTTGTCAAAGCCCGGTGCAAATACTCTTTCATTGATGAGCTGATTTTTTCAACAGACGAACCTTCCTTCTTGCCGGAACGGCAGCAGGTTTGTCCTCGACATATTCAAATTTTGCATCGCCCCAGAGTTTTTCCAGATTATAGAATGAACGGGTTTCCTTATGGAACACATGGACAACCACATCGACAAAATCCAAAAGCACCCACGTCGATTCGCCTTGCCCTTCGTCATGCCATACTCTTTCTCCGGCATGTTCCGCCCCTTCTCGAATGGCGTCCGCGATCGCGCGAACATGCGTGTCGGAGTCCGCCGAACATATGACAAAAAAATCAGACATCGCCGTTAATTTTCGTAAATCAAGGAGAACAACGTTATGCGCCTTTTTTAACAACGCAAACGCGGCCACTTTCTTAGCGAGCGCTTTTGAAGTCAAAATGGATCCTTTCATACTGTAAACGATGACGTGCGGTTAGTTCCATGCACGTAAGTTTTTAAAATCTTTTCCAAGGACTACCGAAGCAGTCACAAAATATTCCGGACTTATTTGCTGGACAACATTTCTCGGGTCAATACCCAAATCAGATGCAATCCTTTTGGCGATGTCAGCATTACCGCTCCGGTCAATAACGAGCGATTGTTTTACATCAAATGTTTTGTAATTTCCCATTTCGACGACATCGTACCCCGCGGCTCGGAGGAAACTTGTTATCTTTTGCCCTGCGCCCGGAACGCCGCAGCCGTTCAAGACATCGATTTGAACAACAGTCTTTTCGGGGGCGGAAATCTCTTGACCGGCCGACCCGCTGGCACCGCTTGTGCTGATTGAAGAGAAGAGTATTGCGAAGATCTGGTACAAAATAAATGCGGCTACTGCGACTAAAAGAAGGTTTAGTATTACTTTTCTGGATGAGGGGGCGGTATTCTTTTCGTTCATAATGCTGTAGGTAATGAGGGGAAAAAAAATAACCGAGTATGCACCATTGCGCAACCTCGGTCATTCAATTGCATCAACAACTTCTCGCCATGCGTTGGTTTCAATATCCCTCGTCGTTCCCCAATCCGTGATAATAGCCGGCATAGGGTGAGAAC
>JBAUMC010000075.1:0-23637 GCA_049578505.1 Bacteroidota bacterium | reverse complement strand
TCATCGGGAAAACAGGAACGGGGAAATCGAATCTGATTGCGACAATGGCAATTTCGGATATCCGGGCCGGGAACGGGATCGCTCTCATCGACCCGCACGGAGATTTAGCAGAAACGATCCTGCATCACATTCCGAAGGAACGAGTCCAAGATGTGGTCTACGTGAATCCCGCGGATATGGAATATCCGATTGCCTTCAATCCTCTCGGTAGGGTTCACCGCGATTTCCATCATCTCGTCGTTTCCGGACTGATCTCCATCTTCAAGAAAATCTGGATCGACTTCTGGGGGCCGCGCCTGGAACACATTCTCCGCCACTCGCTCTTCACTCTCTTGGAGATTCCTGGAAGCACTCTCATCGATCTCACGCGGCTTCTCACGGAGGAGGATTTCAGAAAGCGGGCAGTGGCTCAGGTGACTCACGCAGAAGTGCGCGCATTTTGGCTGAACGAATTCGCCAAGTATCCCAAACCGATTCGCGTCGAGGCCGTCTCGCCTATTCTGAACAAGATGGGACCGCTCCTTACAAGCTTGCCGCTCCGGAACATCATCGGACAGCCTGCAAACAGCTTTTACCTAAGCAGAGTGATGGATGAAAAGAAAATCCTGATCGTCAATCTGTCGAAGGGCAAGATCGGCGAGGACAGCTCCGCGTTCCTAGGCGCGATGCTCACGACGATGACCTACCTTGCCGCTCTCACTCGATCCTTCGTCCCGGAGAATGCCCGGACTCCCTTCTACCTTTACGTAGACGAGTTTCACAACTTCCTCACGCTATCCTTCGCGGACATCCTCTCGGAGTCGAGGAAGTACGGCTTGAATCTCGTCTTGGCCCATCAGTATATGAACCAGCTGCACGAGAACGTGATCGCTGCGGTCCTCGGAAACGTCGGCACCATCGTTTCATTCCGGATCGGTGCCGAAGACGCTGAAAACTTGGCGAGAGAGTTCAAGCCCACCTTCGACGAAAACGATCTTGTGAACCTGCCAAACTACAACATCTACCTCAAATTGATGGTGCAAGGCGTAACCTCGAATCCTTTCAGCGCGGCTACTCTTGCACTTCCCCAGGCTGAACTCTCTCAGGCATCGGCAGTGATCGAACAATCAAGGATCAAGTACACGAAGCCACGGATCGATGTAGAGCGACATATCGCTTACCGAAGAAATAGCGAGCAACAGCTTTAACGGTATTTCACCCATTTGTCCATTTAGACAAATTTGCCACTCTTTTCAGGTTCTTTAAGTCAGGTAAAGTGGGCATAGTTCCAGTAGACAATAATTCAATATCAGCAAGGAGGAGCCATGTACAGTCCAAAGATTCGAGAAGATTTGATCCCACGCCTCTATAAAATTGCCAAGGCCAGGAGTATCCCAATGACAAGATTCGTGAACGGGATTGTGGAGAGAGAAATTCAAGCGATAGAACAAGCGGATCAGGAGCTCGTCATGGTTCGCGACATTAGTCCCTCATTCCCGCCGGAGGGTTCTCAGTGTAGAGCACCGCCGACAAGAACGGTACAAACAATCTGACATCCTAAAAGGAGATGCAACAACGCATCTCCTTTTTCTTTTTTGGAACTGCTTTTTAATCCCTGATTTTGTGTCTCATCTTTAATTTCATTAGATTGGTCAAAATTGATAGATATAAATGCGCTACAACCTAAAAACTCCGGGAGATTGCACGCCAGAGGAAAAAGATTCTTTTTTCCAAATGGAAAAAGAAGCGAACAAAGTGGCCAAAGCGACTTTACGCGCTTCAATCGAAAGAGCCAGATTGCTTGCATTTTGCTACGACAAGTCTTCACTCGTGGGAATAGGATCAATCAAGTATCCAACAGATTCGTACAAGAAAAAGGTTTTCAAGTCTGCAAATTATACGCTTCCGGCAGATCTTAAATATGAACTTGGATATATTTATACAATCAAATCTCACGAGGGGATGGGAATCGCATCATCGATCATTGCAAGACTCTTAGCGGCAGAAAAATCCGTGTCAATGTTCGCAACCACTGATTTAACTCAAAAGGAAATGCAACACATATTAGAAAACCATCAATTCAAAAAATGTGGCGTTTCATATAAGAGCGGCCGCGGATCTCATTCGCTCGTTCTCTATGTCCGCTCTGATCCCACACAGCAATCATCCCGATAGATGTTGCATAATGAACCGCCATTGAGAAAGCAGAGAAAAGAGTGAAAGAAGAAAAATCCGTTGGCATTTGGATTCGCGTTTCAACTGAAGACCAGGCTAGAGGCGAAAGTCCGGAGCATCACGAGAAGCGCGCTAGCTACTATGCCGAATCGAAAGGCTGGAAAGTCGAAGAGGTTTACCACCTCGAAGCGGTGAGCGGCAAGTCGGTGATGGAGCATCCTGAAACCCAGCGGATGTTGAAAGATATCAAAAGCGCTCACATCACTGGCATTATCTTCTCGAAGCTGGCCCGGCTCGCCAGGAACACCAAAGAGCTTCTGGAATTCGCTGAGATATTCCGGCAGTATAATGCCGATCTTATCTCTCTCCAAGAATCAATCGATACCTCAACGGCGGCCGGTCGCTTGTTCTACACGATGATCGCAGCGATGGCCCAATGGGAACGCGAGGAAATTGCTGATCGAGTTGCAGCCTCGGTCCCGATCCGGGCAAAGCTCGGAAAATCGCTCGGAGGCGCAGCGCCATTTGGCTACCAATGGGTGGACAAGAAGCTTATTCCCAATCCTAAAGAAGCTCCCGTTCGCAAGCAGATCTTTGAGCTATTCTTAGAACACAAGCGTAAGAGAACTATCGCACGAATTCTCAACCAACGAGGATTCCGGACGAGGAACGGCTCTTCGTTTTCAGATACGACCGTTGACCGACTCTTGCGTGACCCAATCGTCAAAGGTCAACGTCGTGCCAATTACACGAAGAGTCTTGGCAAGGGAAAGAAATGGAAATTCAAACCATCTTCGGATTGGGTCTTCATCGATGTTGATCCGATTGTGTCGGAAGAACTGTGGGACCAATGCAACGCGATTCTCGACGAACAAGACAAGAAACGAAGACCTCCTGCAAAAAAGACTGTTCATCTCTTCTCCGGCTATGCACTCTGCCACTGCGGAGCCAAGATGTATGTTCCCTCAAACATGCCGAAATATGTCTGTGGCAAATGCCGGAACAAGATCGGCGTCGAGGACCTTGAGGCGATATTCCACGAACAATTGAAATCCTTCTTCGTCTCACCGGAGGAGGTCACAAAATACCTCGGCAAAGCCGACGAAACAATCCGGGAAAAAGAGGATCTGCTCAAGAGCCTCACTGAGGAATCGAAAAGGCTCCGGCTTGAGATGGACAAGCTGATGAAACTCTATACCGGCGACATCCTACCCAAAGAAGAACTCGGCAAGCGATACCAACCGCTATATGAGAGGGTCAAACGAATCGAAGATCAGGTGCCGGAATTGCAGGGCGAGGTCGATTTCTTGAAAATTCAATACCTTTCAAGCGACCAGATCGTGGCCGATGCCAAAGACCTATACAGTCGCTGGTCAGACCTATCGTTCGACGAGAAACGCAGCGTTGTTGAAAACATTACCGAAAATGTCACCATTGGAACCGACGAAGTCGCAATACACCTCAGCTACCTCCCCTCCTCCGTTGAAATGACTGCAAATAGGCCACACAACCTCACGGATTCATCGCGCAGACGAGCATAAAATTCGCAGGGAAGTCAAGCGACATCTTTGACCGGCTGATGGTCACTCTTCCGTCTTCGAGTGGCTGACGCATTACCTCGAGCACGTTTCGAGCAAATTCCGGAAGCTCGTCTAAGAAGAGCACGCCGTGATGCGAAAGCGATATTTCCCCGGGACGCGGAATGCTTCCCCCGCCGACAAGAGCGCTGTCGGATATAGTATGATGCGGTGAGCGAAACGGCCGTGTCGCTACTAAAGCAGAATTTGGAGGCAGAAGACCGGCAACCGAATGGATTTTCGTCGTCTCAATACTTTCTTCAAAGGTCAACGGAGGAAGAATGCTCGGCAGGCGACGTGCAAGCATAGTCTTGCCGGAGCCAGGTGGACCGATCATTATAATATTATGTCCTCCAGCCGCGGCCACTTCGAGCGCTCGCTTCACATTTTCCTGCCCCTTGACATCGGAAAAGTCGATCGCGTATTTTTGTTCAACCGCAAACACTTTATTGACGTCGATTTTTAACGGCTGAATCGCAAGCTCGTCGTTGAGAAGTGAAACCGTTTCGGAGAGATTCTCCACACCGTACACTTCGAGCCCTTCGACCATCGCGGCTTCCCGAGCGTTTTCCTTCGGAAGAATAATTCCGCTAAAACCTTTTTTCTTGATTTCTACCGAGATGGGAAGAACTCCGTGAACAGGTCGCAAACTTCCATCCAGTGCGAGCTCACCGAGAATAACAAATTTTTTCAACATGTCTTCACGCGCTTGCCCGCTTGAAGCAAGCATGCCAACCGCGATAGGAAGGTCGTACGACGATCCCTCCTTCTTCACATCTGCAGGCGCTAGATTGATCGTGATACGTCTATTCGGGTATTCAAGACCCGAGTTCTTTATAGCTGTGGCAACGCGTTCCCGGCTTTCTTTTACGGCATTATCCGGCAGGCCAACCATAAAAAAATTAGGAACAGTGTTTTCGATATTTGTTTCGATTTCAATGAGATAGGCGTTTATTCCGTAGGTTGCACTGCTGAGAACAACTGATAACATGAAGGCCCCCCTTCTACAGAAGAACAATTAAGAATTATGAATTAACAATTAAGAATTGAGAGAATGGATCCCCTTTTTGTCGATATGGCAATAAAATATTAGCCCCTAGTAGCTATCGATGAGCGCGGAGAAAATCGAGACGGTCCTGAACTTTCTCGATCGGAACAAGGAGTTTGTCTTTTCCAAACAGCGCATCTCTTTGATTGGAAAACGCAAGTTCGTACTCTTTGCTCATGATGATAGCCTCTTCAGGACAGACTTCTTCACAAAATCCGCAAAAGATACACCGCAACATATTGATCTCGAATTTTTCCGGGTATCTCTCTTTTTCATCCTCTGTTTCGGCGGCCTGCACTTCAATAGCCAGAGAAGGACACACCCTGCTGCACAATCCGCAGGCAACGCATCGTTCTGTGCCATTTTCTTCCACGAGTACCGGTCTTCCTCTGAACGATGCCGAAGGGGCAAATTTGTGCTCAGGATACTGAACGGTGAATTTCGGCCTGAACATCTGGGCAACAGTCAGCCTCATCCCTTTTACTATCTCCGGGATGTACATTTTTTCTAATATTGTCAGATCTTTTTTCCGAACGACCTTACTTGGCTCCATCCTGCACGTTCCTTATACGTTCAATTCATTTTCAATACAAAATACAAGCCGGTCACTAAGATATTTGCCAGGGAAAGAGGCAGCATCACTTTCCATCCGATATTCATCAATTGATCGTACCGAAATCGAGGAATGGTCCACCGAACCAAAATAAAAAAGAGGAGAACCAGCGCGACTTTTATTCCGAAGGCTGCCACTTGAAGCAAACTTACGGCCAAATCCGAAAACCCGAGATGCCCGACAAAGGGCAACTGCCATCCGCCCAGGTAGAGCGTAGTGATAACTGCGGACGCCGTGATCATATTCGCGTATTCCGCCAAAAAGAACAAGCCGAATTTCATTCCGGAGTATTCAGTATGGTAGCCGCCGACAAGCTCGGGCTCCGCTTCCGGCAGGTCAAACGGAAGGCGATTTGTTTCCGCAAACGATGCTATGACAAACGTAATAAAGCTCACTGGCGTCCGCCAAAAATACCACATGCCATGCGCTTGAGATTCCACAATTTTATTTAACTGCAGCGTCCCGGCGATCATTAGTACTCCGATAAGTGCCAGGCCCATCGAAAGTTCATAGCTGATCATTTGCGCGGAGGAACGAAGCCCCCCCAGCAATGAATATTTGTTATTCGAAGACCATCCGCTAAGCGTGATGCCGTAAACTCCGAGCGACGACAATGCCAGAAGATACAGGATTCCCACATTTACGTCGGCAATCATCAACTTGATGTCACGGCCAAACAGATGGATCGTATTCCCGAAAGGAATAACGGCGAAGGTGGTCATTGCAACTACAAGGGAGATAAGCGGAGCGAGGCTATGGACAAATTTATTTGCGGCCCTCGGCACTATGTCTTCTTTTAGAAAGAGCTTTACGATGTCGGCCACAGGCTGTAATAGCCCGGCGGGGCCGACCCGGTTCGGGCCAATCCGATTTTGGACAAAGGCACTTACCCTTCGTTCAACCAAAACAAGATACGCAACAACGGTAAGGTTGATAAGAAAGATGACGAGTATTTTTGCCAACGGCTCGATAATATCCATAACTTCGGTATTTTACCCAATGTGTGAGCTACACTAAACGGTAACGCCGGCTTTCATTTTCAGCCTAGCGCCTTTCTTCCCGACTTTGAGGTATGAAAGGCCTTTAAAACCTTCGACTTTCTGTGCTATGTCGGCAAAAACGTCCTCAGACGAATTATATTTAAACTTCGCCCCCATGAGCGCTGCAAGAATCGTAACAATCTTCCACGACGGTCGTGCATCTCGGCGAGGTCCCTTTCCCCAACTGTCGTTCGGTGCCGCAAATTTGTCCCACCGGCTCGTCTCAAAACCGTCGAGCGCACGATCTTGCTCAAGCGTCGTGACGGCGGGACGAATACGTTGGACGCGCTCTTGAAAATTTGTCACCGTTCCGTTTTTTTCTGCATATGTCGAACTGGCCAGGACAACATCCGCTAGGTCCGTTGTCGCAGATTCGTTCGATGCATGAACGGCAAAAAATTCAAGCTTCGCGAGAGCATCGGCAACCTCCGGAATTGGTGCAATATCGTCTTCGAGCGCGTAGAGAGCTTTGATTTTCCCCTCCTTAATGCCGTGAATAATTTCGTAGAAACCCAACCCCCCTTCGACCGGTGAAACGCCAACCAGTTTTGCTCCAGTGCTGTTCGGTGTTTTATCGGCCCGAATTAATATCTTGTCCTCATCTCCCTCAACAACATGGCGCATGAAATCAATATTTTTTGTCCCTAGAATTTCTTTTGCAAACCTCTGGAATGCATAGTTGTCTTCATTGGTTGCAAAGGCCGATCCGAGAACGGCTATTTCTGATTTCTTAAACGACTTTAATTCCGAAGCAACTTTTGCTATCGCCTCATCCCAATCGACTTCAACCAGAGCAGCGTCCCTGCGAACCATAGGGGCTTTGATCCGCGTCTCCGCGTTGACAAACTTAAATGTGTCGAGCCTACCATGGTCACACATCCAGTAGCTGTTGACCTCTTCGTTTCGCACAGGGGTGAGACGAAGTACTTCATTATTGCGCACGCCGATTTCTACGTTACATCCCCGCGCACACCCTTGACAAACGCTTTCCGTAAATGACATTTCCCACACGCGCGCTTTAAACCTGAAATCGCGATTCGTGAGAGCGCCGACAGGGCAAATGTCGACTACATTCATGGAGTATGGATTATCGAGTTTCTCGCCCGGGAACGTTTCAATCACTGTATGATCGCCTCGCTCGACAAACTGCAATTGATGAACGCCCGCCACCTCATCACAAAACCGAATGCAGCGAGAACAGAGGATACAGCGTTCAGCGTCAAACATCACCCGCGGACCGATCTCCACCCGTTTAGGCTTGTGGACTTTGTCTTCTTGGAATCTGCTGTACCCTACGCTGTGTTTGTAAGCGTAATCCTGCAACTTGCACTCCCCTGCTTCGTCGCAAATCGGACAATCGAGCGGATGATTAATGAGAAGAAATTCCATCACCGCCTCGCGTGCATTCAAAACCTTATCGGTCTTTGTATGAACGACCATTCCCTCGGCAACCTGCGTCGAACATGCGATCGCAAGCTTTGGCATCTTTTCAATCTCGACAAGGCACATTCTGCAATTGCCCGATACTGAAAGTTTCGGATGCCAGCAGAAATGAGGAATCGATATTCCGTTCTCGCGAGCGGCTTCAATGACGGTCCGCTTATTATCTACCTCGAATTGATTTCCATCTATGGTGATTTTTGCCATCGGCTGCTTCTATTGATTCTTTTGGGTTTCTGCAAGGCGCTTTTATGAAACGACTTTTTCTTCCGTGCGAGAGAGCTTGCTGCAATACATCTCGTGAAATTCTTTTAGCTTCACAACAACTTCTTCAATTTCGCCGCGGGGCGGAAGAAACGTTGTCCTGAAATGCAGCGTCCCGGCGACCTGACCAAAGCCCGATCCCGGAACGACACAAATGCCGGTCTCCTCAAGCAATGCAAGACAGTACTCGGTGTCGCGTTTTGCTTCGTATTCAATTCGCTGATCGGAGGTCATCGTTTGCAGATCGACATGTGGATCGATGGGAAGCTCGAACTTTACAAATGCGTACATCGCACCCTCTGGAATCGTCACCGACATGCCTTTGATATTGTTAATACGGCTTCCAAGCAAGTTCGCTTTTGCTTTCAGTTCGTTATAAACAAAATTCTTTTCGCGCACATAGAGATCGTAGCTTTCTTCATCGGGCTTCGGAGGGGAAACCATAACGTATGTTGCAATCTGTCCTGGAACGTTCGAACATAAGCTGATTGATTGCAACTTAATCAGCTCTGTCAAAACATCGTCCGGGATATTTCGGAATTCCGCATAGCCGCCCCGATGGCCGCATTCGCCGAGCAACCCTTTTGACACCGAGTGAAAACTGATGAGCGATACGTCTCTCTCTCCGACGTCATTCATGACTTTCGCGAAAGAGTAAAACTTGCACTCTTTTTCGTACACGTTCTCCTGGTAGACTTCATCAGCAAGTATTGCTAATCGATGCTTGCGCGCAAAGCCAATAATCATTCTGATGTTATCGTATGGAAGCACTGCACCCGTTGGATTTCCAGGATTAATAACCGCAATGGCGACAGGGTGAACTCCTCGGTGAACCGCTTCAGTAATGCTTTCCGTTAGCGCTTTCTCACTCAATTGCCAACGGTTTTCCTCATCAAGAAAATAACCGATTTGCTTACCGCCGTACAAAGCGATAGTTGCACTGTACAGAGGATACTGCGGAACGGGAATCATTACCCCATCGTTTGCATTGTTCAGGAGTGCAAGAAGCGATGATTGAACTCCTTTGCTAGCGCCGTCGGTCAAAACAATATGATCTTTGTCTGCGGAAATTTTATCCCGCCGTTCAATGAATTCTGCAACAGCCTTTCTGATGAAAGGAATTCCTGCGCTCTGCGAATATGCACCCGTCCCGTAGGGATGCCACTTCAGGATAGCTTTGGATTTTTCGAGGACATCCTTTGGATAAATCTTCTCGGCGAATTCATTTTGAAGCAGTTCCGGGTATTCAACAAGACTGAGAATTTGGCGAAGGTATGTTAACGGCTTCTGTTTCAGCGCTTGCGGGTTTCCGATGTTGCAGTAAATTATTTTCTTTCCTTGCTCTTCGAGCCGCTGGGCCCTCTCGACGATAGGGCCACGAACGGCGTACTCCGCTTTCAATAAATTTGTGTTTATGTCCCGCTTTGCAATCATGATACCTTATTTCATGAAACAGCGGCCGCTAGTTATCGGCCGGTGCAAAAATTATAGTTGAAAACGAGTCCTCGTTAAGTAACTGTTGTGCAACTTCCGAAACATTCTCGATAGTTACGGAATCGATTTCCCGTGAAATCGCCTCCAATTCGGTGAACTCCCCAAAATACAATTCCCCGGTTCCCAAACGCATCATTCGAGCGGAAGTGCTTTCAAGCCCAAGAAGCATACTTCCTTTTAACTGCGCTTTCGTCCGATGTAATTCAGCTTTGGATATGGGTTTTGTTCTTAATGAACGCAATTCTGAAAAAACCAGATCAAGAGATCGCTGAATATGTTTTTTGTCCGTTCCGAGGTATACGCCAAACGAACCTGTATTTTCTAACATGTTGAGGAACGAATAAACGGAATAGGCAAAACCATATCGTTCACGGATGTTTTGGAACAATCGCGAACTCATGCCGTCGCCGAGCAGCGTGTTCATCACAAGCGACGGAAAACGAAACTTGCTGTGGACGCTGTAGCCGACTGTACCGGTGCAAATATGCGCCTGCTGAATCGGTTTTTCAAATTCCTGGCTCTGCTTTTTTGTGCGTGCAATCTTCGATTGCCGGGGTTGAGCGGCTGATTTTCTATGCAGCCTAAAATACTTCTGTACTAGTTGAACAAGCTTTCCGTGGGGAAAATTTCCGGCAGCGGCAACCACTACATTACCGGCGGTGTAGCGCTCACGGACATAGCTGGTTAAATCTTTCCGCTTAAACGACGCTACATTACGCGCCGATCCAAGGACGGGAAAACGAAGGGTATCGCTCGAATAAATATTCGTCTCAAAATAATCATGAATAAGGTCGTCCGGATCGTCCTCGGCATTTTTTAGTTCTTCCAGGACAACGAGCTTTTCTTTTTCAATCTCTTTTTCCGGAAATAGCGGGTATTGAATAAGGTCGGAAAGAACATCAACGGCCACCTCTGTGAATTCATCCAGTACGCGGGCGTAGTAACATGTATGCTCTTTAGTCGTGAAGGCGTTCAGGTATCCGCCGACTGATTCTAGGCTACGAGCTATCTGCTGTGTCGACCGGTGTTCCGTCCCCTTAAACACCATGTGCTCTAGAAAATGGGAAATGCCGTTTGTAGATTCGATTTCGTTCCTGGAACCGGTGTCAATCCAAACGCCGATGGAAATGGATTTTACGTGAGGTATCTCTTCGCTGACAATCCTGATGCCGTTGGGGAGAACAGTCTTTTGATAGGTTCTGGAGATCTCTTTAGAAGAAATTTTGTGGATTCTGTTTGGCATTCAATTGTCAACATGGTGGCAACTTAAAACTGTTTAAATATAACCGTTTTTGAAAAGATAATCAACATTGTCAGAGACACTGGCCGTTCCTCTTCATCCAATATTATAGCTTCCGGTTTGAAGAGTTTTTTTATGTCTGATTTTTTTTCATGATTGCAAAGAGCCGCTATTCTTCCACCGAAAATCATAACCCTATCATACAACCGCGGTCCGAACCGAATAAATCGCCGGCAGCCAGTCGGCTAGAAGGTGCCATGAATTTCCTTCGTTCCTGCTGTACAGAATTTGACCGCCGCTTGTCCCGACATAAATTCCGCTTTTGTCGCACCGATCTGCTGCCATCCCTTGGCGGTGAACGTGAGCGTACATGTTGCGCGTCGGCAAACCTTTCGTCAATTTTTTCCAGCGTCCTCCTCTATTTGTACTCCGATAGACGCCGAATTTGCCGTCTACAGGTCCTCGAAATTCCGCTCCCTCCTCAGGAATAACAAAAATAGTGTCAGGGTCGTGGGGGTGAACCTGCAGAGGGAACCCGAACCTTGACGGCAATCCTTCACTGATGTCGATCCACTCTTTGCCTTCGTTGTCGCTTCTGTAAACGCCGCAATGATTCTGCTGGTAAAGCACGTTGGGCTTTAAAGGATTAAAGTCAAGATGATGAGTGCATTGGCCGACCTCGGGATATTTGTCAGGGAGAAATTCGGCGAGCACACCTTTGTTCCTCGCTTCCCAAGATTTGCCTCCGTCCTCACTGCAAAAGACCCCGGCTGCAGAAATACCGATAAACATTTTTTGCGAATTTTTGGGATTGACGCAAGAGCAGTGCACCATTAATCCTCCGGCACCGGGTGCCCACTTTTGTCTGGTCGGGTGATTCGAGAGACTCTCAATCTCCTTCCAATTGTGTCCAGCATCCTCCGATTTAAATAGTCCGCCCGGATCTACCCCTGCATACAACACGTTGGGTTCGCTTTCCAAACCTGGCGCAACGTGCCACGCGCGAGCTACGGTCTTGCCCGAATTCTCGCCAAACTTGATGCCCGAACCAGACTGTTTCCATGTTCTTCCGAAGTCTTTGCTCACGTGAACATCCGACCCCCACCAATATGAGTTCACACAAGCGTAAAGCGTCGGATCCCGCCTCGTATCCAAAATGATTTCATTGACATCCGCCCCTTTGAGTAACGGTCCTTTCCAACTCCACTTCTTGCGTCCTTCATCGCTCGAAAAAATAAATGCTCCTTTATGAGTCCCGACTAGAACATAAACTTTCTTCTTGGCCATACCACAGTCTCCCAGAATAGTAATGTAAGATTTTGGCTTATCAGGAAGTGGTCTTAATTCTTCGAATGAATACGATTTACGCTGATGCCGTCTTTGATTCTTTCGCAAGTTGATAACGTTCACCAAGCCATGCGCCGAAGAGGGTCAGCAGGAATCCTTCAACGACACCGAACGCAATGTATCCAACGGGCACCGGCAACTGAATTCCGTATTGGATAAACAGCCAATCGCCGATGACGGCGATGGCTCCTGCAACCGCAGGCTCTTTTAGAGTGACTCCCGGCGATTTATAGCCGATGATAAATCCGAGAAGAATAAAACTCACCGAGAATGCAATGTGAATAAGATTCAAATCGATGTTAAACAGCGGAGCAAGAAGGAAAACAAACATTACGTTGAGTGCCAATCCGAGTGCCAGTCCTGCAAGAACCCATTTCCACTGAAACCCAACATCATCCTTTGCGGTGCCGTCTTTTTTCTCAAAACTTCCCTGTAATTTTTCGCCCATCCACGCTCCGGCTTGAGAAAGAATTCCGCTGAAGACAAGGAGAAGGTAAATAAATTGCTTGCTTTGACCTGTTCCCAACGATGTCGCGCTGAAGATCAATGCAAAGATAAACATCAAAATGAGCCCGGCGAAGAACGCTTCTTTAATTGTAACGCCCGGTGAAAAATAACCTACGACGCCACCCGTCACGACAAACCCGATCAACAACACCAATGATTGAATCGCTGTGCTGTGAAATGTGGGCGCGACAATGAAAAACGATCCGCCAATGATCACGACCCCAACGACAACCCCGATGGCGACCCATTTCCACTGAGTTGGCGCCGCAGTTTTCGTTATCTCATCTGACATATGATTCTCCTTGATAAAAGGTTTTAAGATAGATTATGTTTGTTTCGCAACATGGTTTCAATCTTTACCGCAATCATATCGATCGCAACAAGATTGTCGCCTCCTCGAGGCACGATGATGTCAGCCCAGTGTTTGCTTGGCTCTACGAATTCAAGGTGCATCGGTTTGACGGTGGATACGTACTGGTTCATCACTGAATCAATCGACCGGCCGCGATCCATGATGTCTCGACGTATGCGACGAAGCAGGCGTTCGTCGGCATCGGTATCGACAAAAATCTTGATATCCATCAAATCCCGCAATTCCTTTTCGACAAAAATAAGAATCCCTTCGATGATGATAATATCTTTAGGTTTAAGGCGGCGTACCTCTTCCATCCGAGAATGAGTCGTGAAATTATAGATTGGCTGATCTACCGAAACTTCCCGCTTCAAATCCCTGATGTGCGAAACCAGCAACGATGTTTGCAAAGAATCGGGATGGTCGAAATTAATCTTATCCGGAGTTAGCCCCGGGTAAGCGGAAATGTCTTTGTAATACGAATCATGCTGAATGACAACGACATTATCGTGAACGCGTAACCGTTCCAGAATTTTTTGCGTCACCGTCGTCTTCCCCGAACCTGTTCCTCCGGCGATTCCGATAACGAGATGTTCCATGAATGAGTGGGAAATTTTGAAAATATACTTCAAAACAGTCGCAGATGCAAGACAATCGACGGTCAAACTTCGCTTGCATTGAAAGGGTGATTTGCGTATTTTCATTACACTATGAGCTTGGAAATTGGCTTCATCCTGCTGTTGAGCGTGCTCTTCATTTGCTATTGTTCTCTTAATTTTCTTGCAGTAATAGGCCTAAAAAAACTCCTCCTTCATCAGCAGAAAACTTCGCCGGAAAAGCCGCACATTTCCATCATCGTTGCTGCGAGGAATGAAGAAGCCAAGATTGGCCGATGTCTTCAATCGCTCGTTCAGCAAAATTACCCCTCGGGTCTTTTTGAAATTGTCGTTGCCGACGACCGTTCGACCGATGGGACGGGGGCAATCGTGAGGAACTACCAACAGCGGTATCCATTTATTAAATTGGTTAGGGTAAATCAAATTTCCTCCGACTTACCCCCGAAGAAAAATGCCTTGAATGAGGCAATTAAAAAAAGTGATTTCGAAATCCTGGCCTTCACCGATGCCGATTGCGTCGCCCCTTCTATATGGCTGTCGTCGATAGCCAGAGAACTTCTGCCGGATGTGGGCGTGGTGGCAGGCTATTGTCCGATCGAGCAGCGGTTTCCACAAATGTTTTTTGCTCGATGGTCTGATTTTTTTCTTCGATATCTTGAGATAAAGAAATGGGTTGGCGCTGCAGCGGGAGTAGGATTAGGCAATGCGTATTTATCTTCCGGAGGAAACCTTGCTTACCGGAAAGCCGTTTTCCGTGAAGTCAACGGTTATGAAAGAATCAAAAAATCCCTCAGCGGAGATGATGATCTTTTTACCCAAGTGATTCAAAAAGAAACTCGTTGGAAGATACGCTACATGCTGTCAAGAGAAAGCAGCGTTGAAACCGCTCCCCCTCCTTCGCTGGTCGATTTCATCAATCAGCAGCGGAGACATTTCTCGGCTTCCGCTTACTATCCTTTGCGCATGAAAATTATTTTCGGCCTGATTCATTCTTACAACGCACTTGCCGTACTCTTTATCTTCGCCTTTCCGTCGATCGGCATCGCTGCCTTGACTGCAAAATTTGTCATCGACAGTGTGATTTTTTATAAAGGCTCCGCCCTTTTTGGAAATACCGGCTTGCGCCGTTCGGTTATTCCGCTGGAAATTGCTTCGGTTATCTACAATTCCATTATCGGTCCCTTGGGTTTATTTGGGACCATCAGCTGGAAAGGAAACAAGTCATAGAAGGGACGATAGATAAAATAAGAAATGTTCGCGTGCATCCGAAGATTGCGGTCATCCTGAAGATCGTCATTGGCGTCGGCTTGCTAGTTGCGCTTGTTCTTTACATCGACGTAGATGCTTTGCGTAAATCTGTACTTCACGCAAATATCTTCTACCTAATGGTTGGCGCTGTGCTGGTTCTAGCAAACCTCGGGCTGGAGTTTCTCCGCTGGCGCTATTTGGTGCGATTAATTTCCAGCGGGATATCCAATAAGGACATTTTCTCTTCTCTGTTCATCGGTCTTTCAGCGGGATTCTTCACCCCCGGGCAAGTCGGCGAACATGGTGGAAGGATGGTGACACTTTCATCATTGCCGGCAATTCAAGTGTTGGCAGTCAGTATCATCGACAAACTATATAACCTGGCTGTCACGGTGATTGCCGGTGTGATCGCCGCGTCGCTCTATTTCCTAATCTACTTGCCTCAGTATTGGTCGCCCTGGCTGACCGCTGTTGCTATTGGGGTCGTTATATCATTTCTCATTGTCGTTCTGTAT
Source organism: Bacteroidota bacterium (assembly GCA_049578505.1). GTDB lineage: Bacteria > Bacteroidota > Ignavibacteria > UBA10030 > UBA8401 > JAGVPT01. The sequence continues at coordinate 8,181 of JBAUMC010000075.1, read as the reverse complement.
CCCGATCTCCTGAAAAAAATCTTGCGTGCATTGCTTCATAGATTTAAAAAATACAGAGCCGTTTCGGCATTTCTTTTCATGAAAGACTCTTTTCACCGCCATCAAGCGCGAGTCCTCCTTTCTCTGACAATACTCCTCTACATTGTTATCATCCTCCAATATCATTTTTTCGTGCTTGCGTTTGAACCAATCTCCTTAGGCGTTTCCGCCCTGTGCACATCAAATATTCTGTTCACCAAATCAGTCATTCTTCCGATTTCATTCAGCGATCTGGGGATTCGAGAAACGACTGCTATCTTCTTTTTCTCACGGGCAGGCGTATCTGCGGCGTCTGCCTTCAACGCCTCGATCTGCATTTTTTTCGTTAACATATTTTTTCCGAGCCTTTTAGGGTCGCTGCTGATATTAAGAATCAGATCTACAAAAGAGAAAGCATCGTCGTGACAGATTTCCTGACCCTTATTTGGATCGCGATTGTCGTTCTCGGTCTGGTGTACGTGGGACAAATCCTGATTTTCATCAGAGGTTTGTCACACCTCCGTCGTGGAACCGGCGACCGTTTGTACTCCGTCGCCGTGGTGGTCGCGGCAAGAAACGAAGAGCGTCATATCGAAGAGTGCGTGCGCTCGCTGCTAGACCAAGATTACCCGTCCGTCAAATACACTATTACCGTTGTTGATGACCAATCGATTGATCGAACTGCAGATATTGTGAGGAACCTCGCGATGGAAAATCCCGGCGTGCAGTTGCTGCGGATCCATGGACATCCATCGGGTATCTCACCAATTATAAACGCAATCAACGAAGCCATCAAGAATACCTCAGGCGAGATCATCTTAAGAACGGATGCAGATTGTGTTGTCGGCCATCAGTGGATTTCATCGATGGTGCATCATTTTGACGACAACGTCGGAGTTATTTCTGGCCTGACTCTTATCAGGAATTCACAGAACATCTCCCCTCTTTTGTACGGATTTCAATTTATTGACTTATTCTCACAAACAGCTTGCGGAGCGGGTGCGATAGGAATGAATGCTCCGAATAATTGCAACGGCAGCAATATGGGATTCCGGAGGGCGGCGTTTGAGAGTGTGGGAGGATTTAAGTCAATGGCCGCGATAAATTCAGGAAGCGATTCGCTGCTTGCCCAAAGGATCGCATCAACTCCTCAATGGAAAATGCATTTTGCGTATGAGCCGGAGACACATGTCGCTACGCTACCGGTCGGCAGCTGGGGGCAGCTTCTTCAGCAACGTATGAGGTGGGCAGGCCATACCCCCCATTACCGCGTTCCAACGTTAATTTTTCTCGTTTCTTCCTTTTTGTTTTATCTCTTACTTTTCTTGTTTACGCCGATTTCACTTTTTTATTTTCCGATTGTATTGGTCCTGCTTGCTACACTCCTCGTAAAATTCATAGTCGACTATTGGATCATCGTTAAGTTCTCGAAGCTTACAAAAATTGGCGGCCTGATGAAATACTTTATCGTCTCGGAACTGGTTCATTTCCCCGTAATTCTCACGGCTGTCTTCGGCAGTTTCTTTGGAAGTTTTGAATGGAAAGGAAGACTCATGAAACGGGAAATCTCTCAACACGCTTGATCGACGAAAGGCAACAATTATGCCTGCTCAAACATGTAAAATATATCATTTTCTTTTCCGTTCGATTATTTGGAACATGGATTCTCCGAACATCTTTTTGACGTTCGATGACGGACCTCATCCAGTCGCAACGCTGGCTGTTCTTGAAATATTGCAGGCGCATAAAATCAAAGGGACCTTCTTCATGAGCGGGCTGGCAGTGAAGAAATACCCGTCGTTGGTAAGAGAGGTCGAGGCCGAAAACCATACTATCGGCATTCATGCATTCAACCACACGCGTGCAATTGCACTTTCCAAAAAAACAACGATGTCGGAAATACTTAACACCGAGAAAGCCATTGTCGAAGCCGGAGCGCATCCTGCTAAAATATTCCGACCTCCGTATGGATTCTTTTCTTGGAACACGATTTCTGCAGCCAAAGAATTGAAGTATAGGCTGGTCATGTGGACGACGTCGTCCGGCGATTATCGAAAAGACTGGTCCGACGAGCAAGTACGTGCAACGGCTTTAACAAAATTGGCCTCCGGCTCAATTCTGGTTTTCCACGACAACGAATTGACAAAATCGAGAGTCAGGGAAGTATTACCGCCGGTCATTACGGGCATTCAAGAATGCGGTTTAGCGTTTGGATCGATCCAGTGACACCTGAAACAACGATTTTCGTCTTTGTTCTATTATTATACCTCGCGCAATGTACGTTGTTTACGTACGGCGTCTTGAAATCACCGGTTGACAAAGACCGATATTTCGAACCCATAGTATCCGTTGTCACGGCCGCGAGAAATGAGGAACACAATATCGGCGCATGCATTGAGTCTTTGACTAGGCTCGAGTATCCAAAGGACAAGCTCGAAATTATCGTCGTTGACGATAGTTCATCCGATACGACACCAAATATTATAAACAGTTTTGCAGACCAGCATTCAAACATTAAAAGCCTTAACGCCAGGCAATCAATCGACCGCCTTCGAGGCAAAGCGAATGCGATCTCACAAGGCATAGATGCATCTTCCGGAGAAATCATTTTTATGACCGATGCAGACTGTATGGTTCCTTCTTCGTGGATTCGAGCCACAGTACAGCATTACACCAAAGACGTAGGCGTAGTTGCCGGATTGACGCTGCTGCAGCCGACGGGGTGGTTCGCCGGCATGCAGTCGCTTGACTGGGCATACATACTCGCGGTCGCTTCATCTGCAATGGCGTTAAAGAATCCACTCAGTTGTATCGGAAACAATTTCTCATTCAGGAAAAAAGCGTACGACGAAGTTGGGGGTTATCGTGGAATTAAATTCAGTGTGACGGAAGATTTCGCACTTTTTAAAGCTATCACTCGCAGCGGGCGGTGGGGATACAGATATCCGCTGGAAAGAGAGAGCTTGGTATTCAGCAAAGCGTGCAATACCATACCGGAGCTGTACCGACAGAAACGCAGATGGGGAGTCGGCGGAAAAGATATGCCTGCAAGCGGACTGATGATTATGGTCGTGGCGTTTTGCATGCACGCGTTTCTTCTTCTTGGATATTTTTTCCGCATCAACCTTCCGCTCCTGCTATGTGGACTCGCCGTAAAACTCGTTTGCGACTTCATACTGCTAAGCATACCGTTGAGAAAAACTGGGCAATTTGCGGAGTTGAAATATTTTTGGCTATTCGAAGTTTATTACATCATCTATGTTATTGCCCTCCCCTTCGCTGTCTTCCTAGGAGGTAGAGTTGTCTGGAAAGGAAGAAAGTATTAACAGTGACCTACAGAAAGAGAATACTAGTGGCTCCGCTGGATTGGGGTTTAGGGCACGCCACCCGATGTATACCGATCATAAACGAATTGCTTCGCCAAAATATGGAAGTAATTATCGCGGCCGATCGACGCCCTTATGAATTGTTGAAAAAGGAATTCCCGACGCTCGCCTTCGTTCGCCTTCCTGGATTCACGGTTGTTTACCCGGAAAACAACCTAATCACATCAACGATCGTCCGTCAAATCCCAAAAATCATCGGCGCGGTATTGCATGAACATCGAGCATTAAAAAAGATTATAATAGACTTGAAAATCGATGCTGTCATTTCAGACAACCGCTTCGGGTTGTTTTTAAAAAGACTCCCCTCCTTTTATGTGACACATCAAATCGGCATCATGATGCCGAATCAACTCCGGTGGGCTTCGCGCCTGGCATACTTTCTAAACAAAATAATTATCCAAAAATACACGGCATGCTGGATACCGGATTATGCTGAGGAAAATAACCTTTCGGGTAAGCTCTCCCACTTTTATGCATTGCCGAATAATGCATCATTTATCGGACCTTTGTCGCGATTCAAAAAGTACTCCGCCGTTGAAAAAGAATTCGACATCTTGGTTCTCTTATCGGGGCCCGAACCGCAACGAACGGCTCTGGAAAATATCATGATGGAACAGTTGAAAACGGTTCATTGTAGGACATTGGTCGTGCGGGGAATACCGGAGAAGAGCCAACGTATAAAGATTTCAGAGTTGATTTCAGTCGTCTCTTCGCTTGAGTCAGAAGCATTAAATAGAGCAATGCTTGCGTCAGAGATTATCGTTTCCCGCCCCGGCTACAGCACCATCATGGACTTAAATGTATTGGGAAAACGGGCAATCTTTATTCCAACGCCGGGACAAACCGAACAAGAGTACCTTGCTGCGGAACTTAAAAGGAACGGGAGGTTTTACATGCATCAACAAGAACAATTTTCTTTGATTGGCGCGTTAAAAGAAGCGATAGATTATCCGGGGTTCTCGCCACGAGAATCCAACGACTCCACACTCAAACTTGTTATTGAAAAATTGGTGGCGCAAATTCAAGGAGAACAAATAACCAAAGCTCAATGATGGTTCTACCTATAGTTTCCTTTCCACTATTATATGCCGAGACACATTACCGGTTTAAGTATTTTTTCAGCTTTCTTAAGAAAGCCGAACCGGAAATCCTCGCGGACATTCCTCATCGCCTTGAACCTGGTGCATCCCTACCGGTGCTTCTGCTCGTAAAAGACAGCCATCGCTATCCGATAGATTTAGCCAATGTAAAAATCGAAATCCGGCAGGAAAGAAAATTACTCTATGCCGACACAATTGATATTTCTTGTCGGGTAGCGACGCCGTTATGGTGGAAAGTCGTTTCTATTCCTTGGACCGAACAATTAGAAGATGTCTTTGGCTTCGTCGATGTTGATGTGTGCTTTGATTATGTCGTAGAGGGAGAGCATCGATCTGCTAAAAATGATAATCATAGAACTTCTTCAAAGGCCAGTTTCCGAGTTTACCGTTCAGCGGACTCGCTTCCCTCTTTTGACGGTTGGGTATATGGAGATACTCACACTCATTCCTCAGATACCGATGACCAGGTTGAATTTGGTTCTCCGATGGAAGCATCGGTTGAGTTGTCCAGGGCGATGGGACTTTCTTTTTTCTGTGTCACCGACCATTCATATGACCTTGACGATCGGGTTGATAATTTTTTAGTCAACGATCCTCAAATCCCAAAATGGAAAGCACAACAACAACGGATCGATGAATTAAATTCGAAGCATACCGATTTTATAGTAGTGCGCGGCGAAGAAGTATCTTGTTCTAACAAGGCGCATCGCAATGTTCATCTCCTTTTATGGGGGACGACAAAATATTATGAGGGATCCGGCGATAGCGCGGAACAATGGTTTCGCACGAGGTCCGAGCATACGATCAGCGAAATACTTTCTGATAAAGAAGACAACATCGTAGCCTATGCAGGCCATCCAACAGAACAAACTCCCTTTTTCCAGTGGCTTTTCATTAAGAGGGGTGTTTGGGATCTCAAAGATATGGATCAAAATGGACTTGCCGGACTTCAAGTTCTGAATGGAGATGCAAACCAAGCTTTTTCAGTTGGTCTGAAAAGTTGGGTACAACTACTTCTCTCCGGTAACAAAATTTTTATCGCAGCTGGAAATGATGCTCACGGCAATTTCAACCGATTCAGGCAAATTGGAATTCCGTTCTTTACTATCCGAGAAAACGACCGGCAATTATTTGGGAAGATGCGAACAGCTGTTCAAATTGATGATTTAGCTGAAACCTCTTTGTTGGAATCTCTTCGGATGGGGCATACCGTCATTACAAACGGACCATTAGTAGTTTTTACAATAACCAATGAATACGGAAAGACTGCGGGGTTAGGAGAAACAATATCAGGTGCTCGACTCCGACTTCACGTGCGCGGATTAACAACAAAGGAATTTGGCGCATTCGGTCAATTGAAAATAGTATTTGGAAGAATTGGGGCTGAAAGTGAGGTAGTTAGGATGAAAAAGCAATCGTCGGAAACCTATGCTATTAATACCAATATCGACTTTGAAGTGAAAACATTCCAGGTATTATCATACATTCGAATAGAAGGATTCACGAAGCATTCCGCCAAGGGCGAAACGGGCGGATTCTGTTACACAAATCCGATATGGATTCAACACCCATGAGAGAAATAAAATTACTTTGCACTATTTTGCTCATTTCGGCGATATCAACTACCACGGCTTTTCCGGAAGCCTACGCTGACAGCTCAAGCGGAAATCAATTTTCGTTCGTGCCGTATGGATTGCTCTTCAAACCGTTGTTAGCAAACACGTATGAGCCACGCGACGGCATTCTCAGTGAAATCGGCAAAAATCGACTTCGCCTTGATATCGGCAATTCCATCGATTTACTACAATTCCATTTTGACGATGACAGTTCGCGCCTTACAATGGGGGCTGATTTCTTCACGTACACATTGCTCCGCGGCGAGAAGGATTTTCATTTTCCTGTTGATGCTTCAGATTATTTTTTTGGAATTAACTTTAGTTACAAGAAACCTCTTGCTGTCGGGGTCATATCAAGTCGACTTCGGGTAAGTCACATCAGTTCGCATTTCGTAGACGGTCATTATGATAATAGTCTTCAGGAATGGAGAGATGGGCAATCTCCCAGAGTTTACAGTCGTGAATTCCTAGATGGCGTAATTGCATTCGAGCCATCCTCATTTAATAACGACGCAAGAATCTACATAGGAGCAACATATCTTTATCATGTAGATCCGCCAAACCTTGCCCGTTTTATGGGCGATGCGGGGGGAGAATTCCATACTAACGTTTGGGGCAAATCGTATGCATATTTTGCGTACCAAGCTACTGCATTGAAGATTTTGGAGACGTCGATCCGGCACAATATTCAATTAGGCTTGAAAATCGGAGATTGGGACGGGAGAGGTGTAAACTTGTATGGAAGTTATTTCTCAGGATACAGTATCCATGGCGAATATTTTGATGCAAAGGACAACTACTTTGCCCTTGGATTTTTGATAGAATTTTGACAAAAAAAATCCCGTCGTAAAAGACGGGATAATGACCCTTCTAGACTCATCAAAGCATTCATGCCCTCTGATGGGAACTTGCTATTCCGAGTCGACGTAATTTGTATCGAAGCGTTTGCTCCGTCATACCTAGAAATTGAGCTGCTTTGGATTGATTGAGGGAAAATCTATCCAGTGCACGCTCAATAATTCCCCTCTCAATCATGTCCAACGATCGGTCGAGAACAAATTCTTGCCCGGCAATAATATTATTGATCATCTTTACAACTTCCGTCTTCTCGTCGACCAACTCAGGAGGTAACGTAAACCGGCCACCTTGAGAGAATAACACCGACTTATCGACCACGGCCTTCAATTCCCGGATGTTCTCCCGCCAAGTCTGACGCACAAGTACATCAATCGCATTAATGTCGATAACAATATCGCCCAAGCCGAGTTCTTTGCTGATTTCACCAATAAAATACTTTACGAGTAATGGAATATCTTCTGCCCTGTCCCGAAGCGGCGTAACATAAATCGTTTCGAACTCGGCGAGTTTTTCGTATAGTTCGGGAATAATTTTCCGTCGTTCAAAGAGGTTTTTGAGCCCATCTTTCAACGTGATAATCAAACGAATATCTACGGGAGCAGACTTCACTCCGCCAATCCGGCGTGTCATACGCTCGTTCAACAACGTCATAATCTTCATCTGATTGCGGAACGATGCTTCTTCGAGTTCCTCGATGAGAACTGTTCCCCCATTAGCTATTTCAAAAATGCCTCGCTTTGAAGTATAAGGTAAACGTTCAGCGCCTCTCTCAAATCCGAAGAGAACGGCCTCCATTTCCTTATCATCGATCACGGAAAGGTTGACGGAGACAAATGGGAGGTCAACGGTACCATTCGAATTCTGGTAATGAATGTTTTTTGCAATTGCTCCTTTCCCTACGCCGTCTTCCCCAACAATAATTATATCATTTCTTGTCCTAGCAAGTTTTGCGATAAGCTTTCTGACGCTCTCCACAGCTTTACTCTTACCGATAATCGGGTAATGAGTCGTCATCATTTGTTCCGTTGAATTATTAATTTTCATATATCACCATCCCCTATCGTAATCGTAAAAATTTCAACAATTCGACAAAAAAAACACCGACCTTACTCTTTGGTTCGTTGTGAAAAAAGTACTCCCCTAATCGTTTTCGGGTTAAAAAAATAATGTAAAACAATATTATCAAGCCAATCACGCCAACGA
>JBAUMC010000074.1:0-39276 GCA_049578505.1 Bacteroidota bacterium | reverse complement strand
AACTCTTCATCCCTGAAGGTTTTCATTGGATGAAGTTCAAGGCGCTGGAATAATGATTCACCAAAAATTTCAAATAGGAGGCCGACCGCCGCACGTCGTGGTTCCCTTATCGCTTTATCCCCGCCGGGCAGTTTAAACTGACGCAGATGAGCGACACGCGAGAACGAGGATTCATCAGCCAACAAAAACTCACCCCCCCAAATCGTTCCGTCGGATCCGTACCCCGTTCCATCCCATGAAACGCCAAGCACGCTTCCAAACAATTGATTTTCCGCCATGCACGATGCGACGTGTGCATAATGATGTTGGATTTGAATCATCCTTACGTTCATGCTTTTCGCGAATTGCGTCGACCGGTAATCAGGATGCAGATCGGCAGCCACCGTCAAAGGCTCGGCTTCGTACAACTTCTTAAAACTTCTGTTCACCTCTTCGAATGCCTCCAATGCCTCTTTCGTTTCAAGATCTCCAATGTGCTGGCTGATAAATATGTTCTCCCCCTTCGCGAGAGCGATGGAGTTCTTGAGATGTGCGCCGACCGCAAGGAGCGGAGAATCGAAAGACATCTTCGTCATAATTGGCAGCGGCGCATAACCGCGGCCGCGGCGAAGCACAAGTTCGCGATCGATGACAATACGAACGACGGAATCATCAACATGCCTGACGATTTCGCGGTCATGCACGAGGAATAGATCTGCCACGCCGTGCAGCCGATTCAGTGCATCGCGCTCATCAGTGCACATTGGCTCATCCGAATGATTCCCGCTTGTTGCAATGACCGGAAATCCGAGCTCGCGCATGAGTAAATGATGAAGAGGAGAGTACGGCAGCATAATGCCAAAATTCGGGTTGCGCGTTGCGACGGAAAATGCAATGTCAGATTTTCGATCTTCGAATTCCGAATGGCGATTGAGAAGAACAATTGGAGATGCGGGAGAGAGAAGAAGCCGCTCTTCTAATAGTGAGACTTCGCATTCATATTTTACATCATCGAGCGATGGGAACATCAGCGCAAATGGTTTTTCTTCCCGATGTTTCCTACGGCGGAGCGATACGACCGCACGCTCATTGCGCGCATCGACCATTAGTTGAAATCCTCCAATACCTTTGATCGCGACAATTCTTCCCGCGCGAATAGCGGCTGCAGTCTCGAGCATTGCATCATTGTGCGACGCAAGAACTTTTCCCTCTGCATCCCATAATTCCAGGTGAGGACCGCACACCGGGCACGCATTCGGCTGCGCGTGGAATCTCCGGTCGACGGGATCATCATATTCCTTTCGACATTCCGGGCACATGGTGAAGTTCTTCATCGCCGTGTTAGGCCTGTCGTATGGCAACGATTCGATGATTGAATAGCGAGGACCGCAATTTGTGCAGTTTGTGAAAGGATACCGATACCGCCGGTTCGAAGGATCGGTGATATCATTGAAGCACTCGGGACATGTTGCGGCATCAGGGAGAACAATCGCTGATGTTTCGCCGGAGTCATCGCTGGCCCTGATTTCAAACTTCTCATATCCTGCCTCATCGAGAAACGTAGGATCAAGGCTATGAATGGATGAGAGAGGAGGTTTTTCTTTTTCGATCCGAAGTAAAAAATTATCCAACACGTTTTTTCCCCCCTCAGCTTCCAAAAAAACACCTTGAGGAGAATTCGCTACCCATCCGGTCAAATGCAACTCTGTTGCAAGCCGGTAAATAAATGGGCGGAATCCTACCCCCTGGACTGCGCCACGGATTACGATGTGTATTCTGACTTTCATCGCCTTTTTGGCGTATTCTGTTCCAACCAATCGCACCACTCGGTGACGCCTGCGTTTGTGGTGCAGGAGACTTCAAATACTTTCAATAATGGATTAACGCTGAGTGCATTTCGTTTTAGGGTGTCGATCCTGCAGTTTACGTAAGGAAGCAAATCGATCTTATTAATAATGAGTACCGATGCGTTACGGAACATTGTGGGGTACTTGAGCGGCTTGTCGTCCCCTTCTGTGACGCTCGCAACGACTACCTTCATTGACTCCCCCAGGTCATAATTTGCGGGGCACACCAGGTTGCCGACATTTTCTATAATAAGGAGTTGCACGCCGGTCAAATCGACAGAGTCAAGTGCTTCTCTTACAAGCGGCGCTTCGAGGTGACATCCCCCCTTTGTCACGATTTGAACCGCCGGGACACCGAGTGCCGAAACCCTTTGAGCATCGAGATCTGTTTGCACATCCCCTTCGATCACCACAACATTAATTTTGTTCCTGAGTCTTGCTAGCGTGCGTTCAAGAATGGTCGTTTTGCCGGAGCCAGGCGAGCTGACAATATTAACAGAAAAAATTCCGTGACGTAAAAAAAGATCGCGATTTTGGCTGGCCACCTCGTCGTTTTTTTCAAGAATCTTTCGCTCGATCGTGATAATACTCATACCGTCATTTCCTTTTCGTCGAAGAGTTCGATTCCAGCGACCTGCAGCTCGTTCCCAGAGATCATTTTTAAATCGCTTCCACTACAAAAAGAGCAGATAAAAATTTCGCGTTCGTTCGTTGAGAATTCCCCGCATGAATTGCACTGCAAAACAAACGGCACCTGCTCAATTTTCAGAACGGTTCCCTGCATCTGCGTCCCCGCAATGAGGGTATCAAAACAAAACTCCAGTGAATCCAATACGACCCCAGCGCCATCACCAACCTTTACGGTAACACTTTTCACTCGCCGAGAAGGATCCGTTGGGACATGCTCTTTGACCACTTCAAGAATGTTTTGCGCAATTGATAGCTCGTGCATAGCAGTACATTAAATAGCTAATTCCTAATACATGTTATTCAACTACTATGCCGTCGAAAATGACGAATTTCTCTACACTTTTGACAGGAATTGTTCCAACAAATGAGAATCTAGAGGAGGGTTTCGCAACCATAGAAAAGGAGATGGTTGTGTAAGCGTGATAAGGAGAACAACTTTATCACGATAAGCTGGGTTGCAATGCAGCTGACGGAAATCTTAGTTATTCAAATTTTTAGCTTAAGAAATATTTGGGATATTTTTTCGGGGGTGGGTACATGACAACATCCAATTTGTGAATACCGGAGAGAAAATTAGTTAAGCAGGTATTGTTCATTCGTGCTATTCTGCTCGATAAGATGAATGAGCGAAACTATCATATCGATGGTCTGAACTGCGCGCCGTTTCACTTTCGGGGATAGTGTCGAGCCGAACTCGAAAGACTCGCCGCGCACGGTGAACACTCGCACATTTACCGCGATACCGTATAGTTCATCGGCAGTGTGTTGAAGTATTTCCGGGCTCATGTTATGGGTCGTAGGTTGCAAAGGTACACGGGATATGATACTTTCGCGAACGGCTACGGGTTCACCGTTTGCAGAGGCGTCAACCAAGATTACCGTTTCGTACTCAATGATATCTGCAGCAAGTTCCGGACATAACTGATGGCAGGTTTTCACATCGACATCTGGAAGACGAAGCGCTGCAATTTGGCCGGCAACCCAGGTGCCAACACCATCATCCGAACGTAACGTATTTCCATAGCCGATTACAAGAACCTTTTTCATCTGCGGACTTCATCTATAATATCATTATTCGCGTCGATGAGTTGAATATCGAGGGGCATTTGTCCAATGGCATGAGTCGAGCATGACAGACACGGGTCGTAACATCGAATTCCGGCTTCAATACGGTTCAGAATTCCTTCGGTGATCTTTTTTCCGTCGATATACCGCATTGCAAGTTGACGAACTGTGCGGTTCATCGCCAAATTGTTCTGCGCAGTGGCGATGACAAGGTTGACTTTCTGTAAAACGCCGTCGTCGTTCACCCAATAATGATGGAAAAGGGTTCCGCGCGGGGCTTCGCTTGCTCCGACCCCTTCCGTCCGGTTGATCTCTGCTTTGGAACGGATGTGCGTTCCAAGAATCGCCGGATCGTTCAGCAACATCTCTACCTTCTCAACAGAAAAGAGGAGCTCAATTAAGCGTGCGTAATGAAAGTAGAACGAATTGTTTACGACGCCTCTATCGGCGGCGATCGCTTTAAATAGCACGCGCTCCGCTTCCGCAAGCGGCGTTTCAATGTAATCACAAATGTTTACGCGAGCGAGCGGCCCGACGCGGTACATCCCTTCAGGATATCCGAGCGGTTTGTAATACGGAAATTTCAGGTACGACCATTGCTCCGTCGCTTCGCCGAAATATTCTCGGTATCGCCTGGGGTCTATTTTATCCGCAATCGTATTGCCGGCGGCATCCATCACCCTCAAGAGACCATCGTAATATTCAAGAGCCCCGTCTTTCGCCACAAGGCCGACAAACAATGATCGGAAATTGCCGAAGTTGGGGATATCGTTGACGAACTTTGAGTGGATTTTTTTCAGTGCATCTATCGCGAGGAGGGCCGTCTCTTTCGCTTCGGGAATCCAATTGAGCAGATAATCTTTTTTTGATGCCTCAAACGGTTCACGAACTCCGCCTGCCACTGCCCAAGGTGTATGTATTTTCCTTCCGCCAAGCACTTCGATAATTTCCTGTCCGAATTTCCGTAGACGAATCCCTCGTTTTGCAAAATCTTTGTCGTGACCGATCAAACCAAAAACATTCCGCTTGGCCGGGTCGGAATCGAAGCCGAGCAAAAAATCGGGCGATGATAGATGAAAGAAGCTGAGCGCATGCGATTGCATCCATTGAGCGAGTGTAATGAGCCTGCGCAATTTTTCCGCCGTCTCCGGAATTTCGATGGCGAGTATGTCGTCGCCGGCTTTTGCGGAAGTAATAAGATGGCTCGTCGGGCAAATCCCGCAAATACGCGAAGTAATGCCTCCCATTTCCCACATCAACCTGCCTTCGCAAAACTTTTCGAAACCTCGAAATTCGTTCACATGAAAACGTGCATCTTCCACGATCCCGTGATCATCGAGATGGATCGTGATTTTTGCGTGCCCTTCAATCCGCGTTACCGGTGAAATTGTGATAGTCTGAGACATATGATTTTCTAACCCTTTACCGTCATTCTTAAGCAAACTTCTTCATACCATCATAGTATTGTTGATGCTCTTTCTTAACCGTACCGTAAATAGAGCGAAGAGGAGGCCGGCATTCTTCCTTCAAGCAACTCGTTGATGGCAAACCAGATTTGATCGGCGGTCGGCGGACAACCGTGAATAAATGCGTCAACTTTGATCAGCTCATGAACCGGACGTGCCTTTGGCATCAATTCAGCAATAGTCGGATACTCGCGCGGAATTTGCGGCGTGACGTCTGCAAGTTCTACGTAGGCACGGTGTAGGACTTGCTCCACTTCGCAATGATTTCGCATTGCAGTGACATTTCCAGTTACGGCACAATCGCCGAACGATACCACACAGCGAGAATTTTGACGAATAATTTTCGCAAAATCTTCATGTTCCACGTTTGCCAATGCCCCTTCGACAAGAGTAACGTCGACGTCGTGCGGGAACTCTTTAACATCGGCGATAGGAGAATACACCAATTCTATCTTATCCGCCAACTCTATGAGTCTTTCATCCAAGTCGAGAAATGACATGTGGCATCCCGAACATCCGCCGAGCCAAACCGTAGCTACCTTTGGTTTCATAAACAGAACTTCATGTTATTCTATTTCTTTTATTTCGTTAATACCGAGTGCTACTCGTCGTCGCTTTCGACGTTAATCCATTCTTTTTTCTGACGAGCTGTAACAATGTATTTAAGGAAATTCCTGTCTTTTTTCATTTCAGAAACAGCCGCACCCTTTTCAAACAGGGCACCAGTCGGACAGACAAGCACGCACTTTCCGCACGATGTGCAGGCCTCCACATCACCCCATGGTTGATTCAATCCGGCCACGATTTCGCAACTGACCCCGCGATAAGCAATATCCCAGACGTGCGCCCCTTCCACCTCATGACAAACCCGGACACAACGGGTACAAAGGATGCAGCGATTTCGGTCGATGACAAAATCTTTATGCGACGCGTCGAGAGTTTTCAACGGATAGATGTAAGGAAAACGAACGTAGGTCAGTCCTGTTTCGTATGCTAGATTCTGGAGCTCGCAGTTGCCGTTCACGACACATACTGCGCATTGATGGTTGCCTTCGGAAGCAAGAAGTTCGATGATTGTGCGGCGATATTTTTTCAATTGATCGGTATTAGTCCGGACAACCATTCCCTCCTGCGGGCGGGTTGTGCACGACGGAAAAAGTTTTGGAGATCCTTCAATTTCGACGAGGCACAGGCGGCACGCCCCAACGTCTGATATTCCGTCAAGATGACATAGCGTGGGAATATGAATCTTATGTTGGCGTGCGATCGTCAGAATTGTATCGCCGTCGTTGGCACTTAGTTGTTCGCCATCGATCGTTAAAGTAATAATTGCCATGAATATTTCCTGTTACGAGTGAATTCCAGCGGCGGTGCTGTTCTTAGAATCAACAAATTGCGTCGGCTCGATGAGCAGCCGTTCATATTCTTCGTGAAAGTATCGAAGAGTAGAAATAACCGGATTGGGCGCATTTTGTCCCAAGCCGCAAAGGCTTGTTTTTACGACTGTAGAACAGAGTTCTTCGAGCAAAGCAAGATCCTCTTTTGTTGCCTGACGCTTGGAAATTTTGTCGAGCAATCCGTATATATGCACGGTCCCCACACGGCACGTGATACATTTGCCGCATGATTCATCCTTACAGAACTCCATAAAGTATTTTGCAACTTCAACCATGTTCGACGTTGAATCCATAACGATCATTCCGCCGCTCCCCATAATAGAGCCGACGGTCGCCAAGGATTCATAATCAACAGGCAAATCCAGATATTGCTTTGGAATACAACCCCCCGAAGGACCGCCTGTTTGCGCCGCTTTGAATTCGGTCCCATCCAACGTTCCACCCCCGATATCAAAGATCACCTTGCGGAGCGGAATCCCCATCGGAACTTCAATCAGTCCGGTATTTTTAATGTTTCCTGCAAGGGCAAAAACTTTTGTTCCTGTACTCTTTGCCGTGCCGATCGACGCAAACCAAGCGCTGCCTCGAACTACGATCGGAGCAATGTTTGCATAGGTCTCGACGTTATTGATAAGGGTGGGCATGCCCCACAACCCTCTTTCCGATGGGTACGGTGGCCTGGGCCTCGGCCTCCCTCGACGCCCTTCTATAGAACGAAGCAGAGCTGTTTCTTCGCCGCACACAAACGCTCCTGCACCAATTCTCAGGTCAATTCTGAAATTAAACTGTGATTCAATGATCCGATTCCCAAGAAGACCTTGTCGCTCGGCTTGCTTAATCGCAAGTTTCAGACGCTCAATTGCAAGAGGATACTCGGCACGAATGTAGATATAACCCTGGTTCGCACCGATCGCGTAACCGGCGATGGCCATCCCTTCCAGAATTCTGTGCGGATCCCCTTCAAGAACACTGCGATCCATAAATGCACCCGGGTCACCTTCATCCGCATTACAAATCACGTATTTTTGTTCGCCCTTCGACTTATGAACGATTCCCCATTTCAATCCTGTCGGATAACCGGCTCCTCCCCGGCCCCGTAAACCGCTCTTACGAATTTCCTCAATGACTTCGACTGGTTGGAGCTCTGTTAACACTTTCGCGAGGGCACCATAGCCCCCAACAGCGATGTACTCTTCTATGCTTTCCGCGTTGATCTTGCCACAATTCTCCAGAACAATCTTTTGTTGGGAAGCAAAGAAAGGAACCGAAGTGTCGACAAGGTTTTCTTTGACTTTTGTACCCTGAACAATATGCTCTTCTACAATTTTCTTGGCCGCAAGCTCGTCGACTCTTTGATACAAAGTTTCGTCGGATTGAATTTTTACCAGCGGACCCTCACCACACAACCCCATACAACCTGTTCCAAGAACTTCACATTTTTCGTCGAGGCCATTTTCTTTCAATGACTTTTTGAGCGCTGCTTTTGTTGCTTCCGCACCGCATGAATTACATCCGGCTGCCGAGCAATACAAGATGCGATTCGTGTGCTCTTGTTGGCGCGCATTCTCCTTTTCAGCTAAATCCCGGAGCTCTTCAACAGTCATGCAGCTACCTCCTTGATTTCCAACTGCCATTGCTTGATTCGATGCAATGCGTTTTCTGGCGTCAGCTTTCCTGCAACGTTATCATCAAGGACAGCCACCGGAGCCAATCCGCATGAACCGACGCACCGCGCTTGGATGAGAGAAATCTTGTTGTCCGACGTGGTCTCCCCAAGTTTGCATTTGCAATGCTCTTCAATCGCCTTCTGTATTCCCGTTGCACCTTTAACGTAACAAGCGGTCCCCATGCATAATACAAAGGTATGATCGCCCTTCGGCTTCAGTCGAAAGAAATGATAAAAGGTCGCGACACCGTATACAGTGCTGGGCGGCAGTTTCAATGACCGGGCGATATACAAAAGGAGGTCGTTTTCAAGAAATCCAAATATTCCTTGCGCAGCGTGCAATACCTCGATAAGCGCGTCGCCGCGAGAATGATTTTTTGTGATGGCACGGTCGAGCAACTTGAAACGATTGTCGCCGCTCGGGTGCCCGTCTTTTGTAATTATGGGTTGTTGTGACATGAACGTATAAAAAGTTAGAATTGCGACGGAAATCTTCCGCGGGAGCAACATTCAACGTAGACAGAAGCATTGAGGTGGTAAAACGTCGAGCCCTCAAACCCTTGCCACATAAAGCCGCATCAGAAAGAGCATCAAAGTCAATAGGCTAATCGCAAGCTTCATACCAGAAAAATTTGGCTAATGCTCGACCTCTGACGGCTGGAAAAGCTCCAATTCTTACTTCTGGGAGTTAAAAGCTCCATTTTCTGCGAAAAACCATCTTCTTTAACTTGGGACAAAACTACGTTGAAATGGTATAAATAGCAGACTTCATCGAAGCGAGAACAGCATTATGGCTGGCGTTCAATCTCGAAGGCAAATCAGAGCAATTCTTTCACTGTTATAGAGGATACCTCATCAAAAAGCCTTTCCGTTACCCTTTGTGTCGAATCCAATACTTCATCAGACAAATTCATTCCTGAACCAAAATTTCTACCTTCGATCCCAAAGATAATCAGCTTTGGCGGCAGGCTATTCATACTTCGCCCCAGCTCGACTGCCTGAGCGACGCCAAACGCATGAGTGGAAAATGGGAGAAGAGACTTTGATAGTTGCTCTCTCTGAGCGTCAATTCGGTAAATAGTCCCTGGTAGAGCGCCGGATGACACAGCATCGACAAGAAAAACGTTGTCGACCTCCTTCCATGCATCCATCAACGCGGCGCCTTCTCCGGATTGTTCAATCACGGTAACGCCGTGAATATCTTTTTCTTCAATCGCTCGCGCAACAAGAATGCCGGCAGCATCGTCCGAGCGAAATTCATTTCCAATCCCTACGATCAGCACCGATGAGAACATGTGAGTCACTCAACTTCAATATCTTTCGCTACAAATGGAGATTGGGCAAACATACCTACCCTTGGTTTCACAAGCATTTCATATTCGCTGTACTTCATTTTGATCACTCTTGTATGCGAGCCGGCATTAAAAGCGATCTCATTGTCTGCAGCGAGTGCGGTATCGACGATGACCGGCACACTGTACAGATTTCCAAACGGGGGCATAGCACCTATCTGGCAATCGGGGAAGAGAAAACTCAAATCCTCTTCATGAGCAAAGTGGAGTTCCTTCGCCTGCAACGCCCTTCTCAGCAAATTCTGGTCAATGACTTGATCAGCACGTAGGACAGCCATCCAGAAACCGCCGTCGGCCCGCACAATGATAGTCTTGGCCAACTCTGCCGCCGGTACATGAGCAGTTCGAGCAACATCGTGGGCTGAGAACGCTGTTTCATGTTCGATCAATTCGTACTGTACTTTGTTCTCTTGAAGATATATCAGAAGGTCAGTAATCTTTCCCATAACACACCTCCGTCTTGAATGTGCAGTATCCTTCTAAACGCAAAGACACCGAGAGGCGAAGAAATGAGATGCTTCCTTTTCTCCGTCGCTTGGTGTCTTTTGTTTTTTTTGTTAGAGACAAGTCACAAACTCCTTTCATCGTTGTTCTTTAGAGTTTCATCGCAAGCTTGCCTCACGGTTTTTAGTCGAACTCTAGGTTTAGAAAATGTGTAGCGCACGAAATGCATGGATCGTAATTACGCACGCTCTGTTCGCAAAGTAATGTCAGCTTTTCTTTGGGCATCGTAATATTCTTGACGACGACATTACGAAGGTCGCCCTCAATTGAACGCTGATTTTGCGAGGTCGGCGGAACAATTTTCGCATCGGTAATCATTCCGTTCTCCCCGATTCTGTACCGATGGTATAGAATTCCGCGAGGGGCTTCTGTGCAACCAAACCCGAGCCCCTGCTTTGGTCTCACATCGATCGCAGGTTTTTCGGGGGGCTCATATTGATCGATGATGCGCAGTGCTTCTTCACATGCATACAGCGTTTCGATTGACCGCGCAATGATACCTTTGAAGGGATTTCGGACGATCGGAAGAAAATGAATTTCCCGTGCGAGCTCTTTCGCCGTCGGCGTGAGTTTCTCAAAGTTCAGATTGAACCGCGCCAAAGGTCCGACGAAATAGGCTCCCCGTTCTTTCAATACCGACTGCAACGCGTTTGAATATGGAACATGTTCTTCGTGGAAATAGAATTCATATTCTTTAACGTTGATATCGAGTCCTTTGTTGGAAATAAGACGCCCTTCATTAAATGGATACTCGTTAGGATGGGAGAGGGCGACAAATTCGTAGTCTCGCTCAAACTCCGGGAACGAGAGCGTTGCACTCCAGCGGACCATTTCAATCGCCGCATCTCGCAGCCACTTTAATTTATCTATCATCGGGAGTAACTCTTTTTTTGTTGGAACGCGATAGAACCCTCCAACGCGCACATTTATAGGGTGAATTTCCCTTCCGCCAAGAAGAGCGACAAGGTCGTTGCCGACCTTTTTCATCTTTAACGCTTGCTGGACCACTGCAGAATGGTCCTTTGCTAATTGAAGGACATCTTCGTAGCCGAGAAAATCCGGCGCGTGGAGCATATACGCATGGAGGACATGACTTTCGATCCACTCTCCGCAGTACAACAGGCGTCGAAGAGCCCGAAGCTGTCCATCAACCGGAGTGCCGAAGGCATTTTCCATCGCATGAACGGAGCTCATCTGATACGCAATCGGGCAGATTCCGCATATCCGCGCCGTGATGTCCGGCGCCTCGGAATAATTCCTGCCGCGCAAAAATGCTTCAAAAAATCGCGGAGGTTCAAAGACTTTGAATTTCACGTCCGTGACCTCATTGTTTTTGATCTTCACATAAACCGAACCTTCTCCTTCGACACGCGCAAGATAATCAACTTTTATTGTCTTATCATTCATGGGAATCACTCTCCCTTCGGAATGCTTCGGCGTAGGCATTGAAACTGCGAAACGCGAGTTTTATTTCAAGCTCGGTTGCTCCTCCTTCGGCAAATTGCTTGCTGAGTGAGGCGGTGTTGGCGCTGTCCATCGGGCCGAAGCACCCGTAACATCCGCGTTGAAACGATGGACAGAGAGCACCGCATCCAACCTGCGTGACAGGCCCGAGGCAAGGTGTCCCGTGTGCGACCATCACACAAACATTTCCTTTGAGTTTGCATTCTATGCAAACGCTGTGCGAAGGGATATTCGGTTTCCTCTTGTGGAGATACGCGACGACAACTTCAATAAGTTGATGTTTGTTGATAGGACAACCGCGAAGTTCAAAATCAACATGGACGAACGAACCTATCGGAAGTGAGCGATCGAGCGTTGAAATATACTCGGGGTTTGGATATACGATGCGCGCAAATTCCTTCACGTCTTTCCAGTTTCGCAGCGCCTGAATACCCCCGGCTGTTGCGCATGCACCTATCGTGATGAGCGTGCGGCATTCTTTTCTGATTGCACGGATACGTTCCACATCGTGCGGTGTTGTCACGCTTCCCTCGACCAATCCGATGTCATACGGTCCTCGCACTACCCTGCGGCTTGCTTCGGGGAAGTACGAAATGTCGATCGCACCCGCAACGGCAAGTAGTTCATCTTCCGCGTCGAGAAGCGAAAGCTGACAGCCATCGCACGAAGCGAACTTGTAAATCGCAACTTTGGGCTGGCGTGATTTCATATTAGATTTCCTTTTTTCCGAAGTAATCGCTTATTTGGGGGAGGGCAAACACCGGTCCGTCTTTGCAGATGAATTTCGGCCCGTACTGACAATGACCACAAATGCCGACTGCACACTTCATATTGCGTTCCATCGATAAATATATTTGTTCCGCTGGAACGCCGCAACGCAAGATCTCCGTGATTGTGTACTGCATCATTATTTCAGGACCGCAGACCATCGCAATCGTAGCGCGCGCATCCAGCTTGATATAGGAGAAAAGATTTGGAACGACGCCGATGTACCCTTTCCATGTCGAATCGCTCCGGTCAACCGTCACCAGGACTTCAACATCGTACTGCTTGCTCCATTGCTCAAGCTCCACTCTATAGAGAAGGTCGAGCGGACTGCGTGCACCGTACAACAGCAGCACACGCCCGTAATCTCTTCGCCTTCGAAAGAGCGAATACAATACCGGGCGAAGAGGCGCGAGCCCTATTCCACCTGCCACAATGCACACATCCAATCCGTTTGCTTTTTCCGTCGGCCAGTTACTCCCAAAGGGGCCACGCAATCCGATAATGTCACCACGCCGCATTTGTGAAAGGGCATTTGTCACGGTTCCGACACGGTGGATCGTGTGGGCTAGCATGGCTGGCTTCGACGGGTCGGAACTAATCGAGATCGCAGATTCTCCCATCCCGAAAACATACAACATGTTGAATTGCCCCGGCAAGAATGAAAGCTCCGCTGCATTGTGACCCGCGTTTTCAAGTTGGAGCGTAAACGTGTCGTCCGTTTCCCACACTATCCTTCTAATGGCCGTCAATTGCGGCAACATGGGATCTGTTAGGGCATCGGCTTCGGCAAGAGCTGGTTGATTCATTGAGTCTCTCCTTAACGTGAACCGTAGACGTCCAGTAATTGAAGTCGCGTAGCTTCCATGCGGCTTTGAAAAACATCGGCCAGTCGTTTCAGCATTTCGTAACCGAAGTCGTGGTCTTTGTTACATTTTGTACGAAGGCACTTCCCGTCAAGCGCCAATGCACGAAGTTCAGCAACGGCACAACCATCGAAATGCCAACGGTATGGGGAAATTAACCACGACCATCCGAGCACCTCGCCGGGTCCGATTGTCTGAATCCTCCGTTTCCCTTTGTGCCCGGCATGAATTTCTATTGCAACCCTTCCGCTCCGGATGAGAAAGAACAAGTCGGCAGCCTCACCTTCATGGCACAGATAATCGCCTTCCTTGAAATGGACGTTCTTCGCGCATCCGACAAGGAGTTGCAGATATTTGTCATCCAGGTCGCCGACGAATGGATGTTTTCTGAGTACTTCACTAAGGTCTTCTTTCAGCATGTTCGACTCCTGTATTATGCTTCGCTATGGACTCCGTTGTTCCGGATTGCTTGAACCTCGTCTGTAATATCAATGCCAACAGGGCACCACGTAATGCAGCGCCCGCAGCCAACACACCCTGAAGTGCCGAATTGATCAACCCAAGAAGAAAGCTTATGCGTTATCCATTGACGATATCGCGCTTTGGGCGACAGTCGGAAATTGCCGCCGGTCACTTTGGCAAAGTCCATTGTAAAACAAGAATCCCACCGCCGCCACCGCTCTGCGTGCTCTCCGCTCAAGTCAGTTACATCATCGACGTTTGAGCAAAAACAAGTAGGACAGACCATGGTGCAATTGGCACACATCAAGCATCGACGCGCGACATCATCCCAATGAGCGCTCTCAAGATTGTCGACGAGAAGCTCTTTGAGGCCACCAGTGTCCATAGTTCTCCCCATATTTTTTCTTGCGGCATCGACTAGGTCCTCAGCAGCCTTGACCTCGCTTGCTTCCGCTTTCTTGTGAGGGACGTCCTTCAAAATTTCGCTGCCTTTGTCGCTTCCCGATTCTGCCGCAAAATAATGAACGCCCTCTTTGACAATTTCCGTGAGAGCGATGTCGAATCCCTCTTTCACTGCTGGACCTGTCTTCATCGAACTGCAGAAGCACGTTCCGCCGCTCTCTGTGCAATTCACCGCAACAATGAAAACATCCTTCCGGCGAGCACTATAGGAAGGGTCGGAGAACTGCTCGTTGTTAAACACCTTATCCTGGATCGTGATGGCATTCAATTCACACGGTCGAACGCCGAAAAACGCATATCGTGAAGGAATTTCTTTTGAACCATCAAGCTTCATTTCCATTGCCTTCCCCCTTTTTACGACAGTGAAGATCTTTGCGAGAGGGGGAAAAAGAAATCTCTTCCACGATTGGGGGCCGACGGTATAACCAAACACAGCCGCATCGTCGCGCCGTTTTAATCGATAGCGCGATTTCTCGTGTTCGTTCGTCCAACCTATGGGGAAGTCGGAAACCGAGCGAATTTCATCATACATGATTGCGCCATCTTTGACGCGTGGGCCCATGATTGCATAGTTTCGCTTTTGCAAAGCGCTGAGGAGAAAATCGAAATCTTTGCGTTGAATTATGACCATAAAATTGCGCTTTCAGTGGGAGGGGAATTGTGAGGATGTGCCTCTTTGAGGATGATGGCCAGTTTTTATGAGTTGATATCGCCAGCCCCATTCAACCGTCGAACAATGATTTCTTATGTCGACGTCTTATACCTTTTCGAACTTATCTTTCTTCTCATGACACTCCGGGCATTCTTTGGCTGTATCCGAAGTAACGATGTACCCGCAACACGGACAAACGTAATATTGCACCCTTGAAATGAATCCGCTTTTGTTCACAGCATCCTTGAATAGCTCCACATTCCATTTATCCGCATTGAGTGAGTGCCCGAATGATTCGGCCGCTTCCTGAAATTTTTCGGCTTTGGCTGTGCGGGCTAAATTGGGATACATCGATTCAGTCTCCAGCGATTCATCGCTAAGCGACAGGCGAAGTGTTTGCGTAACGGTTCCAACTACAATTGAATCCGGCGCGTACGGAAGTACTTCAACTCCTTTGCTTCGCAGCAACGCAACGGCCATCTCCGCATGAATTGCCTCGGAACGCGAAACAGCTTTGTACAAATTAGCAACTGCACTAAACCGATTATTCTCAGCGTTCTTTGCAAAAAGAGCATATTCTCGGCTGATCCTCATTTCACGGTTATATGCGGTTTGCAAATTTTGAAGCGTAACCTCCGGCTTCGATTCCTTTGCTTCGTTCTTTTTGCATCCTGCAATAAAAAGGAACGGGATGATGCAACCTATACAAACAATAGTGAGGAGCTTAGCCGGGACATCGAGGAGTGTCTTAGTGTGGGATGACTCACTTGAATCCATTTTGAACCCTCCTTTGGTGAAGAGTTTCCGATAATTCTCTGACGAGTCAGAATACGTAAGCCGGGGAGACTTGCGTCCAAAACTACGAATTGAGAAAAAGCATCAGTTGAGATTCAATCAATGACTAAACGGAACGCATCTTCCAATTAATCACCTTTATCTTGTACGCAAGCTTCATTCCATAAAATAAGGCCATAATTTGGTAGTATTAGAGCATAGGCAATTCTTTTTCTTAATTATTGAAAAATAAGGGCCTTTATTTATTAGTTCTAAAAAAAACGCTCTGGCTGCATTTGCAACTCAGAGCGTCCCTCCACATTGATGAAAGAAATTTCTATTCCATCAAATCTTTCTTGTGTTTCAATAACTTTTTTACACGCCATCCTTGCAGTTCAAACCACTGAGGAGAATTGGAAGTTTGTACAAAATAGTTATCCTTATTTTTAGATTCCGAGAAGCGAAGCTGTACGTCTCCCACCGAAATCGTCGCGGCGATCTTCGGAGCGGGCGCGAGAACTGAATCCACAAAATCGTCCGCCTCGATACTTGATAATGAAGTAAGCAACGACGATACATCGCTCATCTTTGGCTTGTTATCTCCAATCATCCAGACACTGTCGCGCAGAGAGAGTGAAAATGATTCTCCGGGGAACTGATATGAAATTTTTGTTATAGTTTCTTTAGGGATATTGAAGACAGTTTTGTCACGCCAATCTTTGACTCCTCTTTTAAATGTGAACGAAAGGGGCCCATCGATGATATCAACATCGTTGGATTGGTCCTTTCGAACGTACGTCTCCGAATAATTCTGCCCAAGTTTTCCGACAATAAACGAAGCACATTGCTGGCCATTTTGGAAAATTGTAACAAGAGTCCCCGCCGAATCGACTTGGAAGATTGAACGTTTCTCGGGGTTACTGGAAACAATTTCTTTCACTGCAAGATTTTTTGACTGGTGAATCAACGATGTCACGTTCGATTGATTGGCGCGATAGTCAACGGGTTGGCTGAGAAACCATTCTGCCCCCTTCTTTTCGAGCGAGACACTGTTCGCAGGCGATTTGATTTCGATTTTGTCGACAGATGCGGAATCGAAAGTCACAAGAAGCTGGGAATTGCTGCTTGAAACATCTTGCTCGCCCGGCCGGTTCATTAATAACCATGCAACTGCGATTAAGCCAGCAAAAATTCCAAGAAGTGCATAAATATTTTTTTTCATACCAAAGGTAAGAAATGTTATAGAGAAGCTTCCATCGCTCTTTTCCGTGCAAGCCGCGTTCGCCACCGGACAAGGCCATAACCAATAACCACAATGGGGGGTAACAGAAGATCGCCATACTTTAGAAATTTTTTTGTCCCATCAGAGATCTGATCAAGCGGCGGCATTGCAACGTTCTTCGACCGAATGGTTATCAAGCCGGCGTCGTCGGCAAGATAGTCCACCATATTGACGAAGAAAGTAAGGTTGCCGGGATTTCTGCTAAAATCGTCCTTCATAAAATCTCCGTCTCCGACAACGATTATTCGGGTTTCAGGGCTCGATACCAAAGACGATGACGACGTCACCAGTCCCGGCTTCGGCTTATCTGCGTAGAGACTTTTGAATGAGCCCTCAACGACAACCGCCAATGGGATATTAGATTCGGCAAGTTCACCCGCCGTATAGCGGTGGAACGCGTCGATCATAACCAAGCCTGTTTGACGCCCGCTCCGTTTCGATGAAGTGACCAGAACTTGCGCTTTCAACCCCTTCGCAGAAATAGAATTGGTGTCAACGGAACTCGCAAAATATAGAATTACACTCTGCAAATCTTTGACAATCATGTTGTCCTTGTTGAACCCTGACGCCATCGGCATATACGGAAAAGGAACCTGACTCTGCATTGTAAAACCTTGCTGCTGCTGAACGACGTTGACGCTGGCACATTGCGCATCTCGGACGAGATCGCTATTTACCCTGGTCCCATATTGGGCGAGCAGGTCGTCGAGATTAAGATCCAACGGCTGAGCATACTGCTCTTGGAGGCTCGCATTCTCTTTATTGAGGAGGAATGCAATCCTCCCGCCGCGCATTAAATATTGATCAATCTGAAACTTGGAAGAGTCGTTAAATTTTTTCTGGGGAGCTATCACGAGCAATGCTGCAAGGTCAGGAGGAACACCTTCGTTCCCCGCCAAGTTTACCGGTGTAAGTTCGTACTGTGATGAGAGAGCTTGGTACGCTTCCTTCATTGTGGACAAATCCGGCTCATCGTGTCCAAGGGTGTAGCCGATCCGCTTCTTTTGGCGAGTTGTCAAACGTTTTAGCGCACTGCTGATATCGTATTCAAGCGATCCAAGGTTTTGAATAACCGGAATTGTTTCCTTTTTGTCTTCGTACATCATAACAAGCCCGAGATACGCCCGCTTCACTTCGAACTTATCTTCTTTTACGACTTGCACGTTCACCGGCGGAATCCCTTGCTGTTGCGCCTCTTGTTCCCCTTTATCTCCCTCGGGATTAATGAATTCGTACTCCAGGTTGCCCCCTGCATACGCTTTGTACTCGTTCAATATATCTAGAACCTCACGTCGGTTGTCGTTGTAAGGAGACGGAAGGTCCTCGGTAAAATACGCTTTGACAGTTACTCTGTCGTCAAAGGAACGCACGAGTTCTTTACTCGCTTCCGAGAGCGTGTAAACTTTTTGTTTTGTCAGGTCAAGACGGTCGAACAGGCGAACCGAGATGACGTTAACAACAACGAGGATACCAAGCACCAATAATGCTCGTATGATCGCCTGATTTCTTTTTGTGTTCATTGTCGTTAGTTACCGTTTCAATGTTAGAACTCTCATACTGTTTACCACTTTCTTCTCTGCAGTGAACCGACGGAAAGCAACAGGGTGAATCCGAGCATTGAGAAGAAATAAATAACATCCCTTGAGTCGATCACCCCTCGCGCGATATTCGAAAGATGAAAATCGACACCAAGGAATTCGATCGTCGTTGTCATCCATTCCGGGACGTAAAACAACACCTTGTCGAGCATATAAAGCGCAAAAACGAAGACGAACCCGAGTATAAATGCAACCACCTGATTATCCGTTAAACTCGACGCGAATAAACCAATCGCAACATATACCCCTGCCATCAGCATCAATCCGAAATATCCTCCGATGACCGGGCCGTTATCTATGTTTCCGAGGAAGGCAATCGTAATATAATAGAGAAACGTAGGAAGCATCGCGATCCCTACTAAGACCCACGCTGCAAAAAATTTTCCGAGGACGATCTCGGAATCGGATATCGGTTTCGTCGTCAACAGTTCAATCGTGCCGTTTTTTTTCTCTTCAGACAATAATCGCATCGTAATCGCCGGGATAATGAAAAGAAATACTGCAGGAACAACTTCAAACATCGTACGCATCGAAGCAACGTTCATTAAAAATAGGTTGCTGGTAAAAAACCAGCCAACGATTGCAAGGAAAACAACGATAACGACATATGCTACGGCAGAATTAAAATACGAGCGCAATTCTTTCCGGAAAATCGGTCCGATGTTTGAGTATTCGCTCAAAAGATTTTTTAGGTCGAAATGCATGGGCATCTTGAAGGTCTTAATTGAGAGGTCTTAGGTATTTGCTAATAGGTTTTGTAGCATTGTTGTTCACTGTTTACTGTTAACTGTTACTGTCTACTGATTACTGGAATCACGAACTTCAGCGCAGTGTGTGTGTCAGAAAATCCAACGATTTTCGTGTCGACTAAGCCTGCTTTTTTTCCAGCCGCCATGACTTCAGTCTCCTTAATCTTTGACTGCTTCCCTTTTAAGGATACGATCCAAAGGGCGCCATTTCTTTTGAGATACCGTTTAAGTCCCTTCAACTTGAGAAGTTCTTTTTTGCTGTCCGCAGCGTAGAAAATAATGTCGGATTCTTTCTGAAGTTTTTTCATTGAAACATCTGCTGTTTTCTCACTTAATTGGGTCAGGAACTCCTTATTCTCTACGCCGTCGACGCTCACCCGCGAATCGTGTTTCACTCCGAGTTTGTCCAGAACACTTTTCTGATGCAAAATCTTTTCTTCCCATTTCTCGGCTTTCTCCTCGATGATAAATGACGCCGTGCCGCCATCGAAGACAACTGTCAGCTCTCCGCCTCCTGCGTCAACAGATTTCATCTTCTTGAATGGTATTGACAGCCGATGCTCTCCCCGGAAGGTCAGCTCGTCGGTTTCAAGAAGGGCCTTCCCTTTGAAAACCTTTCCGCCCAATTTCATCAAGCAGTTTATTTCTGATCCCATTAATACATCCGGTCAATAAATATTGCAATCAGTTGACTGTCGTAAGCTTATGGAACACTTCTTCAAGGCTTGTCGCTTCACGATGGATCTCAAGCAACACCCATTTTTCGATCACCGCCTGTCGGAAAATATCTTCTCGAATATCGGACCCCTTCCCTGCCTCAATGACTAACCGATGCAATCCGGGAGCGGGGTTCTGATATTGAACGTTTTCTACATTCGCGAGCGATTTTATTTTCGGGAAGATATCTGTCATCCCGTTTTCAACGTTTGCTTTTAGCTCTACGGATATTATGTCAGCGCCGCGAAATTCATGCTGTAGTTGATCAGGCGTCCCATCCGCGACAATTTTTCCCTCGTTAATAATGATAACTCGATCGCACGTTGCCTGGACTTCGGAAAGAATATGCGTGGAAAGAATCACCGTCTTTGCACTGCCAAGCTTGCGGATGAGATTACGAATCTCGACGATTTGATTCGGATCAAGTCCGCTTGTCGGCTCGTCTAAAATGAGCACGTCCGGGTCGTGAATCATCGCCTGCGCCAGCCCTACTCGCTGCCGATATCCCTTCGACAGCTCACCGATGTCTTTATGTCGTACTCCGGATAATCCGCACACTTCAATCATTTCCTTCATTCGTTGTCGAATCTGAAGTTTCCCCATTTTGTGAAGCTGAGCGGAGTATTCGAGATATTCCAGAACATTCATATCAAGATAGAGCGGATTTAATTCCGGCAAATAACCGATCTTGCGCCGGACCTCAAGCGAGTGGTCGACAATATCATAATCATCAACTGTCACAGTCCCGGCACTTGGCGGCATATAGCAGGTAATGATTTTCATTGTCGTCGTTTTGCCGGCACCATTAGGTCCGAGAAAGCCGAGAATCTCTCCTGTCTTTACATCAAAGGAAATATCGTCAATCGCTTTCTCCTCACCGTACAACTTGGTTAAATTGCGAACTGTAATGGACATAGTTTATTTGTCGAATTTTATTTCAGAGACAGTCGAAGTGGCATCGTGCAGGAAAGGAATTCACATCTTAAACGGACTCAATTAATAATTCTTCAATCCATTTGGACGAATGCGCCGGGCATTTTGTTCCATCGAATTCGTCCCCTCACGAAATAATGGAAATGAAAATAACAAAAAATTGACCTCCTGTCAATAAATGAGGGCAAAAAACGCTACCATTGAATATCCGGGGCTGGGCCAATAAAAGAGTTCGGTAACACTCGCCGTCTTTCTCTTATTTTATCAAGTCGTATGGTTGATAAATGTAAAGATGACGGTTGGCTACATGCAGGCCGCTTCCGCCTTTCGGGGGGAAGACGGATCGCCAATGATTGTAAAATGCGGCAATAACAAGAAGCCTTTTTCCCGTTGGCATAGGTTACATCTATGGAGAGCCATGATAATTAACGTATCGCCTTATCTTAATTATTAATTCTTCATTCTAAATTATTTGTCCCCTTTTATTCCTTTTCTTTTTTCTTCAGCTCGCTCTTCTCATATTGCACCATGGTAAGTTCCTTGAATGTCGCGCAGAATTTATAGAATAGGCCGGCAAGCCTCCCCGAGAGAAGTTGCTGCGTATATGCAGGACCGCTGATGATTAACTTGCCTCCGTACAACTGCAGCTCATTTTGGATTGTCTTATGTTCCAGTGCCACTGTCTCCTCATCGTGAATATTTGAGGCGATTAAAAAAACAAAATTGGGCCGTTTGCTTCTGATGAGCTGGGCAATCGAGTCGGCAGAAACTCCCATTCCAAGATTTAGCACCTCAAAGCCTCCACTCTCAAGCAGCACATTCAGCTCTTTTAATTCAAGGTCGTCGGTATTGTTTTCGACCATGGCGCAAATTGCGATTTTGCCGTTTTGTGCCGGCTTAACGATAACATCCGAAAGAAGAACAATAGCGCTGGAGAGAGTGTTGATGGCCAGCTGTTTCTCGGATAACAACAATTTGCCGGAGAAGTTAAGAGAGGAAATCTTTTTCGACGTTGGACCCACAATTTTGTCGAACATCAACGGCAGGCTCATTCCGTTTTTGTACGCCTCAGCGAGCAATTTCAGCAAATCGTTTTTGTTTCCTTTGATTGCAGCCGAGAAACAGACGGAATCCAAAACATTGAATTCCTTCTGGACAATCATTCCGCGCAGAACAGCTTCGTCGCTTGCTGCCGCCGGGAAAAAATCAGCGGCGGAGACGTTGTAGTTGTAGTCAGCCATAAACTGATACAGATCTTCAGCCCGGAACTTTCTGTGCCCCCCCGGCGTGCGGAAGCATTTCAGCTTCCCCTCGTCGGTCCATCGCTTGATGGTCGACTTATCGACCTGAAGCATGCTGGCGACGTCTTTCGTCGTAAAAAGGAGTTCAGTCATAATGGGTACCCCCTTTAAAGATCGTTATTACTTCTCTAAAATATACGCAAGAGCGGTGGCTCTATGCAATACCTATATTATGATTAGCCATCGATTGCATAATCTTGACCAAATCTAATCGAAGTGCTCTCATTTGCCATGTGAGCAACAGGCAACTTTTTTTAAAATGACCTCCAAAATGAACTCCTTTTGGATATATATATGCATAAAGGAAAACCCAATCAACGAACAGCGGGTTCCTAGAGGGGAGACAGAAGCGCTCGGGACCAACTGGGACATGCTGTCACGAAAGAATTGTGCAAGTCGTCGGCCACTGGGGGAGAGCGGCTGCGGCTTGCACAATTGATTGGGGAGTTGAATGACGATATTGCGAGGCTTTTAGGTAATACGTGAAGTGTCACCAGCAGTGCCGCTATTGGATTGAGTAGAAGCAACCTACGAAACCTTGTTGAAAGTCTAATGAGTGTCTGATCATAAATCCAATCCCCTATTAGATCAATTTAATCGGTGTGATGTTATATGTTATCATTCTTCGCGATCTGCTAGTGAGCCCATCAAGCCTTTGTTTCTTTCATACCGAATTTGTACAATTCGTCCAACAAGAGTTCGTTGCTCTTAGTGAAGAGACCAAAAAGGGGCCGGGGATCATCCATCCTAAAATAATCCACTACTGCTAGACATCTTTTTAGAGTCGCCCCTAAGAACACAGCGCAATAAACAAAACACTTCGAAGATGAGAAATATTTTTACAATAAATCCTCTACAAGGTGCTTTTATTGTTAGCATATTATGCGCTGCCCAATATTCTCAAGCTCAGACGGTGCTTATTGACACTGCTCAGCCGGAAATTCTCGTTAAGCACGCAATGGAACTTTATCTTCAGGTAGAATACGACAGTTCTATTATCTACCTTCAAAAAGCTTCTAAAATTTTTCATGAGGAAAACAAGTGGGAGCGCTACGTTCATTGCTTGAATATTATTGCAGACTGCTTATCGAGAAAGGTCGCCCTCGATTCAATGGAGTTGGTTTTACATCAGGCGCGAAATATCGAGGAGGAACGGTTGGAGCCGGACAACCTCGAGTGTGCGCTTACTTACAGCATTGCGGGTATTCTGGACATCTATAGAGATAAATTTGATGTGGCGATTGAAAATATCAAGCGGGGAAAAACGATTCGCGAAAACAAACTAGGAAGAAGTGATCGCTTAGTTGCCGCAAGCGATTATCTCCTAGGTACCGCATATGCCCATCAAGGAAACCTTGATCAAGCGATTGTACTTTTCAACGAAGCATTGGCGATTTACACCCGTTTAGATGATAATGACCATTTCAATCTCAGCCTTACCCTCTTAGGAATTGGATACGTATCTTTTCTTAAGAGTGATTTTGATATTGCATTGGATCATTTTGTCCGAGCATATTCACTCGTTAACAATGGTGATAAAAAATATTTATCCGCAGCAGCAGATTGCCAACAATTTCTTGGATGGACTTATTCAGAAAAGGGGGAAAATCAGCAGGCTATAATTCATCTTACAAATGCCGTAAATCTTTACCGAAATATATTTGGAGAAGATAACATATTTCTTGCGGGTTGTTATTCAAGGTTAGGAAGATTGCATCAAGCGGAAGGCGATTGTGAAAAGGCCATACAGTTTTATCAGAAGGCACTCTCATTGGAAACGAAGTACGTGGGACGCAATCACTCGTTCGTCGCATTAGAAAAAAGGCAGTTGGGGTCTGTTTATGAAAATAAAAATGATCTAGTCAACGCTATCCATTTCTCCAAAGACGCACTAGCCCTTCAACGGAAGACAAAGGGAGATAATCATCCAGAGCTTGCTTATACGTACGAAATACTCGGTAACATCTATAAGAAGCGGGGCGAGTTCATTCTGTCATTAAAACTTTTGCAAAAAGCGTTGAGAATTCGCTCATGCCTAAAGGAGTCATATGATCGGAACGATATTCCTAATCTCTATACTGAAATTGGTTCAGTCTATTTGGAGATGAAAAAATTCGATCGTGCACTCAAGTATTATAACAAAGCACTTCTGCTTTATAACAACTTGCCGGAACCAAACCGCCCCCAAAGGGCTGCTGCATTAAAAGGCCTCGGCGATGTTTATTTATGCTTAAAGGATCTTCGCTCATCCTTGAAATATTACCAGCAAGCAATAATTGCCTTCTCCTCGGAACCTACAGACTCATCAATTTATGTTAATCCTAAAGAGGGCGATTCCCCGAATAGCAGAGATCTTGTAGAGATTCTCTCAGCTAAAGCCGTGGCACTCGAAAAATATTATTTTCATAAATCGCATGCCCTTCGGGACCTCCAAGCAGCCCTTTCAACGTATGAGTGCGCGGTTCATCTTCTCAATCGGTTGAGGAAAAACATTGCCACCGAAGGTTCAAAATTGCTCCTTGGCGAACAAAGTCATTACATGTATCAAAACGCAGCTCGCGTTAGCTTGAGGTTGTATAAGGCTACTGGAAAACCGTGTTACAAAGAATCAGCGTTCTACTTCGCGGAAAATAGTAAAGCAAATGTGTTACTCGACGGCCTTCATGATTCTGAAGCGAAAAAATTTTCTAATATTCCCGATTCACTCATCGACAAAGAGAGGTTGTTGAAAATCGACATCGCCTATAACGAAAACCAACTTCAGAGGGAGAACGACAAAAATGAAAAAAGGGACAGCGCGAAAATTCTATCACTGCAAGACAAATGTTTCATGCTTAACAATGATGCACTAAAACTGTCAACTATCTTTGAAAATGAATATCCCCTCTATTATGAACTAAAATACAAAAGTCATTCGGCAACAATTGATGAGGTACAAAACGCAATCGATGAAAAAACGGGGGTTATAGAATATTTTATCGGCAGAAATTCGCTTGCGATCTTTATAATTACCAAATCGTCGTTTGATGTTGTTACTGTCCAAATACCCAAAAATTTCAGTCAACTTACATCGACATTTTATAAAGCTATAAAGACTGTGGAGGGATCGGATTATGTCCGGAGCGGATGCGCCCTTTACGACCTGTTGTTCCGTCCGTTGAGGAATAAACTAGCGGGCAAAAGCCGACTCGTCATTATCCCGGACGGCTTTTTATATTACCTTCCATTTGAAGCACTTATCACCCGTCCCCCTCGCAAGACGAACGAAGTGCTCGATTTCACAAAATTGGATTATCTCCTGAAGTCATATGAAATTTCATATTCTTACTCGTCTTCTTTCTACATAGACCGTCTTCGCCAAAACGGTACTGAAACCGGCAATGACTTTAGTTTCGTCGGGTTTGCCCCTGTCTTTCGAGACGTTGACAGCAATAGGATATTTCTCCCAAACTTTTCACTATTAAATAAGGACCCAATCGCATTTCGATCAGTTACTATCGATGGCAAAAGATTTGACGAGCTAAAATATTCCGGACAAGAGGTTTCTTCAGTTGCGGAAACCTTTCAGCATAAAGGAAAGCTGGGAGACAGTTTCTTATACAACAGCGCCACTGAAGAGAATTTTAAGATGAACGTGGGGAAATACTCATGTGTACATATTGCGACACATGGGTATATCAATGAAGAACATCCCCAACTCTCCATGCTCCTGTTTTCTCAACCTCGAGATACATCAACAAGAGAGGATGGGGTATTATATGCTAGCGAGACTTATAATTTAACTCTAAATGCTGACTTACTCGTGCTGAGCAGTTGCGAAAGCGGGTTGGGAAAACTCGTTAAAGGAGAAGGAGTAATCGCGATGACACGCGGTTTCTTTTATTCAGGTGCACACAACATCATCTTCACTTTATGGAAAGTGTTAGACAAACAGACGAATAAACTAATGGTAGAATTCTACAGCCACGTCCTGGAAGGAGATTCGTTTTCCTCCGCATTACGCAAGTCGAAATTACGATTGATAATGGATCAGTCAACTGCATTCCCCTCAAAATGGAGCGGATTTATTCTTGTCGGAAAGTGATTGGCCTTTCATTTCACGAAAAATTTTCCAACATACAACAACTCATCTTTGCTCTCGACCTTCCAATAATATAAACCGGGATTGAATTTTCCAGCAAGAAGAAGTTTTGAGCCTCCTAGCTTAAAACTCCTTAAGAGTGATTCTTTATTCGAAAGTATTTTTACTGTGACCGATTTCACCTCCTGTGCCTTCCATTCAAATGTAATTCGTTGGTTCATCACGACACCATTTTTTGGTGATATCACAATAAACGAGGCGGATCGGGAGGTAGAATTTACAAGGTCTTCCAAATTTGCCGATTCAGAAAAATTGTCGGCCAGGATATTTTGTTGAATGACCTGCCTTTGCCCTATTGCCTGGCTTTTTTGGCTTTGTTGATTCGCAACTTGCACGGACTCCGGCTGGACGTTCACAACGCCTCGGTTATCGTCCGACCAGCGGAAAATGTAAAAAAAAATCCCGAGACCTATGCCAACGAGAATAACTGCTGCAATGCGATAACTTTTCGTAACTCTCTTAACCAGGAACCCAGTTTTCCCAGCTAAGTACGGGTGCGCCTCCTTCGGGCAATATTCTTGCTCATCAACAAACGCTAAAACCTCAATAATATCCGATTTGCATTCTGCGCATTCCTTAACATGGAGGAGAACTGCATCTGGCAACAAGTAAACTTTGTTCAGTTCAAGTGCATCTACGTAAAGCGCTAGAGCTTCTTCGTTTAAATGAGCATCGTTACCAAAGAAGCTGTATCCATTTATCACACCCAAGTCCATCTCCTGAGTTTTTGTTCGGTTTGATATCTGCGTACATATATATCACTTTTCAAGTAAAAATGGAGAAAAGAAATCATCAACTAAAGTCCTTAGCGTCTCCTGAGTATAATTCAGTCTCTTTGGGCTTCCATTCAATACATCCACAATTTCGTGGATCTTGGAATCGGTCCATTTTCTGACAGCATCGTCAGAATTTGATTTATTTTCATTTTTGTTCATGATCGGCGTAATAGTCTTATATATTTCAGCGTCATTTTTCCCATCGAAGCTCGACCCAAAATTCTCTAGCAACACACTTTGGTCCGCCGTATTACAATTCGGATACCATAAATAAATGTCTTCTTGAGTAAGCGGAATCCGATAATACAGTTTCAAACAGAGTAACAGTTTTGGACGTTGATTATAGTAAAGATTGAGAATTGTTCTGAATCTCCGTACTTCACCTTCAAAGACGATTTTTTCATCGACATGCGGAGAGACGATGTTACCTGCAAAATCAAATTGACCGACTGAAATCTCCCTTTTGATTCTGGCGAACTCTTTCAAACAGATGTTTCGGACGATAACAGAAAAATACGTTTTAAATAGGGACATCCCGTTATATTGAGACTGCATAGCTGGAATTTTTGTGAGAAGTGCCGCATTAACCTCTTGTATGATATCGTCCAGGTCAGACATCTTGAATATCCCCCTGACAATATACATTTTAACGATAATTTTGATGGTCTCCTGATATTTCACAATAAGGGAATTTGGGTCGGAACGGAGCAATTCAATATCCTTATCATTTTCCGTCATAAGCCACTTTCCCTTTCCGCGCATGTTGAAAAATAGCAGGCAACAATGCCTCACACTTCAAGGCATGCAGCGATATATTCCCAGTTTCGTTTATCCTTTATTGATGTTCAGAAAGCCTTTGTTCTACTCCGCTGACTGTTAAGATAAAACAAAAACCTGAGGTTGGTTGAAAAGCACTGTAAGGGAGAATGAAGCACGAAAACCCCAAAGTGGGCCCTGCAGGACTTGAACCTGCGACCCGCTGATTATGAGTCAGCTGCTCTAACCAACTGAGCTAAGGGCCCGAAACTACTTTGCGTGATGAATTTACCATAAAATGAGTCGAATATCAAGGAACAATCAGGCCTTATTTGAAGCGGGCATAACGCAAATAGATGCGCTACCTCCTAAAAATATGCTTGACTTAGAAGCATTGATTGATTAATTTTAATTATGAATTGCAGACGACCGGAACTCTTCGAGGTTGTTTTACCTGCCAATTTTTCATCACGACGTTTTTCATTTGATCCACAAGGTTTTTGAAGGTGAAGGGAGTTTTACTCATGAGTAAAACAAAGTACGTATTGCATTTTTGCGCATCATGCAACAAGGAAGCAAAAATGGCTATTGTCGGTTCGATGGAAGGTGAAGGGAACAAGGTTTGGTACCGATGCACTCGGTGCCATCACAGCACAATGATTGACACCTTGAAGCGTCCTGCAGAGAATAACGTCATAAAATTCAACAAAGAAGATTGCATCAGTTATTCCCCCGAACGAAGCTATACTGTCGGAGAATTGATCTACCATTCCGATTGGGACGATATGGGAAAGGTCACGGGGAAAGAAAAAACGTCGAGCGGCGGACGAGCAATTCTCGTTACCTTCGAAAAACTTGGCTCACGCCGTCTGATAGAAAATCTGCCGGCAGAATAATTCGGTTCAGTTTAGCTTTTGGTAAATTTGAGGAGGTGATTGTTTTTGGTCGGCATAGTTGTTAATGAAAATGAGCCGATTGACCGCGCGTTAAAGCGTTTTAAGAAAAAATATGAACGGTCTGGCGTATTGAAGGAATTCAAAAAACGTACGTTTTTCACGAAACCCTCAGTGAAAAAACGGATGAAGAAGGTCAAGGCTATTCGGCGTTCCCAGCGCGCGGATGCAGAAGAAAAGATGTAATACAAGAACCCATCACGAAAGCTTTGTGATGGGTTTTTTGTTTTACTCGTAAACCCATCAAGGCATCTCAGAAATTCTTCCCCCCTCGGCAACAGCGACAATACAGCGTCCTCAGTGTCTTGCCATTCGCGCGTCTCAGCTCTTTGAAACGTAAATAATTTGCATTCCAATATAACTCATCACTGCCGGGATTTAGGCAACGCTGCACGAAAGAGGATTGTTCCCCAGCTTCATAAATTGCCGATAGACCCTCTATAACTCGAACGGATTGTTATATTTTTTCTTGCCTTGATCCATTTGGGGCCGAGGATTCCTGTCTCGCGGGGCGTTGACAACAGAGTCAAGATCGATGACGCGACCATGCGCCGCACTTTTTCTCCAGACCCCTGAGGGGGGGGTATTTTGCATAAAATGATCCGGAGGTTGGGAGTCTTGATTAAAAAATTTTTGAATATCCGGCATTTGATGCAGCTCATACTGGAACTGAACGGCCCGTGGAGCGCGTGCAATGACTTCGAACGGCGTGGCGTCCGGTGTGGGTTCCAACACGTTACTCTCTACCTTGATACTATAATAGTCCGAACCGGAGAAAATGCTGAGTGATGAATTCATTCTCTTCTGTGCATTGGCATGCGCTGCAAATTCTCGGATTAACGCATGTGTCCTTTCATCCATGGATCGAGCTTCCTCCGCAGTCAAAGCCGCATTGCGCTGTATTTGTTGAAGATCAATTCTAACGTGCGCAATCGTGCAACTATCCGGAGTGATGACGACAAATTGTTCCATCCCTGAGGGGCGTGGAATTCGCGGTCCCGGCATAGGAACACGCACTGCAGGTGCCGGAGCAATAACAAATGTGTATGGCGACCTCGACATCGCGAGAAATCTCTGAAACTTCTTTTGCTGAGGCAATTCTAAACTTGCCGCAATGCGCGACATCATCGTACGGTTAAACTTCGCAAGATCAGCATGAACGGCAAGTGACTTATTCTCCCCCAAGAAAACCGATTCCTGAATCTTGTCCCTCGCTGATGTCAAGATCGAGTCGACCGATTTGTGTTGAGCGGGAGTGGCACTAATTTCTTTACAAAATTGCTCTACGGTAACGGGCGGCCGCCGCTGTTCCTCGTTCTTGGCAAATTCAATACGGGTCCCGTTTTCTTTGCTTTCATCTACTCGCAACTCAGTTTTTGCTTGGACATCGAGAGGCAGTGTCCCGAATAATGCAAACTGCAACACCTGATCTTTGTTAAGATTGGTAAATAACGGCAATAGTTTCCCCTGCAGAATATTTCCCTGGTAGAGTTGCTGCACCTGTTCCTTTTTCTCAGACAAATATTTCGTTAACAACGGCCGC
Source organism: Bacteroidota bacterium (assembly GCA_049578505.1). GTDB lineage: Bacteria > Bacteroidota > Ignavibacteria > UBA10030 > UBA8401 > JAGVPT01. The sequence goes on along the minus strand of JBAUMC010000074.1, from coordinate 9,116 downwards.
TGCTGAATCAACAGCACTCCAACAAATGCCGCAAGTACGACGGTAAGCGACGCAGCAAGAGGTACGTACTTTCGGGAAAAAGGAAAAACAGTCTCGGGCTTATTTTGTTGTTGTTCCAAACGGGTGGAGAGCTTTTGCCAAAACCATTCGTTCGGCTCAATGCCTTGCTTTGATCTCAAAACCTGCTGCTGTTTTTTCCACGACTCTAGTTCGCGCGCAATCTCAGGGTTGGCCGCAAGATATTCCTCAAAGCGGGCTTTAGCCTCTTTATCAAGCGCATCATCAAGATAAAGGGAGAGGGTCTTTCGCAATTCCCTTGTAGAAATTGATTTCATGGAGCGGCTCCTTCCTAAACAATCATTGTGCTTCAAGCAACGGTGCTAAGATTTTGCGCATCATCCCGCGGGCGCGCGAAAGTCGGGATTTCACAGTACCGACTTCGCACTGCATGATCTCTGCCATTTCTTCGTACGATAATCCTTCGATGTCTTTGAGGATGATCGGAACTCGGAATCTTTCCGGAAGTTGCTGCAATCCTTTGTTGACAAGCTCTTTCGCCCAGCCATCTTCAGGTACTATGCGGATTTTAGACTGAAGTTCAGCATTCGATGCATCAAGCATTGCATGAAGAGAATAGAACTTTCGCGCCCTCTTTTTCCGCAACTCATCCCGACTCTTATTGACGGTGATACGGTATAACCACGTATAAAATGACGATTCAAATCTAAACCTCGGCAACGCTTCATACACTCTGATAAAAACTTCTTGGGCTATATCGTCGACGACCGACGACTCGTTAAAAATCGAATAAATCAGGTTCCTTACTCGCTGGTTATATCGTTCAACGAGATATCGGAATGCCTCCTCTTCACCGCTCTGAAAAAGCGTGATGAGAACATCGTCGCTCTTTCGGTCAAGAGAAGAATCGCTAACGCTAACAACTGCCTGGTTAACCATCCGCTGCGGTATGTTTTTAGATTCACTCATTTAGACGATCCCTTGAACAATATGTTCCCTGGAAATATACCCAAGGAAAGCGTTAACGGCAAAAAATCAGATGGGGTACAAAAAAAACAACGGAGGGAAAACTCCGTTGTTTTTGTAGCATAGACAACCGGGAATTACATTGCGGGGGTTGTGGGGGCCTCGTCCTTCGCTTGTGCTTTTACTTCCTGCACTTCTTTTCGGATTTCTTGCGCCTTTCTCTTTAGTTCATTCATTGATTTTCGGACACGTGTTCCGGCAGATTTGTTTCCTTTATCGTAGAATTTGATGAAATCTTTCTCAAAACCATGAACGAGATCCACAAGTTCGCTGTAACGGCTCATTGATGCCTCCTCAAAAAGTTAGAGTTATGCCAGACCAAAATCTGACGAGATCTTTATTTACGTTGCATATTTTCGTTTATCTTTTACCCTGAAATATTCCCTTTTTAACCTCTCGAGATTCTCAACCCTGTGATCGATAAGGCGTTTTAGCTTTCGAGGTTTGTGTTTCGTAAGCGCATAGGATGTGAGAATCGGCATTGCGACGGTCGAATCTAAATAGGCCACTACCGTGTCCGGCAGCTTATCGGGATCAATTTTTCCCCAACTGACAGCCTCAGACGGTGTGGCTCCGGAAAGCCCGCCTGTGTCCGGACGTGCATCTGTGATCTGAATAAAATAGTCGTGTCCTTTTTCCTCAATGCCGAGAACCTCCTGAATTTGCGGCTCAGTTTGCAAAATAAAGTTCTTAGGAGAACCACCGCCAAAAATCAAGACAGCGCTCTTTCCCCCACTCCTTTTTGAATTAAAGACAATAGAGGCAGTTTCGTTAACATCGGCAATGGTGTCGAAACTGAGCTTGTTGCCTGCAATTTGCTGTTCGGCCACATTCATTCCAATTGAGCTGTCGCCGGGAGAAGAGGTATAAATAGGGACACCGTATCTATAGGCGGATGCTAAAACGCTGCTTTTCTTGATTCCCAATGCTCTTTCGCGCTCGTAGACATATTTACCAACTTTGAAATGAAATTCAGCCGTGCTTAAAGGTTTTTGAAACTCTGTCGACATGATTATCTTTCGATAAAAAGCATCGGTAGAGAGGAGAACGTCATAGTCAAATAAGATATCGTAAATTCGGATGACGCCTTCTTTACGTAGCACCCTGTCATCTATAAACGGATTCCCTTGATGAAGTGTTTTTCCGATCGCAAAATGGGTGTCGTGGTATAAGTTCGCTCCCGTGCTAACAATCCAATCTACAAATCCTGCCTTCATCAGAGGCACAATGCACGACCCTCCCAATCCAGCGGGCGTCAATGCACCGGTAATAGTCATCCCTACAGTGACGTCTGCAGCCAAATACCTTTTCACAAAAAGTTGGCAGGCTTCTCGCAGCCTACCGGCATTATATGCCTGAAAGTAAGAGTCAACCAACAAGCCGACATCCAGATCCTTCTTGATCGGATCGGGAACTATAGCTCTCCCCCTTAAATACTTTGACTTAGAAGCCATCCTTTAGTTTTTCCTTTTAAAAGATTACTTAACCTCTTCTGGGTATAAGAAAAGGTATTTTTGGAAAAAAGTCAAGTAAAAACTTGCGAAAACAGTCTATTTTCGATGGTATGCCTGGTGAAAAAACTTGCCTAGAACTTAAGTTGGCGGCGCCTTTCTTGGAGTTTTATCAAAAGAAAGGCAAAAACGAAGTTTAGGAGCGTGAACAAAATTCCACTACTAGAGAATGCGGCCGTATTCGTTTTGAAAAAAGAATTCGCCTCTCCACGACTTCCCCCGAGAAGAGCCGCTGAAAAAGCTATAAGACCAATCCTATACGAATAACTCGACCAAATTGATTTCGAAAAATCAAATAATGCAGAGCAGACGAATCCCAGAGATAGCAGGTATAAAGAGTCAAAAAAAATCAATCTGAAGTTCCAATCAAAATTCTGGGAGAGATTGCCAAAAGACGTCAAAACCCATAATGCTGACGAGAGGAAAATTGATAGCACAATATCTCCTTTTTTCGAAAGCGTACTAAAAATGAAACCCCTAAAAATTATCTCTTCCAAGAGAATCGTTGTGAAGGAAAAGAAGAAGACGGCAGGGATATCAAATAGAGTCGCCAACAAAAAGGTCGCTGAATTTTCCATCCCTTGATAGTCAGTTGACCCAAACAGAAAACCAACTATCACGAGTAAAATTAGCAGGAATAGTGGAGAGAAAAATGCTCCGAGATTAGCAGGCCAATTCCACGTGCCCAAACCGGTATTTGCTAGGTCGAACTCTGCGTCGATTTTCTTAACGAGGGCGTAACAAAGAATGGCAAGCAAGAAGGATTTTAGATCTATCGGAAATTCCCAGATATAGATTTGGGTTCTATATCCAAAATGGGCTAAAACATTCAGGCTAAGTAAGACAACCAGAACCAGCCCTAGGAAAAAGAAAAACGGATTGGTTCTCCGCATTAGCTTGAAGTAATATTGTCAATCGAATGGGATTTTTCAACCAACCAAGACGCTGCCGCCATTTACGTTTAAGATCTCCCCTGTTATATGCCGAGCGAGGTCAGACGCCAAAAATAAAATGGGGCCGGCGATATCGTCCCCGGACGGAATTCGTCCGAGTGGAATCCCTTTCACCACTTCATCCATAAACCTCGGATTACGGAGCACTTCGAAACTCATATCCGTTTTTACCCACCCTGGCGCTACACTGTTGACATTGATATTGTAGATACCGAGCTCTGTAGATATCGATTTCGTCAGTGAAATTATAGCTCCTTTTGTTGCTGCATAATGAGAGTGAAATGCTTCGCCACGTTGTCCGGCCGTGCTTGATAGGTTTATGATTTTACCAAAATGCCGCTTTTTCATGTAAGGCACCACAGCGTTAATCATATAAAATGTACCGTCGAGGTTTATTTCCATTGTTTCTTTCCACAGTTCCTCAGTTATTTTGCCTATCTCCCCATACGTCCAAATACCGGCGCTGTTTACAAGAATATCGATTTGCCCAAATTTCTGGATCGCTTTTTCTGCTACTTTTTTGGCATTCTTAGGCCTTGAAACGTTTGCTTTGATCGTGATGCACTTTCGACCTAACGAGGTTATTTCATCTTGAACCTCTTTTGCAGCCTTTTCATTGCTATTATATGTAATTATGATATTGGCCCCCGCTTTAGCTAGTAGGATTGCAGTCGCAGCCCCAATACCTCGTGAACCTCCCGTAACAATAGCAACCTGATTTTCTAAGTCTATCATCATTTTACTTTCTTTTACCTTCGATTATTGAACCATTTGTGATTTCCAGAAACTGGGATAGTTTTTCTTAGTAAATATACAAATTAGATGGGACGTCTGCAATGAAATTATTTGGACTAAACAAGACCAATATAGTCCAATTTACGAATTTCGAACATTTTCAAAGATTTTCGTTGACTCAAACCGTCAACATGCTTATATTTATTTAGATTAAGTCTAAATAAAACAATTGGTACGGCGTTTGTGAACGAATGGTTGGAAACGTACCGATAAGGATATCATTCAGTGGACATAGAAGCCGCAAAAGATAGCTTTAGGAAATATCTAAAAGCGGGTAACTATAGAATTACGCCGGAGAGGTTCCAAGTGTTGGAATCGATAATGAACAATGACGGGCACTTCGATGCTGACGGCCTTTTTCTTCAAATGAAGTCGAACGGCTCAAAGGTTTCGCGCGCGACCGTTTACAATACCCTCGAACTCTTGCAGGACTGCGGATTAATTTCGAAATACCGTTTCGGGGAGAACCATTCGAGATACGAAAAGGCTTTCGGACGACCTCATCATGACCATTTAATTTGTCTGGAATGCGGCGACATCATCGAGTTCGTCAGCGATAAACTTTCAAAGATTCAGGCCGAGGTGTGTAAGGGAAATGCTTTTAAGCCGCAGAGTTCAACGCTCCAGATTTTTGGAATATGTAAAAAATGCCAAGAAAAGGAATAGAGAAAGATGAGTAGTTTGACAACGACGCTAAACGAAATTCCTGCAGGACGGCTCGTGCGGATTCATCGACTTCAGTCGCAGCCCGACATTTGTTTCCGACTGCGTGAGATGGGATTTTGTGAGAACGCAATAGTAAGACTTGTCGTCAATGGAGAAGGCAATCTTATTTGTGAAGTATGCAATACGAGAATCGGATTAAATCATGCGCTCGCGGATGATATTATTGTAGCCCCGTTTGAATAATCTATGGCACAAATATCTCTGAACACACTTCTTCCGGGAGAGCACGGCATTATCGAACGAGTCGATTCTGGAACATCTTCGATAAGACAACGGTTGCTTGAAATGGGATTGACAAGAGGGACCGATATTGAAATAATCCGGTTTGCCCCGATGGGTGATCCTATCGAGATCTCTGTTCGCGGATATCGTCTTTCACTTCGCCGCGTCGAAGCCGAATCCGTTATCGTCCTTAAACGTTCGCTATGATCAATACCCTAAAGACTAAAACTCGGCTTCGCCACATTGCAATCATCGGAAATCCGAACGCGGGAAAAACAACTCTTTTCAACGCACTGACCGGACTGCGACAGAAGGTCGGAAATTACCCGGGCGTAACTGTTGAAAAAAAAGAAGGGAGAATTGTATTTGAGGACGGAACTGAAGCGGTCCTGCTCGATCTCCCCGGAACGTACAGCTTGACCGCGAACTCTCCAGACGAAAAAGTTGCAACGGATATTCTTCTCGGCCGCGTCGACTACACTCCCCTTCCCGAGCTTGTCGTTTGTGTCGTTGACGCAAGCAACCTCGAGCGAAACCTCTACCTTATCAGTCAAATAATCGACAACCGCCTGCCCGTGGTTATCGCTTTGAATATGATCGACGTTGCTCAGCGGGAGGGCTTTATTATTGATGTGGAAAAATTATCGGCAGAACTTGGTGTAAAAATTATCCCCACCATCGGCAGCAAATCGATCGGGATAGAGGAACTGAAAGCCGCAATCGCAAGCCCGGTGGAACCGTCGCGAAAGTCACGCCAATGGACGTTGCCAGAGCCTGTGCAACGTGAATGCGATGAGTTGAAAGGGATGCTGCAAACAATGCACCATCTTGCCGAACCTCTCGCCTTTCACGAAGCGATCGTCCTGCTTACCTCGACCGCTGCATTGTCTGCACACGATGACCGGTACGCGCCAGAGTTAATCGACCATGTAAAAAAAGACCACCTGCATTTGGAACGGCTCGGCATCGATCGGAATTCTGTCGTAGTCGAGTCACGCTATGAATGGATCAAACGGGTCTGCACGTCATCGGTTGTTTCCCATCAACGGAACGAGAATACCACCAGCGATAAGATCGATCGAGTGCTTACGCACAAAGTGTGGGGCTTCGTCATTTTTATCGGATTGATGACCGTCATGTTCCAGGCGATTTTTTCGTGGGCGAATGTTCCGATGCTTATGATCGGCGATGCGATAAGCTGGATAGACTCGCACATCATGACTGCCATGCCCGCAGGTGATCTCCGCGACCTTCTTGTCAATGGAGCGATTGCGGGAGTAGGTGCGGTGGTTACCTTTCTTCCTCAAATACTCTTCTTGTTCCTTTTCATCGGATTTCTTGAAGACACCGGGTATATGGCACGAGCAGCATTCATCATGGACAGAACGATGAGCAAAGTGGGACTTCACGGAAAATCGTTCATCCCCCTTCTCAGTTCGTTCGCCTGCGCGATCCCCGGCATTATGGCAACACGAACTATCGAAAACCGTAAGGACCGGCTTGTGACAATGCTTGTCGCCCCCCTTGTGAGTTGCAGCGCCCGGCTGCCGGTCTATGCCTTGATGATCGCCGCGTTCATTCCGCCGAAGCGTGTGCTCGGAATCTTTTCTCTTCCCGGCCTCACACTTGTCTCGATGTACTTTTTAGGATTAGTCGCCGCATTGGGAATGGCATGGTTATTTAAAAAGACTCTATTAAAGAGTGAGACCCCAGCTTTCATCATGGAACTTCCACCTTACAAAATGCCCTCGTTGAAATCCGTACTTCTCCATATGTGGGAACGTTCAGAGCTGTTTCTGAAACGCGCCGGGACGATCATACTCGGTGTGTCAATCGTATTGTGGTTCCTCGCCACATATCCAAAAACAGAAAATGCTTCGGCGTCCCAAAGTTTGGACCGAAGCTTTGCGGGCCGCGCAGGTCATCTCATTGAACCTGTCATCAAGCCCCTCGGGTTCGATTGGAAAGTGGGGATCGGATTGATCGGATCAATTTTGCAGCGTGAAGTCTTTGTCAGCACGTTGGGAACGATCTACAACATCAGAGATGCAAAACAGGAAAGCGGAATTATGTCATTACAGGAACATCTCCACAAGGATGTTGATCCTACAACAGGGCTGCCGACATTTACTGCGCTTACCGCCATTTGCTTGATGGTATACTATGTCCTAGCAATGCAGTGCATGTCCACCGTTGCAGTAATGCGACGCGAGACAAACGGATGGAGGTGGCCAATATTTCAAATTTGTTACATGACAACTCTTGCTTATGTAGGAACGTTTATTGTGTACCGGGTCGGCCTTTTACTAGCAGTCTGATACTATGGGAAATTGGCAGCAAATAGTTTCGTTGGGAATCGTTGCACTGAGTGCGACGCTATTGGTACGGAATCAAGTCCAAAAGCGAAAACGATCCCGATTGAATGGATGCGACTCTGACTGCGGGTGTTCCGGACCCACTCCCCCGATTGAAAAATTGCCATTACAGAGAACAGAGAAGGTCTGAAGCAAGAGCCATAATAAAAAAATGCACTGCCGCTTCCTCGCCAAAGGTCAACGGCAATGCATCAAATCAAAAGGAGCGCGTTGTGCACACCCCTTTCGGTTTTAATGTACGGAAGAAGCCACGGTTTGTCAACACGATTGCGCTCCGAACCATCTTGTAGGAGTGCATTATGATCTCACCCCGCTGCTTCCTTTTTCTCACCCTTATACTCTCCTTTTCACATCCTTCCCTTTCCCAAACAAGTCCGCAACATTCATCCGAAGGCAAAAACAATTTCGTTACAATAACGTCACAACGAGATTCGTCATTAGATTCCACCTACGTCATGAAGGAGGTTCTTGTCACAAGTTTCAAGGTCATGGGTGGCATAGGACAGATGAAGGATGAGGCGGGCGGCGTGATATACGCTGGAATGAAGAACGAAGTGCTCGAGATAGACAGCCTTGATGCGAATAAGGCTATCAATAACACGCGGCAGATTATGGGACGTATACCGGGAGTAAACATCACTGAGAACGAAATGGGGGGATTCACTGCAAACGGAATCGGTCTTCGAGGATTTAGCCCTTATCAAAGCATTGAGACCAACACGCGGCAAAACGGATACAATATTTCTGCAGACTTATACGGATACAATGAAGCTTACTACATCCCTCCAATGGAAGCTGTGAAAAGCATAACCATTGTGGAGGATGGCTCCGCTTTGGCTTTCGGGCCGCAATTGGGCGGCGTTGTAAATTATGAATTGAAAGACGGGGGATGGAATGCCTTTCAAGTCAATTCCTCACAGACTGCGGGAAGCTACGGACTTTTCAATAGTTTTAATTCTATGGGAGGGACAATGGGAGGTCTCCACTACTATGGATTTCTTCAATATAGGCGCGTAGACGGATGGCGGGCAAATTCTCAACAAACACAATGGTCGGGTTATGGGACTCTGAAGTACGATCCTATTGAAAAACTGCATGTTGGATTAGAATATACAATTTTGCGGAACCTGATCCAGATGCCCGGCGGCGAAAGCGATTCAATGTTTCGCGCAAATCCGCAGGCATCGCTACGGAGCCGGAACTGGCTCGACAGCCCATGGAACATTCTGGCATCGCATATTGACTACAAAGTAAGCGATAACTCATCATTGAGCCTCGTCTCATCATATCTTTCGAGTCAACGCAATTTAGTCTGGAGGAATGAAGATGTGCCGCCCAATATTCCGGATACAATCACATCAAACCTCATGTATTTTCCGCGCGAGGTCGAGACGGAATACTTCGAAACGTTCACAAATGAGCTCCGATTTTTATCGAATTACAGCTTCCTCGGTCAAAACCATATTTTGTCATTCGGGTTGCGGTATGCC
>JBAUMC010000073.1:0-3075 GCA_049578505.1 Bacteroidota bacterium | reverse complement strand
CCCGCCGCTTTTTGGTATGAAGTTGAAGCCGTTTTTGACAGGTCTCCGTAAATCCTTTGCTGAAAACAAGTAGCATCAAAATTAGCAACATAAAGTGATTACTATACGCAGAAGGGCATACACCTTTGCTTCACCATGTCATCCTGAGCGCAGCGAAGGATCCAGAAATTTTATGACTCTAAATCCATCCATTCAGAATTTATCGATTCAATCAATCTATTTTCTTTTTTCTTACCAGCCTTTGATTTGCTTTTCCCGTACAATTGCGTCGCGTACATCAACGTATTCTTCAAAATACATCAATCGTGTTACGTCGTATTTCTGAGTAAAACAGGAATGACATTTTTCCTTATGCTCGGCAACTCTGCGGTGAAGGTTATTTGTCATTCCGGTATACAATGTTCCGTTCCTTTTATTCGCAAGGATATAAACAAAATATTTTCGCGTTGTAATCACCCCCTTGTTATATTTATACCATTCCTTCCCTCATCTCGTCATCCTTCTCGCGCCGCTTTTTTGGCAGGAAAAGCACCCATGCAAGCATTCCCGTGTGGATTCTTCACTTCGATGCGCTACGTTCAGAATGACAATATGGGTTTATATCCAGTTTGAATAAGCTTTCGCATCCAGTCCACAGGTCATCCTGATCCCGCCGCTTTTTGGCGGGAGAAGGATCCATGACAGTTTTCTTGTGTGGATTCCTCCAAAGGTATGCCTTTGGCATTCACTCCGCGGAGTTCACCCCGCGACAGCGGGGCTCCGTTCAGAATGACATAAACTTAAAGAGCTTACTTCAATCGTATCATCTCCTTCAACGTCAGATCGCGCGACGATGTGCCGACAAGAATTTCGTACATCCCTTTCGATGTCGCCCATTCGCTCTTCAAATCGTCATAATAGGCAAATGAAGAGGTGTTGAGATGGAGTTCAATGCTCTTCTTTTCTCCCGGTTGCAAAAAAACTTTCGCAAAGGCCTTCAACTCTTTTGAAGGGCGAAGAACTTTCGCGCTGTCGTCGTGCACATAAAGCTGCACGACTTCCGCTCCACTAACATTTCCGCTGTTTTCCACACTGGCGGTAACGGTGTATTCGTTGTTAGTATTCTTCGGAACTGGAATTACTTTCAAGTCTTCGATCAAAAACTTTGTGTAGGACATACCATAACCGAACGGATACCGGACGTCGATGTTCTTCGTGTCGAAATGGCGATAGCCGACAAGAATGCCGTCGCTGTATTCTGTCTCATCATTCTCTCCGGGATAGGAACCGTATGCAGAACAGTCCTCCCATCTCTTCGGCATTGTCACCGGGAGTTTACCGGAAGGATTGACCGTGCCCGAAAGAACTTCCACAATGGCCTGAGCTCCTTCCTGACCCGGATACCAGGCTTCCACAAGAGCATTGACGTTGTCGATCCATTGTTCCATCACAATTTGCGCACCGGCTTCAAGCACAACGACGGTGCGAGGATTTGCCTTCGCAACCGCATTGATTAAATTCACCTGAGCGGCTGGCAGATCTATCGAAGGACGGTCAAAACCCTCAGATTCTTGCATCTGCGAATCACCAACAAACAAAAGAACCGCATCGCTCTGCTTGGCAAGTGCAATCGTCTCCGATAATTTGTCTTCGCTCGGCTTCGCCAGTCCAAGACGCGCCACCGCCCCTCCCTGGTTTTCATAATACTCCATTTTTATGTCGTACAATTTTCCCGCTTTTAACACGTAGTTTACGCTTCGCGTTTCTTCCGCATGCTGAGTCCAATTGTCGATCAACAGTTGGTTATCAATATAAAACCGAACGCCGTCGTCAGTTGAAACGGAAAATTCGAATGTGCCCGACTCGGTTGCGCGGATACTTCCTGTCCACCGAACGGAAAAACTATCAACGCCGATCCCTGCGGCTGGGGAACCTTCCCCCCAATCAAAATTTACGGTCGAATCGATTCGGCGCACCACAGGTACACCGCGCAATTCCTCGTTGGCGAAATATTCTCCGAGTAAGCCTTTCTTTCCCGGCTCATTGGGGGGAGAAAGCAAGTCTGCGCTAATCGGCGTTGTCGCTCCGGGCAGCTCTGTTCCGACGGCATAATTGAACGTTATCGATTTTCCATACATTCTTCTTAGTGCTTCGAGCGGCGATTCAATGAATGCGGGGCTTACCATCGAGCTTCCGCCTCCGCCGGTGCGCGCAACGGCTGCATTGGGGCCAATCACGGCAACCGATTTTAGCGACGACATCTGCAGGGGGAGAACATTATTCTGATTTTTTAACAGAACAATTCCGGCGCGTGCAACATCCAGGGCGACTGAGCGCTGGGGGAAATCATTTGCCCGCGGCTTTACGGAGGAGGTTGAGTCGAATAACCCGAGACGATACATAACTCGGAGAATACGCCGCACTTTATCGTCGATCGTCGATTCTGCCACCGCTCCGTCTTTGACCAGTGGAAGAAGCTTTTCATTATTCAGAAAATCCCCTTTCGGCATTTCAAGGTCGAGGCCGTTGTTTGCGGTGGCGAGAGTGCTGTGCACAGCCCCCCAATCCGACATGACAAGCCCCTGGAATTGCCATTCCTTTTTCAACACATCTCGGAGAAGAAATGTGTTTTCACTGCAAAACGAGCCGTTCAATTTGTTGTATGCCGACATGACCGCCATCGCCCCCCCCTCTTCGATGGCCGCCTTAAAGGCGGGGAGGTATATTTCGTACAGCGGACGTATGTCGACCTTGTTATTGATCCGATCACGCTCCCATTCCTGATTGTTCGTCGCATAGTGTTTTACGGTAGCAGCGACATTTCCACTTTGAACTCCGCGAATGTACGAGACCGCAATACGCGACGTCAAATACGGATCTTCACCGTAGCTCTCAAAATTTCTTCCCCCCTGGGGGACTCGGTTGATGTTGATGCACGGGCCAAGAAGGACATTCCGGTCTTTGGCTTTTGCTTCCTGCGAAATCGCCCATCCATACCGTCCTGCCAGTGCAGTATCCCACGTTGATGCAAGCATAATTGCTACAGGAAAGGCCGTCGATATTCCCGATCGCACCCCGACCGGTCCGTCGGTCATA
>JBAUMC010000072.1:0-30155 GCA_049578505.1 Bacteroidota bacterium | reverse complement strand
AAAGGTGTATGCCCTTCTGCGTATAGTAATCACTTTATGTTGCTAATTTTGATGCTACTTGTTTTCAGCAAAGGATTTACGGAGACCTGTCAAAAACGGCTTCAACTTCATACCAAAAAGCGGCGGGATCAAGGTGACAGAAGATGGGCATTTGTGATGTGATGAAACAATTGTTTTGCACTGTTCTGAGATATTAAAATTTATCCGACAATAGATTTAGTAAGAATAAATTCGATAATCCTATGCCCAAATCCCGCGAAGAACAGCCACTGATGATCAAATGTCCCAACTGTCACCAGACGCACGAACCTGATTTTAACGAAACAACGAAGCGTTACGTTTGTCCGCTCTGTGCCGCGTCAGTGGATATGCAGGTTATCATCGAGAAGAAAAAGCGGGGGATAAAATAGGAAACCCCACCTCAGAAAGAACCCTTCGGATGTAACCCCGTTTCAAATGGGGGAGTAAACCCTCTGTTTTTCACTTCAATCAACCTCCCTTGCTTCTCTCCACAATAATCGCTAAACTTTTGATGCCGATGATTGCTTTTGTGTTGGTAAAGATGAATTTCTATCGTCGGTCTATGACAGTAAGGAGAGTCATCATGAAACGATCGATCATGACAATGAAATCCTGCTCTCTCTGCTTTTCATTCTTCCTCGCGTTTGCCTGCCTCGGCTGCCTTGCCAGTGAAACAACAGAATACAAAATTACAATGAATGAGGACGGGAAGAGCGGAACAATCATCTCCATTATGCGCAATGTTCAATCGGACGAGTCTGAAGAATCGAAACAAGCAAAAGATTTCGATGAGGCGATCCGGTCGTGGAAAGGGGATGACTACCTTCTCGGACGGGTACACGACGGCCTCTACGTCAAAGAACGAAACCTGACTGTTGAAGATAGCGTTCTGGTGTGGAAAGAAAAGGCTATTTTTTCCGATTTGGGTGATGTTTTTAAACGCGAATTCAACAACGATACACTCAGATTTGTGATCAAAGGAGATCAAAGTATAGTGGCTACCAACGGGATTATCATTCCGGGAAAGGACAGCACGGTCGTGTACTGGAGCGTCTCCCGATCGAAAGAAATAATTTTCGAAACAAAAGAAAACAATTTTACCCCGAAGTCCGAATTCGCTGCCAGGTTTAGGACGTATATGAACCAGTCGAAATGACGATGCATATAATAGTTGAATGAAACCTCCCCTCTTTTCTCGACAAGCACTCACAGGCAGCACTGCGTTCATCCTCCTTTTCGTCCTCGTGAAGTTGCTGCTCCATTTCTACACGAATGCATTTGCGGGATATGGAATATTCAGAGATGAACTTTATTATGCGGCATGCAGCGAACATCTTAGTGCAGGATACGTCGATCAGCCTCCACTTTCTATATTTCTCTTTGCATTGAACAGAATGTTTTTTGGGGATTCGCTTTTCGCTATCCGTTTTCTTCCCGCGATAGCCGGTGCAGCAACAGTGTTTCTTACCGGCCTTATGGCGCGTGAGCTTGGCGGCGGACGGTTCGCCCAGAGCATTTCTTCACTTGCCGCTGTTGTATCGCTCATTCTTCTCGCAATGGATGGTTTCTTTTCAATGAACGCATTCGACCTGCTCTTCTGGGCCTGGACGGCGTACATTCTTATCCTTCTTATGAAATCCGGCGATAAAAAATATTGGCTTCACTTGGGGCTTCTTCTCGGGCTTGGTTTGCTCAATAAGATAAGCGTTCTGTGGCTTGGTTTCGGGATTTTTGTCGGCGTTATAGCAACGCCTGAACGACGCTGGCTGAAGACCGAATATCCATATATCGCGGGAATCATCGCTTTTGCTTTATTTCTTCCGTTTATCATCTGGAATGCAACACATGATCTTGCGCATCTGGAATTCATCCGCAACGCCTCGGGCGAAAAATACTCTTCCCTCACGCCGAAAATTTTCCTCATGGGCCAGATCATGTTGCAAAACCCCGTTACAATACCGTTGTGGTTGTCGGGACTTTTCTGGCTTCTCTTTTCGAAGGAGGAACGGCGATTCAGGACGCTGGCTTACGTTTATCTTACTGCCTTGGCCGTGCTCCTTTTCAACGGCCACAGCAAGCCGGAATATTTGTCGCCAGCATACACGATGCTGTTTGCTGCGGGGGGCGTTGCCGTTGAACGATGGACGTCTAGCGGGATCGTCCGGTTGATACGCCCGGCGTACGGAGTAATCGTAGCTGCAGGTATCATTCTCGCCCCGCTGGCGATTCCTATATTACCTGTCGAAACGTACATCCGCTATGCCGATGCGCTTGGTGTAAAGCCGTCAACGCCGGAGGGAAAAAAGTTAGACGAGCTCCCCCAATTCTACGCGGATATGTTTGGATGGGAAGATAAAGCGGCAGCGGTTGCAAAGGTATTTCATTCTCTATCCCCCGACGATCAATCGAAGTGTGCGCTCTTCGGGGACAATTACGGACGATGCGGTGCGATTGATTTCTATTCGAAAAAATATGATATGCCGAAATCAATCGGTCCGCACAACAATTATTGGCTCTGGGGACCGCGTAACTACAACGGTGATCTTGTTATTATTCTTGGCGGCGATTTAAAAAGCAAACAGGAAAAATTCGAGAATGTCACCATTGCGGATACAACGACAAGCGCGTATGCGATGCCGTACGAAAACCATCTTCCGATCTATGTATGCCGAAATTTGAAAATGCCGTTGAGAACACTGTGGCCGAAGTTGAAGCACTATGAGTAATTGTCGAATTACGATTGCCGAATGACGGATGTCAATCGTCACTCGGCACTCGTCAATGGTTTATTAATCATACGTGTCAATTCTTGACAAAAGAGGTTGTTGTTCGTCATGACCTTTCACGAAAAAATAAGAAACGCCGGTGTTGTTGGATGCGGAGGAGCGGGATTTCCTTCGCACATTAAGGCGGAGTCTAGCGTGGAGTACGTTCTCGCAAATGGAGCGGAATGCGAGCCTCTTCTCCACAAGGATTTAGAACTACTGGTGCGTGAACCCGATGCCGTTGTCAAAGGCATGGTTCAATTGATGTCATCGACCGGAGCGAAGAAAGGGATCCTCGGCATCAAAAAGAAATACGAAGAAAAACTGAACGGTGTGAAAGCGTCGCTTGAACGGACGAATATCGAACTGAAATTACTCGGAGACTATTATCCGACGGGCGATGAATATATTCTGGTTTATGAAACGACGAAACGGCTGATTCCACCGCAGGGAATCCCCCTCGACGTCGGCATCGTTGTGAACAATGTCGAAACATTGCGGAACATGTACTACGCCGCGGAAGGAATTCCTGTAATCACAAAGTGCATCACCGTGGCGGGGGCAATAAAAGAGCCGATGACGTTTACCGTCCCTGTTGGAATCAGTTTTGCCGATGTTATTGCAGCAGTGGGAGGAGCAACGGTTGCCGAGTATGCGGTGTTTGTCAGCGGTATCATGATGGGAAAGCTCTCCGCCGATTTAAGTCTCCCTGTGACTAAGACGTGTGCCGGCTTGGTCGTTCTGCCGGTTGAACATCGGTTGATTACGAGAAAAAGCTTGCCCGAGCAATCGAAGCATCGCATTGGAAAGTCGGCGTGCGACCAGTGCAGCTATTGCACGGAATTTTGTCCTCGGTACTTGCTTGGGTACGATGTTCAACCGCACAAAGTAATGCGGAGTCTTAGCTTTACTGCTTCGGGCGAAGACCTTTGGAATCAATGGGCGCAGTTATGTTGCTCTTGCGGCCTCTGCACGCTGTACGCCTGCCCCGAAGATCTATACCCGAAGGAGGCATGCGATAAAGCAAAAGCTGACCTCAGTGCAAAAGGAATGAAATGGGATGGCAACCGGGATGTGAAGCCGCATCCGATCTACGACGGCAGACACGTTCCCTTAAAACAGCTCATCGGGAAACTCGGCGTGAAAGAGTATGACTTGCCGGCTGAGTATCGAGAGAAGAAATTTCAGCCGAAAAAAGTCCGCATACCACTCTCACAGCATATCGGAACCCCGGCAGTTCCGGTTGTAAAATCCGGGAACGTCGTGAAAGCGGGGGACGTTATCGGAGAAATTCCGGAAGGGAAACTCGGCGCGCGCCTTCATGCCAGCATTGAAGGCGTTGTCACTCTGCATGGCGAAGAAATTATCATTGAACAAAAATAAACGTGAAGGAGAAGCATGGCAGAAATGAATTCCATCGGTTTAATTGAACTTTCCAGTATTGCTGCCGGATATTTAGTGAGCGACGCGATGCTCAAAGCTGCAGATGTGGAATTACTTCTCTCCCGAAGCATCTGTTCCGGAAAATATATCGTCATGGTCGGCGGAGATGTCGCCGCTGTCCGTGCGAGCGTCGATGCTGGGACGGTAAGCGGCACCGGCATGGTGATTGACACATTCGTCATTCCTCATGTCCATAAAGATGTATTTCCGGCGATCTCCGGAGTCTCGCAGGTTGAAATGCTGGAGGCGCTTGGCATTGTTGAAGCCTTCAGCGTTGCATCGTTGATTGAAGCGGCGGATGCTGCGGTGAAAACGGCGCGTGTCCGGCTCATTGAGATTCGTCTCGCAATGGCCCTCGGCGGAAAAGCGTTCGTCACCTTGACGGGAGATGTCGCTGCCGTACGTTCGGCGGTTGATTCGGCCGGAGCAGTGTGCGCGGAACGGGGTCTTCTCGTCAACAAGGTTGTCATCCCAAATCCGCGAAAGGAACTCTTGAACGAACTGGTTTAACAATCAACAATGAACAATAATTTAATGAGTCCTATCTTTAATTGTTCATTGTTCATTGTTGATTGATCATTGAACTCTATGACTGAAGAAATAATTCTACGCACGACAAACCTCGGCAAGCGGTATAAGAACCGCTGGGCCGCAGAGGACGTCAACCTTGAAATCCATCGAGGCGATGTGTTTGGATTTTTAGGTCCGAATGGCGCCGGTAAGAGTACGACGATCCGGATGATCCTTTCGCTCATTCAACCTACAACAGGATCCGTGGAGTTGATCGGCCATCATCTTGAAACAGAAAGGGAGAAGGCGCTTGCGAAAGTCGCCGGCATCGTGGAAAAGCCCGACTTCTATTTGTACCTCAGCGCCTACCGAAATATGGAAATTGCGGGAGCTCTGACGCTCGGAAAGGCTCCCCAACGGCCGAAGATTCTTGAGTCGCTCGCGCTCGTCGGGCTTGAAGAACGGGCTCGCGACCGCGTGAAAACGTTTTCACACGGAATGAAGCAGCGTCTTGGCATCGCGCAAGCGCTCCTGTGCGACCCCGAGCTTATCGTCCTCGACGAACCGACCAACGGCCTTGACCCGCAAGGGATGAAAGAAGTGCGCGAATTGATTGCCCGGCTTTCTAAAGACCACGGGATGACGGTCTTCCTTTCGTCTCATCTGCTGAATGAAGTCGAACAAGTTGCTACACGGATGGCAATCATCAACAAGGGGAAATTAGTTGTCCAGGGGAGCGTGAACGATCTCCTTCGGTCGAACGCGAACAGGATTCTGTTCCATGTTGAGCCTCAAAAAAGGGCACTTGGAGTCCTCAAAAAATTGAAAAACGTCGAGTCTGTCGCTGTGGACTCTGCAGCGATTTCGGCAAACATCGAAGCGAAAGAAATTCCGGCCGTGGTTTCGAAGCTTGTGGCAGCAAAATGCAAAATCTATTCTGTCGAACAGCAGCGATCGCTGGAAAAATATTTTCTTTCCGTCACGGAAGAGAATTAAAAGGCATCACGGATTAGAGGTCATGGTCAATCTTATTTATTATGAGATGTTTAAGACGTACGCAAAATGGCGGACGTATATCGGCTTCATTGTTGTGGTTGTGATTATCCCGCTGGTGATGTGGGCGATGAAAATGGAGGGAGGGAGGTTCATTCAGTATCAGATGAGGATGCTGCAAAATGATTTCTTCGTCACCGGAAATCTCTTTAACGGATGGTTCATTTCCCAACTCATTATGAACAGCCTATGGGTTCATGTTCCATTTCTGATCAGCCTCGTGGCAGGTGACCAGCTCGCCGGCGAAGCCACAGCCGGTACGTTTCGATTGATCCTGATCAGACCGGTATCGCGCACGCAAATTCTGAATTCCAAATATATCACAACGCTCATTTACACGGCCTCGCTTGTCTTTTCGATTGCCCTCTTCAGCGTCGGCCTCGGTTTGTTGATCTTCGGAAGCGGCGATCTTCTTGCCATCGACCGGGATATGATGACGATTTTGCCCGCCTCGGAAATGTGGACGCGTTTCGCGCTTGCCTACGGCCTTGCAATTTTATCGATGTGGGTGGTGGCATCGCTTGCTTTTCTATTTTCATCATTCGTCGAAAACGCGATCGGCCCCATCATTGCAACGATGGCGGTCGTGGTCGCCTTGCTGGTCATTTCGAATTTGCCCGTTGAGTCGTTCGAACCGGTGAAACCCTACCTATTCACGACGTATCAGAATGTATGGCTGCAAGCATTTAAGAATCCACTCGACTGGGAAACCATCGGCAAATCGTGCGCCGCTCTCAGCGCCTACATTGTTGGATTTTGGTTGATTACGCTTTTTGTCTTTCGACGAAAGGATATTCTTTCGTAGTGTAAATGATCGTTCCGGGAAGTCATAAAAGCCTGTCTCACGCGGAGTCGCAAAGGCGCAGAATAGATTAACAATAGAACGTAAGCGGCGTTGCGTGTCGCTGTTTTTCAGAACTCACAAAATCTCAATCATAGGTTGACGCACCGCATTGGAGTTTCATGAAAATCCGGCAAAGCTTCACTGAAATTAGAAACGGTTTCCATCCCACGTTTTGGGTGGCCAACGGCATGGAATTGTTCGAGCGCCTTGCCTATTACGGTCAGGCGACGGTGCTGAGCATTTTTTTGCGGGACCATCTCCACTTTAACGAGATCGAAGCCGGCGAGATTTCTTCAGTCTTCGGCGGATTATTATGGATGTTCCCGATCGTCGCCGGCACTCTCGCCGATAAATTCGGTTTTCGCCGCGCGTTCTCAGTGGCGTTTGCCATGCTCGCAATCGGCTATTTCCTTATCGGCACGACCGGTATGACCGCGTTCGCGGGAGTTTACAATGGACTGCCGTTGTACTGGGTTCTCATCGCGATGTTCATATTTACGGCCATCGGCGGTTCGTTTATCAAACCATCCGTTCTTGGAACTGTCGCCGCAACATCCAGGCCCGAAACGAAATCGCTCGGCTACGCCGTCTATTACTGGCTCGTGAACATCGGCGGGGCGACTGGGCCGGCAATCGCATTCTTCGTACGCGACACTGCCGGCATAGCGTACGTCTATCTGGTGTCATCGATGAGTTGTGCCGCAATGTTTTTGGTGAACGCCTTCTTTTACAAAAATGTCGAGCCTACGGAACCGATCCCGGTCGAATCTCTGTTGACGAAATTCCGTAATCTGATCGTCGTGTTGAGCAATTGGAAATTCATGGTCTTTCTTATCATCTTTTCGCTTTACTGGATCATGTTTTGGCAGATTTATATTGTTATCCCGTTTTACATCACCGATTATATTTCCAAAGATGCGCCGTTCGAGATCATCCAATCGACGGGGGCATGGGGAATTATAGCGCTGCAGCTCGTGGTGAACAGGCTCACGAAGCGCCTTCCGACGGGAGCGGCGTTGGTCGCCGGATTTGCTACATGCACCGTCTCATGGCTTCTCATTGCGCTTCATCCGAGTGTGTGGGTAATTGTCGGAAGCCTTCTTGTCTGGTCGTTAGGCGAGATGACGCAGGCGCCCCGGTATTATGAATATATTTCCGGCCTCGCGCCGAGAGGACAACAGGGACTTTTTCAAGGGTTTGGATTTCTTCCCATCGCAATCGCCTGGCTTGTCGGCGGTCCGTTCGGCGGATGGCTGTACGCAACGTTTGCAAAAACATCTCATCCGTCGACAGTGTGGTATTCCATCTTTGCAGTCGGTGTTGCTGCCACGGTCCTGATGGCTGTCTATAACAAGTTTGTCGTTATGCACGATACGAATCAACGTACAGCATAATTTTTTAACGATGAGAGGTACGGCATGGCAAAAAAATGTTTGATGATATTTCTCGCGCTGTTGGTGTTCGGTTCCAGTGCGTTATCCTCCCAATCGGTCTCCGCTGGGGAGATTCTCCAAAACGTAAAAAAGCAATTTGAAGCCGTCAACGATTATACCGCGACGTTAAAAGTCACGGTAGATATGGAGCGGATGCAAATTCCGGAGATGCTGGTGACGATCTACTTCAAACAGCCGGACAAAATTCATATTGAATCGAAAAATTTCGCAATGATTCCGCGCGAGGCGGTCGGGTTGAACCCGGCGCAACTCGTCAATAAGTTCGACGCATCGATCGTCGGGACGGAGCAGAAAGACAGCGTGACGATGTACAAGCTGCGATTGCTTTCAAAGCCGGAAAAAGGAAAACCGGTTCGCGAGAGCTTTATCTGGGTGGACGGCAGCCGCTGGGTCGTGACCCATTTTGAGTCAACCCCCTCCGATGTTCGAAAAGTTACTGTGGACCTTCAGTACGAGAGAGTTGACGGTAAATATACCCTTCCGTCGAAGATTGAAGCCCGCATGGATACACAGCAGCTTACCGACTCATCCGCCGAACGAATGTACAATCCCCAACGGATGCCCCGGAAAGGAACCGCCTCTATTATTTATTCCGACTACAAAGTGAATACCGGATTATCGGACGAAATATTCGAGAAGAAAAAAGAGGGCAAATAGTTGACAGTAAATAGTATCAGTATGCCATAGTTGGTATTGTCACAATTGTGGTTCATTCAAAGGCCTGGCCGATAACGACCGGGCTTTTCTTTTTCATGTGCCCCCCCGCTTGACTTTTGCCATTCTAAATATTATTTTAGGCTAACCTAAATTACGAAGAATAAAAATATGCCAAGCATCAGCGTAGAAAACTACCTGAAGAACATTTACGAGCTCGAAGCGAGCGAGAAAAAAGTCACGACCACCCTGCTTGCGGCAAAGCTGAAAATTTCTCCCGCATCGGTCACCGACATGGTGAAAAAACTTTCCAAAAAAGGGTTTCTGCGGCATATGCCGTATAAAGGGGTTGAAGTGACGGAAAAAGGGAAACGTTCCGCGCTCAAGATCATACGGAAACACCGGCTGTGGGAGATGTTTCTCGTGGAAGTTCTCCATTTCTCGTGGGACACAATTCACGAAGAAGCTGAAGAGTTTGAGCACATCATGTCGGAACGGATGGAGGAAAAGATCGACGAGGTGCTCGGTTTTCCTAAAGTCGACCCTCACGGCGACCCTATCCCGCAAAAAAACGGAACCATAAAGAAGATGGACCTCCAGCCTCTGGGCGACGCGGAAGAAGGGGCGACGGTGCGCGTTCTGCGTGTCAACGACTCAAATCCCGAGATGCTGCAGTATGCATCCTCCATCGGACTCACCCTTAATAAACGGATACTCGTAAAGCAAAAAAACAAATTTGATAATTCGATGGTCATCAAAATAGGTACAAAAGAAACGGTGGTCAGTTCGGTATTGGCGCACAACATATTTGTCGAGGGATGATCGGATGAACAGAAAATCATGAATAGTGAAAAGCCTGATCCGAAGTTATCGGAAGACTCCCTTGAATCGGTGACGAAAGCTTCTGAAGACGAAACACACACAAGCCATCTCTCATTGGAGGGAGTTCATGGAACGGTGGCTGTGCCGAAACATGAGGCCGGTTTTTGGAAAAATTGGCGGGCATTTGTCGGGCCGGCCGTTCTCGTCAGCGTGGGCTATATGGACCCCGGCAATTGGGGAACTGATTTACAGGGGGGAGCTCAGTTCAAGTACGGATTGTTGTGGGTGGTGGGCATGGCCAGCCTGATGGCAATTTTTCTTCAGGTAATTGCCGCCCGCCTCGGCGTTGTGACCGGAAAAGACCTTGCACAGTGCCTCCGCGATTGGTATCCGCGCTGGACCCGTTGGCCTAACTGGATTTTTTCGGAGATTGCAATCGGAGCGTGTGATCTGGCAGAGGTTCTTGGCAGCGCCGTTGCACTTAATTTGATGTTTCACATTCCGCTGTTATGGGCAGTCATCATCACCGGGCTCGATGTCCTGCTACTTCTTGGTCTCCAGCACTTCGGGATGCGCACCATCGAAGCCATCGTCTTGCTCCTAGTGGCGACGATGGGCTTCTGTTACTTCATCGAAATTTTTGTTCTCTCTCAAACCCAACCAAGCTTCGCCGAGATGGGGGTCGCACTTTTTTCCCCGAGCTTTCGCCAAATCGGAATGATCTACGTCGCAATCGGCATTATCGGTGCGACAGTGATGCCCCACAACCTGTATCTCCATTCGGCGCTTGTGCAAAGCCGCAAATTGCAGAAAGATGAGGCATCTATTCGGCAGGCAATTAAGTTCAATACCATCGACTCGGTTATTGCCTTGAGCATCGCTTTCTTTGTGAATGCTGCCATTCTTGTGCTTGCGGCAATTGTGTTTTACGGTAAAAATAGTGTTGCCGTTGCGGGTGGCCAGATAGTAAAATTGGCAGCCGAGAGCGATTGGATCCGGGTGGCGTACCTGACGCTCGCTCCTTTGCTGGGGACCGCTGTTGCGAGCACGTTGTTTGCCGTGGCACTTTTGGCAAGCGGCCAAAGCAGTACTATTACCGGCACGCTCGCTGGACAAGTGGTGATGGAAGGCTTCATGCATTGGAGGATAAAGGCATGGATTCGGCGCCTCATCACACGCACTCTTGCCATTCTACCGGCGGTGCTTATTATCGGCCTTCGAGGGGACAGCAGCGTGACTGATTTACTAACGCTCAGCCAGGTAGTTCTGGCTTTGCAGCTTCCCTTCTCGATGTTCCCACTCCTTCATCTGACGAGTTCACGCAAACGGATGGGAGTTTGGAAAAACGGTTGGTTCTTAATGATCATGGGGTGGGGTAGTGCTATTCTGATAACAATAATGGATATTAAAGCTCTCCCGGATTCGCTTGTTGCGGCATGGCGGGTCATCACTGGTGGGTAAACTTTTTTTGCGTAGTGAAAAGGAAACACCTATGTATAAAACAATCCTCGTTACCCTCGATGGCACTACGACAGACAGGACAATCATTGAGCACATCAAAAAACTTGCCCGGTTTATGCAAAGCAGGGTAGTCCTTTTGCACGTCGCGGATGGTTGGGCCGCCCGCACGTTCGGCTCCGATGCCGTCAGCCCCGAGGTGGTTGAGGACAGGGAATATCTCGAAAAAGTGACATCGGAATTCCGTTCGGATGGCATTCCCGCCGAAGCGGAGTTGGCATACGGTGAGCCTGCCGAAGAAATTGTTAAGTGGATTCAAAAAAGGGGATGCGATCTTGTTGCGATGAGCACACATGGCCATCGGCTGATGGCTGATCTGTTTCTTGGGACGACAGTGACAAAAGTCAGGCATGGTGTCAGTGTGCCAGTCCTCCTCCTCAAAGCAAAATAGCCTATAACACTGAACAGCAGAGATGCAGACTCGAAGAATTTCTTCCGTGGTATTTCTATGCCTTTTCGTGACGGTCTATACCCCGGCACATTTGGCGGCGACAATCTCGACCGCTGACGAAAAAGATGGAACAGATTTCAGGGTAACAGTTTATGACGCGAGCGAGAAAATTCCCATCGGCCTTGCGCGGGTAGCGTTGCAGCGAGGAAGGAAATTTATTGCTCAGAACCCTACCAACATGGTGGGTCAAGTTTTATTTCGTGATGTTCAGGCCGGCTGGTACAGACTTACCGCATGGTTTGTTGGCTACGAAATTTTTAAAGATTCCGTTCTTATAGATCAGGATAACACAAACCTCACAATTAATCTGCAGCCGCTGGGGAATCAAGTTCAGGCAGTGGAAGTTGTCGGACAGCGTGAACTTGGCGTTTCGAATATCGACATGATGACCGGCAATCAAACATTCGAGTCTGAAACCTATCACCCCCCTCCGACAAATCAGATGACAAACCTAATTCAGCAGAACCTCACGGGAGCGGCGCGGGCGCCAACCAGTGAGGTTCATATTCGGGGATCACACGGAGAGTTCACGTATTACATCGACGGCATTCCGGTTCCGCTCGGAGTGTTTGGAGGATTGAATGAGGTTGTCGATCCGAAAGTCATTGATCGTGCAACGTTTATTACGGGTGGCTTCCCGGCTGAGTATGGCGGACAAATGTCTGCTATCATCGATCTGAACAACCGTGTCCCAACAGGAACATTTCATCTTGACGCTTCGACGTATGTTGGAAGCTATCTTGTGTTCAACGGAACCAAGCCTTATTCTCCCGGAACTGGAGTTGCATCTGGCCCGTCGTCGGCTATCCCGGGTGACACACTCGGCGGCCGTGTGGGTCCCTTCCGGGCACTGAATTCAGACGGCGAGGCTTTGTCGATGAGTGACCACACAGGAAATCTGGGGTATTACATTTCAGGATCGCGACAGGAAACGGACCGCCGTATAGACACTCCCGTGCCTAATCTGTTTCACGACCACGGGTTCGATTATTTTCTCTATGGCAAGTTCGATTATATTATAAGCGACATCGATTACATAACTGCAAATCTCAGTTTTGGAAGGACCTCCACGCAAGTTCCATACGATCCCACAGTACAAATTACTTCCGATGTACAAGAAACAGCTAATTCATTGCAATCGATTTCTTATTTCCGTGCATTGAATTCGGAAAGCGATCAAGAGGAAAACATTTTCATCGGAGGGTATGCCCGCGAAGGAAGCTTGACATATTCTCCCGGGGAGGTTGATCCACCGGCCTTCCAATTTACTGGAGATACCACGTACTATAATCTCTTCGAAGACAGAAGTTTTACCACGCTCGGTATCCGATCGACGTTCGATCAAAGGTTTTCTCATCAGTGGATGGTTAAGGGAGGATTCAACATCAGCAGCACAGGCGGGGCGGAAAATTTCACGTCACGCGACTCTTTGCAAAACTCCGGGCCGTCAATCCTCACCGACTTTGCCGGTTCAGATTTTGGTGTATTTGCAGAGACTGAATGGCATCCGCTCGATTGGACTTCATTTGATCTGGGTGCCCGCTACGATCAACATATCGCTCCGGATGTCCCGCTCCAGCGGCAGGTCAGCCCGCGCATTCGGTGGAATTTCCTCATCGGTGAGAATAGTTCCGCGTATCTGTATTATGGCAGGCTCTTCATGCCTACAAATATCGAGGCGCTCCGATCGATAGCTCAATATGCAAGCAACTCAGTAACTCCCACATTTCCGGAGCGCGACTCTTACTATGAGGCTGTCTTTACCCACAGTTTTCCATTTAATCTGCGATTAAAAACAGCGGCCTTTTTCAAGTATGCCAGTCCATTTACCGATGATGCGCAAATCGGTAATACGGCAATCAAAACACCATTCAATATTGCCACCGTAAAGACAACCGGAATCGAGTGCTCGCTCTCCTACAGCGATCCAACAACTCCATTCTCGGGCCATCTGAACTCTTCAATTATTCATGCCGTCGGTTCAGGCCCTCTGACTGGGGGTTTCCTGCCTCAAAGCAGCGATGGAACAGCAACCGACCTTGATCACGATCAAAGGCTTTCGATTGTCGCCAGCCTCAACTATCAGCCGCAAGATTGGTACGTTAATCCCGAGGCAACGTACGGATCAGGACTTTCTAACGGCCACCCTGAAGATGTTTCCATCTACAAAATAGGATTGTTCGACTTCAATCAGGCCGCACATACAACTCCGTATTGGATATTTAATGTCAGCGCAGGCCATACCTTCCATCTGGAAGGCGGAAGTTCTTTGGAATCTTCAATCTACATCACCAATGTGTTGAACCACATCCATCTCATCAAAGGTGCGTACACGACCGGAGCGAGCTGGGAAGAACCGCGAAACGTTGTTTTCAAGGTTGCGGTGCACATTTAAAACAGTAAACAGTAAACAGTTAACAACAATCAAATGTCCTTGAGCGTTTACTGTTTACTGTTCACTGTTTACTGAAAATTCTGCATCACGCCCGCTCAACCTTCTTCAAAACAATAA
Source organism: Bacteroidota bacterium (assembly GCA_049578505.1). Classification (GTDB taxonomy): domain Bacteria; phylum Bacteroidota; class Ignavibacteria; order UBA10030; family UBA8401; genus JAGVPT01. The sequence goes on along the minus strand of JBAUMC010000072.1, from coordinate 16,108 downwards.
GACCTTCGGCAACTACTTCTTTCAAATGGGGAAGAACAGTGTTGATTTTTTCTTCTTCATCGATAAACAGAATCATCATGGGGCCTTCACCCGATGCGCCGATTTTCCGCGGGTAATGAAGGTGACGTTTTATACCGTACCCCCCCATTGCTGCAAAAACCGACGCACCTTTTATCTGATGATGAAGGAGGTACTTCATGATATACTGGTACAACAATTCGTCTTTGACCATATCGTCTTCGTCAAGAAAGATTGTCACTTCGAGCATAATAGCCTCATGATTCGGTTGGTGGAGGTTGGGTTCTGTTTTGTTTGCGTCTCACAAAGACGAGATAAATTGCCGGCAACACCAACGGCGTCATGACAAGGGCGGAAGATAATCCGCCAACGATGACCGTGGCGAGAGGCCGCTGTACATCGGAGCCAATGCCGGTTGCTCTGGCGGCTGGTATAAGTCCAAGGAGTGCAAGAAGCATTGTCATCAGGTTCGGACGAAGCTGGATGACGGCTGCGCGCTTGACGGCCTCGAATATATTAAGGTCGAGGTCTTCCATAAGGCGGTTCGTCCGCGAAACAAAGAGAACGCCGGCGATGATTGAAACGCCGAAAAGAGAAATGAATCCGACGCCGGCCGACACATTGAAGCTGTATCCCCTGATCAAAAGTGCTGAGATGCCTCCGATCAACGCGAAGGGAATGCTCGCCATGGCAACACCCACGTGCCAGACATTCCGATACATCGTGAACAGGAGAAGAAAAATAATGCCGATCGTAAGCGGTATGACAATCGCCAGCCTCTTTCCTGCACGGGAGAGGTTTTCAAATTGTCCCCCCCACGACACCGAATAGCCCTTAGGAATTGTAATGGCGGCACCAACTTTTTCCTGCGCCTCAGCAACAAAGCTTCCCTGATCTCGTCCTCTAATATTCGTGCGAACTGAAATCTGACGCTGCCCGTCCTCTCGCTGGATGATTGTCGGGCCGTCGACAAGCTTGATGGTCGCCAGCTGTGACATTGGGATGCGTCCTCCTGAAGGGGAGGGAACAAGCATGTCGCGAACCGATTCTATTGACTCGCGGTACTCGGAAGAATAGCGAACGACAATATCGAACCGCCTTTCATCTTCGTACAGCTTGCCGACGATTTTTCCGCCGATCGCTGCTTCGATCATTCTCTGAACGTCGCTCACATTGATCCCGTAGCGCGCAACCGCAGTCCGGTCGATATCGACGGTCAATTGGGCCTGATCCCCCTCTTGTTCAATGCCGCTTTCACTCGCGCCGGGAATTGTTTTAATGATCGCAAGAATAGAATCGGCTTTCACACGCATAAATTTTAAATCGTCGCCGTTGATAAGAATGGCGAGGTCCGCAACGCTTCCCGTGACCGCTTCAGTGACGTTGTCGAGTATCGGCTGCGAAAACGAAAATTGAGCGCCCGGCACTGCGTCCACAAGCTCATTCTTGATCCTCGTAGTCAATTCTTCCTTTGAGATCTGCTTGCTCCAGGTTGAATAATCCCGCAAGCCGACAAAAATTTCGAGCCGGTTCGGTCCGTACGGATCGGTTCCGTCGTCATTTCTTCCCAATTGTGTAAGCACAACGTTGACCTGCTTGTGCCGGCTGATGACATCCCGGATTACCGGACAATACTTTTCTGCTTCTTTTAAAGAAATTCCGACAGGGAAAAAACAGCGGATGTTCAACGATCCTTCATCTAGCTCGGGAAGAAATTCCGTGCCGATCTTTTTCGCTCCCAAAAATATTACCAGCACCACGATAATCGATGACACTATCGTCGTGGCAATGGAATAGCGGGTCAGCAGGTCGATGATTTGTTTATATTTGCGTTCCACCCACTCGTATATCGGGTTGTGCCACTCGATGCGTCCCGGGTTATCCGATTCAAAATGCTTACGGTACATCATCGTCATCAGCACCGGAATTGCTGTAAGTGCAAGGAGCATGGATCCGGTAATGGCATAGGCGAGGGTGTATGCCATCGGCGAGAAGAGCTTTCCTTCCACGCGCTGGAACGAGAAAATCGGCAGATAAGCAAGAATAATAATAGTGATCGAGAAAAAAATCTCACGTCCTACCTCCTGCGCCGACGATAACGTAAAACGAATAATTCCCTGCTTGCGTTCCTCCGGTGTCGCATCGCGGTACCGGCGCATGATATTCTCCACCATCACGACCGCCCCATCCACGATGATGCCGAAATCTACCGCGCCGAGAGAGAGAAGGTTGGCGGGAATGCCGGTCAGTTTCATCATGCTGAAAGCGAAGAGCATTGAAATTGGAATCGTTGTCGCAACGACCAGGGCTGCACGCACGCTACCGATGAAGAATATCAAAACAATGATGACAATGGAAAATCCTTCGAACAGAGTGCGCGAAACCGTGTCAATAGTGTAATTGACAAGCTCGCTCCGGTCGTAGGTGATGTGAAGCCGGACTCCCGGCGGCAGGTCGTTTTCATTAACTTCATTGACTTTTTCCTTTAACGCATCGACAACATCGGATGGGTTTTCCCCCCTTCGCATCGCGATCAAGCCTTGAACGCTGGAGTTGACATCGACTTTCGTTGAGTCATCTGGTTGAAGAGTGTATCCCAGCACTCCCGCCGGCGGAAGTGGAAATTCTTCCACGCTTGCCAGGTCGCGGATAAAAACTGGAACCCCGTTGATCGATGTAACAACAATGTTCCTGATGTCGTCCTTGGTGTGAATCGCACCGATCCCGCGCACGACAAACCCCTGCTCCCCGCGCTGAATGATGTTGCCGCCGGTGTTGAGGTTGTTTACGGTGATTGCATCGATAACGTTTTGAACTGAAAGGTTGTAGCGCTGCAGCCTGTCGGGCGATGTGATGACGTGGTACTGCTTCACCAACCCGCCGAAGTTCACAACATCCGCTACGCCCGGAACCTGAAGCAGCCGTGGAATAATGACCCAATCCTGCAGGGTTCTCAGATCCATCGGCGTGTGGCCCTCGTCTGCCTCGATGACATACCGGAAAATTTCTCCTACCGGTCCCGTGAGGGGGCCGAGCGACGGACTAACGCCGTCAGGGAGAACTGCGTCGTTTAATTTTTCGAGCACTCTCTGCCGCGCAAAATAATCATCCGTACCGTCTTCAAATGTCAACTCGATGACCGAAAGTCCGAAAATGGTTTTTGAGCGGCGGCTGATAACGTTAGGTACCTCATTGAGAGCACGTTCGATGGGAAGCGTCACCTGCTGTTCCACTTCTTCGGCCGCTCGTCCCGGGAACAATGTAATAACTGTGACCTGAGTATCGCCGATGTCAGGATACGCTTCCTTTTTCAGAGTCACCCACGACCATACGCCGATAAGAATAATGATGAGGACGAGCGACAGCGTTGCAAGCCGTTGGTTGAGAGCAAAGCCGAGTAATTTCCGTATCATATTTTTCTAAAGTTATTTGTTCTTCTTTGCTGCCAAGGCGCAGTGAACACCAAGAATATTGTTGGGCTTTATGCTCATATCGTTTGGCGTGCTTGGCGCTTTGGCGGTAAGAAAGCAAGATGATTTAATGATACTAGTATCCAAAACTGAGCCCTTTCAGAAGCATTGTCCCGTTTGTGACCACTTTCTCTCCCGCCGTAATGCCGTTGAGCACTACGGCACTTTGGTCGCTTGCGTTCGAAATTGTCACTTTGCGCCGGCTGAATTCTCCTTCCGCGGTCTGGACGAAAGCATAATCGTTTGCATCGACAGTCACTATTGCCGCGAGGGGCAAAAGGATAACGCCGTGTTGGGGATAACTGAAATCCACGCGGGCAAACATCCCGGGAAGAAGCCGTCCGTTCAGGTTCTGCAGCGTCACTCGGACTTTGACCGTTCGCGTGACCGGGTCCACGATATCGCCAATGGCAGCCGCTCTTCCGACGAATTTTTTGTCGGGAAAAGAGGAGAAGACGATCTCGACATCTTCGCCTTTTTGCACTTTGTGGAGTTCCGTTTCAGGAACGTCGGACATCAGCCATGCCGTTCGCGTTTTGACCGATTCAAGCTCGGTTGGATTGAATCCGAATGCCCTCAGTTTTCCCTCCATTTCGCCCATCGACGCACGGGCATTCGCTGCATCTGTTTCCGCCTGATTAAGATCGCGGGCAGTGGCCCCCTGATTATTATACATTTCATTGACGTGATCAAGGTTTTTTGACGTCAGCTCGACATTGGACTTGCTCTGCCGGTACTGGGAATACAACGTGGTAATGTCCGGTGATTCGAAGAGCATAATATTTTTTGACAAAGAAACGGCGGGCGAAATGGTCGCCACCACGCGTGCAGGAGCAATGACGGAGACCAACGCCGTTCCTTCCCGGGCTTCCGTCGTTTGTATTTGGTGTACTCCTGCCGTTTCAAACGGAAACCGAATTGTCTTGCCATCGTCCGAGACGACCGGCTTCTTTGAGGATTCCTGCGCGATGGAATATGCATCGCTTTTTTCCTGGCACCCTGCGCTTAGCAGCACTAAAAAAAGAATGCCGAGCAAAAGGAGACAAGTTCCAATGATGACTCTTGTGGTATTCATAATAGATGTCCTTTGATATCGGGTGAACCGAGATATAATTTATGGGTTTATCAAACTCGTCCCTGCTGCATAGTTCAACTCTTCAAAAGCATCAATCCTGTTGTTCTGAAGTTGAATCATTTGCAGCATGCTTGTTCTATATGACTCGTAAAAATCCGTGAATTCAATGATGGTAATGTTTCGCTTTTCGTAATCTGCATCCATTCCCGCAACCAGCGTTTTATACTCGCCGGTGAACTTCTTGTCAAAAGCCCTGAAAAGATTGTCGGTATCGACCGCTTTCCAGTACGCGGTTGCAATTTCCTTTTCAAGCGTTTTGCGCGAATATTCTCGGAGAAGTTTGTCTGCTTCTAACGTATTTTCCGAGATCTCGACATTCCCCTGATTTCTGTTGAAAATGGGGAGATCGATCGAAACAGTGAGCGCATAATAATCGGGGATATAGCTTCCTGCGCGTGAATATCTTCCTCCGACGGTGAGGTCGGGGACTCTCATCGCTTTTTGCAATGAGAGGTTTGCTTCCTCGAACTCCACCTGCGTCTCCGTGTTTTTGTAATCCGGGCGTCTTTCCAAAGCCGTTGCAACAACGAACTGCAGCGAAAGCGTATCTACCTGAAGGCTGTCGAGTGCGGTTCCGTCGATGTGTGGAACAAAGTAGGAGGCCGACCCTGAGGAATCGCGCAAAAGAATTCCTAATCCATGTTCGATCTCCGATATCGAGTTCAACAAACCGAGCCTTTCATTTTCAAGCGAGAAGAGAAGAGACTTCAGCCGCAAAACCTCGGAGAGAAGGATGGATCGTTTCTGATAGATATTTTCGGTCGCAGCGACGGTTTTTCTCACGTTGGGAATCGTCTCATCATAGAACGCGAGCGACTGCTGCAGAAAATAGAGGTCGAAAAAATCCGTGCGAAGCTCAAACTTCAACGCGCGAAGCAGATCGTAAAAAGAATTTTCAGCGATCTTCGAATTGATTTCCGCTAAACGAATCTGTTTGTCCCTTTTTCCCGCCAGGAGAATCAATTGCTGCAGCTGGACTTCGGTGTTTCCGGTTTTGGTGATGTCGAAATACCGATTCGTGAATTTATTGTAGGCGTTCTGTTCGATTGCAATATTCGGGTTGCTCCAAAGCTCCGCCTGATAGACCGCTGCATTTGCAGCATCGATATTGAATCGCGCTGCCAGTAGCTGAAGATTGTTTTTCAAAAAACGTCCCTCTGCTTGATGAAGAGTTAGAGCGACGGTATCCGTTCCGGGCGCCTGCGCAGCAGAGACGATCGGCACAATCAAAAGAAGATAGCCAATGAATCTAATTGACGTTCTCATAGAACATTGAGTTTTTAGTGATGCAATTGAAAGTGACGAACTCGATTGTAGACGACGCGGATCTCCGGAATGTCAACTAGAAAACTACGGGGACCGGGCGTTATTATAGCATCTAATTAGACCTGCTCCGACAATTCCCAATAAGGCGTAATTCTCGTACAGGAAAATGATGCAACACGATGTTCGGATTAATGGTAAGAGCGCAGCATGAGAATGCGTTCCTGACCGATGACTATGAGGAGACCGAGCGGAGTTAAATCAGTAGTGTACAGTTGAGGAGATAGAGGGAATGTGTTGGCTTTATGGATTCAAAGCAGATCTGAGTTTCAGGAGGAAGCATTACTACAGACTCAGATGCTAAGACAGGGTTGGCAGCCAGCGAGTCGCTGTCTTGATCGTAGATAACACGCAGAGTGGTTCTTGGCTGCGGAGTTTCTTGCTTTTTGGAATGTTGTGGAAGGGATTGGGAGCGAACGGGCGTGTCGTTTTGAACGTTCGCCAGCAAATCGTAATCGGTTTGTGTGTCGTTATCCTCGTCCGAGTGAACAACAATCGTTCCTGGAATCAAGTCGTCGAGATTCGCTCCATCTGCAAACATTGCGGCGACGAAGAGCCAGCAAACGGCAAAAAATATTTTCGACTTATTTTTGGTAAAATTGTTCATTGAGGGTAAAACATTATACAGAATATCTTAGTCGACGGCAAACGACTTGAAACAATCTGCTCTACCTTTAGACGTCAAATTACGATCAAAGGTTCCCGTTTCTCGCACCAAGGGCGATTTTTACTGACCGAATAATTGCAACAACGAGAAACAATCCTCCTAAAATCGCCACTACTGCCGACCCTGCCGGAAAATCAAAATGGGTCGAGAAATAAAGGCCGAAAAAACTCCCGATGACGCTTACAGTCAGAGCTACAATCACCGCAGCTGATCGCTTCCGAGTTAAAAGGATTGCAGAAACGGGAGGGATGATGAGGTATGAGAAGACAGGGATCACCCCGGCAATCCTCACAGCCAGCACGATCGATAATCCGATGGAGAGATAAAAGAGAAAATTCCAAAGATTGAATACTCCGATATCTTCTATCTCGTGATTTTCGAATTTTTCAGTCAACTCGAAAAACTTTTTACGAAAAATTGCATGTGTTAAACCGATGATGCCGAACACAATCGCCATTGTTACTATCTGACCGGTGGTCACGGTGAAAACGCTGCCGAACAGTACCTCGGAAATATCGGACTCGCCGTGGGGAGCTTTCGAGATAAAGAGAACCGTGACGGCGGAAGCTACCGCATACACAATCCCGATGATCGCTTCCTGCTTAAGCCGTTTATCCTTAATTTTTATGAAAGATAAGAGAAACGCGCCGACCATTGTAAAAATGATTGAAATAATCGTCGGGTCTGCCTCAAAATAGTTTGCCACTGCCACGCCGAGCATCGAAATTTGTCCGAGAGCCAGGTCGACAAAAACGATTCCCCGCCCGACGACATGAACCCCGAGGTAGGACAAAAGCAGTCCCATGATGATGCTCACTTTTAAGGCATTGAAGATAAAATCTTGAGTAAACATATCAGACATTGCATTCTCCTTCTATAATGATCGTCAAATGTAGTTATTGAACGGCCGCGACAAGCAGCGCGACATCGTAGTCGAATAGGTCGATGTACGTTTTGACTTTGTCGTTGGCGCCGACCGATGTTGCCAGCGTTACAACCTTGCCTCCGGAATTGCGGGCCACGAGGTCCGCAGCATCGGAAGTGAAATAGGGGGAATTGATGATGATTTTGATGTTGTCCCTTTTCATTTCTCCGATCACTTTTGTCAGCTGCGATGGCGTGGGGGGGATGCCGGGTTTCGGTTCGAGGTAGTCGGCAATGACGATGCCGAAACGCTGTTCGAAATAGGGCCATTCGTTGTGATAAACGATCACTTTCATATTTTTGAAGACGCTGGCTTTGGCAGTCCACTCTTTGATTTTTGCATCTATCGTTTCGTCAAAGCGTTTCAGGTTTGCCGTGAATGCATCACGGTGGTCCGGGTCGAGCCGGACGAGACCATTATAAATATTTTGTGCGATGATCTTTCCGTTTGCCGGGTCGAGCCAATAGTGCGGATTGCCGTAGATATGGATGTCTCCTTCTCCTCTGTTGAGGCTTGTCGGAACCTGTAGAAGCGGAACGTTGACCGATGCATCGACGTACCCGTCCCCTCCTTTTTGGATCTTGGCATTGCGTGCGCTGTTCAGCAGCGGAGGCACCCAGCCGGTTTCCAGGTCGAGGCCGACGGTGACGAACATATCCGCATGAGCCAATTTCAGGATATAGCTCGGTTTCGGGTCGACGAAGTGAGGATTCTGGTATCCCGTCGCAATGGCGAAGACTTCAACGCGATCGCCTCCGACAAATTCCGTGATGCTCTTCAAGTCGGTGAGCGACGTGACGACTTTTAGCTGAGCTGTTGCAATTGAAAATATAAACATGCTCAGCAGGAAGTACATTGCAATTGTTATTTTTGAATTTTTCATTACGCGGTTCTCTCCAAAATTTTACAATGGTTGAGTAATTTAGTATTGATGCGCCCCATGTGCTCCAATGACGAAAATGGCCCGCAGGATAACCTGGTTAGCATCAGCGCCGTAACTGCGGTTGTCCCGTTGAAACTCCAGCGCAAGTATCTGGAATTCGGTTGGCTGGAACCGCACTAACACCGAGGATACCCGATCCTCATTGCTTTTGTTGCCTGGGAGCGCTGAATAATCAAACTTTGCTCCGAGAAAGGTTCTCCTCTCCACTTGATACTCGACAAAGCTATATGCCCCGTATGTCTGGACATTGGCAGCAGCAAGCGTCGACGTCTTGCAGACGATCGCCTCTGTTTGCCACGTGAACGATTGAAATGTGTTAAACTGCACGGGCTTCCACTTATACGTGATGTCGACGCCCCCCATCGTCGTTGTGAACTGCTCGGCATTGACGCCTGAAAGTCCCGAGAGGCCGAGTTCAAGTGTTGCATTGTCGGTCAGGTCGAAGAAATTCTTAAGATGTCCGACGTAGGTGAGCTTGTCCGCATTTCCCTGGTCGAGGGTGTTATTTGCATCGCTTCGTCCCACTTCCACGTCAAGTTCTTGATAATAATCCCACGGATTCGGGACGAGCCAGCTTGCCGAAACCCCTTCCATAAAAAGTCCCTCGTCTGTAAAGTATCGGGTCAGCATCGATGGAAAATCGACAAAACTGAACGCGTGGGGGTGCAACAAATTCACTTTAGTAAAATGCGGCTTAAATTTTCCCAGCGTTACTTCAAGGCTGTACGGGAGGTCAATCGAGGTGACGGTGGCCTCTTCGATATCGGCGCCAAAATTTCCGCTCGACGTATCCTTGCTGAATGAAAAGAGAAAATTTGCCCGTGCGTAAGGATCGACCACCGAAGCCATTTGCACTTCCAGCTGGTTAAAATACAATTCGACCTTCCGCGATCCCTCGCTCGTGTACAATGTGCGAAAATCACCGATCGCGCTCATGTCGGGGTTTGTCGTTGGGGCACTATGTGGGGCAGAGGCTTGGGGTTCCGGCGCCGGAGCGGCCGGTTGCATCTGCTGTTCAAGCTGTTTGAGCAACGTTGAATCGACGGCGGTAGAGTCGCGTTGCGCAAAGAGACCAAGCGGGGTAGACACAATAATGAAGAAAACTAAAGCAAATTTTTTCACAGGCCACCCATACATTGATTAAATGTCGCCGGATTATCTCCGGGGGTCAGGTGCAAAATCAAAAGAAGAACATGGGAGCCGCGTCGGCGGGAAGATGATTGTTGCTGCATAAACGGCAATAATTGCGACGGGGATGAACTTCATCGCATCCAAAGTAACGAATAGTAATTACTTTTTCAACTGATTGGTGCTGGCTCAGTTTGTCATTCCCGCGAAAGCGGGAATCCAAATTTTCCTTTTTTGCTCCACAATGGATGCCCACTTTTCCCGAAGGGATTCCTTCGTAACGTGGGCATGACAATTTTTTATTCTAATAAAGCCACTACCAACTGATTGGGACCGTTGATATTGCGTCTATTCATTGATTTTCTTCATGAATAGTGCTAGAATTGAATCAATCTCAAATGTGGTTTCCCTGGTTGTTTTTCTTAGGAGCGCAATATGAAATTTGCAGAGCAGAGAGGATTGGCGCGAGTTGAATTTATTCCTTCCTAAAATGAAGTATTTTTTTTGGAGGTGGGCTAGCTCAATGACAACCGCTGTTTTTCTGATAGCGATCGCAACGTTTTGTTCAACGACCCTTGGCGGTCTTTTTGCGCTCCGCTTCAAGGACAAGCTGCACCTTATCGCGGGCTTCAGCGCTGGAGCCGTACTCGGCGTTGCTCTCTTTGACCTTTTACCGGAAGCAATCGTGCTCGCTGATGGAAACATTTCCTCGGCGTCACTTATGATAGGGGTGGGGTTCGTACTTTATTTGGTGCTTGAGAGAACCATCGTTCTCCATTCACACACGGAGGAATGCAAAAATACAAAACATAAAGGTGTCCTTGGAGCCTCCAGTTTGGCGCTTCACAGTTTCCTCGACGGTGCAGTGATCGGCCTCGCATATCAGATATCTTCCGCGGTCGGCCTCGTTGTAGCAGTCGCAGTCTTAACTCACGACTTCTCTGACGGCATCAATACGGTTGCAATTGTTATGCGAAGCGGCAACAACAAAACTGCACTGAAGTGGCTTTTTGTCGATGCAATCGCTCCCGTTTTCGGAGTCTTTTCAACCTTACTCTTCACTATCCCAGCGGGGGCGCTCGCTAAAATTCTTGCTGTTATTTGCGGTTGTTTCCTCTACCTCGGCGCTTCAGACCTCCTTCCTGAGAGTCACCACGCGCACCCCAAGCTGCTTACAACAGTGATGACGCTCCTCGGCATGGGAATTTTATATATTGTCATTCAAATTGCAAAATAGAAACGATCCTCATTGCGCTTCAACGTTACTCAAACGAAAAGTGTAAGTGGAATTCTGCTTTTGAGAATTGATAAAGAAACAGCTTCTCATATCTCATTTCCTCAATAACCTCGCTGAATTTAAAATAAACCCTAACTCAGAACTTACATGAATCAACGCGGCGGGAAGTGGTGCGAGAATTTGGAAAAACGCGAGCGACACACCTACAACGTCCACGATGATGGTTCCCCAGAAATTGAACATGATGACACGCAGGCTGTGTTTGCTGATCTTCAATGCATCTACGATCTTCATCAGGTTATCTGTTGTCAAGGCCATATCCGCGCTCTCAAGGGCAACCTCAGTGCCGGTTCCCATGGCGATACCAACGGTGGCTTCAACTAAGGCGGGTGCGTCGTTGATACCGTCGCCAACCATTGCAACAATCCTTCCGTTGGATTTCAGCTCACGAATTTTTTCGAGCTTCTGCTCCGGCAACATCTCACCAAAGACTTCGTCAACATGAAGTGTCTCGCCTACCGATCTTGCCACTGTCCATGAATCTCCAGTCAAGAGAACAACGCGACAACCTAGTTTTTTCATCTCTTCGACCGCCTGTTGTGCTTCTCCACGGAGCGTATCGGCAATAGCGATTGCGCCAGCAATTTTTCCATTACTGGCGACAAGAATGCAAGTTTCACCGCGCGCTTTTCTTTCGGTAACATATTTGTGTACGGTTGGGTCAAGGCCGATTGCCCGCGCTTCTAAAAACAAGCTATTACCGAGTAAAATTTCATTTCCATTGACATGGCAAACAAGCCCCCGGCCGGGAAAGTATTTTATATCTGAATACTTTCCAATTCTGATTTGCTCTGTCTTTGCCCTCTCCATCACCGCTTTTGCTAAAGGATGTTCTGAGTGCTGTTCTGCCGAAGCAGCAAGTTGCAAAACATCCCGTATGCTGATCGAGTTGAAGCTCCGAACATCAATGACCTGGGGTCTTCCCAACGTCAGTGTGCCAGTCTTATCGAGTACAATGGTATCTACTTTGCTGAGCAGCTCGAGATAAACTCCCCCCTTGACGATGATTCCTTCTTTTGCCGTTCGTCCTATGCCGGCAAGAACGGCAAGCGGCGTCCCAGCCGCAACTCCGCATGCCCCGGCAACAATAAGCGCAGCGATTGCGGAAACGATGTTATGGGTGACCAAGAATGTAACGATTGCACCCCCAAAGGCGAAATACACTAAACGGGCCGAGAGTATGTCCGCCACCTTTTGAATCGGCGCCTTTGAGCGCTCCGCTTGTTCAATGATTTCAATAATTTTCCCGAATATCGTTTCTTTGCTCACGCGATGCGTTTCAACTTCGAGAATTCCGGATTTGTTCATTGTCCCCGCGAAGATCTCATTGCCTTCAACCTTTTCAACCGGCAGGGATTCTCCGGTTATTGAGGACTGGTCGACAAACGAATTTCCCTTGAGCACTACTCCATCGACCGGAATTCTGGTGCCCGGCTTGATGATGACGGTGTCGTTGGGTTTGAGAGCATCTATTGGGATTTCTTCTTCAATGTTCTTGCGACGGACAATAGCTTTGTTCGGAAGAAGATCAATGAGTTTTTCGATCACGTTCCGCCCGCGTGACACGGTTAAATGCTCAAGCAGCTCTGCGAAAATGACGAAAAAGGTTATTACCAATCCGGTAAAGAATTGTCCGATGATGAGTGTTGCAACGACCGCGATAGTCATCGACAATTCCATTGTCATTCGACGCTCGCGGGCAGCCTCATACGCTTGTTCGAACATTGGAAAACCCCCAACGAGTGTTGCAGCAAGAGCAATGAAGTCAAAGGATGTTATTGGCGTTAACACCTTCAGCAAGCTCAACACGAGCGCAACAGCCATCGTGCCGAGACGTATGAGTTCTATTCTGTGTTCTCTGAGTTGCGATGTCTCCATGAAGAGCACTTTTTCGTTTGGAAAAATATGAATACCGACCAATAGAAAAACGGGGCTTCCCCAATCGCTGAAAGCCCCGGTATTTGAAAAACATCACATGCCAAACTCACATATGATATGAAAGTCTAAACACAATGTTTCGAGGTTCTTCCCAACTTGCTCCGCTGAAGTACGATCCTTTGATCAGGTGCTGATGGTCAAGAAGATTTGTTACGTAAAGTGATGGCTCGAGCGATGAGCCCCCTTCAAGATGAATCGTATGGCCAGCGCTTACGTTAAAAATCCAGGATGGAGTTGTGTGTTGGGCTGTATTGAACTCGAAGAGTCCGTTTTTGTACGCGTCGCCGTTCGGATTTCCGTTCGCCAGCCCAGAGCCGTAGATCCCTACGAGATTGTAAAACCAATCTTGCGGTTGATAGTTGACGCCGGTGACAATCGAAAGCCTCTGGTCGTGATCGAGATCTGTTCCGTTTCCATCTGTGTCAAAATTCAAAAAACCACCGCTTATAAGCCCTGTCCCGTACGCATGTGTGAGAGCGCCGTTGAGGAATCCCGAAAAAGGCGTTTCCGGAAGATTGTACGTAAGTCCAACCTCTATTCCCTCCGTCTTCACTTCGTCGATATTAACCGGTGTCTTGATGGCGCTGTTGCCGACAGTCTGGTCGTCAACTCCGGGAGTTGCGTCTTTGTAAAAGTACGCCAGCTTGCTCCGGAGTCCAAAATCGAATCCGTGCGTGTAGACGGCTTCATAAAAATCATCCCTCTCCGGCAACGTCGGAACGAGAGTGTTGCTGACATTGAGGGCAATGGTTCTCAGTCCCTCGATATTTGTCGGCATGAACAGTTTTCCGTAGTATAAGTATGCAGTATTGTTATCATCAATCAGGAAATTCCATCGAATCCGGGGACTGAATTGGTGCTGAAGCGGTATGTCAGGGGCAATGTGTTGATCGTAACGCTCGCCCAGTTCGAATGATGTCCATTCCATTGGATGGTACTCTACTTCGCCGAATACTCCAAAATCGGATCCTGCGAAATTTGTCAAGTCGGTAGGGCCGGGATTCTGGGCTGAATCTTTGGAGGTAAAATCTTCTTTACCGTTCGTAGCGGAAAAATTTAGACCGATCTTGTACATGAATTCATGCGCCAGCCGTTTGTCGAAAGTCGTTCTCAGTCCGACTGTTGTGAACGTTCTGTCTTCGGACAGCAAGTAATTATGGAGAGTGTCACCGGCGAATTGAAAATTCGGCGGATCTATTGACCCCGGCGTATAGATAAGTTCTCCTTCCCGTGCAAAGCCTCCCACAAATAGGTTCGATTCCTGATCGATTTCAGAATTCAACGTTCTGAAGTACGAGACGTTCTGAAATGAGTTCGACGTCTGTTGAATGTCCTTGGCGATGCCCTCCACCGAATCGTACGGAACCTGCGTATTGGTCTTCCCGAGATTGAGGTTCGCGGTCAAATATTCGTTGTCGCTGAGGACGTAGTCGAATTTTCCGTAGAGGAAATAATCGAACCCATGGTCGTTGAAGATAGCTGAAGTAGGAGGATCGATGCGGCGGTCGGTTTCCTGACGCGAGCCTGAAAGAAAGAAGCCCAGCTTTCCGATATGGTCGCTGAGAGAGAGGTCTTGCCCGTTTGAGTTGAGCGCGCGAAACGGACCGACTCTGTTGCCAAGCGTATCGCCGGGCGATGCGGATGTCCCCAGCGTTCCCGGTGAAAAAGCCTTGGTCCCGTTAAGTGTGAGGTAGCTTCCGGCGTAAGTCGAAGCGTCGAGATGGAATGTTCCTGTCGGTACACGATTATTGAGGTCGATGATCGCAGACATCTGTCCACCGTATTCCGCGGGAAATCCGCCGGTGATAAATGTGATGCGATCAATAACCTTAGGATCGACTACTTCATTCAACCCCCCGAAGACTCCGAGCGGAACCGGAATGCCATCCACATAATATGTAAATTCGCCATGCTGTCCACGGATGTGCACTTCTCCAGTGGGTGCTCGCACCGCTCCCATCAGATTTTCCTGGATCACGTTTGTCATCCGGGCTGTGGGCGGAGCGTGGAACGTTTCCGATTCAAAAACCTGATTCGCGGTCATTGGATTGATGTTTGAAGTGCTCGGATCCCGTTGTCCCACGACGACGACTTCCTTTTCAGAGGTTCCCAATGAATGGAGTACAATCTTGTAAGTACTATGCTCCTTGTCGACGGTGATAGAATCAACAAATGTGTCATAGCCGACAAACCACGCAGTGATGCGGTAGTCGCCCGGTTTGATGTCGCGAAATCGAGCTTGACCTGCGGGATTTGTCACCGCGTCGGCAACATATCTTCCATTTATTGAAAGCGCCACGCGTGCCAGCTCGATGGGAACATTTCCATCAGCATCGTTGACCGAGACCCGGAATTGCAGCCGGTCTTCGCTGGATGCAGGCTCGTCGACCGGATCGTCAGATTTCTCCGTGCTTCGGATTACCATCGTCCGTGCTGCGTTTTCATCGGAAGATAGATTCTGAACCGGCCGGGAAAAGGCACCTCCGACAGACTGGGGGATCTTGGAGCCAGCCCCGTTATCCGCTTGAGACATGTTCCAGCTAACGCACGTTAAGAATGTTAACAAAATAAGAATAGAGCGCATAATTCTTTTTCCTTCAAAAAATAATGAAGTATAAGATAGGCGGAAAAATTATTCCGCATCTCTTGAGCAGGACTTAATGTTTGGAATGATTAAGCGAAGAGAGAGGGGGGACCGCGACGTGAAATAGAAGTTAAAAGAACGAAGGAATAGGAAGAAGAAAAAGCGAAAACTTTTGAAACAGGAGCTGCGTCAATAAACTCCAGCGCGAACGGCGCAGGGTTTAGAATGGCTCTTCCCTCGACTGAAGAACAAAGAGCGCACGAATCCAAATGTGAAATGGGTATATGCTTGCAGTTGTCCGCATCGGCATGTGTGGCCAGTTGGACGTTGCCGGAGCCGGAGATAAGGTCCACGTCATAATGCGCCGGCGCGACAAGGAGCAAGCCCGCTGCATAAACAAAAAGCAGCAACAATGGAATGAGTCGTCGACGGGTGGTTGGCATTAGCTTTAATGTAACGAATGAAATTGAATTAGGCAAACTGTCAGGTAGTGGTGCACTTTGAATATTCCGAATAAAAAAGATTTGTCATGCCCGCGAAAGCGGGCATCCATGTCTGATTGAATGGATTCCGGCTTTCGCCGAAATGACATTTACTTTGAAAGTATACCACTACTAACTGTCATGGCTATCGGTGCTGGCTCAGTTTGTCATTCCCGCGAAAGCCGGAATCCAAATCTT
>JBAUMC010000071.1:0-17224 GCA_049578505.1 Bacteroidota bacterium | reverse complement strand
TATCCGTTGTTAAATCAATTGTAAAGGTATCGCTGTTTGTACCGCTGGTATGAGTTCTTTCTAGATGAAAATACGGTTCACGATGTTCAATGATGAAAGTCGTAGAATCCGGTGCTGGAATTTGCAGCGTGCTTTTTTCCCGGTTGAACCTCCACACACCGGTGAAATTTGGTTTATTCATGGTTCATCACTATCGAAGATTTCGTGCACTCTAACGAACGGGAACCAAGCACCGGTGCTCGCAGCCCGGTTCATCCGTTAACCTATTTAACCCGAAGGGATTGCTCGCTAAAAGAACCCTTCGGGGGGAAGCGGTTAGGTCTGCCCGACTTGTCCTTTGCAATTTCGTGGGATAGTTTTTTCCACTGCCAAAGTCCTGCCGTAATGCTTTGCGGCAGACGATGGTCCAATGCTCTTGCAACCAAAACAATCTGTCCGCGATGGTGAGCCTCGTGGGCTACAAGATAGACCATGAAGTGTACGACATCGGACGGAATATTGCTCCACGGGACGTGAATGTTCAATTTGCAGTTTTGATCAAGGCCCGCCTTCAGCAACCGGATGACTCCTTTGTTGCTTTGTTTTAGTGCGTGAAGTAATTGGGATCGGCTAACATGTCGACGATCAACACTTTTTGGTATCTTGATTCCATATTGCTTTCCAACCATTTTGATCCACATACACCTTGCATTATGTAAATGGCCAGCGATCATTCTGATAGTCCGTTGCGGCGCGCCTGGGATCTTCATATTCCACAGATCACTTGGAAGATTCTCGATGAAGAATTCAGTCACCCGGTTATTGGTTTGCCAAGTGGCCAGTAAGTTATCGCGTTGATTGTCTAAGTTCACTGGAAACTTCGAGATTGTTTTAGTAGCCATTCCGCGCGTGGTAAATTACTTCCGACATTAGTTGATTCTTTGGTGGATGCAAAAACATTCGACAGCTGATTCCATCAGCGTTAGCGACGTGTTAGGTCGCAGCGCCTGAATTCAGCATGATTCTGGCTTGTTTTGTTCTTCCTTTGTTGAACCATCTACTGATTCTGTTGCGTTCTGAACAAGGTTGTTTGTTAATCGAACGGACAACCATAAAATGAAGAGTATAATCGCGAAAGCGAGTATCCACGATGGATAGATTCCTAGAAAAAAGACTAAACTAATGAATACGGTCAGCATTGCGGAGTTTGCGAAATTCTGAATTACAGAATATTTCCTTTTCTCATAACGTGGAATCAACTTGATCCACGTCGCAAAGGCAGAAACAAAAATCGAAACCACTATTACTTCTAATACAAAATAGAACATGAGAATCTCCTAATGGTCCTTGCCTCACTTATTGGGTAATGTAATAGAACTTTTAAGAACGTCAACAATTGATCAGGCAGAGCGCCCCTTAATTTTCCTCGACGAGAGCTGCAAGTTTCTCGAGTGCCATTTGCCAACCGGTCTCGTTGTCGGCGGGGGAGGCGCCGCTTGGTAGCCCTTCGTGCACGCCGAAGACATCTGTGCCGCCGTCAGCATCGGTGAGCGTGATGGTCAACCGCATTTCGCCTCGCAATGAGGGGTCTGTCGTCTCGAATTCGTCTATTTCGATAACTTGCTCGTTTGGCACGAGCTTAACGAATCGTCCGTGATACGTATCAGAGTGCCCGGTTGTCTTACCGGCCCTGGTCGGGGTGTCGTGTGTGAGCGAAATTCGGATCGAGCCACCTTCGCGAACGTCGAACTCATCTACGTGACAAGTCATGCCATTCGGCGCCCTCCACTTCGCGACCGCGTTCGCATCGACAAGCGCGTGATAAACGCTCGCGCGCGGCGCGTTAATATGGCGTTTGCTGCGAGTTGAGTTCATGCCATTGTTTTTTTACGTTGTGCTTCTTTAAAAGCTTTAGTAAAGACTTTTTTGAGGATCTCTGCGTTCACATCGCTTAGCGATTTGATATACAGGCATCCTCCTCCGGTTTTGTACCTCCCTAGTTTTGAAAGTTCATCTTCAATTTTTTTCAATCCACCCATTAAATAGACGGCGATATTTTGTTTTCTTGGCGAAAAGCCGATAAGTATTGAATCGCCTTCTCGTCCGCTCTCATAAATATAGTGGTAGGTCCCAAATCCGACGATAGCGCTTCCCCACATGACTGGATCACAATTTGAAACCCTCTTCATCATATCAAGAATTACAAAGCAATCGTTTCGCAATTGCTTATCTTTGATTTTATTCAAAAAAGCGGTAACACTATTTTTTGTGGGTTTGGTTTTATTTTCTGCCATAGTAGTAATCATCCCATAAGGGTTAACGAACAGCTGGCAGCTTGAGGCAAAGCGCTGCGTTGAGACGTACTCTATTTCGCGCAGGGCAAATTACGTGCAATCATAGTTGCTTGTTTTGCCCGCGTAAATTGTCGATGACCGGCTCCATGGGATTTCTCCCTCATTTAAAGAGCGTCAGATCAACAGCCTCCGCCATCATCCGGTGGCCCGTTTCACTGGGATGTAAATGATCGCCCGAATCAGCTGCAGGCAAAAGGTGCAGTGGATTCGCCGGATCACGCAGGGCAGCGTCGAGATCAATGACGGCATCGAAGCGGCCGCTGGTACGAATCCACTCGTTGACCCTCTTCCACACTGATTCTCGATCCGGCGTATCATAAAACGAGCCGCCAAAAGGAAGCAACGTCGCTCCGTACACGCGGATACCCTTCGCACGTGCGCTATCGATCATCTGTTCGTATGCAGCAATCAGATCATGTACTACTCGGTCCGCTCCCTCTGCGCTTTGCACTTGGCCGATGTCGTTTATCCCTTCTAATATAATTAGCCAATGTACCTTGGTCTGGTTTATCACGTCGTGGCCAAATCGGCGTAGGGCAGAGGGTCCCAGACAATCACGAAGAACGCAATTCCCACCAATCCCCTCGTTCAGAACAGCCACATGCCGAGTGTCGGGATTTTCCTGAAGGCGGCGCGTCAGCTCATCCGGCCAACGATTTTGCTTGTTTGTGCCTGAACCGCGGCCGTCGGTGATAGAGTTGCCAAGCATTACAACGGCTGCTGCGGAATCCGTTGCTATTACATCGATGCAATTAATGATGTACCAGTGATCCGTTTGTACGGCGCCGGGGAAGTTTGCCGCGGAAACTTTGTTCCCAGGCAGGAGGTATGAGGTAGTTCGCGATCCTGGATGGCCGGTTATGTCTGGTGATGTGTCACCGAAGTAAATCGTGATTGTTATGTCGGTTCGCGGCTTCAGTGCGAACCGGAAAGGGTCTGACGTGACAGCGGCACCCGGCTTCATCGTTAGCTGCGTCTCTCCATCGAATCTCAATGTCTGATCTGTGTTCGTGTCAATTGCGCCTCCCCCGGCCGACACGGCGATATGCACAGCGGCCAATATCACCGGACTCCTGCTGAATTCGTTGGAGAATCGAACCCGCAAGCTGTCTCCGCCTAGGGAAACGCGAACTACTTGCCGGAGTGTGTTGTGGCTCAACCCTGGATCCGGCGGCATATTGCGCGGTTCAACGAGTTGTAGTGCAGTGCTCCAGGTTCCGACCCACTCTTCACCGGGGCGGCAAAAAGAAAAAGAAGTAAAGGTCAAAAGCAGCCCAGCCCAAGCAAGCAAGGTTAGGCACGAAGTGTGAAGCGGCGGGAAAAATTTGCGAACAGAGATGATATTCATGCGAGGTTTATAAGACATCGTATTTCCTCTTTCTTGTTTGAATACTTTGAGTGATTTGGCCTTGGCAGGTTGCATCTCTTAGATTGGATGAAAGATAGAAAAAATAAATGAAACTGCATATTGAATATGTTAAAAATTTTTGATCATTTTTTCCCTGGATATTACATTCAATTCCTCGAATATTTGAGGGTGAAGAATTCATTCGGAGTAATCAAGAACAGGGCAGTAATTTAAAATAATAGGATTGGGCATTAAAAACACTCAACGAGGGCGATCACCGGTATTTCCATTAGTCCCCTAAATTATTGTGGAGGTGACATATTCCTTAATATGGCCTAACGGACCAGAGCTAAGCTGTAGCGACGCGCCATCAGCGATGGATTAGGGTGCACTCTTTTTTGGAAATTTGAGGGCAATCTCATTTTGATTTCGAATTTGATGACCGAGCGAATCCCAGGCAACTGATTTTATAGTGTCAGACCATGCGTATTTACAGACATCTTCAGATTGCTTAATACCAGAGTCGTACCAGTGTTCGATAACTCTGGCAGTATCGAAATTGTTCAAACCATACCTCATATCTACTTTGCCGTTAGGAGAAAATCTTAGCAAATAAATAAAATAGTCGCGATAGAATTTTATCGATCGCGTTACTTTTCCTTCAATCGACTTGAAGATAAAAGTGTCTATTTTTGCCTGTCTAAGACTCATTGATTGCAAAGCGCCTGAAGCATAGAAGGTGTGGGTCGTAATCATCATAAAGGAATCAATCGGCATGTAATAAGTTTGGTACAAAATATTGCCGTTCTCATAAAAACCCAGGGCTTTGACCGGCATAAGCCCTTTTCTGTAAACTTCTTTCCGAACATTCGCAATGCCTTCATAAGTCTCATCGCTTTGATCGCGGGTCATGCCTTCGCTGAATTCATCGTTTCGATTACAGCCAATACACATTGAAACAACTACAATGATGAGGAAATAGTTCATATTGCCTCCAGGGTTTTGTGATTTAGGTTTGCATGCAGGTGATTGTCGTGAGCCCTAATGTATTGGAGTTGACCGGTCTTTGACTCCCTGCGGAACTTCGACCCGATGGGTCGTTGACTTCGAGTTTAGGACTCGTGGAGCGGCTGGTTGGTCGGCGCATCATTTAATTTTTCGGCCTTCTTGGTAACAACATCGGCGTTCTGGATTTGTAATCCAGGTAGGAGGCTCCAAATCGGATCTCCAGCTCTCGTTCTTCATACACTTTGACGAAGACAAGCAATGCTGGTGCAAACAGGATAAGTACCCATAGTACAAATAGAGTTGATTGAAACCAGATTCCCAGTGACAGGAGTAAAGCCAGGGCTGCAAGCACCATGGGATTTCGCGTCCAGCCATACAACCAATCCGCTGCTAATTTCCTGCTGAGTGCAATTGCAAAGGGTGCACCAAGCCCTTTCAAAGCAAGATTTACTACTGTTCCTAAAGTAGCTGCCCCGGTAATAACGACCAACATTGAACCGATTTCAACCGGTATTGGAAGCGTCCATCCAGGCCAATCTTGATGGGTGACCAGGGCCCTGACGATGGGCACCCCAAATAAAATCCCCAAGGTATAATGGACAAACGTGGTCACCCAAACGGCGCGGCGCGGTGTTGGATTTCGGTCTAGTATCTTTCTCCCGAGCCAAACGAGTGGGAATGCCAATACTACGCCTCCCACAATGATAAATAGATTCATCATCGTTGATAGTCGTTGATCGAGCACCCACAGCCAAAAAATCCAGATGAAAACCAAAAGGGCAACCCTAAAAAGTAATTCAACAGCATGTTTCATTGAAACCTCCTGCAGCTATTGCTGGCGAAACCGTCGACCACCAAAATGAGTAGCATAACTTCAGATGTCTTTTCAGCCAGCGCTTAGTAGAGTGTATATGCGGTAAAATGTTTAATTAAGAAATAGAAGTAAATTAATGCTTTGCCATTTGATTGTCGTTGATATTATTTCATTAGTATAAGCTTCTTGGTATCAGAATACACCCCGGCTTGCAAGCGATAAAAATAAGCGCCGCTTGGCATCCTTGCTCCATTCCACTGCCGGGTATAACTTCCCGCTTCCAATTCTCCGTAGACAATCGTTGATACTTCTCGGCCTAGTATGTCAAAAACTTTCAACGACGTAAATGACCGTAATGGAAGATCAAAATAGATAGTTGTTGTCGGGTTAAAGGGGTTGGGATAGTTCCAGGAGAGAGAAAACGTTGCTGGCATTTGATGCTCAGCGTCTTTGACTGCGGTGATCATCTCGGATACCGGCCGTCTCCACACACCGCCGTAATTACCTGCAAACAGGTTCGTTCCAAAGACGAAAAGAGAGAAAACTATAGGGGTTGTCGTGAAGCCTGAATCGACTGAATTCCAGCTTTTACCGTTGTCGGTGGATAGAAAGATACCACCTAAAGTCCCAGCAAAGAGATTTGCACCAGAAGCAGCAAGAGAGTAAACCTGGGTATTCGTCATTCCTGAATCGACCGGAGTCCAGCTTGTACCATTGTTGGTGTAATAAAATACGCCGCGATCGGTCCCGGCATAGAGATTCGTGCCGGATACGGCAAGTGCATAAACATCTGCGTTCGTCAAGCCCGTACTCACCGCAGTCCAGCTCGTACCATTATTGGTGGAAAGAAGAACGCCATTACCATAGGTCCCCGCGTAGAAGTTTGTGCCCGATACGACAAATGTCTGAACAGGAATGTTTGTCAGACCGGAATTGACTGCGGTCCAGCTTGTACCGTTGTTTGTGGAAAGGAAGGTGCTGGTAAAAGTCGCGGCAAGGAGATTTGCGCCGGAAACGGCAACACAGTGGATGTAAGTGTTCGTCAAACCTGAATTGACAGCAGTCCAGCTTGAGCCGTTGTTAGTGGAAAGGAAAACGCCACCGCCAATAGTCCCGGCGAAGAGATTCGTACCGGAGGCAACAAGAGAATTCGCATAGAGGTTTGTTAAACCAGAATTGACGGCAGCCCAGCTTGAACCGTTGTTAGTGGAGAGAAAAACGCCGCCGCTATCAGTCCCTGCGAAGAGATTCGTGCCGGAGAGGGCGATAGATTGGACAAGGCCGCCATGCACGCCAGTTGTTTGTTTCCACTGTCCGTACAATTCTGACAATGGGGCAATGAAAAGGGCGAACAACAGCAGAGAATTTAAAAGTAGGTGTTTCATTATATGCCTCATTATAATTGTGATCACATGTTAAGAAGTTCGTGCTTCTAACGGACGGCAGCCACGCTGCCGTGGAAGTTGCATCGGATTGGTATTCCGTCTGCGCGTAGTAAGCTGCGTCCGATCGTAAATCCTTATTCGCGCGCGATCGTTGACGGCTCCTTCAGTTGGGTTGCGAGGGTATCTTGTGAGACCCGCTGTCTCGTTGCGGAAACGACTGGTTAGGAGATTATTGCTTCTTGTTTTTGTTGATAATGTCGAAAGGAACTTTTGCGTCAACATAAACTTGCCACAAATCAATTTTTCCATTCTTGATGACTGCTTTCCATGAAGCAGGTAAATGCCAATAGTTTTCCTTTTTGGCGCTATCCCCTTGAAACGTTCCGCTCGCAAATCCAAACGCTGCAGCTGTGTCTCCGCCAAGAAATATTTCCGTAATTTCTATTTTGTAGTCTGGAAATAATTGAAGGTATTCAATCCAACCGCCCCGCATTTTTTCCTTCCCCACAGCTTCATTGCCTTGAGAGTCAATAAATTTATGATTGTCGGTCATTAGCATGCACATTTTGTCAACATTGTGTTCATTGATTGCGTTGGCAAAGTCTTGGACAATTTGTCTGTTCATGGTGGTAAATCCTTGAAGGTTATTCTGAGCATTGATTGTAGGTGCTGAGACCCGCCGTTTCTTGACGGTAGCGACTGATTCGGCAACAATATGAACCAATCCTGCCTGCCATTTTTCTTCTTCATACCTTAAATCTATAATGAGAGCCGGATTCTTAACTCCTATAGGTCAATACTCCAAATTAACAGAGAGATTAAAGATTTTCAGCTCTTTGCTGCTGCTTGCGGTCAGAAGGCTGTCCTCCAAATATGAATATATATCCCCATCGATATAATTGTCACGCAATACAAACGTTACATTTTTTGATTCTTGGTCCGACATAATTTGCGCGGTGCACGTTGCAACGGTTGAATCTGCTTCTTTGTTCAGGGAAACTAGGTTCTCATAAACCAGGTAACAGGATAGATTCGCTGCAAAATCCTTATCATCCACAAAACTCGGCGTGTTGGATATTTGGTGATGATAGGAGAAAACCGTTTGACCATTAATTGAACAACTCGTGCTAAGCTGCGCGACAAGAGGTTGGACATTCTGTTTAATGAGAACCCCATTGTAATCATTTATTACAAATGAGCCTACCAACTGAGTGGATGGTTCGGACATTTTGAACGATTCAGTATAAGAGTTAATGAATGATCCTGTGCTGGCAAGGTATGTCGGTGCAGCTAAGAATGATTCGAAGCTATGCCCGAATGCGAAGATGTTGCCATTGCCGATATATGACATAGTGCCGATCGCCATTTCATTCACATTGTCGCCCGAAATATACATGACAGCGATCGATGAGCCGGGAATCGCGAGGTTGTTGGCGATCTTTGAAAGATTGTTCTGAGTTGCGAAAGGTGTGCCGCTTTGCATTGTGTATTTCCCGAGAACTTTCCCAAGGCGGGGATATTTCGAGGCTGCCTGCGCATTATAGCCTGAGACAACGTAGACCGGTTGAATCTCGCTGAATACTGTAGAAGAGGATGGCAATGAGACAATCGACGAATCAATACTCAGAACATCTTCTATTGCGCGTGCAGCAAAATCATTGGAGTTGCCGTCATAACCGTAGCAAAGGATGCCGGCAATTTTACCGTCGGAAGTCAACAACGGAGACCCACTGTCACCGGCGCCGATAGGGAAGTCGCTGTTTGTGTGACATAGAATAAGTCTGTCGGGCGCTACCGTGTAAAGAGCATCGAACACCACGTTTACCTCCCAGACTTCAAAATTGTTTCTGTTCACACGCAGCCTCATTGCCGTACCTCTGGGTAAGTTTGCCAGACCGGCATAAGAAATGATGGCAGTCGGGTTATCTGTGACAACGCTATACTGGCTCGATGGACCGGCGCCTTGGTAGTAGTTGTTGGTCGCTCCATTTTTGCATGACAATCCTATTAACGCAATTGATAAAATGGCACAGGAAAAAATAGCGGTTTTGTACATTTTGTCACCCCTTGTAATTGTTGTGAGTTTAATATTGATGCCTAACGGACCGGAGTTAAAATGTTTACGACTCCATACGGGTCTTCGACCCGAAGGATAGTTGACTGCGAGTCGCAGACTCATTGCGCGGCGACGTGCAGCCAAATCAATGGCAGACAATAAGCGCCTTGTCGAGAATTCTGCGCGAGACGCACCGTCCTTTGGCGGGAGCGGCTGGTTAGGCAGCGACTCTGCCGTTAACGATAAATTTCTTTTCGATGGCCAATCGCATGGATGACCATCGTTTTTTCTTTATGTAAGATTTGGTGGACGATTCGAGGTCTCCCTCTCGAATCTTGAATAGACCTGAAAGCTCCCCTTTCAAGGGAATAGGCTATATGGAAGGAAAGTTTCCAGAACGCGAATCTAGGCGTTCAACAATACGTCTAGCGGTATTTGTGCCGAGGTTTTTATAATTCACGAATTGCAGGTTTGAGAATTCTAATGACATATAAAACCATTAGCGCAATCCGAGTTTTGCGACTAGACGATTGAAGTCTTCGCCTCTTTGACCGTTTGCGACGGCTATCTCTTGGCGGAGGAGCCTCGATCGCAAATGCTCTCTGAGAATAAGCCCTTCATCCGGATCGCCGAGCAATTGAGAAATCTTCTTTTCATCTGACCGATCAATCATATTGGCTAGTTCGGTTTTTGTAATTGCTGCATCGGATGTATGAACGTCTCACTTTGGGCTATATTATGGCGATAATTTACAAAAACTGTTGATCAATGTCGAGAGTCGCAGGCTGAATGCACGCCGTAGCCGGTCCGCGCTGTAAAATCAGTCCAATAGTGGCTGTTCGTTCGCCCATGTTAGATCATCGACGGAGGGTTCCGTCTGTCTCACTGGGATCCCTTCGGAATTTGTTGAGTGTCTTTTGCGATACCCGCCGTTCTTTGGCAGGAGCAACTGATCAGAATGCGCGCAGATGAATCTTAAATCAATGGGACACGCTGAATAAGATTGTATGTTCATCCGAGCTTAAGATGCAGCATTTTCATAGGATTAAAGAAGTTCATCGCTTTGATAAAAGATAAACTCTTTGCGTCCCAATATTTTTCGAGATCGATCCTCGAGTAATAAGGAAATTCATCGATGATCGTGATTTTATCACTCCATTTTGTTATCGCTTTGCCGGAATTGACTCCCCAATGCCAATTCGCTATCACTTTAGATTTCTTATTGCGGTTAGCTAGCAGGTTATTTCTTAACCAAAGAAACATTTTCGAATAAATATCAAACTCTATTTCACTCCCAGGAAATTGTTGGATTAATTTGAGAAAAAGCGGCTTGATTTGACCCTCTTCTAAATAGACAAGCACTCCAGCGGCCATAAAAAATACCTTTGAGCGGCGCTCTTTTATATCTTGAAACCAACTGGTGTCAAAAACGGACTTGCTAATAAAGATGTTCCTGTTTGTTTCAGGAATTAATTTTCGTCTCAACGCGATAGAATCTGGAAGATCAAGATCATACCAGAAGATTCTCCCATTATCGATTCGCTGGAAGGTTGTATCGAGACCTGCTCCAATATTTACAATCGTAGCGTCTGGGTATTGGCCTATAAATCTTGAAATGGCAGAATCCAAGTGATATGTGCGGATAGTAGAATTAATTGACATTTGAATAGGCATCTGTTGGAATTCTGTCTCGAAATCAAAATCGATTTTCTCGATAATATCATGGGCATATTTGTCTTTTATAAGAGGATGTTCTTTTTCATATTCCTTTGCCCGTCCGTATAGAGGGATAAGAAGTGTGCTTTGGACTTCCCCGAGGTTTATTTTTACTTTGTTGTTCATTGAACGTGGAAGAGTATGTGATTTGTGAATTTCTGAACGGGCAACATATTAGTTTGCCCAAGTGCGATGCTTAGTAGGAGAAGCGTAAGGAAAATGAAAAAGGAACTGATTCTCATTAGCTTCATTGTTATT
Source organism: Bacteroidota bacterium (assembly GCA_049578505.1). Classification (GTDB taxonomy): domain Bacteria; phylum Bacteroidota; class Ignavibacteria; order UBA10030; family UBA8401; genus JAGVPT01. Next base: position 6,306 of record JBAUMC010000071.1, on the reverse strand, counting down.
GTAGGTGAAGGAGTCATTCAGTACGATCTGCGTCATTCTTCGCCGCGTTCGCTCTGAACTATCGGGCGGTGACTCGCGACGTCGCCGCAGCAGGCAGTCCGCGCTAAGTAATTCAAATCCGATATAGCTGATTATTCCGCGCGAGTTAAATGACCAACGGCTGGTTGGGCCAGTCCCGCAAGATTCCCTTCGGGACTTGTCGAGGGTTTTTCACGAGACTTGCCGTTTCTTGGGGGGAGCGTCTAGTTAGGCGACCCCAATCATCTTTGCTGTGATTTTGTATACAACACTTACGCGACCTTGTCCATTCTTCCTCGATTCTATTCGAATGGCGCCAATTTTCTCAACGGCCTTTTGCGATCGGATATTATTCGGTCCAATCAGAAACACGACTGTGTCGACAAATCTAAAAGCATGTCGCAGCATGAGATGTTTCATTTCTCTATTGTACAACCCTCCCCAGTGTGATCGGGCTAAGAAAGTCCAACCGATTTCAATTTCGTTTTGCTCACTGTTATAGCCGTGGAAACGTGATGAACCGATTACCTGATCGGTGGCGGCATCAACCGCCAGTAATGCACCACCTGATTCAAGTGCAACGCGAAAAAACTCCTTAAACACGTCCTCCTTGTATCGATCATGATCTGGATGTTGTTCCCAAATTAGCGGGTCAGAGGCAACATGAAAGAGAGAAGCAAAGTCATCGGGGCGTAGTGGTCTGAGTTTAACTAGCCTACCGTCTAATATTGGTTGTAGATCGAATGCCACTGTCATTTTTAGATATTAGGATCTGATTCTTCGGCGGCCTAAGGAATCGAAGCTCCAGCTAAAGAGCCGCGGGACAGGTAAGCTGTCTACGACGCCCCACGGGTCTTCGACCCGAAGGGTCGTTGACTTCGAGTCATAGATCTCGTAGAGCGCCATTCGCGAGACCCGCCGTTTCTTGGCGGGAGCGACTAGTTAGAACACACAGAGTAGAACGTGGCTAAACTATCTTGTTTGGTTCCCATACATGATGCTCAGGATTGCCATAGTTCAATTTTGTTTCCCTCGATGTCCATGATATGGACAAATTTACCATAATCGTACGTCTGAATTGTGTCCACAACCACGACACCTTCTTTTCTTAATTCTTCTACAAGTAATCCGAGATTTTCTACTCGATAGTTGATCATAAAATCTTTAGTTGAAGGATTGAAATATTTTGTGGTTTGGGCAAAAGGACTCCACTGCGTAACACCCTTTTTTGTTGTATCAGGGACTTCTCGCCATTCAAACATTGTCCCGTATTGGTCGGTCTTGAAGCCTAAGTGCTTTTGGTACCACTCTTTCAGTTTTTCAGGATCTTTGCACTTAAAGAAGATTCCACCAATGCCTGTTACTTTTTTCAATTGCGGCTGGCTGTTAAATTGACCTGTAATGATCGTATTGAATGCAAAGCCAAAACCGAACGATGTCGCCAGGGCCATAATCAAAAATGTTTTGTTATTCATTTTGGTTGAGGATTAAGTTTGTTGAGTAATCTTTACGCTTAGGGATCCCTTCAGGACTTGTCGAGCGTTATTCGCGAAACCCGCCGTTTCTTGGCGGGAGCGCTAGTTAGGCCGCAGTTCGCGCCCTTGAGTACGGGTCTGCTTATTGACCTTGGGGCGGCTGCCATAACTCGACCTTGTTTCCCTCTGGATCAATGACCCAGGCAAACTTCCCGTACTCGGAGTCGTCAATCTTCTCCAGTACATTGCAGCCTTCTTCTTTCAAGGCTTTGACCATGGCGTGGAGGTCTTCCACTCGGTAGTTGACCATGAAGGGAGCAGAGCTCGGAGCGAAGTGATTACTTTCTTGCGGATCTATGAGCCAGGCAGTTGTGCCTGCAACCGGCTTCCCCTCGGCGTCGGTCCAATCGAAGGCAGCTCCGCCCCAGGCTTGGACATCGATTCCCAAGTGCCGCTTGTACCAAGCTTGTAGCGATGGGGCATCTTTGGCCTTGAAGAAAATCCCGCCGATACCAGTGACTCGTTTCATGTGACCTCCTATGTTGGGTGATGGTGAGATAAAGTGTATTCTCTGATGCGTAATGGACCGGAGATCCCGCTAAAGAGCAGCGGGACAGGAAAGCTGTCGACGACTCCCGACGGGTCTTCGACCCGAAGGGTCGTTGACTTCGAGTCCTAGACTCGTACAGCAGCGACGTGCAGCCAGTTTCATATAGACTATACACGTGGCCAATTCGTCGACGGCTACTTGCGTCAGTCCCAAAGGGATCCTTTCGGGACTCGTCGAGCTTTTTTTTGCGAGACCCGTCGTTTCTTGGCGGGACCGACTGGTGAGCCCGCAAACCTGCTATTTGAATCTAAGCGCGTGATAAACTTTATCTGTCGTCAGTGCTTGCATAATTGCGTCCCTGTCATTATACAAATAGAAAACATATGCGTCTGCGACATTATCTTTATGAATCACTGAAATCATGCATGATTGAAAACCGTTGCCGAACTGTGAGTCGACCGGTACTAAGCCTGTGCATCCCGCATCGGCGCCAAATTCCTTTTTTACACTTTCCGGTGGATATCGGCGTGGTTCAATGATTTTGCCATTTGAAATATTCAAACCCATGGTTATCAACATTCCTTCGAAAATACCGTTCGGGTTCTTTGGTGTCTTATCGACTGGCCAAATCCGATAACGGATTTCTAAGTCCGTAGTTATTGATTTCACAGCAAAATCGTAAACAACATCACCGTTATCGATTATCGGTGTCGTTGTGAAATTTGGGGGAATAGAGAATTGCATGTTTGTTTGGCCGAGCAATCGTTGGAATGCTTCAGGCAAAGTCTGAGCATTAATTGGAAGAACAGTTATCAAAAGAACGAGCGTCGTTTTCAAAGATGAGTTCATGTTGCCTCCTGTATTTGCCGCCTAACGGACTGGAGATCCCGCTAAAGAGCAGCGGGACAGGTAAGCTTTCTACTACTCTTCGACCCGAAGGGTCGTTAACTTCGAGTCATAGACTCGTAGAGCGGCGACGTACAACGCCGCGGTAGTCACCCCGCGCGTCGTATGTGCCGTCCAATTGTATCTGGTTGTATCGCGCGCGATAAAGCACGTGAATACTTCAATTAAGGATTGAAATAAAAATTCCCACTAAAAGGATAACCATTGCATAAATGGATTCTTTCCAAGGTGTATTTGCTTTTGCACTCTTGGATAAAGAAAAGTTAATAAGAAAAAGACCTGTGCAATATATTAACGCTATAAGGGGAATTAAATATTCGTAAAATATATTTGGAAAGTAATAATTTAGAATAGGGCACACTATCAACAAAATAGATATAACCAGAAAGCCTAACCCGCCTAGCCGTAAAAGTGATAAGACTACAAACTTAAATGGGTCTTCAAGTTCACTCCATGATTTTGAGGCCGCTTTTTCATGGAAAGGTAAAAACTTTTTTGAAGATAGGCTTTTGAAAGCCATAACTGAAGAGATCACACCGACTAAGAAAAAGAGCGCTATAGGTACGACACTAAGCATTTCTTTCATTTGAAATCACATTCCGAATAATTGATGACGGCCGATTGTGTCATTCGATTCGTATCTATTGGTTAATTGTTACTATTCTGCAACAAGAGATTCGCGCGTTCTAACGGACCGGAGCTTCCGCTAAAGAGCAACGGGACAGGTAAGCTTTCTACGACTCTTCGACTCGAAGGGTCGTTGACTACGATTCTTAGATTCGTAGACCGGCAGCGTTCAGCAAAATCAACAGTAGACTGAACGCGCGGCAGACGTTGCCATTTATTAAAAAAAAATTCTGGCGCGCGACGAAATCGTCAACGGCTGGTTCCGTCAGTCCCAAAGGGATACTTTCGGAAATTGTCGAGCGTTTCTCGCGAGACCCGTCGATTCTTGGCGGGAGAGACTGGTTAGGCGCCGCCAAGATGTAAAAGCTTGATGATTCCTAGCGCAATAAGGAGCGTTATCACAGTAAACAGCGCACTTATTGTCAGCATCGGTGGACCCCACACGAAAGATGACATGCCGGCGCTTGTTATCAGCGAAATAGTCCATGCATTGCGGATTGGACGGCGCATCCGCTTCCAGTAGAAGCAAGTGAGTGCGGTGAGCAGACTCAAGAGGCCGCATGCAAACTGTACAATAGTCTCCACTTTCTGGCCAATTGTCAAAGAGTGAGGCAATTGGCTATGCCCTCCCACAAGCGAAATCCAGGCTAGTACAAGAAGCAGAAGTATAGTGCTTATCAGGATGATTCGTCGAATAGCCGAAGGAGTATTCATGTTTTGTTTTGTGTGGCGCCTAACGGACTGGAGCTCCCGCTAAAGAGCAGCGAGGCATGTAAACTTTCTACGACTCTTCGACCCGAAGGGTCGTCGGCTTCGAGCCATAGACTCGTAGAGCGGCGAGGTGCAACGTCGCCGCTGTAGTCATTACGCCCATGGCATGTCGAGTCCGATACTAACCGGCTGTTTCGCGCGTGCAAAATCGTCGACGGCTTGTTCCGGCCTGTCCTGTCGTTTCGCCGTCGGGATCAGCTTGTCGAGCGTTTTTCGCGAGACCCGCCGTTTCCTGGCGGGAGCGACTGGTTAGGCGGTACATTACCTTAAAATTCTCAAAGAATCTACGTTTAAGATCACCCGGGCCGCTTTTGTGTTGAACATACCCGAAAATGTGTCGATCGAGGTAGTTCCGTACGCTCGGACATACCTGTTGAGGTACGAGTTATCTACTGCCCCCGTTAGATAAGGATACGACGAGCTGTCCGGTGTCGCGGTCATCCAGATACAGCTATCGAGCCGAAATCCTGCGGGAAATTGGAGCTCGACCGTCCCGCCTCCCTCGAAATAAGTGATCGTGCCTTCTGCAATTTGTTCTGTAGATTTGCCTGGGCTGACTAGACTTGAGTTGCTGTTTTTGCAGCCGAGGGACGCGAAGACGTAAAGGCACAAGAAGATGCGGATTGCTGTCATTCTAATGTCCTCCTATGCGTGTCGTGCCGCCCGACGGACCAGAGTTCCCGCTAAAGAGCAGCGGGACAGGTAAGCCGTCTACGGGTCTTCGACCTGAAGGGTCGTTGACTTCGAGTCATAGATTCGTAGAGCGGCAACGTGGAACGTCGCCGCCGTTGTCATTCCGCGCGTGGTATGTCCAGTCTGATACTACCTGGTTGTTTCGCGCGTGCAAAATCGTCGACGGCTAGTTCCAACCTGTCCCGACATTTCGCCGTCGAGATCAGTTTGTCGAGCGTTTTTCGCGAGACCCGCCGATTTCTTGGCGGGAGCGATCGGTTAAACGGACCGTGCAACATTTTTAACAGTTGTGCTGTTTTTTTTCCGGGTGTTGCACTTGAATTGTCGAGCCGCCCCCCTTAAGGCGCACCTTTAAAAAGTCGGTGGCGCAGTCTTGGTTCGGCCTCCATCCCCCTGATGAGACAATTATGTTTTCGCTTTTTATTCCTCCTTAAGATCCGACAGTACCTGTCTTGACTTTTCCAGCTCGTTTGTAATTGGCAATAATCACTCCACTTGGTGTAACCAAACTCTCTGTTAACGTAAAGGCTGCCGGAATCGTGCCATTGTCAAATAACTTTTTCCCTTTGCCAAGAGTCAACGGGTAAATTTTGAGCCAAAGTTCGTCCACTAAATCGTTCTTAAGTAGCAGCTGAATGAGCTCACCACTGCCGTGAACTTGAATGTCAGGACCTTTTGAATTTTTGAGCTTTTTGATATCTGCCAAGCTTTTGAGGAAAACTGAGTTTTTCCAATCTGACTTTTTCATCGTCTTGGACACGACATACTTTGTGCCATCATTGATTCCTGGCCAAATGTCTGCATGTTCAGGCCAGTAGGGGGCCCAAATCTCAAACGTTTTTCTGCCCAAAAGATAATCTGCAGGTTTCAACTGTTTTTCCAGAACCTTACCACCAACCTCGTCAAAATAAGGGGCAACCCAACCCCCATATTTGAAACTGCCTGACGTATCTTCCTCAGGTCCGCCAGGTGCTTGCATTACTCCATCTAGTGTAATAAATGATAAGACGATTATTTTCCTCATATTATTTCACCTCCTGTTATAATTTATTCTTTAAAAAGCTTTTTCAAAAGTGGTTTTGCTACCAGACAATTTTCGCCAACAAAGATCGTGCTTGAAGAAGTAGTGAACATTTTTCGGTCCGTATATCGGATCGGTGCTAAGCTGCGGCGACGTGCAGCCAGTTCGATGTAGAATATACGCGCGGCAGGCATCGCCATTTTCTTGAAAACATTTTTCGCACTCGGGATCAGCTTGTCGAGCGT
>JBAUMC010000070.1:0-3827 GCA_049578505.1 Bacteroidota bacterium | reverse complement strand
GTCAATATTGCGGGAGAAACTACAATCCAGGAATTAATAGAGCTTTTACGTATCGCTAAAATTTGTATCACCAATGATACCGGGACAATGCATGTCGCAGCGGTTTTACAAGTTCCGACAGTCGCGATCTTTAATTCCAAGCTGCCGCCTACATGGTGGTTTCCGGATAACAATCAGGTCGTTCAGATATTTTCCAACACTGATTGCAGTCTGTGCGATACCTTCAATTGCGAAACGAGAGAATGTTTGATGAATATCAGAGTCGACCATGTCGAGAATGCGGTTGTTGAGCTGATGTCGGCGGCGTGAGCTGAATAATCACAATGAAATTCGGACCGGTTCTATTCAGCATCAAAGCGGTGTTGACTCAGAAACGTATCTTGAGGGTAAAATGGTGCAGAGAATATTGCGCATAATAAGAAGCCCCAAGAAATATTTCTCGATTGCAGTCGTGAGGAGCCAACAGTACTTGTGCCGGAATTTCCTGAGCAAGAGGTTTCAGGAAATGCCATTTTTTATTCAAGGGCAGATGGACATCAATCCAATCTCTATGTGGCATAATCCATATTTTACCAATTCAACGGGAGGCTTTTTTCTTAACGGCAACACCGATCCGCGGGAAATATGCAACTTGGAGCCGTGGGACAATACGCGACGTGACATGCTTATACTTTTACTCAGGTCTACCATAGCCTCAAAGACTCAGGGGGACATGGTAGAAATTGGAGTGTATCAGGGTTTGACCGCAAAGTTGATACATTACTACATCCCAGAACGGACTCTTCACCTGTTCGACACCTTCGAAGGTTTTACGGATAAGAGTGTTGTATCAGAGCAAAAAAACCTGAATTATCCTGTTTATTCCTCACATTTTTCGGACACATCTATAGAGCATGTGAAAGGGTACATCGCGCCGAAAAATAATAATGTCTTCTTCTATAAAGGGTATTTTCCCGAGAGCATGCCCGATCACTTTGCGGCGCTTCGGTTTTCCTTTATTCATTTAGATGCCGACCTGTATGAACCAACAATAGAAGCGCTGAGGTTTTTTTATCCACGCATGAATGAAAGGGGAATGATTGTCATCCATGACTATAACTCGTGGCCCGGCGCAAGAAAAGCCGTCGATGAATTCTTTCTGGATAAAAAAGAGATGCCGATTCCCATGCCCGACAAAAGCGGGTCGGCCCTGATTGTCAAACAGTCGAGCAATTCCGATTGAGCGAGTTGGGGAAGTTTGGAAGCCAGGGAATTAACTACGGTGTCACCGGTATGAGCGCAAGGCTTTTAATGTTGAACGTATCATTCTTGTCTATTCCCCGATGAATCCGATCCTGAAAAGCGCATATGATCTTTTCCCTTTCAAAAAAGAAGCATTTATTGTACTGCAAAATTTTTACCACCCGCCTCGGACACTTTACCAACGGCTAAACTTTAACGGTCCCTTTCGGGTAAAGTTCGGCGAGAGACAATTTATACTTCAGAATTATGAAGGGCATGAACATGTTATTGAAAACGAAATATTTTGGAATGGCTTAACCGGTGGATGGGAAAAAGCTTCGCTTGCGCTGTGGATTGAATTGTGTTCGTCATCCGACACGATTTTTGATGTCGGTGCAAACACTGGAATTTATTCACTTATTGCAAAGGCAGTCCGGCCGAGCTCGACCGTCTACGCATTTGAGCCCATGCCGCAAATCTACAAGCAGATGCAGACGAATGTTTATTTAAACAACTATGACATCCATGGATGCAATGTCGCCGTGTCGAATCGGGACGGCCTCCAGAAAATATTTAATGGAACGGCTGGACATACGTACACAGCATCCTTGAATCGAGGATTCGACCAGAACAGCGTTGAATCCGAGGTTCGCACGATAAAGCTGTCATCATTCATCCGCGAAGAGCATATATCGGCTGTCGACGCAATGAAGATCGACGTTGAAACGTACGAGGTTGAGGTGCTTCAGGGGATGGAAGAATTTCTTGAGATCATGAAGCCGGCAATGTTAATTGAGATTTTAACAAGCGAGCTCGGTGGAAGAGTCGAGAAACTCCTCGATGGAAAAGGATACGAGTATTATTCAATCGACGAAGTCAACGGACCAGCAAAGGTCGACAATCTTCGTGGCGGATTGAGTCGTAATTTCCTGATTTGCACGCCTGAAAAGAGGGAAATGATTGGTTCGCTGAGCCGTCGCTGATCGCTCCGAAGGGAATGCCTGCGCACTGAATGTTGCCAGCAATGATTAACGACCGGATTTAATATTCAGTTTATATCTGAATCGAAAAGGGTAATTAGCCGTGGATGTCTTTTCAAAACTTGCGCGGTTCGGACTTATCGAAGCGCGCACATTGTTTACCCTTCTGCAAAACGGAGCGCCGGACAGGATGCTCCAATTCGGCGGTGGAATCGGAGACGAGCTGCTCTTGACAACGGTCGCGCACGAGCTTAAGCGCCGCGACCCATCGCTTAAAATCTGGCAGGTTTCTCATTCAGCCGAACTGTTGCGGTACAATCCGGATTACCAGAAGGTATTCACGTGGGACGATTGGTACCTCCGCTACAGTTCTCTTCTCAACCGTCGCCGAACAGGTTTATCGTATGCAACGGAGTTGATCCCGATGAGAGCGGAAGTTCCCCCGGAGGAACATGTTCTGAAAATCCTTTGCAGGAAAGCCGGCATTAAAGGAGAAGTCGAATTGCGCCCTTATTATACATCCGGCGCAGATGAAAAGGAGTTTGGTTCAATCAACCCCGGCCAAGTTGCCGTTCAAGTTCTTGGAAAGGATTCTTACTCAACCGTACCCCTGAATAAATTGTGGGATACTAAAAAATTTCAAACGATAGTCGATATTCTTAAGGAGACGCTTAAGTGTCAGGTCATCCAGTTGGGATTGCCGGGCGATCCGCCGCTGAAAGGGGTTATCGACCTTCGCGGAAAAACCGAGTTGAGGGAAACAGCCAGAGTAATAAGTCAATCGGCATTTTTTGTAGGGATGGAAGGACTCTTGATGCATCTTGCCCGAGCTGTTAACAGGCGCGCGGTCGTTATTTTCGGCGGAAGGATACACTCATGGCAGATCGGCTATCCATGCAACGAGAACCTCAACAGCATGGTTGACTGTGCCCCCTGCTGGAAGTGGAATGATTGTGATTACGAAAGAAAATGTATGACAATGATTTCCGTTGATGAAGTCATGAACGCTGTACAAAGGCTTATTCAACGGCTTGACGCTCCTCTGGAAACTGATACAGCAACATTGTAAAACAATGTCATGAAACATTTTCTAAATATAAATATAGTGTTAATTGAACTGTCGATAAATTGCCATCGTCTGGTAGTAATTTCATGAACCCAAGACATGAATTTCATAATTAATAAAATTAAAAACGCAAAAAGAAAATTGCTCCTCTCTCCGTTTCCGGGGCATTATTCGAGTCCGATTGCAGACACAGTTGATATCAAAGAGAGGGAACAAGAAATTTTCACAATCAATTCCAATTCCATCCGCGGCATTGATTTAAATGAAAAATTGCAATTGTTGCTTCTCAAAAAGTTTGAACGTTTTTACGGAGAAGTCCCGTTTAAAGATAAGAAGAACCACCACAGGTATTATTATGACAACGGATATTATTTGCACTCCGATGCCATTTTTTTATACGCCATGCTTCGCAACTTTAAACCGAGGAGAATTATTGAGGTTGGGAGCGGTTTCAGCTCGGCAGCGATGCTGGATTCAGCGGATAGTTTGGGTCTCAAGAATGTTAGGTTCACTTTTATTGATCCCGATCCCGAGAGGCTAAAGTCCCTGCTTCGCAAAGA
>JBAUMC010000069.1:0-6261 GCA_049578505.1 Bacteroidota bacterium | reverse complement strand
ATCAATTTCTCCCTCCTCGCCGCCGTCGAAAAGAAATCGTCCGTCTTTGCTGAATGCAACGTGGCCTCTGCTGTTTACTTTCTCGAGCGTTTTCTTTTTTCCCCCGGTGTAGACATCCCATAATCTCGGTTCCGAATATTCATAGATCCCTGCTGTCGCCACGGTGCTACCGTCCGGGCTTATTGCTATGCCGGTTATCCCGTTATGGTGAGCGCGGACAGAATAGACTTTCTTTCCGGTCTTGATATTCCATGCTGTGAGAGAGTCCCCCATTCCGCCGGCCACGACTATTGTGCCCGAGGTATCGAGTGCGAGGCCTTCTACATTATAGGCAAACGCCTTGAACGAGCTCGTCAATTTTCCGTCGCTGGCGTTCCAGACATTTATCTTCCCCGATCTGTCTCCACTCACAATCTGATTGTTGTCTGGAGTAAAGAGTAATGAGGTGGCGACATACAATGGTTCCGCGAAGGCGAAGAGGAGAGACCAGGTCGAAACATCCCAGAGAGTTATATCGTTTCGGCTTCCAACAGCTAACGTTTTTCCATCGGGGCTGAATGCCACGCAAGATTTTGGCCTTCCTCCGGCATCAAGTGTTCTAACTTCACTCCCCGTTGAAAGATCCCAAATGATGATCTTGCTGTCCTCTCCGGCGCTCGCCAAGTATTTGTTGTCCCTGCTGAAGGCAATGCCATCGACAAAATTGGTGTGACCGCTAAGAATGGTCTGGGATTCCCTTTCCACAATAATGGGCGGAGTCTCATCCTGAAAAGATACTGCTTTGAAAGATACGCAGAGGAGAGCAAAAAGAATTGAGGCTGCAAATTGGGCGGGACGCCGCCCCACTTTAAACCGGTCAATCGAATTAGCTTGCATCGAGGTCTATCCGGATATGATCGAGGCCAAGGTCGTTCAACAAATAAGCGCACGGTTAATTTATTTGGAAGGATGGACTTTGACTATCCCCAAGCCGTACGTGCCCAGAAGTAGATTCCCTTTTAAATCTGTAGTGAATGCAGTAATTTGATCTGTAGGCCATTCGGACTCTATTTTTTGCCACGTGTTGCCCGCATTGCTGCTGTGGTATGTGCCTTCGCCGTACGTCGTTGCATACAGCACGCCCGAAGCTTCACCAAGTCTAGTCACAGTCACCGACGGAAAACTTGTCTTTGTCCACTTAGCGCCGTCATCCTCTGACGTATAGATACCGTCTCCGTTTGTCCCGGCAAAAAGAGCTCCCCGCATGCTCTCATAAACTGAAAGGACCTGTATCCCTTGAAGAGACGACGGCCTCCATTGTTTTCCATCATTTACCGAGCGAAAGATGCCCCCCGACGTTATGGCGATGATCGCGTTATTCTTTGTGACGATCATTTTTTGAATATCCATATTGGCGAGCCCCCTGTTTCTGTCGGCCCAGTGTTCGGCATTGTCTTCAGAGAAGAAAACGCCGAACCCGGTAGTACCGAGGAAGATATTCCCCTTTTTATTGATAAGGAGCGTAGAGAGTTCGCAGTCAGGCAAACCTTGGGTGAAGAATGACCACGTCTCTCCGTTATCATCGGAGCGTTGAAAGCGCGCGTGAGGCTGATCGACGATGGCAAAAGTATAACCGGAGCGACCTGAAGCGATGCCTGTGATATTTTGCCAAGAAAAACTTCGGTGGGACCAGCTTTCCCCATCGTCGGTCGAGGCGTAAATCCCCTCCATTCGCAATCCGGCAATAATAGTCCGCTTATCTAATCGGCAGACCATGACGACATAAGGATTCGCCAATCCGGAATTTGTCTCCCTCCAATGCCTCGCAAGATCGGTGGACCTAAAAATCCCATAGACTTCTGTTCCAACAAGCAAGTGTCCGTTGGTCGTGGTAACAATGGTGTTCATCCATGCTGAGGCGATATCTTTGGCGATAAATTGGGACCACGTCTCGCCTTCATCCGAGGACTGGAAAAAATTTCCAGACGTGTTTGAGATTGCAATAATATCCGAACCTGCTTTTGTAAATTCTTTGGCGTATCGGTAGGCTAGCTTGGTTGCCCATTTTTTTTCACCGCTGCGGAGTTTAAATATCCCTTGTTGAGATCCGGCGATAAGATCGCCCGAGCTGTCGACATAAAGGGCTTCGATTGCGATACCGGGAAGACCAGCAGCGATTTCGGCCCATGTCTTGCCCGTGTCTGTAGAATGAAGAACACCGTGTGATTGCGAAGCGGCAAAAAGTTCGTTGTGTCGACCTGCAACAAGAACTGTGGCGGTAAACCCCGATTGCATTATTTCCCAGGTTTGCCCATTGTCCGTCGATCGAATGACGCCGGTATTTGCCGTCCCAACAAACAAGTTGCCGATTGAATCTTTGACAATAGCCGTAATCTTGGGATTATTAATAGGGGTTTTGAGGATAGCCCAAGTTGAACCGTGATCATCCGATCGGAACACGACTCCACTTTCTCCTCCGGCAAAAACAACTCCAGCTTTGTCGACCAGGATCGTTAAAATTTTGCCGGTACCTGATGGGTTGTTCTTCGGAGAATTCTTTCCGAAGGTAACTTGCATCCAGCTCAAGCCGTCGTCTGTTGATTTGAAAATTTCATCCGCCCACGAACCGGCATAAACTTCCCCTTGCGTGCCGTAGGCGAGAGAGAATACGGCTCTTCCATCAAGTCCTTTATTTTTGGTTTCCCACTTTGTGCCTTGAGAATAAGACGACGCAAAAAAGAGTGGAACCAAAAGGACGAGGATGATAAATATTCTTGTACTTCTGAAGGTCGGCGCTGGAAAAGTAGGAGGCATTTGTTTACCCCTTCGATTGCGAGCTGGACAGAAGCATGAGATGTCCCTTACTTGCTCATGCTGTGGAAGGTTTATGCCGAGAAAACTACGTCAATTCAATAGCAATTGCAAGACATTTCGTTAGTGTCTCAATTTGATGACCCTAAAAATAAAGGGAATGTCATGTCCCTCTCAGGGGGACATCCAGATTAAATTGCGTGGATTCTCGACGAGTCCCTACGGGTCTATCGACCCGAAGGGTCGTTGACGAGTCCTCGACCGGCTTTCGCCGGAATGACATTAAAAATGAAACTGAGACGCTACTGACATTTCTGGTACCGAGACATGGTTCGCGCAAGCATGCTTTGGCGTTATTTTCCGATGTCCCCTTTGCCGTAGACCATAAACAATATGCACCCAACCACCCCAAACCCAAATGCCGAGAGAAGATTGAGCGACGGTGATACTTCCCACAACAACGCGCCGGAAAAAGCCGCAACGGATACGATCACATCCCGCACAAGGTAGTAGACGCCGAACATTCCCGCTTTATTTTCGCCGGGTGCAAGCTCAAGGATCAAGGCTTTGCGAGTCGGTTCTCCGAACTCTTTCAATCCCCGGACGATGAACGCTATGATAAGGAGAAGATATGTATGCGAGAAAAGAAGCAGCAGAGGAAATGCCGAGAAGATCCAGAACGTGATTACGATGAACGGTTTTCGCGTACTCCGGTCCGAAAAATATGCTGTCGGGATGTAAATGAGAGCCGCAGTCGTCATTTCAATGGCAGTGAGGATGCCGAATTGCACGGCTGAAATTCCGACCATTTTCATGCTCCAGACCACAACAAACGCATACGGGATTTGTTCGCAAAACCGGATGAGAATATCCGACATGAGGAGGTTTTTCAGCCTCGCCGGCATTTGTGTCCACATCTTCAACGGATTCCCTTCAGCTCGTTTCTTCTCCCCGGTCGCTTCAATGAAGAGCTGCTGAACCACGAGGGAAAAAAATCCGAGGAGAGTTGCACCCGCGAACGCGAGCCGTACGCCGTCTTTTTCGCCAAACCAGACAATGAATATTCCGCCAACTACGGGGCCGAGCGCCATTGGAATGCGGCGAACGAACGAATGCATCGAGACTCCCATCGTTCGTTTGGACGATGGGAGGTTTTTTGCGACCAACTCCATTGTTGCAGGGAGCGAAATTGCAGTCCAGGACAAGAAAAAGAGCGAACCGATAATGACGGCCTGCCAGAACGGAAAAACAATGACAATCACGTATCCGACAATTGCGAGCACATTGAATACGAGAAGTGCTCGTTTGTATCCGAGCAGATCGCTCGCATACCCGCCAATATACGCATAAAGCGCATTCAACAGGTTGTTGGCGCCGTTCAGATATCCGATTGAAAGGATTCCACCGCCGAGTGCAAGAAGATAGATCGGCAGGAAACGCTCGGCCATTCTTTCGCCCATGCCGATAAGGATCACCATGGCAAGAAGTGTGGAGGTGTTTCGTTTTAAACCCAGAAACTCGAATAGTTTTTTGCTCATCGTCGTCCGTGGACAGTGTGAAGAATGTAATTCAATTTGGAAATGGTTGCAAGAAGAGAAAATCAATCGGGATGAAAATAACGTAGCAGCGGCTCTAAAACTTAGCGGCCTTTGTGTCCATGGCGGTTAAAAGAAGGACCGCAAAGGTCGCCAAGGACGCGAAGGGGATCTGCCAGAGATTCATTGAAACTCTTTTCGTTTATGAGTACATTAGGCGAAGAAATGGAAACACTAAATCACAAAGCCGGATACGTTGCGTTAGTCGGTGAGCCAAATGTGGGCAAGTCGACGCTGATGAACACGCTGCTCAAGCAGAAGATTTCCATCGTCACCGACAAGCCTCAAACAACCAGACATAAAATCCTCGGCATTTTGACCGGAAAAAATTACCAGATTGTCTTCATCGATACGCCCGGGATCATCACGCCAAGATATTTATTACAGGAAGTAATGATGCATTACGCCTCGTCAGCGTTGGATGACGCCGATGTTGTTCTGCTGCTTGTTGACGCGGAAAAAGTCAAGAATGAAACGTATAAAAAAGATGAATCGGCTCTCGGGAAAATAAGGGAGGCAAAGAAAAAAACGTTTCTTGCGATCAACAAAATTGACCGAATAGAGAGACCTGAACTTCTTCCGATGATCGACAAATTCAGCAAAGCGTTTCCGTTTGAAGAAATTCTTCCCCTTTCAGCGCTCAAGAATGAAGGGATTGACGAACTGCTAACGACGATTCTCCGTTACTTACCGGACCACCCTCCGTTTTACCCGGCAGATATGGTGAGTGCGGCACCTGAAAAATTTTTCGTCGGTGAAATTATCAGAGAAAAAATTTTCGATCAGTATTTACAGGAAATCCCATACTCGACCACTGTCGATGTTGTCGCTTTCAATGAAAGGGAAAAGAAAAAGCATTTCATCAGCGCCGAGATTTTTGTAGAACGGCAATCGCAAAAGGGAATCCTTATCGGCAAAGGTGGAGCGGCTTTGAAATCGGTCGGCGAGAAAGCACGAAAGGATATCGAACGATTTCTCGGGCACCCGGTATTTCTCGAACTTCACGTGAAGGTGAGAGAAAATTGGCGGGCTGAGGACGCGTGGTTGAGGAGGTTGGGGTACGAAAGTAAGTGAGAAGTTAGAAGTGGTAAGTTATAAGTGAAAAGTTAAAAGTGAAAAGTGAAAGAGCAGCGCTTCGAAAGAGGCCTTGAGGCAACCAACGAACGTTATCTTTCAAAATGCAAATTGGCACTCGTAAATCGAAAATTTAGCCAAACTACAACAACCAGCAAAATACTATGCCTATCATAAAGCCGTTTCGAGGAATCAGGTATAATCAAACCGGCGTTAATATCAACACCGTCGTGGCACCGCCGTACGACGTTATTTCGCCGGAGCAACAGAATCAGCTGTATGATAAAGACCCGTATAATATCGTGCGGTTGATTCTGGGCCGCGAGGCTGACCGGTACTCCGCTGCAGCAGAGTCATTCAAGGAATGGCAGGAGAAGGGTGTGCTTATGCGCGAAGCCAGGCCAGCGATTTATCCGCTTGCGCAAACGTTTTCATCAACGACCGGAGTCGTCATTCAACGAAAAGGGTTTATCGCTCTTTGCCATCTGGAGGAATTTGCAAAAGGGATCGTCCTACCTCATGAAAAAACGTTGTCAAAGGCCAAGGAGGA
Organism: Bacteroidota bacterium; assembly: GCA_049578505.1. GTDB lineage: Bacteria > Bacteroidota > Ignavibacteria > UBA10030 > UBA8401 > JAGVPT01. Next base: position 252 of record JBAUMC010000069.1, on the reverse strand, counting down.
CCGTTTCAAACTTTTTAAAGCGACCAACTCAAATTTCAGCCAGATCTTCGGCCTCTATTCCGACGCGGCAAAAAAGGTCGACGTCGCTATCGCTCCATTATATTCAACGCAGGCAGCGGTCGATGTCACGTTTGAAAATGTTCGGAACCAACTCTGGGTGATCGACGAAAATCGCGCAATTGAAAAAATCGCGATGGAGATGGAGCCGAAGCAAGTGCTCATCGCAGACGGTCATCACCGGTATGAAACGGC
>JBAUMC010000068.1:0-64170 GCA_049578505.1 Bacteroidota bacterium | reverse complement strand
GCATTTTGAGAGCATTATCGCCCGATTGTTTGACAATGCATGCAAATTTTCTCCATCCGGCGCGGTCATTACGATCGCATCGCGAAATGAAAAAGAGAGGTACATCATCAGCGTGACCGATAACGGGAACGGCATTCCCCTCGACAAACAGGATGGTTTGTTCCAAAAGTTCTATCAAGTGAATCGTGAAACTCAGGAACAGCAGGGGGCGGGATTGGGATTATACATTGCAAAGAAACTTGCCGAATTTAACAAGTGCATATTATGGTGCGAGAGCGAAGAGGGGAAAGGGGCCGCATTCCATTTGTCAATCCGCAAAAAGGGGTAAGATCAAGGAATAGGCCTTGAAGGTGTCCTACATCTGCTTAAAATTCCTCCCCTTTTTCTCGTCTAATATCAGCCCCAAGCGCCTGTAATTTTTTTTCGATTCCCTCGTAACCGCGGTCGAGGTGATACACGCGGAGGACTTCCGTCTCGCCGTGCGCACGCAACCCGGCGAGAATGAGTGCCGCCGACGCCCGCAAATCCGTCGACATGACTTTTGCGCCGGTCAATTTTTTTACACCGCGTATGACGGCGGCATTTTCATTCAGCGTGATGTCGGCTCCCAGCCGGACCAATTCCGGCACATGCTTGAAACGGTCGAAGTAGATGGTGTCGGTCACCGTTGAGGAGCCTTTCGCGATCGCCATCAAAGCGATCCATTGGGCCTGCATGTCGGTCGGGAAACCCGGATAGATGGCGGTCATAACGTCGACCGGCCCCACTTCCTTTGGAGCATGAATTTCGATCGAGGTGGAATCTGCGTTTATTCTAGCACCGGCATCTTCGAGCCGAGCGGTAATAGCCGAAACGTGTTGAGGATTGCATTCTTCAATTTTCACTTTTCCCCCGCAGATGGCGCAAGCGACCAGCATAGTTCCGGATTCGATCCGGTCTGGAATTGTCTCGACAATTGCCGGATGCAACGCATCACTCCCTTCTATCTCAAGCCTGTTTGTTCCGGCCCCCTCGATTTTTGCCCCCATTGAGACAAGAAGTCCGGCGAGGTTGGTAATTTCCGGTTCCACCGCCGCATTTTCGATAAGCGTTGTTCCTTTTGCGAGGACCGCTGCCATCAAAATATTTCCCGTTGCGCCGACGCTTGAAATTTTGAATGAAATGCGTGCCCCCTTCAGGCGGCGTGCTTTTGCAATGATGTAGCCCCGCTCCAGTTCTATTGCCGCCCCCAATTTTTTTAAGCCTTCAATGTGGAGATCGACCGGACGGGGTCCCCACGCGCAGCCTCCGGGCAGCGATACTTTTGCACGCCCGTAGCGGGCTACAAGCGGGCCAAGCACATAAATGGAAGCGCGCATTTTCTTCACGTGCTCGTACGGCGCTTCGAATTTGTTGACGCGAAACGTGTTGACGAGAAGCGAGCGGCCGTTTCGATCAACGGTCACCCCCATCGTTTGGAGTAAGCGGGACATTGTGGAGACGTCCCTGAGGTCGGGGGTATTGTGCAGTTCGTACTTACCGCTGGCGAGGAGCGTTGCCGGCATCAGTGCGAGCGATGCGTTCTTCGCACCGCTGATGCGCACCGTCCCGCGCAACGATTTACCCCCGTGAATGATGAACTTGTCCACGAATCACCTTTATTCCTAAATCCTCGATCCTCATGTGAGATGAAACTTTCGACGATGCACCGCCGCACCGATTATTTTTTACCGGGAGCTTCTGCGGGAATGGTACGTTTTTTCCACCATAGAAAACCGACGGCAAGCACAGCACACCAGGAAAGAATATTTGTAACCAAACTGATTGTCCGTCCGAGAAAATACCGTTCCGGATGAAAGGTGAACTCCACCCGATGTTTTCCCTTCGGGACCACGATCGAACGAAATGCATAGTCCGTTTTGTAAATCTCTGTCGGCGCTCCGTCGATAAACGCTGTCCAGCCTTTCGGATAATAAATTTCGCTTACGAAAAGTAGATTGTTACCCGAGGCTTCCACGTCGAGTGAGATATCATGAATGCCAAAGTTGCTGACGGCAACCTTCGCCGTTGTGTCGGGGGGCTCAATCGTAACGCCGGGATTTGTTTCAAAAAAGGCGACGTGGTGAGGGTCGAACGACATATCGCGCATGTGATACAGGATCCCAAGCCCGGAATCGACAGCGATAGAATCGACAAACCACGCCCGTTGTCCTGCCGGAGGATACGCAAGCACTTTTTTATCCTGTCCCTGAAACACAACGGGGAGACCCGGAATATTTTCCCTTGGGTCCGCGATAATATATTTTGCGTTCATCAACACCCACACTGTCGGGTTGCCGATTGTTGCGACGTCGACGATATCCTGGTATATGCGAATCTTGGCGCCGTGATACCCGCCGATGCTCTGCAGCTTATAGTACGCCAGGTCATTCGAAGGCTCCCGCAAGTTTTCTGTGTTGAATACCCGATAGAGCGATTTGTCTTGCTGGATTGCCTGAACGTAGTCAGGTGTTGGAATTGCTGAGGCTTGCGGCATCGCATCGTGAAGCTGCATCGGTTTGAAATCGATTCGCCACAAGTCGATCACCGATAACACAATGATGGCGAGAGCAAAGGTCGTCGATACGATGAAATGTTTTCTGTGGGCGTAGGCAAGTCCGAAAACAGCGAGAAGAAGAAACGTCGCCATTAAATAATCGGTCATCACGGAATCGAAAATAAAGTTGAACAGCATCGGGCGTACCTGGGCGAGAACATTTTCCGGCTGTTTGCCGACGAGCTCCGCCATCAATTTAGAAAGGCCGTCGACCCCCACGAAGCTTCTGTAGGTATCTTCGAAGAAGCCCCGTGCGACGAATCCAAGGACAAAGAGGATACCCGCACCGCCAACGACGTACCTATATTTCTTTTCTCCCTCCACCGAAAACTTTTCTTTGCCTTTATCAATGAGCGACTGAAGCCCGAATCCGGCCAGGATAGGCGCGATGAGTTGAAGTAGAATAAGGATCATCGACGGGATGCGGAACTTGTTGAATTCCGGAAAATAGTTGTACATCAAATCGTACACCGGGGAAAAAGTTCTTCCGTACGAAACTAGAAGTGAAAGGCCGGAGACAATAAGCATCGCCTGAACAAAACGATCTCGCCTGTTGTAGTAGACGCCGACGACAGCCAGGATGAGAACGATGATCCCCATGTATTGGGGGGCGTCGGTGAACGCCATTTGCCCCCAATAGCTGTTCATCTGTTGCTCTTGGTTTCCCGTCAGCGGCCCTTTGTACGGTTGGTTTCCGAACCCATACAATGAGGGAAGGAAAAAGGTCATCGTTTCGCCCGGGCTGAACGACCAATCGGTAGCGTAGTTGTAGTCGAGTCCTCCCTCAGCCGTCTTGGATTGTGATGCGCCCGTTGATTGCACAATCGGGTTAGAGCCGCGAATAGAGTACGGAGCGTACTCCAGCGTTGAGAGATAAATATCCGCCGACATTGCAAAAGAAAAGCCTGCCGCTAGGGCAAACACGATGCCGCTTCGCAGAACTTTATACCATTCCTCCTTCTTGATAATCCGGACAACGAGCAGATAGAGATAATAGATGCCGATCAACAGGTATGTGTAAAAGAAGAACTGAATATGCGATGCGAGCTGCTGGACATGAATGGCGATGATCAAGACGATGCCATGCCACCATTTGAAATCGTCGACCATTTCTTCGATCATCATCAGCACAACCGGCAGCAAACAAATTGATGCGACTTTTGTATTGTGCCCCACCATGATGAGGATGATAACATATGTTGAAAAGAGGGTGGAAAGGGAAGTAAAAAGAGCGACGAGAGGAGATTTCTTCTTGTGGATCATGAAAAAATAGGTCGAGACGCCGAAAATAAAATAATAGAACATGACGGTCGTTCCTGCCGGATTCTGAAGAACGAGCGTGAAGACATCGTGAGCCCAGTCGGCGACCATTGAGGTAAGATCATACGTACGGCTGGGGACCAAGAGGAGGCTTGCGAATGACGGCATCCCGCAAAAAATATACGGCACCCATAGGGGATAAACGCCGTCCTTTTTCGCTTCATCCGCAAACGGGTTAAAACTCTGCGATGCGAGATTATCGCTTGCAAAAAAAACCTTACCTGAAAAGACCACATCATGAAAAAAAATGACGAGGGCCAGCAGGATGACTCCGGCCGCGGCATAATGCTGGTACTTTTTGGGGATGAGCGGACGATCTTCCGCGCGCGGTTGATTTTTTTGTTTTGCCATGTGAGGATGAGCGTTGGTGAAGTGAATTACGAAGCTGCGCGTTCGAGCGACTCGTCGAACAGTTGCGCTAACCGTTTTGTGATTTCTTTTCTCTCGAACTGGCCGATCGCTTTTTGGTCTGGTGAGAAATTCGGTTTATTATAGAGATAATCGTCGTAATATTCAAGAATGATGCGTTCGATCGTGGGGACATCGTCGTTGCGTGCAACAAGCCCAGCCCGTGTGCCGCGCAGCAGTTCCGCTACTGCCCCGTCATGGGCGATGCCGATAACTGGCCTTCGTGCGCCAATGTATTCAAAAACTTTTCCTGGAACGATTTCTTCTCCTCCGGCATATTCATCGACAATAAGAAGCAGTGCGTCGGATTTCATGAGGTGTTCGATGCTCTCTGAATGCGGGAGGTAGGGAAGGGTTTCGATGCAGCCCGCAACCGTTGTTTCGCGAAACATTTCAAGAACTTCTGAGCCGAACCTGCCGATGAACTTGAGCCGGATTCTCATCGGATCGATTTTTTTTGCGTTGACCAGGTTCGCGACCGCCTGCAGGAACGTCTTTGGATTTCGAACGCCGTACATCGAACCGGCATACGTTACCGTAAACTTGTCGTTTTGTAGGTGCTTCACGGAGGGGAAGTCAGCACTGTCGAAACCGTTCGGCAAGTGGATGACTTTATCGACCGGAATGTCCGGATACTTTTTGTGTAAGTCCAAAAGAATGCCGCGCCACGCCACCTCAAGCCGCGTTGCTTCTTCGAAACAGCTTCGTTCAAGATGCTCGTCTATTTTTTTCGGAAGAAGCCACCGGTCCGGCGTTGAGAGAAAACCCGTCCACGGGTCGCGGAAACCGGCTATCCATGGTATGCCCGTTGCGCGATGAACGTTTCGAGCTATCACTGCGCATGTGTAGGGCGGAGATGAAGAGTAGATCGCATCAATCTTTTCCTGCTTAATGATTCTTTTCGTCTCGCCGACAGCTGTAAAGAGCCAGCCGATGCGCGCGTCGGGAATAAAAAAAGTTGCTCGGATGAATTCCGCAATTGCCTCCGAGAAATTTTTTCGTTCTCCTTTCTTTGGGATGTTGTTGACGTCGACCGCAGTGCCGGGTTTCTTGCCGGTAATTCTCCTGTAGAAGTCATATGGTTCAAGGATCCGCGTTCTGACAACTTTCAAGGAAGGGGAAATTTCTTTCAGCAGCGATTCGTCGCGTGCGGGGTAATCGCCGTCTTTAACAGTGAGGATGACCGGTTCCCATCCGAACTCGGGAAGGTACTTTGCGAACTTCAGCACACGTTGAACTCCCGGTCCCCCCGACGGCGGGAAATAGTACGTTATGATGAGAATCTTTTTCATTCCTGATTATGCGATCCGGTTCCCAACCTTCCAGCCTTTGTGAAAAGTCCACTTCGGTGTCATCCCCGCGTTCCAAAGGAATCCCTTTGGGAAAAGCGGGGATCCATACCCTGCGAAAATAAACTGGATTCTCGCTGAATCGAGTCTTCGACCCACTTTCGTGGGAATGACAAAGCCGGAGGATTGGTTTTCACACAAGCTGTTCGTTTGGGAGCCTCTCTTTATCTTCTCAAAACATAAACGGCTGTAATGCCCATGCACCACAGCCGTGAAAAGCAATACATCTTGAGAAAAAATACAAAGAATATGCCGCAAAGGCAATACGGCCGGGGTGTTACAGCAATGAGTGGGCCATCCGATTCCTTTGAGCAATCGGATGGCTTGAGGCTATTTTTCACTTGACAAATAGTTTTTTACTCCCTATTTTAAGACTAAAGAGTCTGAAATTATATGAGCCTCATTTTTAGCCGACAATGTGAATACGCCCTCCAAGCGGTGCTCTACATCGCTCTGAAGCCGGAGGGTGAAATGTCATCCAGTAAAGAGATGACGAAGAAGCTCGATATTCCGTATCATTTTCTGGGCAAGATTTTGCAGGATCTTTCGCGGAAAGGTCTGCTCCGGTCATTAAAGGGACCGACCGGCGGCTTTACGCTGGGGATGCCGGCCAACGATATCACCCTTTTTCACATCGTCGAAGCGATCGACGGCGTCGATTTCACCTCAAAGTGTGTCATGGGCTTCCCGCAGTGTTCGGGAAAAACCCCGTGCGCAATCCATGAACATTGGGCGGATCTGCGAGAGGGAATCTATAAAATGTTGGTGAGCAAACAGATCGCTGATGTGGCCAAAGACATGAAAAAGCCGATGTACTCGAATATCCGGCGATAGTTTTTTTTGCCGGTATTTAAGACTTTTTTATCTGAATATAGTGTCTGATTTTCACGCAGGAGGATTTATGAGAGACGGAATAGACATCAACAGCGACGTTCGAACAACGCTGCAACGAGAGGATATCACCGCAAAGTCCAGGGCGAAGAAAATTCCGCCGGAACTTCGACGGGGTAAGGCGAGATTTTCGATTGAACCGATTTGGTACAGACGGTTACTCAATAGGCTTAAAGATGATTCTCAATTTCTTCGTTCGTCAACTCAACTGGCTTTTGCCCTTCTCTGTTTATGGATAGGGATAGAATTTTATCTCTTTATGAAATGGGGAATGTCCGATGGGACGGCAACGTTCGTTTCCCGTCCTCCAGGGGCCGAAGGTTTTCTGCCGATCAGCGCATTGATCAGTCTGAAATATTACTTAGAAACATCTATCATTAATACGACTCATCCATCGGGACTCTTCATCTTTTTGGGGATTGCCATCGTCAGCGTTGTAATGAAGAAGTCATTCTGCAGTTGGCTCTGTCCGGTCGGGACATTGAGCGAATCGCTGTGGCTCCTTGGAGAAAAGATCTTCGGCAGGAATATCCAGTTGCCGCGCTGGTTGGATTACCCCCTTCGTTCATTGAAGTACCTTCTTCTTTCGTTTTTTGTCTGGGCGGTACTAGGGATGGATGTTCCGGCGCTCGAGTCGTTCATCAATAGCCCATACAACAAGATGGCTGATGTGAAAATGTATATGTTTTTCGCGGACATCTCGACATTCGCCTTATGGGCGATTATCAGTTTCATGCTGCTTTCGGTTGTCATTAAAAATTTTTGGTGCAGGTTTCTTTGCCCTTACGGGGCAATGCTTGGAGTCCTGAGCTGGTTGAGTCCTTTTAAGATCACACGCCAAGCTTCGTCATGCATCGATTGCGAATTGTGTACAAAAGCATGCCCGTCCAATATTCTCGTTCATAAGGCGGGCAGAGTCTGGAGCGATGAATGCACAAGCTGTATGCGTTGTGTTGAAGTATGCCCGGTCAAGGAAACGCTTTCGTTGCGAACAAGCTTGAGCAAAAGAACTCCGCGAACCTGGGTCTATGGAGCCCTCGTCGCAGGTGTTTTTGTTGCGGTGACAGGACTGGCAATGTTGACAAATCATTGGACCAACAACATTTCAAAAGAAGAATACCTGGGTCGGTTTCAAGAAATTGAATCGCCGTTATATCAGCATTAGGAAAATCAAAATATGACAGACCAAATTCAGAATAGCCGGGAGCCATTCCTCGCAGAAGCGTCCCAGTTCTATGACACTCTCGCCGAAGACTATGATACGATGACCGGCTTTGACAAAAGATTCATCCATGAAAAACCGTTTTTCAATCTCCTGATGCAACGCTTCGGCATTACAACAGCGCTCGACGCCGGTGCCGGAACCGGTTTCCACTCGTTATTGTTAGGACAACTTGGAGCACGGATGACAGCGGTGGAAGTATCAAAAAAAATGGTTGTGCGACTTAAAGCCCACGCAAAAGAGCGCCGCTTAAATATCGACGTCATCGAATCGAGTTTCCAGAATTTGCCGAAGGGATTGAATAAGAAATTTGACGCCGTTCTGTGCATGGGAAATTCACTTCCTCACCTTCTCACCTATGGGGAGCTCGTACAGTCCCTCAAAAATTTTTCTGCAGTATTACACCCGGGTGGCGTACTTCTCCTTCAATTACTCAATTACGACCGGATTCTAGCGAACAAGGAACGCGTTCAAAGTGTTAAGGAAGCGGGAGGAGTGACGTTTATTCGATTTTATGAATTCCACGAAGGCCATGTCATCTTTAATATTTTGAGATTAAAAAAAGAAGACGGGCGGCTTATTCATTCGATCGACAGCATTAAGCTTCGTCCCATTGTAAAAGTGGAGCTCACCAATGCGTTACAAGAGTCGGGGTTTGACGATCTCCGCTTCCACGGCAGCATCGCTTTGGATGATTTTCATGTTCAAACATCGAAAGACCTTGTTGTTCTTGCGTTACAACGGAAAGCAACGAATTGACCTATAAATACAATTACATAAGTGGAGGAGCATTACAATGAAGCGTCTCTGGATTAGTTTTTGGGCCGTCATTATCATTTCTTTTTCCGTCCTTGGCTGGGCCGGCTTGCGTATTTATCAAGAACGCCCACCGATCCCCTCATCGGTGGTCACGAAGAGCGGAGATATTGTGATACCGGAAGGTGAAATAATGAAAGGGCAAAATGTCTGGCAATCGATGGGAGGAATGGAAGTGGGATCGATCTGGGGACATGGAAGTTACGTTGCCCCTGATTGGACGGCCGACTGGATCCACCGCGAGGCCGAGTTTATTTTGAACGAATGGTCTCAAAAAGATTACAGCCTTTCATACGCGGAACTGACTCCAGAGCAACAAGCGGTGTTTCAGACGCGGCTAATGAAACTGATACGAACGAATACGTACGATGCTGCAACGGGAAAGATTGTGATCGATTCTCTCCGAGCCCGAGCGTTCGAAGCGAATCTCAAGCATTACACCGATGTCTTTAAAAACGGCAATGTTCGTTACGCCATTCCTCCGGGTGCACAATCGGATTCGACAAAGTTGCGTGAGCTCTCTTCTTTTTTCTTCTGGGCGGCATGGGCTGCATCGACCGACAGGCCCAACTCCGAAATTACCTACACCAGCAACTGGCCGCACGAAGCCTTGATCGGCAACAACCCGACGGCCGATGCTATTGTCTGGACCGGGGTCAGCATTATTCTTCTTCTTGCCGGCATAGGTGGAATGGTCTGGTTCCATGCGTCACAGGGGGGTGAACCGTTACCCGACTCCATCCCCGAAAATGACCCTTTGTTTAATCATGATGCAACCCCTTCGCAAAAAGCAATCATTAAGTACTTCTGGGTTGTTTCTGGGTTAATCCTGCTTCAAATAATTTTCGGCGTTATCACCGCACACTATGGAGTTGAAGGAGGCGGATTTTACGGCATACCGATTCAGAAATGGATCCCGTATGTCATCACTCGTACCTGGCATACTCAGCTTGGAATTTTTTGGATCGCAACAGCATGGCTTGCATCGGGGTTGTTTATCGCTCCCGCGGTAAGCGGCGTAGAGTTGAAAGGGCAGAAGCTGGGCGTCAATGTACTCTTCGGGGCGTTGCTGGTGGTCGTGCTCGGATCGATGACGGGAGAGTGGCTAAGCATTAATCACAAACTTTCGGGAGACATGTGGTTCTACTTTGGTCACCAAGGGTTGGAATACGTCGACCTCGGGCGCGCGTTTCAGATTGGTCTCATCATCGGGTTGGCATTGTGGGTCTATCTTGTTGGGCGGAATATCATTGTGGCGATCAGAAGAGGAACGGATGAAAAGCCGCTGCTCACCCTCTTCTTCATTGCATCGATCGCGATCGGAGCGTTTTATATGGCAGGTTTGATGTGGGGGAAAAACACAAACCTTGCAATTACGGAATACTGGCGATGGTGGGTGGTTCATCTCTGGGTCGAAGGGTTCTTTGAAGTCTTTGCGACAGTCGTTATCGCGTTCATGTTTGTCCGCCTTAAATTGATCCGATTAAGCACGGCAAATCATTCAGTCGTCCTTTCTTCGACAATTTTTCTCTCCGGTGGGATTATTGGGACGCTGCACCATCTCTATTTTACCGGGACGCCGACCGCCGTGCTGGCACTTGGTTCCGTTTTCAGCGCGCTCGAAGTTGTTCCCCTTGTTCTGGTCGGCTTCGAAGCGTGGGAAAATATTCGACGATCGAAGATGACAGAGTGGGTAAAAAAATACAAGTGGCCGATCTATTTCTTTGTCTCAGTTGCTTTCTGGAATATGGTGGGCGCTGGATTGTTCGGCTTCATGATCAACCCCCCCATCGCATTATATTACATGCAGGGGTTGAACACCACTCCCGTTCATGCTCACGCGGCGTTGTTCGGAGTCTACGGCATGCTGGGGATGGGCCTCATGCTTTTCAGTTTGCGCGTTCTATGGGTGCGGAATGAATGGAAAGAAGGTCTCTTGCGTTTTGCGTTCTGGGCGATGAACATCGGCCTCTTTGCTATGGTTGTTTTCAGCCTGCTTCCTGTCGGATTACTTCAAACATATGCTTCGGTTGCTCACGGGTACTGGTACGCTCGCAGTTCGGACTTTTTGTACTCGCCGACGGTTTTAACTGTAAAATGGCTGCGGGCGTTCGGCGACACGATCTTTGCGCTTGGCGCAGTCTCCTTGGTTGTGTTTGTTTTCGGCTTAGTAACAGGCCATTCGTTAGTCGGGGATAAAATGAAGTCCGATAAATAAAAATGCATAGTTGACTGGGAAGAAAAATGTTGAATAATAAGATTCCGCCGCCGGTGATAACGAAAGAGCATGGTTCGTGGGCAGTGCTAATAGTTCCAATGCTTGTCAGTGCATCCATTGCGGGGAAATGGTCGACAGATTTTATTCTTGTCGCGCTCGCTGCCCTTGGAAGCTTCTTGAATTACGTACCTGCCCAAATTCTTCTTCGGCATTATTCAGGCGTTCCTCAAGGGGTTGAGAAATTGAGGCGAGCAAAGTTCTGGGGCACAGCGTATCTTTTTGCAACGGGCGGATTTGTGGTGCCATTATTATTGAAAGGATATCTTCTTCTCCTCGCGGTTGGATTGACCGGTGTGATGTTTTTTTTCTGCAATTTCTACGTTGTGAAATATTATTCTAAAATGATTGTGAGCGATCTGATCGCAGTGGCTGGGCTGACGTTAAGCGGACCCAGCGTGTATTATGTGCTCACGGGAACGCTTAATGGGACTGCAATCTCGTTGTATGTTCTCAATTTTCTTTTTTTCGGCTGCAGTGTTTTCTATGTCCACTTGAAGATCCGGGCTTCCGGAACAAGGAAGCCCGAAATAGCGTGGAGAGAAAAGTTGTCGCTGGGGAAAGTGAATTTACTTTATTATGCAGCTGTTGTCGGGGGCGTGGCGGTGCTTGCGGTAGCCCATATTGTTACTCCCCTTGCGCTTGTCGCGTTCATTCCGATGGTTGTGCATGGAGTATACGGAACTCTGAAACTCTTAACCAAGGTCCATTTCAAAAAGCTCGGTTTCCTTTTGCTGGGTCAGTCGATCCTGTTCGGGATTTTGTTGTCGATTGTTTTATAGAAATGCGGCGTTGTTGTTACCGACGTTACGAACTCAGCACTTCCCATCCGCGTTTATTTATTCTGATATAAATGACTCCCCCAAAGATAAACCCAATCGCTAGCAGGGCTATGCCGGTCGGAAGACTTCCAAAAATTATTTTCCCGGTTCCGAAGAGAAAAGCATAGATCATAATAACGCCGCTCAGCCAATTTAACAGGTTAAACACCCCGTCTTTTTGAGGAACGATGTCGGTTGCTTCAGCCGCAATCGGTTTCCACATTGTTGCGTTTGGTCGAACGCGGCGATAAAAGGAGAGCAATTTTTCCCGAGGTTCCGGCTGCGTCAGAAATGTCACCGAAAGCCAGACGGCGGTCGTCGCTGTAACCGTTATGAGAAGAAGGTATGCGAATTCTTTTGGTTCTCCTTCGTTGAGATGAAAACCGAATTGAAGTATCATCGACATCATGAATGCAGCGATCATTGCCGAGATTTCGCTCCATGCGTTGATGCGCCACCAGAACCAGCGGAGGATATAAACGAGGCCCGTCCCGGCACCGACGGCCATCAAAAACCTCCATGCGTTGCCGATCGAATCCATATAGAAGGTAACGACGGCAGAAAGAATCATCAGCAGCATCGTAATCATTTGTGAGACGCCGACATAATGTTTTTCTGTTTTGTTTGGTTTTAGAAATCGGCGATAGACATCGTTGACAAGGTAACTCGCGCCCCAATTCAGTTGTGTTCCGATTGTTGACATGTAGGCCGCAGCAAATGCTGCGAGCATCAGACCGCGCAGGTACACCGGCAAATCCGAAATAAGAATACGAATGTACCCCGACTCGGGGTCCGCTTGAAACGCGGGATTATTTTGATAGCGGACGACGGCGACAAGCCCGACGAGAATCCACGGCCACGGACGTATCGCGTAATGTGCAACGTTAAACCAGAGTGTGGCAAGGAGGGAATGTTTTTCGTTCTTCGCGGAAAATATTCGCTGCGCAACATACCCGCCTCCTCCCGGTTCAGCCCCGGGATACCACGACGCCCACCAGTTGACAGCGATAAAGACGAAAAATGTTATCATCGGCATCCATGCTGAGTTGAGGTCGGGCACGAATGAGAGCACCGACCCTTGCGCGCCCCTTGACTGATCAATCGTGTGAAGCTGGACCATTAACGAACCCATTCCCCCCGAGGCGCTAATTGCGAAAACCGCAAGAAGAATTACCATCCCCATCTTCAGCACGAATTGGAATAAGTCAGTCCACAACACGCCCCATAAGCCGGACAGCGTTGAAATCGAAGCAGTGATGAACATAATGGCGATCGCGATAACGAGCGCTTCAATTTTTGATACACCGAGCACCAGCATCATGATTTTGACGATGGCAAGATTCACCCATCCGAGGATGATGAGATTGATCGGCAGTCCGAGGTACACTGCTCGGAACCAGCGAAGGAAGGTAGCAGGTTTCCCCGAGTAACGAATCTCTGCGAATTCAACGTCGGTCAATACGCCGGCGCGCCGCCATAGTTTGGCAAAAAAGAATACGGTGAGCATCCCGCTGAAGGCCATGCTCCACCAAATCCAGTTGCCCGCAATGCCGTTTCTTGCGACGAGGCCGGTGACGACCAACGGCGTATCGGCGGCGAATGTCGTCGCAACCATCGACGTTCCTGCAAGCCACCACGAAACGTTTCTTCCCGAGATGAAAAAATCGCTGACGCTTTTCGTCGCACGTTTGCGGAGGAACAGCGCCACTCCAAGGTTAATGGCAAAGTATAAAACGATGACAACGAGGTCGATTATCGTTAGCTGCATTGGAATTTCCTTGCCGGTGCGTCCGAGAGTGTCTTTGGTACCATTGTTTCAGACGGAAGATGATAAACGACGGGGGAAGTAGAGCAGAGTTCGAGTGCGCATCAGCGATGGAAAGGATACCGCATGAGACACCTGAGGAAAACCGTGAATAGGATGGCTCACTCTTTCGTTGCTTTTGCGACAGTGTCGAAAATTTGAAAGACACGGTCGAGCTGTGAGATTTTAAGAAGTGCCATGACTTTCTTATGCACGCCGACGAGAATGATCTTACCCCCGTGCCCGCGCATTTGGCGCTCGGCGATGAGCAGGGCGCTCAACCCGCTGCTGTCACAAAATTCGACGTCGGTCAAGTCGATGACGAGTGTTTTTAAGGTTGGCCGACAGAGCAGAATGAATTCACCCTTCAATTCCGGCGACACCGAAACGTCGAGCTTTCGTTCCTTCAATTTTATTATCGTATTGTGCGTATTCTTTGTAATGTCAAACTTCATTTGGCCTCCAACTCTCGGTCAAAACATTGCCATGGTGCGCAATAATTGCTCAAAACTTCGCTGCGGACTCTCCTGGTGTGACGTCTTCAACTGAAAATTGTAAAAGTTGTCGCCGTTTTCCTTTACAAAGCCGACTTTCAACGTTGCGTTCGCGCTGCGGCACAAATATGCAGCGGGAAGTACCATCGGAATATTGAGGTCGAATGCGACGTCGAATTTTTGACGGCTGAGTTTCTGCACGGCCTTTTTCTTTGGAAGATAGAAAAAACTGATATTGTCTTTTGTCATAAGGAAAACGTCGCAATGAGCCAACGAACTGGAGAGGTCGCGGAAAGAATCGTAAATGACAATGGTTAGCTTGTTCCCGCGAAATTTATTCTGAAGCGACGTCAGTAAAGGAATGGCCAGCGCCCGATGTTCGCTGTCCTCGGGAACGATCACGAGAGCAGTGCGCGCTTCGGAATACAATTTTGTGAATTCCGTCTGCGGATAATTATGTTTGCGAAAATGAAAGTGCGCGAGGGCGATTCCGATCCGCAGCCGTGAAGATTCCAGCATAATAAATCTGTAGCTCTTTCTCTGGCTAATTAAAGTTGCAAAAGGTTTATCTTAAAAGCAAGTTACGAAGATGAGAAGCACCCTATCGATTTACGCTTCCCACAATTTCAGCTTGTCCCGATTTCTACCATCCGGCGCCCGGTATCTAGGACGCCAGCATTTTTCGAAATTCCTTTTCGTCGACTCTCCTCACACCGAGCTCGACCGCCTTGTCAAGTTTTGATCCGGCGTCTGTTCCGACCACGACAAAATCTGTTTTAGCGCTGACGCTCGAGGTCACTTTTCCACCATATAATTCTATTTTCTCTTTCGCCTCGTCGCGGGTCATCGAATTTAATCCCCCGGTGAGAACGAATGTTTTTCCGGTAAATGGTTGCGCGGAACTTTTTTTCTTTTCGGTCTTCAGTGCCACGCCGGCCCGCTGCAGTTTGGCGACGAGCTCTTTTGTATGGCGCTCCTTAAAAAAGCGGACGACACTTTCCGCGATCCGCGGTCCGATACCTTCAACTCGTTCCAGCTCCTCTTGAGATGCATCCTGAAGTTTTTCGATTGAGCCGAACGAGTCTGCGAGCAGCTTCGCGACTCCCGCGCCGACATAGCGGATGCCGAGAGCAAAGATCGCTTTGTGGAAGGGCTGCTGTTTGCTCTGTGCGATCGCATCAATCAAGTTCTGCGCGCTCTTTTCCCCCATGCGCTCGAGAGGAACGATCTGGTTTTTCTTCAGTGTATAAATGTCAGCGAGAGTATGGATGAGGTTTTCGTTGACGAGTAAATCGATGACCGCTTCTCCGAGTCCCTCGATATCCATCGCCCCGCGATGGGCAAAATGTTCTATCCGCCCTCGGACTTGAGCAGGACACTCGGAATTCTCGCAGTAGTACGCCGCTTCCCCCTCCGGGCGGAAGATTCTCGACCGGCATTCCGGGCATTCTTTCGGCATGACAAACGGTTTCGAGCCTTTCTGGCGCTTTGCTGCGTTCACAGCGCTGACCTTTGGTATTACATCTCCTCCTTTTTCAACGACGACAGTATCGCCGACCCGCAAGTCGAGCTCTCTAATGTAATCTTCGTTGTGCAATGTGGCGCGGCTTACTGTCGTTCCCCCGACAAACACCGGTTCGAGTTCCGCAACCGGCGTTACCGTTCCAACCCGGCCGACTTGCAGCGTGATCCCTTTCAACACCGTTTCAACCTTTTGGGCAGGAAATTTGTATGCGATCGCCCATCGGGGGCTTTTTGCCACCGCACCCAACGTTTCTTGCTGGCGGAGTGAGTCGACTTTCACGACGACCCCGTCGATGTCGTACGGCAAGCTTTCGCGCCGTTCCTTCCACTCGTCGCAAAATTTTTTGACATCGCGGATCGTTTTGCACAGTCGAATGTTCTCGTTGACCACAAACCCCATTTTTTTGAGTAGGTCAAGATTCTCATAATGGCTCTTCAGTGAAACGTCGTCCGAGCGGAGAAAATACGAAAACATATTGAGTCTTCTCGCCGCGACGATTTTTGGGTCCTGGAGTTTCAACGTTCCAGACGTCGAGTTTCGCGCGTTGACAAAGAGCTTTTCTCCCTCCAGTTCCCGTTCGGCATTCATTCTTTCAAAATCCTTTTTCTTCATGTAGATTTCACCGCGAACTTCAAAATTCAGGAGCTTGGTGTTCGCCGGACGGATGCGAAGCGGGATGGAGCGAATCGTCTTGAGATTGTTGGTGATCTCGTCACCCTGAACGCCGTCTCCCCGGGTCGCGCCTTGGACGATGATTCCGTTTTCATACTTGATGCTGATCGCTACCCCATCGATTTTGAGTTCCGCAACATACCGGTAGGGTTCGTGGCGCAGCAATGAATCTACCCTCCGGTCGAAGTCGAGTAGTTCTTCCTCCGAATAGGTGTTTGCCAGGCTCAGCATCGGGACGCTGTGCGTCACGGTCGAAAATTCTTTTGTCGGCTGGCCGCCGACACGCTGCGTTGGAGAATCAAGTGCCCTGAACTCAGGGAATTGCTCTTCGAGGTCTGAAAGTTCGCGCATCAACAGATCGTACTTCTCGTCCGCTATTGTCGGCTCCGAGAGTACGTAATACTTGTAGTCATGCTCCCGGATTTTTTCGGAAAGTTCTTGAATTCGGCGGCGTGCGTCGTTTTCAAGAAGATTGGATTTCCGCGCTTTCATATCAGCGTTTCGATTTTAAATAATCGGGAGTGAGGATGATGTTTCGCACAACGGCGCCGCGCTTTCCAAATCTGCCGATATCTTTTCCGTTCAACATGAAGCGAATCCCCCCGGCATTGCCGAGCGAGAGTCTGAACTGTTTGGAGGCTATCCATGTTCGCGAGGCTTCCGGCGGCAGAATGGTGTTCTGAGATGGTGCCTCGTCTTTGCCGATGCTGATCCATACAGAATCAACTGTCACTGCCCGCAGGATCAGGGAATCTCTTTTAGGCTCTGCCTGAAGAACTGCGAGAGTATCGAGCGCCGCTTTTTGAGGAGTGATCTGCTTTTCCTGTTCCTTAACAACATCCTGAAACGGGGTCTCCTGCGCTACCTGCGTAATCGTTTCCTGCGTTGCATAGTTGTACACAAAATAGATAAGTACAATGGCGACGACGACGACCCCTGCAATGACGGCGACAGTCCGGTTGTCGTTCTGCTTCAAGTATTCCGGTTTGCCTGGGGGAGGACCTGCGCTGCTTTGTTCCGGCATCGATGGAAGGGGCTTGCCGCTCCATCCGGAACCGATCATAGAACCGTTATCAACTGAATATTTTCCGCCGACCATGACATCAAATTTCTTCAGAACGGCCTTAGGTGCCAGGCCGATTACGAGCGCATACTCGCGAATAAATGCGCGGATGTAGGTCTGCGGGAGAATATCGAACGATCCCTGCTCAATCGCTTCGAGGTACTTAACGTTGATGTGTGTTTTTTTGGAAATATCCGCGAGGGAGATATCCTTTGCGACTCGCTCTTTTCGCAGCTCGTCGGAAAAAGTATTCATTGGTGATGACAATAATGATCGGAAAAGAATTGCAGGCGTAACATACGAATTGATGGGCTATTTTTCAAGAACAGAGTTGTGAGAGATTACGATTTGTGGTTTTTGTCCAGCACTTCGCGAATTTTTTTTGAGAGGTCTTCAATTTGATACGGCTTCTGTAAAAAGCCGTCAACCCTTTTTGCGAATGCGTCTTCACCGAGAACCGAGTCGCTGTACCCGCTTGAAATAATAATTTTCGCGTGAGCTTTTATTCGCCGAATTTTTTGGAAAACTTCCTTGCCCCCCATCTGGGGCATCGTCATATCGAGCAGAACCAGGTCGATCTTCTTTTTCTTTGCCAAAAGGTCCAATGCTTCTTTACCGCCGCGTGTTGACTCTACGGTGTACCCAAGGTCCGACAACATCGCGCTGATTGTCGTACGGACAATTTCCTCGTCGTCGACGACCAGAATGGTCTCTTTGCCTCCGACAATTTTTTTGTTCGACCGTACGGTTTTTGACTTGAACGTCTCAGGTAATTTCGGGAGAAGAATTGAAAACGTGGTCCCTTTTCCGGGTTCACTCTGGACCGAAATGTATCCTCCGTGGCCGTTAACGACGCCGTACACAACGGATAATCCGAGGCCGGTCCCCTTGCCTTGCTCTTTTGTAGTAAAGAACGGCTCGAACATCCGCTGCTGAACGTCTTTACTCATCCCGATACCGTTGTCGACAACTTTCATGGACACGTAGCTTCCACTTCGGGTTTCGCCCGAGAGCGTGCTGCGATCCTGTTCGGAATATTGCACGGAGGCCGTTTCAATCGTCAAGGTTCCGCCGTTCGGCATTGCGTCCCGCGCGTTGATGAATATGTTCAACATCGCCTGCTGGATTTGGCCTTCGTCGCCGCTCACGATTGCCACTTCCGGAGTAAAATTCGTCACAATGGCAATGTTTGGGTTGACGCTTCGTTCGAAAAGATGGATCGTCTCGTTAATGATCGCGTGGATGTCGACGGGATGAACCTCGACGTTTCCGCGCCTCGCGAAGGTCAGCAGCTGGCGAGTGAGTGAAGCGCCCCGCTTTGCCGCCGTTTCAATAATCTCTACGAATGGAAACCATTTGTCGCTCTCGTTCATCCGGCGCCGCATGATCGAGGAAGATCCGAGAATGGATGCGAGGATATTGTTGAAGTCGTGGGCGACGCCGCCCGCGAGGTTGCCGATGCTGTCGATTTTCTGCGCCTGCATGATCTTCTGTTCAAGTTTTTTCTTTTCAGTGATGTCCCTGACGACGCAGCGCATCAACACCGGCACATGTTTATCGTCGTACACGAGCGACGTGTTCACACTGACATCGATTACCCCGCCGTCTCGTTTTATCATCTGCTCCTCCATTCCCCGGAACTCGTGCCCGTTCTCAAACGCTTTTAATAACGTTTCGAGCACGTTTAGACGGTACTCAGATGGATAGAGTTGTGTGAGAGGGTGGCCGATAATATCGGTTTTCAGATAGCCGAGGGTTTGCACCTCGGTTTGGTTGCAGCTGATGATGATTCCTTCCCGGTTGACGAGATGGTACATGTCCGGCGAGTGCTCGAACAAATCCGCGTACTGTTGTTCCGATTTTCGGAGCCGGTCGAAGAGATGCGCGTTGTTTAACGCGACGTTGATGTGGTTGCCGAACGCGGCGATGAGGTCAACCTGCCGTTCGGAGAAGAACCCTTTCACCGTTGTTGCAAGCAACAGCACACCGGCAAATTGGTCTGCGGCACGCAACGGTACCGACACCCATGATGAGATTCCTGCCCGCAGAACGCTTTCATCGGCGAACGACGTGCTCGCAAGCGATTCTTCTTTTTGGGTATGGATTTTTTGTATCCATGGAATAAGCTCGATATTATCCAGAGCCTTTTTGTTGAAGAAACTGAATGAAGAACCGCTTGAATTTCGCAGCTCCATTTTTTTGTCTTCAACAATATACAGCCAGCCGTATTCGGTCCGGGCGAGCTCTACGACCTTTTGCAGTACATTGCTCAGAAGGTAATCGAGGTCGATGGATTGGTTCACCGATTCCGCCACGCGGTTCAACGCCTCAAGCTCCCGTTTCTGGGCCTCGAGCTGTCTTCCATACTTAAGCGAAAAGTAGACGCTGGCGAAACCGATGATGCCGACAGTGATGACGCTAATGAAATCGAATGGAGTGAGTGCCAGCTTCAGGACAATATTCGCGCTGATGATCGTCACCATGATGACGACGACAGCAGTTGAAGCGACGATTTGCGCTTGCTCGACAAGGCCCAAGTTCTGCGTAAACGTCCGGAGTCTTCGGAAGAATTTTTTCATGCCTGAATTGTGTTCTTCTGGAATTGAGCTCTAGTTTTTTGACCCTTGCGTCACCCGTTTTATCTCGCGGGACCGTTTTAGCTTTCCTTCAATCGTGGCGACAAGCATTTCCGCGTCAAACGGTTTTGTCAAGTAATCGTCAACCCCCATTTGTTTTCCTGCCCGCACGACAATGTCCTGGTCGAGTCCGCTCATGAAGATGAACGGTACATCGACAAAGCGGTCGATCGCCCGAAATTTTTCATAAAATGTAAAACCGTTCATCTTCGGCTTCACAAAATCGATATCACACACGACGATATCCGGTGTGATGGTTTCAAGCGCTTTCAACCCTTCCTCGCCGGAGTTGACAGCGTGACAGGTATAGCCGGCTTCGGTCAAAACATCCTTAATGATACTGAGGAACGAATGATCATCGTCCAACAACAACACTGTCCCTTTCGCCTTCAGCGATTGCAGAAATTGGTTGATTTTCTGTTCGACACTTAAATGCTCCTGGTCTGTTATCTTGAACCGTTTCCGGATATCGACGAACGACGTGACCCCCATCTTCCACGCCTCTCTGATTGCAGCGAGGTATGCCTCAATCCTGACCTGGCGCTCGATGTCGACATGGTCCTTCTCCGTAATCTCGAATGTCTCCTTCATCGAATCGATCTGAGACTGTTCTTCTGCGCTGACGTTGCCGTCCGACCATATTTCCGTCAGGAGGGTGCGGTAGGCTTCGAGCGCTGCCGGGGAGTGATGGATGTGGAGCGCTGCACCTTTTTGATGCGACGATTTCGACGGAGGAGGTGATACCGATTTTTCCGGGGCAGCAAGATGGGGCTTCTCTTCTGTTATTTTTTTTCTCTCGACCACTGGAGCTGCCTTCGGCGGCTCCTCTTTTATTTGTGCAGCAGCCTTGTCTTTCTCTTCGGCATCTTTTAAAGCGAGTATCCGTTCTTTGTATGCCCGGGCATACACGTTGCGTTGTTCGATTTCGAAGACCCGCTCGATGAAACTCAGGGCGGCATCTAAATTGCCTTCTTTGATCGATCGGTCAGCGGATTTCAAGAGTTCGCTGATTGCGCGCCGAGTGTTGTCCGATTCTATCGCCATGAGAGTAGGGTTAATTACTATTTCGCCGTTTTCCGCTCTCCGTTTGCAGCCAGCGTCGGCTCAGGAGAAACGACATTTGAAAGCTTGCTTTCATTTCCGGACCTGTCAAAAGCGGACACGGCGTAATACCAACGCCTTGCTTCTGCAGTTGAGTCGACGAATTCAACGGAATTTCGTGCTGTCACGAAGAGAATATTCCTCACGTCTTTTATGTCGACCACTGGAGATGATGAACGGTAGATATTGCAATAGAGCGGACCGTTGAGGTCCGGTACGAGGGTCCAGGAGAGTACTATGTTCTTCCCGCTTGCTTTTGCCTGGTAGAGTGATGGCGCCGGCGGCGGGATTGAATCCTTCCATGTCATCGCGGGGACGTCCGACCAGTACGAAAACTGATCGGTACCGAGGAGAGCCCACGAATTCTCCATGGTTGCTGCGGAGAAAAAGACAACACCGGATGCACCGCGCGCCCGTGCTGCGTCCACTTCGTGCGAAATTTCTGTCCACCCGAATTTTTGTCCCAGGCCAATAAGAATTCCGGGCATGACTTGCCGGTCGTAGGCGACACGCGTTGTCCATTCGGTCACCAGGGGGCCGAACGGATGAGTTCTATTATCCATCTCCCAATAGACCATCGGTACGACAAAATCGATTTTGCCGAGTTCCATCCACCGACGAACATCTTGATAGACGGAACCGTATGCCGTCCATCCCGACCCCGAGTATTTTCCGATGACCGATGCTGACACTTTTACCCAGGGTTTTCTTTCAGTGATTGCGTTATATGCCGAAAAAACAAATTGGTTGATTTGTTCACGCTGCCAGTTTTCCCAATCGAGTTTATCGGGATTCCCTTCGGCGCTATTGAATCGCGCGACGCTGATGGAATCGTGCGAGTAACCGAGCTTAGGAGAATCTTCAGGATAGCGGACATAATCGAAATGCACTCCGTCAACATCATACTTATTAACGATATCAAGTGCGACGTCGACCACATACTTCCGCGCCTCAGGGACGCCCGGCGAAATGTTGACGTAATGATCGTTCAGCGGCATCGGCATTCCGTTCATGTCGCAGACAAGCCATTCCGGGTGGGCGAGGTAAGCCGAGCGGGGCGAAGATTCCATCGGAGGCTTCTTCCCGCTCCAGATCGTGAATGTGTTGATCCACACATGAAGCTCGAGTCCAAGATGGTGAGCTTCGTGCACAGCATATTCAAGCGGATCCCAGCCGGGGTCTTTCCCCAGCGTTCCGGTCAACGACTCAGCCCACGGCTCGTACTGCGATTTGTAATACGCGTCGCCGGTACCGCGTACTTGAAAGAATATCATATTGAATTTTGCCGTTCGCGCCTTTTCGAATATTTCTGTAATGCGAGCTTTGGATTTTGTCGAATCGATATTGGCATACTCGAATCGTGAAAACCAAACACCCCGTGCTTCACGTTTTCCCGTAAAGACCTCACGACATCCGGTTAGAACGAGAATCGTTGCAAGGACAAGGGTGGTGGTAAAGCTCCATCGACCCATCTTCATCTATTGAATTATTGCGCACATCCCGCATCGTTTGTCAGAGACTTCCTATGAAATATCTTTCAAATACGATTCTTTCGCCTCAGGGCTTAGCACTTCATTCATGCTGCCGGACCGATACCCTTGCAGGTCGAGGGTAACGTACGTGAAACCCAATTCCTTCAGTTGCGTGACGAGCGAGAGCCGTAACGTATCGTCGAGCAACCGGTGTAGTTCTTCAGCGCCAACTTCGATGCGAGCGGTCTTCTCGTCATGGTGGCGGACGCGAAAGAATCTGAACCCGGCTCGCCGGAGAAGCGTTTCCGCACGATCCACCTTTGTTAAGTTTTCTTTTGTGATGCCGAAGCCGTACGGGAATCGGGATGATAAGCATGCAAACGACGGCTTGTCCCACGTCGGCAAATTTAAATGACGTGAAATTTCCCGCACGTCAGTTTTTGATAATTCCGCTTCGAGGAGGGGGGAGCGGACGTTGTTCTCCTTCTTCGCCCTCATCCCCGGGCGGAAGTCTCCGACATCGTCGGTGATTGTTCCGTCGGCAATCCATGGAATATTTTCCTTCTTCGCGATCTCGGTCAGCTTGCCGAATAATTCTGTCTTGCAAAAATAGCAGCGGTCGGGAGGATTCTCCTGGAATTTTATCACATCCGTTTCTTCAGTGGCAACTTCAATGTGCCTGGCGCCGAAACTCTTTGCCAGCGCCGCGGCTTCTTCGTATTCCGCGGTTGGGTATGTTTCGGATTTTCCGATGACAGCTACGGCTTTCGTGCCAAGCACGTCTGTCGCAACTTTTAACAGCAGCGTGCTGTCGACCCCGCCAGAAAAGCCAATAACGACCGACCCAAGCTCTCCGAGAATTGACCGGAGATGTTCGTATTTTATTTGAGTGTGTTGAGAAAGCATGTCAAACTGCTCCCGGCATTGTGATTCTCGGTAAACTATTTTATTTCAGACGACGGTCGCGCAGCGGCCAGAGCTTTCAACACCGCCTGTCGCCCTATGTCGAGGGGAAAGGGCTTGCCAGTCCATAATTGAAAAGCCCTTGCCCCTTGATGTACGAACATCTCCACCCCGTTGATGGTCTCCGCACCGTCCGCTTTTGCCCTTTGCAGAAGGGCCGTTTCAATGGGGGTATATATAATATCGAAAATTATTTGCTGATTTGAAAATCTAATTGCAGAAGGGATCGGAAGCGCGTCAATGTCCGGCGTCATACCAACTGAGGTGGTGTTCACCACTAACAAAGACTCGGAAATGAGGGCCGGAAGACGTTCGGGATCGGAGACATTTTCATAGACTATGGCAGGAAAAATCTTTCTAAACTGGTCGGCGATGACTATGGCCCGGCTGGGCGTCCGGTTGTACAACCTTAGTACCGCGGGAGAGAAACTGCTGGAGATCGCATACACTGCGGCTCTTGCACTTCCTCCCGCACCGAGAACAAGAACGGAGGCGTTGCGAATTTTTTCTTTGAACGGTCCGAGTGACTGTTCGATCCCTGCGATGTCCGTGTTATAGCCAGTGAGCTTCCCCCCGCTATTGACAATAGTGTTGACTGCCCCGATCGCCGCGGCGCTTTCGTCGACTCGGTCGAGCAATGGCATGATACGTTGTTTGTGAGGAATGGTAACGTTTACACCTGTAAATCCATTTTTCTTAATCGAGACGACGAGTGATGGAAGAAACTCATCGATAACATCAAATACGCCATACGTAAATGGAAGGCGGAGCGCGTCGAACGCCGCGGTATGCATTGCCGGCGAGAGAGTATGGGCAACCGGGTGACCGATAATGCCGACAAGTTGGTTGTGCTCTGATTTCATACAAATAAAACTAAAAACTCATGAGATGCATTCTAAGGCTTCCACTAGCGAGACGATGAAGCATAAAGGGTTGGGATCAATTTTTATGACCCCTACGTGCATGGTAGCAACATTAGAAACACCTCTTTTTTGTGAGTTGAGTGAATCGTTCAATGTTTTATTTAATAGCGGTTAGTAACTAAAAAACCTAATCTCGCCGTTCCGGGATTAGGTTTCGAATGTAAAACCAAACCGCTAGAAAATGCTTACCTCTGAAGCAGCGAGGAAAATTCTTTGATCGATTTTACTCCCAGGAATTCGGTCTCAAACCTTTTCCGCAGGTCGCTGTGAAGAGAGAACGCCGACTTTAAAGAGTCAACCGCATCCAGCATTTTCTTCATAACGAATAATACTTTTGCACGGGTGTAGTATGCTTCAGCGAACTGCTGATTTATCTCAATGCAACGATTCAATGCCTTCAACGCTTCTTTCAGATACCCCAACTCGAACAACGTATCGCCATAATCGAACCATGCCTCATAATTTTTCTTATCGAGCTGCACAACCATCTTGTAGCCGATCAAGCATTCCCGGTATTTTCCCAAATTGTATTCGACGTCTGCCTTGGCATACCATAGCTCGGGATAATCGCGGCAGATTTCGAGCGCCCGGTTGTAATCTTGCAGGGCTTTCTTGTATTGCTCAAGCGTATCGTAACAGCTTCCGCGGCCGAAGAATGATTCGTAATGCTCGTTATCGTATTTAATTGCTTGGGTGAAACACTTGATGGCTTCGGTATAATTTCCAAGCTCTTCGTAAGCGTTTCCCATGTTATGCCATGCAGGGACATCCTTCGATTCGTACCGGAGCGTTTGAGAGTAGCATTCAACTGCTTCCTGAAATTTCCCCAGGTTGGCGAAGGCATTTCCTTTGTTATACCACGCGGCACCGAAATCATCCTTGATAGCGATACACATGTCGTAACTGTCAATCGAACGGGTGAAATCTCCCATCCGGTTGAGGACGATACCGCGGTTGTACCATGCGTTGTAATTGTACGGGTCTAGGTTGAGGTGTTCGTCGTAACACTTGAGGGATTCTTCAAGCCGATCCATGAAATCGTAACAGAACCCAAGCTCGAACATCGCATCTTTGTTTTCTTTATTTTCTTTGAGCAGGAATTCAAAGATTTCAGCGGCCTCTTTATAGCGCTCAATTTTTTCGAGCGTCACTGCTTTGTTAAATAGGGCTTCCTCGCTCCCCGGTTCAATTGCCAACGCTTTAGCAAAGCATTCAAGTGCCTCATCGACCCTGTTTGCGTTATCAAAAGTGATACCGAGATTGATATAGATCTCACATTCATTCGGATTGAGGCTGATAGCGTGCTCGTAACACTCAATGGCTTCGTCGTACCGGTACATATTGTTGAGGATCATCCCTCTGCGAACCCAGGCATCGGAGCTGTAAGGGACAAACTCGATTAGCTGGTTGGCAAAGTGCAGCGCCTCTTCAAATTTTTCCTGTTCGAAGTAGAAATCAACGATCTCCTCGAGCGCCTCAATCGTCCGGATTCCATTTCCCCCCTTTTTGAGGATATCCTTATAGCGTTCAATTTCCTCATTCCGGTCGTTACGCCGCGGGGGTTGGCTTCCTAATTCATCATCAAAATTGTCGGAATCCAAGTGGGACATATATCTCGTTGTTGGTTGATGGCGTTAATGACTGATTTAATTAAGCAAAAAAGCGGTTTTAAGTCAATAGGAGCAGCCCGCAACCCAAGTGATTTTATGGGGAGTTCACTGATTCGTTAAAGCCGGAAGCTATACGAAGGAGAGCTAAGCCATCTTCTTTATTGTTTTTGAAGCACGAATAAAGTATATTCTTTGTTCAAGTCGTAAATGATCGCCGAAAACGTCAAAAATATACAGGAAAAGATAAAAAACGCCTGTATTGCAGCAGGGAGAAATCCGGATTCAGTCAAGCTTATTGCTGTCTCAAAAACATTCGGCATCGAAGAAATCGGAGAGGCAGTTAAAGCGGGGATTTTTGACATCGGAGAAAGTTACGTCCAGGAGGTAACAGAGAAACGAAAGAAGATTGCAGAGCAAGGTATCCGCTGGCACTTTATAGGCCATTTGCAATCGAACAAAGTCAAATATGTAGCCGATTGGGTCCATTTGATCCATTCTGTCGACAATGAGAATGTGGCTTCAGAAATTCAAAAAAGGGGATCTAAGCTCGGCCGGGTTATCGACATATTAGTGGAATTAAATACATCGGGCGAGTCGTCAAAATATGGCGTAATGCCCGGAAAAGCGATTGAGCTAGTCAGAAAAATCTCTACACACCCGAACCTCAATATACTGGGACTGATGACCGTCGGACCGTTTTTGCCCGACCCGGCGCAATCGAGGCCGTCGTTTCGACTGTTGAAAACTGTTTTCGACGAAATTAATTCAGCCCATTTTCTTCGGGAACCGATGAAAGATCTCTCGATGGGAATGACGCACGATTTCCCGGTAGCAATAGAAGAAGGGTCTACAATGGTTCGAATCGGTACGGCGATTTTCGGAACTAGAACAAAACAAAACGTTCATTGAAGGAGGCATCGATGAAACTCACACCTCTCGACATAAAAAAGCAGGAGTTTAAAAAAGTTCTTCGCGGTTACGACCCTGTTGAGGTGGATGCATTTTTGGAAATGATGTCCGATGAATTTGCCGACCTGTTGAAGCAATGCAAAGACATGAACGGGCAGCTCGTCGAATTTGAAACGCAGCTGCGGGAGTATCGGCAGATGGAAAAGACTTTGCAGCAAACGTTGATGCAGGCGCAGGAGGCGAGCGGGAGATCGATCGAGAACTCCCGAAAAGAGGGACAACTCATAATTCAGGAGGCGGAATTAAAAGCGAACCAACTTTTGGATCGCGCCCGTTTGGATTTGTCCAGGACCAAAGAAGAAATCGCTAATCTCCGGTCGAAAAAAGAATCAATCATCAGCAGGTTGAAAGTATTGCTGAATTCGGAAGTAGACCTTATCAAGGCTCTCGAAGTTGACGATGACGAATTAACAAAAGACTTGTCAAGGGGAACGGGCAAAGAGTCAATCGAGATCGATGAAATTATTAAAAAGCTGTAGTCAGTGTTCAGTAAACAGTGAACAGTGAGCAGAAAAGAAGCAACAATCGGCAATTGTCAATCGAAAATAAAACATGTCTCCGTTACGGCAACAGATTGACGACGCGGTAAAGTTTTTACGCACGAAAACTTCCGCATCGCCATCAATCGGAATTATTCTCGGCACCGGGCTTGGCGGGTTGGCAAAAGAAATCAACGCCGATGCTGTGATCGATTACGGTGATATTCCACATTTTCCCTTGTCGACGGTCGAATCCCATCACGGCAAATTGATTTTCGGTACCCTCGGAGGAAAAAGTGTTATAGCGATGCAAGGTCGCTTTCATTATTATGAAGGCTACACGATGCAGCAGATCACGTTCCCCGTTCGCGTTATGAAGTTTTTGGGAGTGAACACGCTGCTCGTCTCCAATGCCGCAGGCGGAATGAATCCGCTCTTCTCCCGAGGCGATGTCATGCTCATCACCGACCACATTAACTTGCTCGGCGACAACCCGCTGATCGGCCCGAACGACGAAGAGCTCGGCCCTCGTTTTCCGGATATGTCCGAGCCCTATAATAAACAGCTGATAGCACTGGCCGAAAAGATTGCGCATGAGTCGAAAATTAAAGTTCAAAAGGGAGTCTTTGTCGCGGTTCCCGGACCTAATCTTGAGACGCGGGCCGAATATCGTTTTCTCCGTGGGATCGGGGCAGATGTTGTAGGAATGTCCACAGTACCGGAATGCATCGTCGCGGTCCACATGTCGGTGCGTGTGCTGGGATTTTCAATCATTACAGATGAATGTTTTCCCGATACGCTCAAGCCGGCAAAGCTTGATGAAATCGTGGCCACGGCTATGGCGGCAGAGCCAAAGCTGACGGCGATTATGAAAGAAGTGGTAAAACAATTATGAATGAGGAATTTTGAATTATGAATTGACAATTCGGATAGTCGCTTCGTTGAATGTCATTTTTTAATTCCTAATTCCAAATACCTAATTCCTATTGATTAATTGTTTTCTATGTTTAAGGAACTTACCGACAAAGTACATTATTCCGACGTCGAAAAAGTAATTCTCGCGTTTTGGGAAACGAATAAGATTTTTGAGAAAAGTATTTCTTCCCGGGAGGGGAAACCGCAGTATACGTTTTACGAAGGACCGCCGACAGCAAACGGGCGTCCCGGGATTCACCACGTCATGGCCCGCGCGTTGAAAGACATCGTGTGCCGTTACAAAACGATGTCCGGATGTCAGGTGCATCGAAAGGCGGGATGGGATACGCACGGCCTTCCGGTCGAAATCGAAGTCGAAAAGATGCTCGGCATAAAACACAAAGACGACATCCTTGCGTACGGCGTCGAGAAGTTCAACGAAGAATGCAAGAAATCGGTCTGGAAGTACAAGACCGAATGGGAAACGATGACGCGCGAAATGGGGTACTGGGTTGACCTGTCGAACCCTTATATCACTTTCACCAACGAATACATGGAATCGGTCTGGTGGGCGCTCAAACGATATTTCGACGCAGGGATGATCTATAAGGGATACAAGATTCAGCCGTATTGTCCGCGGTGTGAGACGCCTCTCTCATCTCACGAAGTCGCACTTGGCTACAAAGATGTAAAGGATCCAAGCGTCTATGTGAAAATGAAAGTCAAGGGGGAGACGAACACTCATTTTCTTGTCTGGACGACAACACCGTGGACGCTCATTTCCAACGTTGCCATTGCAGTCCACCCCAAGATTGAGTACGTCAAAGCGGAATTGATGAGCGGTGAAGACGATGCGCTTGTTGGAACGGGTGAATTCCTCATTCTTGCAAAGGCGCGTCTCGGTGTGTTGAAAGACAAGTACAAAATCATCTCAGAGTTTCCGGGAAAAGAACTCGCGGGAAAAGAATACGAACGTCTTTTCAACTATCATCAAACGAAAGAAAAAGGATGGTATGTTGTCGAAGCCGATTTTGTCACGACCGAAGACGGTTCCGGCATTGTACACATGGCCCCGGCGTACGGGGAGGACGATTATCAGACAGGGCGCAAATACGGTTTGCCGACAATTCATCCGGTCAACAAGTCGGGGGAATTTGACGAGACTGTGACCGATTTCAAAGGCAAGTTCGTCAAGGATGCCGATGCAGAGATAATACAGGATTTAAAGTCGCGTAACATTCTTTACAAGAAAGAAGCGTATCTTCACAGTTACCCGCATTGCTGGCGCTGTGCATCGCCGCTCTTGTATTATGCGCGGGAGTCGTGGTACATCAGCACAACGAAATACGCGCATCGAATGACCGAGTTGAACAAGCAAATTAACTGGATACCCGCGGAGACCGGTTCGGGCCGTTTTGGCAACTGGCTGGAGGAGAATAAAGATTGGGCATTGTCGCGCGACCGGTACTGGGGGACTCCTCTCCCGATTTGGGTTTGCGAAAAATGCGGGCATCTGAAATGCATCGGCAGCATTGAAGAACTGAAGCAGGGTAAGAATTTCCCGAAGCTCCTCGACTTGCATAAACCGTCCGTCGACCCTGTAACGTTCTCATGCGAGAAATGCAACGGGACGATGAGGCGCACTCCCGAGCTCATCGACGTCTGGTTCGATTCGGGAGCCATGCCGTTTGCTCAGTGGCATTATCCGTTCGAGAACAATAAGATTTTCGACAAGGCGTACCCGGCCGATTTTATTTCCGAGGGGATCGACCAGACGCGCGGTTGGTTTTATACACTCCATTCGATAGGGACATTTCTTTTCGACAAACCTGCATTTAAGAATTGTCTGGTCAACGACTTGATCCTCGACAAGCAGGGTCAAAAAATGTCCAAGTCGAAAGGGAACACGGTCAATCCGTTCGAATTAATCGAAAGGTACGGCGCCGATGCGACGCGATGGTATCTCGTCGCCAACAGCCCGGTGTGGCGGCCGACATTGTTCGATGAAGAGGGAATCGCGGAAGTCCAGCGCAAATTCTTCAGTACGCTGGTTAATACATATTCCTTCTTCGCATTGTATGCGAACATCGACCAGTTTGTCTACAGTGAATCGCGCATTCCCGTTGCGGAACGCGCAGAAATCGACCAGTGGATTCTTTCATCGCTCAACACGCTTGTTCGATCGTACACGCAATTCATGGAAGAGTACGATCTAACGAAAGCTGCCCGCGCCGTGAGCGACTTCACAATAGACCATCTCTCTAATTGGTATGTTAGACGAAACCGTCGGCGGTTCTGGAAAAGCGAGAAGGGAAAAGACAAGACCGCTGCGTACCAGACTTTGTATGAATGCCTTATCACGGTGATCAAGATGATGGCTCCGTTTGCTCCATTTCTTGCCGATGAATTGTACCGGGGATTGAATTCCGTCACAAAAAGAGAACAATTTGCTTCTGTTCACCTTTCAAGCTTTCAGGCTGCCGAAGTTGATGTGATTGACAAAGAACTTGAGGATCGCATGGAGCGGGCGGTAAAGATTGTCGGAATTGTGAGAGCGATGAGAATGAAGTCGAACCTCAAAGTCCGGCAACCGCTGAAGAAAATCATCGTTCCAATTTCGAATGAGGAGCAGAAACAATCCATAGTCAAAATGGAAGATGTTATCCTGGACGAGATTAATGTGAAAGCAATCGAGTTCGTCCACGATGAATCCGACATCGTCATAAAAAAAGCTAAACCCAATTTTAGGTCGCTCGGGCAAAAATACGGCAAGCAGGTTCAAGCGGTGGCAGCTAAAGTCCGTGAAATGACTTCGCAAGAGATTACGTCGCTCCAGAAGACTGGTGCGTTTATCATTCCCGTCAACGGCAGCACGTATTCCATCACGAGTGAGGATGTTGAAGTGCTTCACGAGGATTTGCACGGCTGGCTTGTCGAAACAGACGGCGGCATGACCGTTGCGCTCGATACGGAGATCACACCCGAATTGCGGAATGAAGGGTTTGCGCGCGAGTTCGTCAACCGGGTGCAGAATATGCGGAAAGAAGCCGGCTTCGACGTGACGGACAGGATTTCGATTTACTATGCGGGGACTGATGTGCTGATGGGAGCTTTGGAGTCTATGAAAGAGTACATCGCTCACGAGACGCTTGCTGTCGATGTCTATCCTACGCTGCACGCGGGAGAGATATCATCCAAGGAAAGCATCAACGGTGAGGTGTGCGACATCAGCGTTGAGCGGGCACGATAAGCATCAGAAGGACCTAATTCATTATTCATCCATTTCGAGGATCATCCATGGCAAAAGCGGTTGTGACAAAAAAGAAAACTGCAGGAGTTAAAAAAGGAGCGGGAACTATGGCAACGAAAGTGAAACGGAAAAAAGTTGCTCCTAAAGCGGCCGATAAGAATATGGCTAAAGGAGCACCGGAAAAACGGCCTGTGAAAGTAAAGGGATATGGAGTGAAAGAATTGGAGCGCTTTAGAGTCATTATCCTCGAAAAGAGGAAGGAGATTCTTGAAGAACTGCAGATTTTAAAAGAAAGTATGATGGACGTAACGACGGGCGAGTATGCGAATGAAAATTCGACATATTCGATGCACATGGAGCAGGGAACGGATGCGATGGAGAGAGAGAAGACATTTTTGTTTGCGTCGCGGGAGGGGAAATTCTTGAACTATCTCGAAGATGCCTTGAAGCGGATCGAAAAAGGGACTTACGGCTTCTGCACCGACTGCGGAAAGCTGATCGAGAAAGAGCGGCTGGAAGCGGTTCCCCACGCGCAACTTTGTATCCGTTGCAAAGTAAAAAAGGGTAGGTAACGTATCGCAAACAAAACGTGCAGGAATATCTAAAGTGAAAATATTATATGTATCGTTAGCCGTCATCCTGGGAGACCAGGCGACGAAGCTGCTTATCAAAGGTTTTTCCATCCCGGCGCTTGGGATGCACGTACATGGGATTCCTCTCGGGACATCGATTCCGGTCCTCGGAAATTTCGGGCGTCTCACCTATATCGAAAATCCGGGCATGGCATTCGGTATCGACGTTGGCGGAAAATTGTTTTTCTCGCTTTTCTCGGTTATTGCCAGTCTTGGCATTTTATTCTATTTATACAAGATGAGGAATGAACGATTGTTGTTTCGATTTTCGCTCGCGCTTATTCTCGGCGGGGCGATCGGCAATCTGATCGATCGGGTTTTTTACGGGGTGTTGTTCAACGACGGGGGACTGTTTTACGGGAAGGTTGTGGATTTTATCGACATTGATTTTTTTAATGTCAACATCCTCGGATACCATCTTTCGCGGTGGCCTATTTTTAATATTGCCGATTCTTCAGTGACGGTCGGCGTTTTAATTTTGTTGATCTTTCACCGAAGCTTTGTGAGCGAGGAAGAACAGAGTGTGAAGCCTTCGTTGGAATCCGCGGCGGCTTCATCGGAGCCGCCGAATATCAGTTTGTAGCCCTCCTAATTTTCCGGCATTGGTATGTCCATGTGCGCGCCGATCCCCCTATGAAACGCCAATTCGACATCGTTGTCCCTGCTGGCAAGAAAAAGGAACGGCTCGACGTGTATCTCACATCGCATGTCGAGAACGCGACGCGCACAAAGGTGCAGCAGGCTATCCGCTTGGGTGAAGTCGTGGTAAATGGAAAGAGGGTGAAGGCCAGCTATCCGGTAATGCCGGCCGATATTATCCATATTGAACTTTCCAGGCCCGAACCTCCGGAAGTCCTACCTGAAAACATTCCTCTCAATATCGTGTTTGAGGACGAGCATCTTCTTGTCGTAAACAAACCCGCCGGAATGGTCACTCACCCCGCATACAAAAATTATTCCGGGACGCTTGTCAATGCACTGCTCCATCATTCCCATTCACTTTCACATCCGCATCCGCTTCGTCCGGGAATCGTTCATAGGTTGGATAAAGATACTTCGGGGCTCCTGGTTGTTGCGAAGGATGAAACGACACATCAAAAACTCTCCCGGCAATTTGCCAACAAGACGACGGAAAGAGAATACAGGGCAATTGTTTGGGGAGTGTTCAAAGCGAAGGAGGGGATTATTGATGCGCCGCTTGGCCGTAGTAAAAGTGACAGAAAGAAAGTTGCCGTTGTGGGGGAGGGAAAACTTGCTGTGACTGAATATGAGGTTATGCAGCAGTTTAAATACCTTGCGTTGCTGCGGCTCCATTTGCGAACCGGCCGCACCCATCAGATCCGCGTTCACCTTGCACACATTCATCATCCGGTGTTTGGGGATGAAACGTACGGAGGGAGAAAAATTACAGCTGGTGGAGTAGAAGGAAAGAAAAAAGCCGAAGCGTTAAACCTGCTTGAACTTATTTCGCGCCAGGCCCTTCATGCAAAAAGCTTGGGATTCGTTCATCCGGTGACGAAGGAGTTCATGCGGTTCGATTCTGATTTGCCGGATGATATGAAAGCCGTATTGAAATTTTTGGAAAAGTAGCCTTCAACCTTAGGCCATCTCCCATGGGGAGAGGTATGTCCGAAGGACAAGGTGAGGGAGGAAATTTAAATACGAAGGGGAACTGCAATGGGGAAACGATTCATCACTTCGTCTCAATCTTCAACTGCAAAGGCCCGCGCTCTCCGTCGCACCATGACCGAAGCGGAAAAAAAGCTCTGGTCGTTAGTTAGGAACAATCGACTGGGTGTTAAATTCCGCCGGCAGGTACCAGTCGCTCCCTACATTCTGGAGTTCTTCTGTTTTTCCGCGAGATTGGTTGTAGAGCTAGATAGGAGACAACACTATACAACAGAAGGGAAGGAATATGATTTTCACCGAGACCAGTTTCTAAAAGCGAAGGGATTAACCGTGCTTCGTTTTTCGAACAAGGAATTTTTGACAATCAGGAGGGATTGATGAAGATAATTTGGGAGCGTGCACATCAAAAGGATCCCTCACCCTGACCCTCTCCCGCGGGAAAGGGAACTTAAGACGAGTCTACTTTTGCCAAAAAATTACATAAATGAATCACGAGGTTTCCCTCTTCTGATACGAGAGGGACTAAGGGTAAGGTTGTTGAATTTGACCACTTCCGGTAATTAAAAATCTTTTCCTTACCTCTGCGATTTTTCTTCCAATTGGATTTTCTCAATATTCGGCAGGAAATTCAGAACAAATGCCTCTTCGAGCTTTACGAAATCGACTGCGGGCACAACTTCTACACGCTTAAACAAACTCCCCGGAATTTCCGTCACAGATCCTACAACTCCGATTTTGATATTCGGCGGAAAGACGTTGCTGTATTCGGACGTGACGATTGCATCTCCCGTCCGGACATCGAGCGATTTTGCGATGTTCTTTAGCATGACCGATTTGCCGTCCCACGCGATGATTCCGTCAACCCTGCTCCGTTGCACTTTGGCACTTGCCCGGAAATCTGCGTTGAGCATCGCCTGAGCGATAGAGTAATTCCCGCTGACGGCAATCACTCTCCCGACAAGCCCTTCACCAGTAACGATCGGCATCCCCACAGCGACGCCTTGGTTTTCGCCCACGTTCATCGTTAGCGTGTTGCGAAGGAGGTTGAGGTTCTTCGCGACAATTTTACCTGCGATGAGTTTCGTGGTGGTGGTTTCTTTTAGTGCAATCATGGAGCGGAGACGCATGTTCTCCAGGCGTGCTTCCCGAAGCTGGTTGACTTCATCTGCAAGGTTCACGTTCATTCTACGGAGCATTTCGTTTTCGTGTTGCATCTCAAAAATGTTCGGAATCACCGAAATCGCGCTCTGAAACGTGCCGACCATGCCGACTGCAAGCGAACGAATTCGCCGCACCTGTTCGTTGTCATTCTGGGTCAAAAGAGCGATTGAAACGAGTACAAGGAAGGAAAAAATGATATACTCTTTGAAGAGAAAATACAATTGATAGAGGCGCTGCATTTTTCAATGATCGATCAACAATCAACAATGAGCATACATGAGAACAGTGACATTGTTGATTGTTCATTGTTGATTGTTAATATCGTCGGCTCTTGATGAGGACTTTAGCGTAGTGGTTCAAATTCTCAAGGACCTTTCCCGTGCCTCGGACAACGGCGGTAAGAGGGTCCTCGGCAACGTGGACCGGCAAATTTGTTTCGAGCCTGAGCCGCTCATCCAGACCCTTGAGCAGTGCGCCGCCGCCCGACAGCATGATGCCCCGGTCCAGAATATCCGACGACAGTTCAGGCGGCGTTCGCTCAAGCGTTAATTTTACTGCGTCGACGATTTGTTGGATGCACTCGTTCAATGACTCGCGAATTTCCACGGAGCTTGCATCGGTTGTTTTCGGGATCCCGTTTACAAGGTCTCGCCCTTTTACTTGAATCGTTACTTCTTCCTTGAGCGGCATCACCGAACCCACTTCGCACTTAATCGCCTCTGCGGTCCTTTCGCCGATGAGAATGTTATGGTTCTTTTTAAAGAACTGTATAATCGCTGAATTCATTTCGTCGCCTGCGATGCGGATCGACTCTTCATTCACAATTCCAGACAACGCGATGACGGCGATTTCCGTCGTACCGCCGCCGATATCGACGACCATGTTCCCGACGGGGTTGTCGACATCAAGCCCGACGCCGATTGCCGCCGCCATCGGTTCGGCGATGAGATGAACTTCCTTGGCTCCGGCGTGTTCGGCCGAATCCCGCACTGCTCGTTTTTCTACCTCGGTCACCCCGCTGGGGACGCAGATCACTATTCTCCGGCTTGGTAGCCAATTCGCATGAATCTTTTTGATGAACTCACGCAGCATCCCTTCCGCAATTTCAAAATCCGCAATCACCCCGTCTTTCATCGGACGAATCGTGCGAATATCCCGGTGCGTCCGTCCAAGCATTTCCCTCGCTTCATTCCCAATAGCCACAATTTTTTTTGTGTTGCGATCAAAGGCGACAATAGAAGGCTCGTTCAACACAATGCCTTTACCTTTCATATGAATAAGGGTATTGGCAGTGCCGAGGTCGATTGCGAGGTCAGCGGAAAAAACGGAAAGAATTCCCATTGGTGTTAAAGGTTAAAGGTTGAAAAAGATACCTGTTGAAAATACTAAATTCTCACCCCAAAATCCTAAATAATATCAACAATGCTCTTCTTTAGAATTTAGAAATTGGGGTTAAAATTTCACGGTCAATGTCTAAAATGCCGAACGCCGGTGAAGACCATTGCGATATTGTTATCGTTCGCCGCCTTGATCACTTCGTTGTCACGCACCGAGCCTCCGGGCTGGATGACGGCTGTTGCTCCCGCTTTTACCGCCTCGATCAGCCCATCGGCAAAAGGAAAGTACGCATCGGAAGCGACAACTGTGTTGACAAGGGACAATCCTGCATCCTGTGCCTTACGAACGGCGAGTTTGGACGAATCGACCCTTGACATTTGGCCTGCGCCGATCCCGATAGTGTTATCCTTCACCGCATAGACAATAGCGTTGGATTTCACGTGTTTGGCGATTTTCCACGCAAATATCATCGCCTCTACCTCATCGGCCGTCGGCTTTCGTTCGGTGACGGTCCTCAAGTCTTCGGGTGCTATGCGGACCTTATCGGGAGATTGCACGAGCAAGCCGCAGGTGACTTTGCGTATGTCAAGTTCAACGACAGACCGAATGTCGCCCGTTTGCTGAACCAATCGCCTCTCTTTTTTCTTCATCAAATATTCCAACACATTCGGAGGGAAAGAAGGAGCAATGATGATTTCGGTAAATATTTGATTGATCAATTCTGCGGCAGCCATATCGAGAGGGCGGTTCACAGCAACGATGCCGCCGAAAGCGGATTTCGGATCTGTGGCGATCGCTCGTTGGTAAGCTTCGGCAATTGTTGAACCTTTTCCAGCGCCGCAGGGGTTGGTGTGTTTGATAATCACGGCAGTTGGTTCGACGAATTCTGAAAGGAGATTCACCGCTGCAGTGGTATCGATGATATTATTGTACGACATTTCTTTGCCGTGGAGCTTCTTGAAGCAATGTTCAAACTCTCCGTATAACGCCGCTTGCTGGTGGGGGTTCTCCCCGTAGCGGAGATCGAAAATTTTCTTCAACGAGAGGGTGAATGTCTCGGGAAGAAATTGTTCTCCCCCGGTTTTGTGCTGGAGGTAGTCAGCCACCACCGCATCGTAATGTGCCGTATGTTGGAATGCTTCTTTCGCGAGCGTGAAGCAAGTTTCTTCGCTAACTGACCCGTTCCGTTCATGCAGTTCGAGGATGAGACCCGGATATTTCTTTGGACTCACAACCACTGCAGTGAAGCGATAATTCTTGGCTGCCGAACGGATCATCGCCGGCCCGCCGATGTCGATCTGTTCTATCGCGTCGTCGATCGTCACTCCGTTTTTCTCAATCGTCTCTTTGAACGGATACAAATTAACGACTGCAAGATCAATCGGTTGAATATGAAGGTCGTCAAGTTGTTTCCGATGAACGGGGTTGTCGAGTACGGCGAGCAAGCCGGCGTGCACGGCCGGATGCAGCGTTTTCACCCGGCCGTCCAATATTTCCGGAAAGCCGGTCATCTCGGATACTTGTTTCACCGGAATATTTGAAGCCGACAGAAGCGCATGGGTGCCGCCTGTCGAAACTATTTCCACTCCGAGGCGATGGAGCTCAGACGCGAGTTCGACAATTCCTTCTTTGTCTGATACACTGAGAAGTGCCCGGCGAATCTTTAGCAATGAATTCCTTCTGGTTGTAATTAGTCGCGTATGAGTACTTTGCCGTTTTCGACGGCAATTTTATTGAGGGCGAACAACTCAACGGCACGGGGAAGAATCCTGTGTTCGATCCGCAGCACTTTCTCCGCAAGAGATTCGGGCGTATCGGACGGCATCACCGGAATCGATTCCTGCAAGATAATCATACCGTGGTCGAACTCTTCATCGACGATGTGGACTGTCGCACCTGAAACTGGAGCTCGTTGAGCGATGACTGCTTCATGGACACGTCGTCCATACATTCCTTGTCCGCCGAAGGCCGGCAGCAATGCCGGATGCACATTGATAATCTTATTCCGGTACCGTCTGATGATCACACGGTCGATTTTTTTCATGTAACCGGCAAGGACAATAAAATCAACACCGTGCGAATCGAGTGCTGACAGCATCGCATTGGTGAATGTTTCCTGCGAAGGAAATTGTTTCTGGCTGAGATGAAGTGCCGGGATATGGAGCGATTGAGCGAGAGCCAACGCTCCCGCGTCAGAATTGTTGCTGATCGCAACAACAATTTTTGCTTCGATATTTCTTTTTGAAATTGCTTCGGCCAGCGCTTGAAAATTAGAGCCGCGTCCGGAAGCAAACACCGCAATTGATAACAATGGGAGCTATCCGCGCTTACAATTGTCAATGATGAATGTAATCATAAATGGCTGATTTGTCAATGATTTCAAGGGGTTAAAGATGTTCTCAATTCAGAATACAGAATAGAAGAGACAGAATACAATTATTTATCGGGGATATTTTATTCCGACTCCTCTATTCTGCATTCTTGCGTTTTAACCCATAAAATCACTTTATGCTGGCGACCGTTGTAGAAAAAATCAAAGCACATTTCACTCAGTCTTATTTCGCAATTCCGATTACGCCGCACGCGCACCTGCAGCGCCGAACAGTATTTTATCACAAGATCTTTCTTGTATAACATTAAATTTTTTTGAAGTAGCACTAACTTCGGGTAAAAGAATAAATAAAACCCTTAAATGCAAAACGCCTACGAAGACGAATATCACCGTTCAACGGCAGCTTCAAGGAGGGAAAGGGAGCATTGTGCCGTATCTACAGTCGCCCTGATTCCAATTGGAATAGTGAGTTTTCGTGGAACGTGTCCGTAGGCCAAACCCAGAAGAATCGGTTTGCGAAAGATTGAGAGATGATCGGCGAGGATTTGTTCGACAGTAAGGTAAGGTTTTGCCGTGTCGGCCGGATTAATGTCGGTCAGCTCGCCGATGATGATTCCTTTTGTATCTTTAAAAATTCCTGCCAGCGCCGCCTGGTTCATCATCCGATCAAAACGATAAGGCTCCTCTTCGATTTCTTCAATAAACAGAATTGAATTCTTGAACGAAGGCAAATACGGCGTTCCTGTAATCGAAGTAATCAGCGACAAGTTTCCGCCGATGAGCAACCCCGAAGCTTTTCCTTTTCCCATCGGCTGCAGCGGACTCGAATCAGGGTTATTGAGCGGGCCTGATTTTTTTGTCGAGGTAATCATTTGCCAGAAATGCTCTTCTGTAAAAGGGTCGATTCCCTTGAACATTTCCACCCCCACCATCGGACCCGAAAAGGAAACCAGGCCGGTTTTTTTATACAACGCTAGCTGCAATGCAGTGAGATCGCTGTAACCGACCAAGATTTTTGGATTGCGCTTAATAAGGCTATAATTAATGAGAGGGAGCAGCCGAGGTGTACCGTATCCCCCTCGTACAGCGATAATTGCTTTTACTTCTTTATCGGCGAACATTTCGTTGACATCGGCTGCACGCTCCTCGTCTGTGCCGGCAAGAAAGCCCCGTATTGCGCGGACATGTTTACCGAGCTTAACGCGGTAACCGAGGCGCTCGAGATATTCTGCACCCTTGTCGATTTTTTCTGAGGATGTTGGGGCGCTTGCAGGGGAGATCACACCGATCACGTCCCCACGAACCAATGCTTTGGGTTTAATCGGATTCATATTCTCATCACCAAATGATTTTCCCGAACATGTCTACAACTTCTCACCGGTAACATCTTTGATAATTGCAAAATCGTACCCGACAACAATCTGGGCGCCTTTGGAATTATCGGTCGGCGAGAACGATAGTACGCCGAGGAATTTCCACGAAAGACCGGCGAGCGTTGTTTGGACGCCTGCGTCCGCGTTAGCCAAGCGGTATATTCCGGGGCCTTGATGTCCGACTCTTCCTGCCGTTTCAAGCGCAAGGCTTAACTTCTCTCCCAGCGGGACGTAACTTCCAAATGCATAAATAAATACCTCGTGCTGCTGCCGCAGCTCGGCTGGGCTGCCGAGAATTCCGAGTCCGGCATTTGCCACCCATCGGATACCGCCGAAATGTTTTTCGAGCAGAAATGAAGAATAGAAGTCGAATGTATTGACGCCCAGACCCGATCTGTTGCTTGCGTCGGGAAGCTGCATGCCGAATCGGATTGAAACGGTCGAGAAAAAATGGTACTCGGAAATTAATCGAAACTTTGTCCAGAGTGTAAAATCGCCTATATCTGATGTGACAGAGTTCGTCGTTGCCAAAGAGCTATTAATTGCTTCGAACCTGCTTTTTATATCCAAGATATCGCGAAGCGTCCCATCGAACTGAAGCTCAACGTTATTGTCGTACGAGAAACCGAAACGGACAACGCCGAGCTTCGACAATGTACCTTCCAATCCGGAGAGCGGGAAAGTCTGGTCGGCATACCGTCCAAAGCCGACCTCGGCATGCGCGCCCCCCGCGGGGAGTATCTGCGGAGTTTCAGTCGGGATCGGGTATTGCTGGGAAAAAAGAAGAATCGGAATGCTGCTAACAAAACAAACTGCTATGCTGACTCTTTGAAACGAAGAGAGGATTGGCATTCAGACAATGGTTGATAATGGAGTTATTTCTAAGAGGCAACTGGAACAGCGGTCCTCATTTTACTTGGGGCCTTTGCTACACGTTTTTCAAACTCATCGCGGAAGCGCCGGATCATACTTTGTACAGGCCATGCGGCTGCATCTCCAAGGGCGCAGATGGTGTTGCCTTCTATATTATTCGCAATGTCCATCAGCAGGTCTATATCCGCTTCCTGACCATTGCCCGTTTCGAAGCGCTTCAAAATTTTCCAGAGCCAGCCCGTTCCTTCGCGGCAAGGAGTACATTGACCGCACGATTCGTGATAATAGAATTTTGCGATTCGGGTGATAACACGAATCAGATCCGTATCTTCATCCATCACGATCATCCCGGCCGTTCCGACGGACGAACCAGCAGCTTTCAGAGAATCGGCGTCCATCCGAACCCCCTCGATCGATTCGCCGCGGAGAATCATAGTCGATGACCCGCCCGGGATTACTGCCTTGATCTTTTTGTCTCCGGGAATTCCTCCGGCATACCGGTAAATTAAATCAGTCAACAGTTCGCCGGTCGCAACTTCGTACACTCCAGGTTTGTTCACATGTCCGCTGACACCGACAAGAATAGGTCCAGGATGTTTCGGTGTACCGATTTTTGAATACCACTCCCATCCTTTATTGATAATGAGGGGTGCATTGCAGATTGTTTCGACGTTGTTGATTGTCGTGGGACATCCCCACACCCCGTTTTGTGCGGGAAACGGCGGCTTCACCCGCGGATAACCTCGTTGTCCTTCGAGTGAATTCATAAGTGCAGATTCTTCCCCGCAAATGTATGCGCCGGCGCCTTTATGCAGAACGATGTTTGTGGAAAATCCAGATGAGAGAATATTTGCTCCGACATATCCCTTTGCAGTTGCATCATCAAGCGCTCTTTGGAGCAAGTTGACCCACTTGCCGTACTCCCCTCTGATGTAAATATATGCCGTCGTGATTCCCATGGCGTAGCACGCGATCAATGTCCCTTCGATGAGCAAATGCGGGTTCAATTCCAGTATCTGGCGGTCTTTGAAAGTGCCCGGCTCCGATTCATCACCGTTGACGCAAAGATATTTTGGCTTTGTCGTCTGCTTAGGCATGAATGTCCACTTCAATCCCGTCGGGAAACAAGCTCCGCCCCGCCCGCGGAGGTTCGATTTCTTGACCTCATCGGTAACTTCTTCGGGCTTCATTCCGAGCGTTTTTTTTAGCGCACCGTATCCCCCGTGCTCCTCGTAGATTTCGAGCTTGTTATAATTCGGAATTTCAGGGAGGATGTATCGTTCCATGATCTTATTTTAGTGACGAAAGCAATTGTTCGGTTTTCTCAGGCGTTAAATTTTCGTAGTATTCTTGACCGATAGCGAGCATGGGTGCACCGCCGCAGGCACCCATGCACTCCACCTCACTCACAGTCCACTTCCCGTCGGCGGAAGTTTCTCCCGGTTTTGCGCCGCACCGATGCGCGATTGTCTCCAGGATTTTATCCGACCCGCGAAGCATGCAGGAGATGTTCGTGCATACTTCGATGTGATATTTGCCGAGCTGCTTGGAGTGATACATTGTATAAAATGTCACGACACCAAGAACATGACCAAAGGGGATGTCCAATAATTTGCCGATGAACCTCATCATCTCTTCGGATATCCAGCCTTCTTGCTCCTGGGCAATCCAGAGGATGGGCAATAATGCAGCCTGAGATGCGGGGTAGCGCTTCCGAATCTCTTCG
This sequence comes from Bacteroidota bacterium, assembly GCA_049578505.1. Taxonomy (GTDB): domain Bacteria; phylum Bacteroidota; class Ignavibacteria; order UBA10030; family UBA8401; genus JAGVPT01. Next base: position 21,553 of record JBAUMC010000068.1, on the reverse strand, counting down.
ACTTTTTTTAAATTTTCTTCAGTAAGCATATTAATATGGAATTAGGTCTTAGCTGTTAGCTATTGGCATTTCTGCAAAACTTAATTTGACCTTCTTTGCAAAAGGCTAAATCCCAATACCCAACAACTTTTTATTTGTCAGCTTCCCCCATCACAGGGTCGATGCTGCCGATGATTGCGACAACGTCCGAGATCATTCTCCCTTTTAGCAGGAGAGGAAGTAATTGTAAATTCATGAACGAAGGGGATCGGATTTTTAATCGCCACGGATGTCCTTCACCTCTGCTCTGGATGTAAAATCCGAGTTCTCCTTTCGAGCCTTCGATGGCATGGTACACTTCTCCGGCTGGAGGATTGGTGCCGAAATTGATAATCATGAAATCCTGAATCAACTCTTCCATCTTTGTGTAAACGCGTTCCTTTTTGGGGAGAACTTTTTTCGGCTCGAACGCATGGACAGGTCCGGCGGGAATTTTATCGAGCGCCTGTTGAACGATGCCCACACTCTCTTTCATTTCGTTGACACGAATGTAGTAGCGCGCGAGGCTGTCGCCGTCGGGAAGAACCGGGATGTTAAAATCTAATTCGTTGTAGACGAGGTACGGGTTGGAGCGGCGGAGATCATGCTCGACACCCGAGCCCCTCAAGTTCGGTCCGGAGAATCCCATTGCGATTGCCTCCGAGCGCGAAATGACGCCGACACCGTCGGTTCGTTCCACAAAAATCCTGTTTCTGTTAAGAAGGCTTTCGCACTCGGCGAGGTTTGCCGGAAACCGGTCGATGAAATCCTGAATGGTGTGTTTCGTTTCATCGGTCATGTCCTGTGAAATTCCGCCGATACGGGTATAACTTGTGGTAAAACGTGCACCGGTAAGATTCTCAAAGATATCGTATAATTTTTCACGCTCTCGGAACGTCCACATAAACACCGTTACTGCTCCGATGTCCAGGCCGAGGGCTCCCACAGCGAGAAGATGCGATGAGATGCGGGCAAGCTCCGAGATAATGACGCGAATGAACTGCGCGCGGCGGGGCGCTTCGACTCCCAATAATTTTTCGACTGCAAGGATGTACGCAGTATTGTTCATCAGGGGCGAGATGTAATCGAGCCGGTCGGTGTGCGGGATGAATTCGTGGTAACTGCAATTTTCGGCGAGCTTTTCGTACCCTCGGTGCAAATAGCCGAGTTCCGGTACCACCGCGGCAACAGTTTCGCCGTCAAGCTTGATGAGTAATCGAAGAACGCCATGGGTTGCCGGGTGCTGCGGGCCCATGTTGAGAACCATTTCATTTTCCAGCGGGTCGGTAAACTGGGCGCTCGTGTCCTTATCTTCCAGAGCATGGAGGATCTTGCTTTTTTTGGGCTCTATTTCGTACCCTACGTTTGTCGATTGCTGTTGCGCGTTCACCTTATTTCCTCGGTAAAGGGATTGAGTCGGGGATGCCCATCAGGGGAAAATCTTTTCTCAAAGGGAAGTATTCAAATTCTTCGGGCATATACATCCGGCGAAGGTCGCTATTACCGTCAAAAACAATGCCGAACATGTCGTATGCTTCCCGTTCCGGCCATCCCGCGCCAGGCCATACAGAGGTTACGCTCGGCACATGGAGGTCGGATTCGTCGGTAAAGACCTTGAGGCGTAACCGTTGTTTATTTTGGAGGGAGTAAAGGTTGTAAACCACCTCAAATCTGTTTTCGGGAGTATATGCATCGGCACCGCAGAGGTCGCTCAAGTAGTCGAATTTGCAGTCCTGGTCGTCCCGGAGGAACATGCAAACGGCAATAATATCCTCCTTTTTGAGATGCAGAGTTGTTTCATCTCGAAATTCTTTTGCTTCGAGAAGGCTTGAAGGAAATTTTGCCTTGATTTTTTCGACGACCGCGGTCAGCATAATGTGATTTGCATTGATTAAAATGCTAGAATACAGAACTCAGGAGACAGAATACAGGGTTCAATTCTCTAATACTGTTCTGTATTCCGACGCCTGTCTCCTGTATTCTGAATTCTTTATTCCAATCTCGTCAGACTCCAATTTGCAGTAACTGTTGCTCTTGCCTTTCTTCAGCCACAGTCATCGGGGTGCTGCGACTTTCGCCCCGCCCAATTTTTTGCTGAATCATCATAATGGCATGGAGAAGATTATCCGGCCGGGGAGGACAGCCCGCTACATAGACGTCAACCGGCACAAACTGATCGATGCCCTGAACGACGGAATAGGTGCGGTACATCCCTCCCGTGGAGGTGCATACTCCCATCGCGATGACCCATTTGGGGTCGGGCATCTGGTCGTAAATCTTTCTGACCACTTTTGCCATTTTGTAGGTTGTTGTTCCAGCCACAATCAGCAGGTCGCATTGGCGGGGGGAAAAGCGCATGACTTCGGAGCCAAACCGTGATACGTCGAATCGGGGGTCGACCAGCGCCATCATTTCGATTCCGCAGCACGATATTCCCAGCGGCATCGGCCAGACGGAATTTTTTCTGCACCAATTGATCGCCGCATCTATCTTTGTCGTGATCAGACTGTCGCCTAACGCATGTTCTAATCCCATTTTAGCGCACCCTTCCTCAAAATATAAAAATACCCTACAAGCAACGTCGCAATAAAAACAACCATTTCTATATATCCAAACATTCCTAGTGCCCGAAAGTTCACCGCCCACGGATAGAGGAAAATGACCTCGATATCAAATAGAATAAAGAGGACCGCAACCATATAGTATTTTACTGAAAATCTCTCCCTTGCCGAACGCACGGGCTCGACTCCGCTTTCGTACGTCGATGTTTTTTCGTCGTTGGGTCGATGAGGTCCTAGCCATTGATGCAGTTTTAGCAGTACGACGCCGAGCAAAATTCCAACACCCAGCATTAAAATAATAGGGATATAGGATATCATCATAAAAAGATTCGCTGTTTGGTTCACCTACAAATGAAAATTATCAAAAAAATGAGCGAAAGTCAATGAATGCTTCTGATCGCTCGAGAGGCGTGAACGAAAAAATAAAAGTACTGACTCCTAGGTGCGGAGGTCCCGTGTGCATTTATTACGTCGGGTCGTATCCATTGCTCTATTAATATAACATGTACGGCAAAAATCGAGTTGCATTTTCATAGTAGTGATTGGAACAGGGTGGACAAAATGCAATGAACCCTTCTCAACGCGTACCGTTTTTTCGACAGAGTCTTGGTTGTGATTTTCTGCTATAATATCTATCCATGATAATCGCAAATTTTCATTTTAAATTTGTATTGTGGTTGTCATAACGGCAATAAGTGTAAGCGGTCAAACTCCTCCGCGCGGCACCGTTATGATGTCAAGATGTATTTTCTATCCTAATATTATTTCTCATTTTTTACTTGACTTGTATTCCTTAACCGGCTATATTCACAACCAGTTAGCTATTGGTTTTCCCTCCGGCTATTGTTCATCCGAAAATAAGTAGTCTAAAAACAACGGTTTCCGTTTTTCTGAGGGCTGGCAATTATTTTTCATAGAAGAGCTTAGCGGCATTCAATTCCGTTTGATGTCACCAATAAGGGAGTCACAACGTTTTTTCCGGGTACGCAACTCACATTACATCGTATCATCAAGTTAGGAGAGGAAGTTTGAAATGGCAGACAAAGAAACCGCGGTCGCTGAGAAAAGGGGGAGTGTACGCACAACGAATGTAACAGTTTCGGGCGGGCTTACGCTTCGGCGGTATTTTACCAAACCTGGTATCCATCCATTCGAGGAAATAGAGTGGGAGTTGCGCACCGCAATCATTTCTAACGAGAAGGGGGAGAAAATTTTTGAGCAAAAGAATGTCGAAATACCGAAGTCATGGTCGATGACGGCGACGAATGTCGTGGTGTCGAAATATTTTCACGGCTTGATTGGAACGCCCGAAAGAGAAACTAGCGTGCGGCAGCTTGTTGACCGTGTGGCTAAGACCGCGACCGGGTGGGGTCGTAAGGGGAATTATTTTGCGTCGGAAGAAGATGCTGAGGTATTTTATCAAGAGTTATCATTCCTCCTGGTGAATCAATACATGGCGTTCAACAGTCCGGTCTGGTTCAATCTTGGCGTGGAAGAAAGGCCGCAGTGTTCGGCGTGTTTCATTAATTCTGTTCAGGATACGATGGATTCGATTCTAGAACTCGCCCGCACAGAAGGAAGGCTTTTCAAATTCGGGTCGGGAACTGGATCGAACCTTTCGACTCTTCGTTCCTCACGAGAACATCTTTCGGGAGGCGGCACTGCCTCTGGCCCCGTCTCATTCATGAAAGGTTTCGATGCGTTCGCTGGCGTAATTAAATCCGGCGGAAAGACGCGTCGGGCTGCGAAGATGGTCATTCTGAACGCAGACCATCCGGATATCGTTGATTTTATCAATTGTAAAGCAGAGGAAGAGAAGAAAGCATGGGCGCTGATCGAGGCGGGATACGACGGCGGTTTCAATGTGCCCGGCGGCGCGTACGATACGATTTCGTACCAGAATGCTAATCATTCTGTCCGCGTCACAGATGAGTTCATGAAGGCGGCCCTGGAGGACAAAGAGTGGACCACGAAGGCCGTTCGCGGTGGAAAAGTGATGGATACTTTCCGCGCGCGTGACCTGCTGCGTCAGATGGCGGAAGCTGCATGGCTCTGCGGCGACCCGGGGATGCAGTACGACACGACGGTAAACAATTGGCACACGTCGTCGGCCACAGCACGCATCAACTCGTCGAATCCGTGCAGCGAGTACATGTACCTCGACGACTCGGCATGCAACCTCGCTTCGCTCAACCTTATGAAGTTCAGGAATGATAAAGGTGAGTTCGATGTCGAGTCATTTAAACAGGCAATAGATGTTACCATCACGGCACAGGAAATTTTTGTCGGCAACGCGAGCTACCCGACGCCGGCAATTGAAAAGAACAGTCATGATTTTCGTCCGCTTGGACTCGGTTACGCAAACCTCGGGGCATTGTTGATGGCGCGCGGACTTGCGTATGACAGTGATGCCGGCCGCGAATATGCAGCGGCCGTTACTTCGCTCATGTGCGGTGAAGCGTATAAACAATCGGCCCTTATCGCAAAAGAAATCGGTGCGTTCAAAGGGTTCGCAGTGAATCGTGAGTCGATGTTGGGTGTAATGACCAAGCACGGTTTGTACGCCGACAAGATCAGCGACAATTATGTTCCGGCGGAATTGCTTTCGGCATCACGAGAAGTATGGAAGGATGCCATTGGTCTGGGGAGAGAATATGGTTACCGCAACGGTCAAGCCACAGTTTTGGCGCCGACCGGAACAATCGGCTTCATGATGGATTGCGACACCACGGGCGTTGAGCCGGATATCGCCCTCGTAAAATACAAGAAGCTGGTCGGCGGCGGGCTTATGAAAATCGTCAATCAGACCGTTCCCGAAGCGCTCAGGAAACTCAGCTACGACAGCGAGCAGATCGAGCACATTATAAAATACATTGAAAAGAACGACACTATTGAAGGCGCCCCGTATTTGAAAGACGAACATCTTTCTGTCTTCGACTGCGCGTTCAAGCCGGCTAAGGGGGAGCGTTCTATTCAATACATGGGACATATTAAGATGATGTCGGCAGTTCAGCCCTTCCTTTCCGGCGCAATTTCCAAAACCGTCAATATGCCGACCGAAGTAACGCCTGACGAAATAATGCAGGCGTACATCGAGGCATGGAAGCTTGGATTGAAGTCGATTGCAGTCTACCGCGACGGCTGCAAGCGGACACAGCCTCTCAGCACGTCGCTTGAAAAGAGCGAAAAGCAGAAGGTGCGTCCTGCGCGCCGCCGGTTGCCGGATGAGCGGCAGGCAATCACCCACAAGTTCAGTATTGCCGGACATGAAGGATACATCACCGTCGGATTGTACGAAGATGAAACCCCGGGCGAGGTGTTTATCACAATGTCCAAAGAGGGTTCAACCATCTCCGGCATCATGGATGCGCTGGCAACGTCGGTCTCGCTTGCGCTCCAATACGGCGTCCCGCTGAAAGTCTTGACGGACAAGTTTACTCACATGCGCTTTGAGCCGTCCGGCTTCACCAACAACAAAGATATCCCGATTGCGAAGTCGATCTGCGATTATATTTTCCGTTGGCTCAGCCTGAAATTTCTGCCGAAAGAAGAACAGCCGTCATCGACCGTTGTGGCAGAAACAAAGCCGTTGGAAAAGACCGATGCGAAGCTTGAGTTAAGGCGGGCTTCGGCGATCGAAACGAACGAAAAAGTTATTTTCCAGACGCAGGCCGATGCGCCCCCCTGCTCGGAATGCGGGAGTATCATGATCCGTTCGGGAAGCTGCTATAAGTGCCTGCAATGCGGTTCGACAAGCGGATGTTCGTAACAATCAACAATCAGCGATTAACAATGAACAGACGCCGATGAAAACTCATCGGCGTTTTTCATTACGTTCCTTCCCCTTGAAACTCACACAAAATTTTTGCATAATGACTCATGGACGTTCCGATGAACGTCCTTATTTTTTCCTCTAAGAAATGAAGACTATGCGCAACGCAGCCATTCAACGTAAAACAAAAGAGACGAACATTTCCGTTACGCTTCAGATCGACGGAAGCGGAAAATATTCCGTAACGACCGGCATCGGATTTCTCGACCACATGCTCGAACTTTTTGCAAGGCACGGAATGTTTGATATCGAGCTGAAATGCAAAGGGGATTTGCGTGTCGACGACCACCATACGACGGAGGACGTCGCCATCGCGCTTGGCCAAGCGTTCGGCAAAGCGTTAAAAGAAAGAGCCGGCATTGCCCGTTACGGCTCTGCGTTCGTGCCGATGGATGAATCGCTCGCACGGTGCGTCGTCGATCTCGGCGGGCGTTCGGCGTTGGTTTTCAAAGCCGAGTTCAACAGGAAGATTGTCGGCGATCTTTCGACCGAGATGATCAAACATTTTTTCCAGTCGTTTGCCGAAAACATCAAGGCGAACATCCATGTCGAAGTCCTCTACGGCTCGAACACCCATCACAAGATTGAGGCGATGTTCAAAGCGCTGGCACGGGCGTTGCGAGTTGCCTGCGAGAAAGATGCACGAGTAAAGGGTGTGCTGTCGACGAAAGGGAGGCTGTAAAGAAGTTAAAAATTAAAAGTGAAAAGTTAAAAGCGTGTAAGGAAAGCATTTTTCACTTTTAATTTTGAACTTTTAATTGTTGTGCTATGATCGGGATAATCGATTACAAACTTAATAATCTTCGTTCCGTGCAGAAGGCGTTCGAAAAAGTCGGCGCTTCGGCATTTATTTCGAGCGATGCAAAGGAACTTTCTCGGGCTGAGAAGCTTGTGTTGCCGGGAGTCGGCGCATTTGGGAAGGCAATGGAGAATATTAAGTCGCTCGGCTTGGAGGAGCTGATTTGTAGGAATGCAAGAGCAGGGAAACCTTTGATCGGAATATGCCTGGGAATGCAGTTGCTCTTCTCCCGGAGTTCCGAAAACGGAATGCATGACGGTTTGAACCTCATCGCGGGAGAGGTGAAACTCTTCCCGAATAGGGTGAAGGTTCCACATATCGGATGGAATCAAATAGAGATTCAGCACCAATCGAAAATCCTGAACTCTGTCGTCGATAAAAGCTTCGTCTATTTCGTCCATTCGTATTATGCCGATCCGGAAGAACAAGTAACGCTGACAACGACAGAATACGGTTTTCATTTCACTTCCGTCGTCCAGAAAGATTCCATTTTTGGAATTCAATTTCACCCCGAAAAAAGCCAGATTGCGGGGCTTCAAATGTTGAAAAATTTTTCCGAATTGTAAGGGCTATGATCTTAATCCTTCCCGCCATCGATATTAAAGATGGTAAGTGCGTACGGCTGGTGCAAGGGGAACCCGGCACGGAGAAAATTTATTCGGATGATCCGGCCAAAATGGCGATTCTTTGGCGCGGTGAAAACGCAAAGACGCTCCATGTAGTTGACCTTGACGGGGCGTTCGAAGGGCACTTGAAGAACCTCGACGCCATAAAAAAAATTGTCGATGCCGTCGATATTCCGGTTCAATTGGGGGGCGGCATCCGTAGGTATGAAGAAATAGAAGCGCTTTTTAAAATCGGGGTATATCGAGTGGTGTTGGGGACTTCGGCAATTGAGGAACCCGAATTTATACGGCGGGTTATAAAAGATTTCGGCGCCAGAAAAGCTGCTGTCGGCATCGACGCGAAGAACGGGGTAGTAATGACGCAGGGGTGGCAGCACGATTCAGGCGTCGATGCCATTTCTCTTGCCTTGAAAATGAAAGACCTTGGCGTCTGCAGAATCGTCTACACGGACATCATGCGGGATGGGATGCTGACTGGACCGAACTTTGACGCCATCAAAGAGATGGCAATGCGGACAGGCCTCAAAATAACTGCCTCGGGGGGCGTCTCCGGCTTCGAAGATTTGATCAGAATGCAGGAGCTGGAAAAATTCGGCGTCGATTCGGTTATTGTAGGAAAAGCGTTGTATGAAAACAAATTTCCGTGCCAGGCCCTTTGGCGGCTGAACGAAAAGATGCTGGACGACCTGGGGCCGACGAGAAGAATATAGCAGTAAACACGCAACAGTAAGCAGTGAGAGGTGTGCGTAGGTGGTTTTCTGTTTTACTGTTCCCTGATAACTGAAAAGATGCTTGCAAAACGAATCATACCGTGTTTGGACGTCGATAAAGGTCGCGTTGTCAAAGGCGTCAACTTCGTTGATTTGGTCGACGCCGGCGATCCGGTCACTCAGGCAAGATTTTACGACGGAGAAGGGGCGGACGAGCTTGTGTTCCTTGATATCTCCGCTTCCTCCGACAACAGGGCGACGATGCTGGATGTCGTTCGCCGAACTGCCGAAGAAGTTTTTATACCGTTCACAATCGGAGGCGGTATTCGCACGACGGACGACATGCGCGAAATTCTCCGGAGCGGCGCCGATAAAATCAGCATCAACTCAGCTGCAGTGAAAAACCCTCTCCTCATTTCGGACGGCGCTGAGCGGTTCGGTGTCCAGTGCATCGTCGTTGCGATCGATGCAAAGCAATCGGGGAAGAAATGGAAAGTATTTATCAACGGCGGGCGAACTGAAACGGCCCTCGATGCAGTGGAGTGGGCTCAGAAAGTGGAATCGCTCGGTGCGGGGGAAATTCTTCTGACAAGCATGGACCGCGACGGCACGAAAGACGGATATGACATCGAGCTGCTGCGAATGGTGACTTCCGCGGTAAAAATTCCAGTGATTGCCAGCGGCGGCGCGGGAAATCTGGAACATCTCTTCGCTGCGTTTAACGAGGGGAAGGCAGACGCCGTTCTGGCAGCCTCAATTTTCCATTTCAGGGAGTATGCTATAAGGGAAGCGAAGGAATATCTCTTGGGAAAAAACATCTTGATGAGGAATTAAGGCGGATCACTGCAAGAGCGTTAAAGCGCGGAGAGAACAATGAAGATACTGAAGCAATTGAAATTTGATTCCGAAGGACTTATTCCTGCGATAGCGCAAGAAGAGAAGTCGGGTGAAATATTGATGATGGCATGGATGAACAGGGAAAGCCTGCAGGCAACCATCGAAACCAATCGAGCAACGTACTGGAGCCGATCCAGGAAAAAATTGTGGATGAAAGGGGAAGAATCCGGGCACGTGCAAGAAATTCGTTCTATGCATGTTGACTGCGACGGAGACGCTGTCCTGTTGAAGGTCCACCAAGTCGGAGGTGCCGCCTGCCACACGGGGCATCGGACCTGTTTTTACCGGGAGATTGTCGACGGGGGTGAGGATTTCAAGGAATCGAAGGATCTGGTTTTTGACCCGAGAACAGTCTATAAGAAGAAAGCGTGAAGCTCACAGTCATCGGACATTTGTGTTTGGACGTTATCCATCGCCCTGACGGAACGGAGAAGACGGGCTACGGAGGCATTCTTTTTGCCGTTGGCGCTATGGCGAACATCGCATCCGAGTCGGATACAATTTTTCCTGTATTTGGCGTCGGTGAAAAAAAGTTTGATGCAGTTCGCCAATTATTGGCACAATATCCGAACGTGAATACGGACGGGATTTATTCTTTCGAAGGAGAGACCAATCAGGTTCATCTTTTTTATAACGACAAAGAAACAAGAACTGAGTGTTCAAAGCATATTTCCTCACCGATCCCGTTCTCTCGCATTGAACAATTTCTGTCGGTGCAGGGAATTTTCCTGGACATGATCTCCGGATCGGATATTACTCTTGAAACGCTCGACCAGATTCGCCTCTCGGTGAGGCCGAAGAATACGCCGATTCATCTCGATCTGCACAGCTTGACGCTCGGCGTCGATTCGGAAGCTTCCCGTTATCGCCGCGCGCTCTCCGAGTGGCGTCGGTGGTGTTTCATGATTAATTCGGTACAGATGAACGAAGAGGAAGCGGCAGGATTGACGATCGAGCGGTACGACGAAGAAGTGCTGGCCAAGCAGATGCTGCCGTTGATGGTGAATGCTATGTGCGTTACCCGCGGGGCGAGAGGCGTCACCGTTTTTCAGCAAGAACATAAGCATCTGCAGCGAAAGGAATTTCCGGGTATCCAGACAAGCTCTCAAGACCCGACTGGATGCGGGGATGTCTTTGGTTCGGCTTTTTTGTACCACTACTGCAAAACAAAAAATTTTGAGAACTCGGCGAAGTTTGCCAATGAGGTAGCGGCGGCGAGCAGCAGTTTTTCCGGATCGGAAGAGATCGGCCGTTTATCACAATTCAAAGCACTGGACGGAAACGGGAAATGAAACGCGTTCTCATTTGCGGTAGTAACGGACTTTTCGGTCAACGATTGGCGTTGATGCTGGGACACGAAACGGAATATGAAGTCCTCAACACCTCTCACCACCGGACGTTCGTTCTCGACCGTCAGCTTTTTGATTACACTCAGCTCGACATAACGAATAAGAGCGACGTCAAGAGCCTTGTCACGAGTTTTCGTCCCGACATTATCGTAAATGCAGCTGCGATGACGAACGTCGATGCGTGTGAAACGCAGCGGGAACTTGCTTGGAAGGTCAATGTTGTCGGTGTGGAAAATTTAGTTGAAGTCTCTCGGCGGATCAATTGCCATCTTATTCATATTTCAACTGACTATGTATTTGACGGAAAGAACGGACCGTACAAAGAAACAGACCGTGTCAACCCGATCAACTATTATGGCAAAACAAAGTTGGCCGGGGAGAACGTCATTCTCGCCGGACGGATTTCCTTTGCGATCCTCCGCGCAATTGTCGTCTACGGAGCCGGCATCAACGTAAAAAACAACTTCGCACTATGGGTCATTAACAGCCTGCGCGAGGGAAAAACCATACGGTGCGTCGACGACCAGATCGGTAACCCCACGCATGTCAGTGATCTTGCTGCCAGCGTTGTCAAGGTAATTGAGCGCGGGTGGTCAGGACTTTGCCATATCGGCGGCGCAGATGTCGTCAGCCGGAACGAATTTGCGATAAAAACTGCAGAAGTGTTCGGGCATAGTCCTTCGCTTATTCAAAAAGCAAAATCAAGCGACCTTCATCAAACAGCTCCACGCCCATTAGTGACGAGCCTTATGACGGTGAAAGCGGAGAGGGATCTCGGTTTCCATCCGATGACATTGGTCCAAGGTCTTGAAGCCTTGAAACGGGAACTCTTACATTTGAGTCTGAACTGACATGAACGCACCGCCTCTTTTTTCCGGCCGCGCAGTGCCCACATGCGCAATTCCAACGCTCCTCATTCTTGCGTTCGCTCTGAACTCGTGCGGACCGACGAAGGAAACTACGGTTGCTCCACCGGCTGCGAATAGGCCACTCACCTCGACCTTCAAAATTTTGTCCGTTAATGTTCGTCATACCTTGAAGGGGAAGAGCGATGTACGAAAGCTTGCAAAACTTATAAAGTCGACGGAAGCGGACGTTGTTGCAATTCAGCAAATTGAGCGACCGCAGGAGGGGAAATCGGAATTTGACGCCGTTCAAGAACTTGCCAAGCAAACAGAAATGTACAATTTTTTCGGAAAGGCCAGGTATTTCGAAGGGTACGATTCGGGTAATGCCCTTTTCAGTTTGTACCCCGTGACACAAACCGTCGTTCAACCTCTGCCCGTCGAAGAAGGGAAAGTCCGACGCTCTCTTGCGTTCGGAGTGATTGACGTTGGCTTGAGAGAAGTCGGGGTCTCGTCGACTGAATTGGACGACGAATCATCGTCTGTTCGGCTAAACGAGGCGAAGGAAATATTTTCTATTGCGCAATCATATCCTGAGGTACCATTCATTGTCTGCGGAAATTTCTGCGAGTCGATGTCGGGGAAGACCGCTGCGAGGATGCAGGAACATTTTACTGCTGCAAATTCGTTGCAGGAAGCGGCGCAAAAAATTGAGCAACAAGTGTACGCGATGAAGGATCGGAAAATCGAACCTCTTTCTGTCGAAAAAGTTAAATTCGGTAATTCCGGCGACGCCGTCCTCGTCACGATGAAGGTGACGCAGTAGCCAGTCATCAGTGAACAGTAAGCAGAACGTAAAACGTAGAACTTAATACCTAAAGCCTAACACCAAAAACGAGACACTACCAACCAAGACCAATGCTAGACCTAAAATTTATTCGTGAACATACTGACCTTGTAAAAGAGGGGATTAAGGCAAAGCGTGAGACTGATAACGTCGATGAAATTGTATCGCTCGACGAGCAGCGCCGGGAGTTTATCCAGGAGGGCGAAACGCTCAAGGCGAAGCGAAACGAAGTCTCTTCAAAAATTGGGCAGATGAAAAAGGCGCAGCACGATGCGGCTGCTGCGATCGCTGAAATGAATGAAGTGAAAGACCGGATTCAAGCGATCGATGAGGAGTTGAAGTCAGTTCAAGAACGATTAGATGCGCTGCTCCTGACAGTGCCGAACATTCCCCACTCTTCGGTGCCTATCGGAACGACGCCGCAGGACAACAAAGAGGTATTTACTTGGGGCGAAAAGCTATCCGCAGATTTTAAATTGAAACCCCATTGGGACTTGGCTGAAAAGCTCGGCATCATCGACTTCGCACGGGGGGCAAAAGTTGCCGGGGCCGGATTTCCGTTTTACGTCGGCAAGGGGGCGTCGCTTGAACGTGCTCTAATAAATTTTTTTCTTGACCATGCCGTCGAACGGGGGTACAAAGAAATGGGCGCTCCCCTTATGGTAAACGACGAAAGTGCGCGGGGAACCGGACAAATTCCGGATAAAGAGGACTTAATGTACTCGGCAGAGAAGGATGGCTTCTATATGATTCCTACCGCCGAGGTTCCAGTGACGAACTTTCATCGAAAAGAATTGTTAGAAGAGAAAAACTTGCCCGTTCAATATGCAGCATACACCCCTTGCTTTCGCCGAGAAGCGGGTTCGTACGGCAAGGATGTGCGAGGTTTGAATCGCCTTCACCAATTTGACAAAGTTGAATTAGTGAAATTTGCCCTGCCGTCAAAGTCTTACGATGAGCTGGAACTGCTCCGGCAGGACGCGGAACACATATTGCAGTCGCTCGGGCTACCGTATCACACGCTGCTGATGTGCACCGGCGATATGGGTTTCACTCAAACAAAAAAATACGACCTCGAAGTCTGGGCTCCTGGACAGCAAAAATGGCTTGAGGTATCTTCGTGCAGCAACTTTGAAGCGTTCCAATCCAGGCGGATGAATATTAAGTACAAATCGACTGAGACAGGAAAACAAGAATTTGTGCACACGTTGAACGGATCTGCCCTTGCCCTCCCGCGCGTTGTCGCCGCGTTGCTCGAACAGTATCAAACGCCGGAAGGTAAAGTCATTCTCCCGAAAGTGCTGCAGCCGTACACGAAGTTTGCCGTGATAGAATAGGGAGCAGTGTAAAGTGAAAAGTGCAAAGTTAAAAGGTGGACACGGCAATGAATCGTGCGACTTGCTTTCTTATTCATTTTTAACTTTTAATTTTTAATTGGTATTATGAAGTCTCTCCTTCGTCTTCGCCCATATCTCATGAAGTACAAACGCACCCTCATGTGGGGCATTTGTACTGTTATTATCAGTAACTTGTTCGTCGTTGCGATGCCGCTGTTTATCGGAAATGCCGTCGATACGATTAAACACGGGGTTGAGACAGGAGCTCTCCAATATTCAAAACTGATCAGAGACGCCGGATTGATCGTCGGTTTTGCGATTGTTGCTGGTTTCATGACATTTCTCACGCGTCAGACAATTATTGTTGTGTCACGAAAAATCGAGTACGACTTGCGCAACGATTTTCTCGCGCACATTCAAAAACTTCCCCTCAGCTATTTCCAGAACACGCCAACCGGCGATTTGATGGCACATGCGACGAACGACATCTCTGCCGTGCGCAACGTCCTCGGCCCTGGGATCATGTACCCATCCGACACGTTTATGACGTTTTCGATGGCATTGACGCTCATGTTCGTGAAAGATTGGTCCTTAACGCTGGTCGCATTAGTTCCCCTTCCGCTTATCTCCTATGCCGTCTACAAACTTGGAAAGATTATTCATGCAAAGTTCAACGAACGGCAGGAGCAGTATTCGCTCCTTACGACACGCGCACAGGAAAATCTTTCAGGTATCCGGGTAGTCAAGGCGTATGTGCGTGAGGAATACGAAATTGGGTTGTTTGAAAAATTAAGCTGGGTATATTTGAAGAAGAATCTCGTGCTCGCCAAGGCGCAATCCATTATGTGGCCGATGATGTACATGCTTGTCGGCATCTCGCTCGTTATCACGGTCTATTACGGCGGTCTGCAAGTCATCGCTGGAAAAATTTCTATCGGGTTGTTGACGGCCTTCTTTACATATCTCTCGATGCTGATTTGGCCGATGATCGCTTTCGGCTGGGTGACAAATATCATCCAGCAAGGGGCTGCGTCGATGGAACGTCTGGCGAAAATCTTCGACACCGTGCCGGAAATCCGTGATTCAGAAGAGACAGACATTTTGATGAAACACATTGCGGGGGAAATTGAATTCAAAAATGTCTCATTCACCCATAAAAGCGCCTCAAAGCCAACCCTGAAGGACATCAACCTGAAAATCCCCAAGGGCACAACGCTTGCAGTTGTCGGCTATACCGGATCCGGAAAAAGTACGTTTATCAACCTGCTCCCACGATTGTATGATGTCACAGAGGGGGAGCTTCTGATCGACGGCGTTAATATCAAGAAAATCCCTCTTGAAGTGTTACGCTCTCATGTCGGGTGCGTTCCTCAGGAAACATTTTTGTTCTCCGAATCGATTTCGGAAAATATCAGTTACGGGGCGGACGGAATTTCTCACGAACAAATCCGCGAGGCGGCGGAAATCTCTCAGATCGCAAAAGACGTCAACGACTTCCCCCAGCAATTTGAGACGGCGCTCGGCGAGCGTGGAATCACTTTATCCGGCGGGCAGAAACAGCGCACAAGCATCGCACGCGCAATTCTGCGGGAGCCGAAGATTCTGATCTTGGATGATGCACTTTCATCGGTCGACACTTATACGGAAGAAGCGATACTCAAACGCCTGCGCCGAGTGATGGGAGACCGGACGAGCATTATTATCAGCCACCGTATCTCCACAGTCAAGGATGCCGATATGATTATCGTAATGGACAAGGGTCAGATTGTCGAACGGGGGAAACATGACGACCTCGTCGATCTCGGCGGTATCTATGCGAACTTGCATTACAAGCAGTTGTTGGAGAAGGAGCTGGAACAACTCAATTAAAAATTGAAAATGCAAAGTTAAAATGGAGCATGCGGGGGATATTCTTAATCGTACGTACAATTTTGCTTTACGCATTATTGCATTGTCTCGTCAATTGCCCGATTCAACGGATTGCCGGGTTCTAATTCGGCAACTTGTTCGGTCAGGGACATCTGTTGGGGCAAATGTCGAAGAAGCGGTAGCCGGTTCCTCTAAAGAAGACTTTATCTATAAAATGAATATTGCATTAAAAGAAGCACGCGAAACACATTATTGGTTACGATTGGTCCGAGACACTAAGTACATTACTCCTAAGAGGTTTGATGCGATTATCCAAGAAGCTGACGAACTGCGAAGAATATTAGGGGCTATCGTGAGCAAAAGCCGAACCAAACGTCAATAGTAATTTTTCATTTTGCATTTTTAACTTTTCACTGAACGATGAACGAAGAAGAGGTTCTCGGTAAGGCATACGACGGGAATTTGATGAGGCGGCTGCTTCATTATCTCCGCCCGTACAAATGGTACGTCGTGCTCGGCATCGGGTTGAGTATGGTGGTCTCGGCACTAGAAGCCGTGCGGCCGTATTTCACAAAGATTGCCGTCGATGTCAACATCAAAAATCACGACAAAAACGGCTTGCTGATGACCGCCCTGATGTTTTTGAGCGTCCTGACGGTTCGCGGCGTTGTGCAGTATTTCAATTCGTACCTCACGCAATGGATCGGACAGCGGACTATTTTCGATTTGCGGATGGAGCTCTTCAGACATCTGCAAAATCTTTCGTTGAAGTTCTATGACAGGAACCCCATCGGACGGCTTATTACGCGTGTGACGAGCGACGTGGAAGTGCTGAACGATATGTTTTCGTCTGGGATCGTGATGGTATTCAGCGACGTCTTTATGATCGTGGGGATTTTGTGGTTTATGTTTTCGATGAACTGGCAGCTTGCCTTTGTGTCTCTCAGCGTCCTTCCGTTTTTATTCTACGGCACTTTTCTTTTCAGGAAAAAGGCGCGCGAAGCATACCGTGATGTCCGGATTCAGATCGCGAAGATCAACACGTTTATGCAGGAACATATCACGGGGATGATCGTCGATCAAATTTTCAACCGCGAAAAGAAAGCGTACGACCAATTCGATAGATTAAATGCTGCCCACCGGGACGCCAATATTCGCTCCATCTTCTATTATGCGGTATTTTATCCTGCCGTCGATATCATCGGTGCTATTGCGGTCGGATTAATAGTTTGGTATGCCGGCGGAAAAACTCTGGAGGGAAAAGTCACGATCGGAACGATTATGGCGTTTCTCCAATTTAACGAAATGTTTTGGCGCCCTATCCGCGATTTATCGGAGAAGTACAATATCATGCAGACGGCGATGGCATCGTCCGAGAGGATTTTCAAATTGCTGGATGATAAAAGCATATTGCCGAATCCCGAATCGGCAGTCCCATTACCGACCATGAGAGGGAAGGTTGAATTTCGCAATGTCTGGTTTGCCTACAACGACGAGAACTGGGTCTTGAAGAATGTCTCGTTTACTATTCAACCCGGGGAAACGATCGCGTTCGTTGGGCACACAGGAGCTGGGAAGACCACGATCATCAGCCTCCTATCGCGGTTCTACGATATCCAGAAGGGGGAAATTTTTGTCGACGATATTAACATCAAGGATGTAAATATAAGCGATTTGCGGACGCATATTGCCGTAGTGCTGCAGGACGTCTTCCTCTTTTCCGGCGATATCAAAGGGAATATCAGCTTGGGGAATGATACGATCCCGTTCGAACGTGTGAAACAGGCGGCACAGTTTGTCGGCGTAGATCAGTTTATCGAAGCAATGCCGCGGCAGTACGACGAAGGTGTAAAAGAGCGGGGTTCGACTCTTTCAGTTGGCCAAAAACAACTCCTTTCATTCGCACGCGCCCTCGCTTACAATCCAAAAATACTGGTGCTCGACGAAGCGACGTCCAGCGTCGATACTGAAACAGAATTGCTGATCCAGTCCGCTATTAAAAAATTGCTGGCAGGAAGAAGTTCAATCGTTATCGCACATCGTCTTTCCACAATTCAAAGCGCAGATAAAATTATTGTGATGCACAAAGGAGAAATTCGGGAGTCCGGCACACATCAGGAACTTCTTTCACTCGGCGGGATTTACTTTAAACTGTATCAATTGCAATACAAGGAGCAGGAAGTCGATCAGTGATTGCAATGATTTCGCAGATCGAACTCAGATTGCAGCTTACTCAGATCATAGCAGTCCACGTTCTACACTCGATGTGCGTAATCTGGAATCGGCGCAAAATCAGCGAAATCCGGGAAATTACGTTGTAACTTCATTCGCTTTTACCTACTTTCATTTCAATCACACTTTCACCGAATAGTCACCGAACTGCGCATGGCTAATAAAGTCATCACCATCGAACGCTATATTATCGAGGGGGAGAGGCAACATCCTGGCGCGACGGGAAATTTTTCTGCCGTCCTTCGCGATCTGACGCTGGCCATTAAGGTGATTTGGCGCGAAGTGAGCAAAGCCGGATTGGTGAATATTCTCGGCTTGGCCGGGAAGGAAAATATTCACGGCGACGTAGTAAAGAAGCTTGACGTCTTCGCCGACGAGACGATCTACAAGGCGATGGACCATGGCGGTCATTTGTGCGTAATGGCATCCGAAGAGAATGAAGGAGTGTTGCATATTCCGGATGATTATCCGAAAGGGAAATACGTTCTTTTGTTCGACCCGCTCGACGGTTCGTCGAACTTTGACGCGAACGTTACAATCGGAACTATCTTTTCGATCTATCGGCGCATTTCAAATTCCGGAAAAGGGACGCTCGCCGATTGTACCCAGCCGGGCTATAAACAACTGGCTGCGGGATATGTCATCTACGGATCAAGCACGATGCTTGTTTACACAACCGGCGACGGAGTGCATGGTTTCACCCTTGACCCGAGCATCGGCGAATTTCTTTTATCGCATGAAAATATCCGGATTCCAAAAAGCGGCAGAATTTACAGTGTAAACGAAGGTAACTACAGGTACTGGGGTGACGGCGTCAAGAAATATATCAAATATCTGCAGGAAGAAGATAAGCAAACAGGGAGGCCTTATTCCGGCAGATACATTGGATCGCTCGTAGCGGATATTCACCGCACGCTGTTATACGGCGGTATATTTTTGTACCCGGGGGACACTCGTCATCCTAATGGAAAACTTCGGTTGATGTACGAGGCCAATCCGATGTCGTTTATTATGGAGCAGGCAGGGGGTGCCGCGACCGACGGCATCAAGCGAATCCTAGACGTCGTCCCGGCGACGCTCCATCAAAAAACTCCGTTCTTTATCGGTAGCGAAGAAGATGTCGCAACATGCAATGAATTTCTTAACGGGCGGCTCCTTTGATGCTCTCTGATTCCGCCGATATCATGAGCCAAAGCATTGCGGGGACTACGTTTGTCGTGGTCGACGTGGAAACAACCGGGCTTTCTCCCCGCGACGGGGGGATCACAGAAATCGCGATGATCAAAGTCCGCAATGGATTGCTGTGGGATGAATATACTACGCTCGTCAATCCGATGATGCCAATTCCTGACGAGGTCACCGCGTTGACAGGCATTGATGACGAAATGGTTGGAGACGCACCGACGGCGGAAGTAGTAGCCCCGACGATTTCAGAGTTTCTTGGCACCGGAGTATTTACAGCGCATAATGCACCGTTCGATTTAAGCTTCGTGAATAGCACGCTGGCGAAAGGGAACATCGAGCGAATTCAGAATCCGGTTCTGTGCACATGCAAGCTCGCCCGACGCTTGCTGCCGAATTTGTATAGTAAGTCTCTTGGTCCGGTAGCGAAGCAGTTGGGTATCCGAAATTCACACCGACACCGAGCCGCCGGCGACGCGTATGCTACAGCTCAGGTGTTGATCCGTTTTTTAAACAAACTGGAAGAAGAATTTGAGGTGTCCGATTTGAGGGGCCTGATGAAGTTCCAATAGCCGTTCAATCGGGATTATAAAAAGAAAGGCCGGCATCGATAGCTCGAAGCCGGCCTTTTATGTTTTGCTAAAAGATTACTTTATCCGCGCCTTTGCCCGCTGCAAATATTCGCTGTTCGGGTAGAGCTCGACAAATTTCTTATACTCTACTTGTGCTTGTTCATGATTCCCCATTCGGTCGTAACTCTGAGCGATCATAAACTGGGAATCGTCTTTCTTCTCCGAAATTTTGAACTTCAGCACTTCCTGGAAGTGCTGAATCGCTGTTTTGTACTCGTGCATTCCGTAATAATTTAAGCCAATCCAATAGTGGCAGTTATCTGCATAGTCGGCTTTGATTCCGCCATCCAACAGCGATTGGAATTTGTCGATCGCTTCTTTGAATTTTCCTCCTTTTGAGAGAGACACAGCCCCTTCATAATGCTCTATATCCTCAGTTGTCGATTTGCCTGCGGGAGCCTTACTCATGGACATCGATTTCATTCCTGCCGGCTTCGAGGGCTTTTCCTGTGCTGCAATTTGGGCTGCCTCAAGGTCGGAAATTTTCGCCATCAACTCTTTATTCTTTTGTTCGGAGGCATCAAGTTTTTGTTGGAGCTGGATGTTCTCGGTTTTGATTTCCTCCATTTGCTGCTGGAGCATCTCCTCTTTTGTAGGAGGCGCCTGGACCACCGCTGTCGTTTCGGGGAGGGCTTTTGCGGCCGTGGTATCATGAGCAATCATCGTGGTGTCCGAACGGACTGCTGTCGTGTCGGTGCTTGCCCCCGTTTGTGTTGTTTCCGAAGAACCGCCGCATCCAATAAGGCCTACAAATGCGATGAGTGCCACAAAACCAATAGCCCGGCGAGCTTGTTCTCTCGCCATGTTGGATATCCAGAAAATCATAGACCCTCCGAACGATTATTCAACATATGGTGTGTCATTGAGTAGGTATGCAACGTGTTGGACGTTAATGTATTAAAGGCTCGTTTGAAAGTCAAGTATGCGATGAGAAATAGTTTCTCCGCATCATGATGAAACCTAATGTCATCAAACATCTTGTGCGGCCTCGGAAGAATTGAGTATTAGGCCTCGAACACTTGGGTGCTGGCTGAGTTTGTAATTCGCGCGTGCGAAGCCATTCCTTCAGGAAAAAACGGTCGAAAACTCTGAACAGGTCAACCGACCAGAAGGGTAGTTCCACGAATCTACGGTTCGTAGAATCCTGGATAGATGACTAGGAGAGAATCCAGATTTTACTCTTTGGAAATGGCGGGCGAATACCTTGACATCGTGATAGGCTGCGTATGAGGCGAGTAGTATTTTGCAGGATATGCGTTTCACTTCCTTACATCAGAAATTCATGAACGGAGGAGGGGAAGGATCATCGCAGTTGAGCCTGCATCGTGCGAGCCCGACGCTTGGGAAGTAAACGTTCGATTATAGGGGTGGCAATGGCTCCGATCGTGAAAATGCTTACGCTGGGGGTTACGTCTGTGCCCCCGGCAAGCGCGTCGGCGTGGCTCGGCACCATGGAATGGCCGGAGCGTCATCGCATTTAAACTTTCGGTGCACGGCCATTTCGATATGACGGCTTACGAGGAGTATCTTCAAGGGAAACATCAAGATTTCGTCTACCCCGTAAAAGCAATCAAAGAAGCCGTGAACCATCTTCCGAAAGTTGCTGTCTGATTTAATTAGTTAGAGGCCTCGGATGAATGCGATTGAGTGATGATGTCGGGTGCCGAGATCGGCGTGCGGCTTTTTTTAGTGCGGGCAAAATTTCTTCGTCTCATTTGCAATGAGTTGCTGAATTTTTTGGACAACATCGTCGGGCACTCCGTCTTTGTGTTTTGACTGCAAACGCATATCGCAGACCTCGTTCACGTAATCGACCA
>JBAUMC010000067.1:0-3544 GCA_049578505.1 Bacteroidota bacterium | reverse complement strand
GCGGGTGCCCGACTTCATCAGGACTTTTGCGTTATCCTTCCCTTTATCTTCAATTTCGCAGTACGAAGTTACAAACTGGTCGTCGGAAAACCCCCCCTCATCAATCTTATTGGGGAGATTAAATATGCTGTCGGTCGAATCGACAAACAGCTTCTGCTTGCAGTCACCTACCGACCATTGTGCAAATGTTATTTCGTTGTTCAAGAATTGATTTCCCCGCTCCGATCCATATTGAGGAAGGATAATCAGTCTGCCGCCGCGGCTGAGCCATTGTTCCAGGGAGTCCAACCGCTTGCCGAAACCAACGAATTTTTTCATCGAAAACTGATCGACTATAATCGCCGAATTTTTAAATAATTCATTATTTGAGAAACTTGACGCATCCAAAAGGGTTGTTGAGACGCCTATCCTGTGAAGAGCAAGCTGCACCGGGCTATTCTCAATTGCAGAACAAATTCCAACCCTTTTTTTTGTGTTCACTTTAACTTCAACTGACTGAACGACAAAACTTCCGATAGAATTTCCCCTGCCAGCTCTGACGGTTATTTCGCGTGGAGTGGTCACCAGGGTATCTTTCCATCGCAGAGGAAGTATCTCAGTGACGATGCTATTTTTTCCCGGCAATTCAACCTTTTTTTGCGACGATGAAACGGCCGCGTCGTTGACGTAGAACGCCCCTTCCGTTTTATCCCGCACATTGCTCCTGAAGCGGACGCAAATGGAGCTGTCGCGGTCCATCATCACCCGTGATGAGAGAACTTCTACTGAACGGAAAGGAGCGATGATAAGGGGCAGTTCTTCCCGGTACATGAAATTGCGATTGGGATCTGTATCTTCGTGCACTACGATAAAAACCAGCGGCGTCCGCATCTGCATCGCATCGAATCCTTGCGGCGTTTCAGTCGAATTGAGGCTAATGGATCGTGGAGAAAGGACCCTAAATTGGGTGGAGTCTTTTAGTGGATAAAAGGTATTTTGAGATTCGTTGACGATCCACTGTTTTTGAACAACTCCGGGAAATAGCACCTGCGTCTTCCCTCGGCTCAAGATGTCCTGCAATTTGCCGAACCGAAGGAAGAATACCTGAACCGGTGTCACAATCGTATCGCTGACGCTGTAGGGGATCTTGACGTCCAAGACCTCGCAGCGTAGTTTTTCGAGCCCGACTTTCCATGCGGCCAACACTCTAGAATCTGTTGGATTCGCCGTTTGCGGATGGCTTTGTATGAATGCATCAATCTGTGCGATGACGCTGCGCAGCAGCTCAAGTTTTTTTGCGCGGCTCCCCAATTGGTCGATTGAATTGACGGAATGTATTGCCGGCAGCAGTGTATTAAGCTGCGCACCAATATCTGGCAGTTCTTTATCCAGGGGGAACGATGATTTCGTTTCCGCCGGATAACGTTGAACGTAACGGTGAGATCCCCCGACATTCCACAACAATATCTGGTATCGTAAACTCTCATAAAATTTTTCCGCTTCGTGAGCCATCGTCAAATAGTTTTTTGACCATACGGCGTCACGTCCCTCAACGGGGATCACCGCGGCATTGCCACTTTTATCGGTACGGGTAAAAAAACGTTTTATATTCCATGCCGGAGTCTTTTTGTTGTCGCCAAGCCTATCTTCAATCAGGCGCTTGAGGTAAGCGATGCGGGCTGACTCTTTGTCCCCTGATAAAGGATCGCGGTCCAACACAAGTATATCGGGCCTTACTTGGTCGATCAAACTATCGAGCCGGTCATTCACCATCTTGTCAAGCGTTGCAGTTGGATGGAAGCAACCGGACCCGGCGGAAAAATCGCCGATGGGAATATTAAGAAAATACGCCTGGGCACCGAGGTATGAAAGAGCTCGATATGCCTCTTCCTTTCTTCGCGAAGCCAGCTGATAAAACATTTCTCCGCTTAAATCGCTCGGGACATCTTCTCCATTGGTAACGTAGGCGACCGCAACGGTAGCACCGCTTCCAATCCTGAAATTCGCGATTGAAGGGAGATCTTCAAAACCCGGGGCCAATGCAATGAAGAGATAAACGCTCGGATTTTTTATTTCCCGAATTACTTGTGCAGCTCCGCGGTCTCCATCGCGGGGGAAATAAGGAGAATGCTGCGAATATGCTGCAGAGCCAAGTATAAAAAGAACCGTGATAGATCGTGTAAACGACATCGTTATTCCAAATATTTTCGAATGGATTCTAATTTTTGCGTTAAGACGATTCCAAAATAAAAAAGGTCGCCCGCAAAACACGGGCAACCTTTTTCATTACGAGGATATTAATTCCCTAAAAACCAAGCCTCACGGTAAACACATTGATCGATGTGAGGAGAAGAACATGTTCATAGGCGTAGTCAAGTGTAAAATTAACGTCGCCTAAATTATAGTTGATGCCGGCTCCAAGGGTCCAGTCGAAGATTTCGGCCGATTGTCCCAGCTGATCCTTCGGAGCGTTCGGTGCCCAATTATAGCCTCCGCGAACGAACAACATATTATTGAAGCCATATTGCAACCCGAATTTATACACATCGGAACTATAGTTATTGTTCTCGAAGTCGCCGAACACAGTCACGTCATTCATATCGCCCATTTTCTTATCATATGCCAGGGCAACATCGATCTGTGAAGGAAGTTCGAATGAAGCTGCTTGCACCGCATACCACTGTGTGCCGCGAATATCTCCGACCGTCGTTCCCTGACGGAGAAGATTGGTCCCGGTGTAAGTCATGTTCGGGCCGAGATTTTTTAACGCAACGCCTAACTTCAACTCCGGAACGAGAAGGCCGTTATACTCAACACCCGCGTCGAGCGAAAACCCGGTTGCGGATGTGCTCATGATCGTCTCGTCAATGTAGTTGAATGTCGCGCCAACAGAAATTCTGTCGCTGAGAATTCTCGAATATGTGAGCCCTGCGACCATATAGGTTGGCGAAAACGTTGCACCGGTTCCATCGGGATTATCTTCCGTGGTGACGGGGATATTGCCGAATGCCAGCGATTTGAATGAAGCGGCAAACGTCCCTATCGAAGGGAATGTTACTCCGACGGCGCCGTAATCTACTCCGATGTCTGCAAGATAAGACATGTGTGAAAAGAACGCCTCGGTACTGAATGTGCCGCGGGACAGACCTGCTGGGTTCCAGAAGATCGCATCAACTCCGGAAGCGAGTGCGATATTGCTGCCGCCAAGCGCAATCCCGCTTGCACCAGTTGGAATCAAGAGTTCCTGCGCGCCAGCGGTGCCTGTGCGGTCTGTATTTCCTGCGAAGGCTGCTATGAAAAGCAGCGAGGTCAACACAAAAACTGCCGCCATGCGCTTTAGTATGATATTCATCGAATATCTCCTTCCAATTTTAGAATTTTCAAATAGCAATGTTTTCATTGTCATCCTTTACTGATTCTCAATAGTGATCTAAGAATTGCTGTTCCGGTATAATTGCCAGTTTGAGCGTCCTGGTTCCGAGGCTTCCGCAGTCGATGTAAGCAATATACATTCCTGCAGCAACCGGCAGCTTATGCTCGTTCAGCAGATCCCAGTCCGTGTACT
>JBAUMC010000066.1:0-20873 GCA_049578505.1 Bacteroidota bacterium | reverse complement strand
TATAATCTTCGAAAGTGCGGATGCCCCGCTCGCATAAAACGACATTGTAATTTCCCTGAGACATGATGTACTCCGCCGACATCAACAATTCTTTGAGCGTGCTCGACATTCCTCTCTTCAACAAAACCGGTTTTTTCGTCCTTCCAACTTCCTTCAGAAGAGCATAGTTTTGCATATTGCGTGCGCCGATCTGAAGCATGTCGGCGTACTCGGTAACTAGCGAAACATCGGTCGGCGTAATAACTTCCGTAACAAACGGCATTTCGGTTTTCTCTCTCGCGTCGGCGAGAAGTTTAAGTCCTTCTTCTTCAAGGCCCTGGAAACTGTACGGCGACGTTCTCGGCTTGAATGCCCCGCCGCGCAACACTTGCGCCCCCGCTTTTTTTACGACTTCAGCGCTTTTGAGAATTTGTTCCCGCGTCTCAACGGAACACGGCCCTGCCATCACAACAAACTGCGGACCACCGATCGAATACTTGCCCACTTTGACAACCGTTTTCTCTTTCCGCATTTCTTTGCTGGCGAGTTTAAACGGCTTAAGGATCGGCATCACGCTTTCTACGCCGGGGGCAACTTCGAGAGACTGCAGTTGTGTTTTGCCCCGCTCATCGCCAATACATCCGATGACCGTTCGCTCGGTCCCTACGATCGGATGAGCTTGAAATCCGTACTCCTTAATTTTTTCGATGACGTGATTAAACTCGGCCTTTGTTGCGCCGGGCTTCATGACAATAATCATACTGCTCTTCGTTTCTTGTATTGGATATCAAAAGAGGAGAACGCTGTACGTTCCATTTATCTCTTCTCACTTTTCAACAAATGAAAACTCAGACTGTCGACAAGCGCTTTCCAGCTCGCTTCGATCACATCTGGCGAAACGCCGACGGTGTTCCACGACGCGGTCCCGTTTTGCGTTTCGATCAGCACGCGGACCTTCGCGGCAGTGGCGCTTTTACTGTCGAGCACCCTCACTTTATAATCGGTGAGTTTGATTTGTGATAGCTGCGGGTAGAACCGCTCAAGTGCTTTCCGCAGAGCCCGGTCGAGGGCGTTTACCGGTCCGGTTCCCTCTGCGACTGCAAGCTCCGTTTTATCGCCAACCCTCACTTTGATGATGGCTTCCGAATGCGGCTGGGCTTCGTATGATTCCTTGTGAATGATGACTTTAAACCCTTCGAGCTCAAAAAATTCTTTGAATTCTTTCGTTCTTTTCTTTACCAGCAGTTCAAAAGAGCCTTCGGCATCTTCGTACTGGTAGCCGTAATGTTCCATTTCTTTTAAATCGTCAACAATATGCTGAACGGTCGGTGATTTATCGTCGATGTTGATGCCAAGTTCCTTTGCTTTATAGAGAACGTTGCTCCGCCCAGACAAATCCGACACGAGCACTCGGCGAACGTTACCTACGCATTCAGGGTCGGTATGTTCGTACGTCGCCGGGGTCTTCATTACGGCGCTCACGTGAACGCCCCCTTTGTGCGCAAAGGCGCTCTCCCCGACGTACGCCAGGTTTTTCCTATGGGTCAGGTTTGCGAGCTCGCTGACATAATGCGACAGTTCGGTAAGAAATTTCAGCTTCTCAGCTTCAACACAGCAATAATTGAGTTTCAACTGAAGGTTGGGAATGATAGAACACAAGTTCGCGTTGCCGCACCGTTCGCCGTAACCATTAATCGTTCCCTGAACATGCACACATCCGTTTTGAATTGCGGCAAGAGCATTTGCAACAGCAACTTCCGAATCGTTGTGCGTATGAATACCGAGAGAAACGGTGAGATGGTGTTTCACCTCGCGCACGATGTCGGAGATTTCGTGGGTCAAGGTTCCGCCGTTCGTGTCGCACAAAACGATGACATCGGCCCCCGCCCGTTCCGCAGCATTCAATGTTTTTATAGCATAAGCCTTATCCGATTTGTATCCGTCGAAAAAATGCTCGGCATCGTAGACCACTTCCTTACCGTTTTTTTTCAAGTAGCGCACGGAGTCTTCGATGATCTCAAGATTCTCTTGTTCCGAGATCTGCAAAGCGGCCTTCACATGCAGCAGCCACGTTTTGCCAAAGATCGTAACGACGGGTGTTTGCGCATCGAGGAGTGCCTTGATGTTGGAATCTTCGTACACCGGGTTCTTTGCGCGTCGGGTGCTGCCGAACGCTGCGAGCTTAGCATGTGTGAAGCGGACGTTTTTTGCCAGGGCGAAGAATTCCATATCTTTCGGGTTTGAACCCGGCCATCCTCCTTCAATGTAATCAATGCCAAACGCGTCGAGCCGCTTGGCTATTTTTACCTTATCATCAGCGGAAAAGGCCACTTCCTCCCCCTGGGTCCCATCTCGAAGTGTCGTGTCGTACGTGTAGATTTTTTCTTTCATGATATACTCTCGCGGTAGAATCAGGTATTAAGAATTAAAAGTTAAAAGTTGTAAGTCGTAAGGGTAAGTCAATTCTTAACGTAATTATTAATTCTTAATTTTTAATTATTAATTGTTCTTCTGCTTTTTCCAGTTCTCCGGACGTAAACTTCTCACCGCTGCACCAGCCTTCCACATTTCGGAATTCTTCCACTCGTCCAACTCCTTTGTCAACTTCTCGCGGTAATCCGGAGCGCCACACGTTTCGAGGACGCGCCGTGTTTCCACTCCTTGCTGAACATCACGGTAAAGAAGTTCGAACAACGGTTGTGTTATCGCTTCAAATTTCTTTGACCAGTCAAGGGCTCCGCGTTGCGCGGTTGTACTGCACGCCGCGAACATCCAGTCCATCCCGTGAGCCCCGACGAGCGGGTATAAACTTTGCGTTGCTTCTTCTACTGTTTCATTGAACGCTTCGCTCGGGGTGTGCCCCATTTTGCGCAGCACATCATACTGGGCTTTCATAATACCCGCAATAGCTCCCATCAACACTCCGCGTTCGCCGGTAAGGTCGCTGATGACTTCCCGTTCGAACGTCGTCGGAAACAAATACCCGGAACCGATTGCAATGCCGCACGCAATTGCGCGCTCACGTGCCCGCCCTGTTGCATCATGAAAGACAGCAAAGCTTGCGTTAATCCCGCTGCCGGCAAGGTAGTTGGAACGAACTGTCCTCCCGGAGCCTTTCGGCGCGACAAGAATCACATCGACATCTGGCGGAGGAACAACATTTGTTTGATCTTTGAACACGATCGAGAAACCGTGGGAAAAATAGAGCGCCTGTCCTTTTTTCAAATGATTCTTCACGATCGGCCATTGCTCTTTTTGGCCGGCATCAGAAAGCAGGTATTGGATGATCGTTGCTTTATCAACGGCGTCTTCGATTTTTGAAAAGAGATTTTTCCCCTCCACCCAGCCGTCTTTGACCGCATCGTCCCATCCCTTGCCTCCTTTGCGCTGGCCGACGATGACGTTGATGCCGGCATCCCGCATGTTCAAGGACTGCCCGTAACCCTGCGGGCCGTAGCCGAGGATCGCGACAATTTCATTTTTCAATACCTCTTTCGCCTTCGAGAGGGGAAATTCTTCCCGCGTTACAACTTCTTCTTTCACTCCACCGAAATCTATTATTGCCATACGTAGTCGCCTTTTTCGTTATTTTTTCTGTTCTGCTGTTTCTTCTGCTTCCTGCTCCTTTGAAACGTCGAGTGCTTTGTTGACTTCAGAAATTTTCCGCTGGGTCGAAAACGGCGTGACTCTCCAGAACATATACGAGTACTCCTGCCAGCCGTTCAGTATTTCCCGTGCACGTTGGCTGTCGGTAAGTTCGAGGTGGCGATAAATAACAGCCTGCAAAAATTTTACATCCTTTTCGTTATCGAGCCGGCTCAAGCCGACGAGCTGCTTGTTATACCGTTCTTTGAAAATCCCATCGGCATCGAAAACATACGCAACACCCCCGGTCATTCCCGCCCCGAAATTTTTCCCCGTGCTGCCAAGGACAACAACGGTTCCGTTCGTCATGTACTCGCAGCCGTGATCCCCGACTCCCTCAACCACCGCCAGCGCTCCGCTGTTGCGGACGCAAAAGCGTTCGCCCGCTCTCCCGCTAGCATAAAGCGTTCCGCCGGTCGCGCCGTACAATACCGTGTTACCAATGATGACATCCTGTGCAGCAGTTGCACGCCCGTACGGCGGCATGATCATGATTTCGCCCCCGCACATTCCTTTACCGACATAATCGTTCGCCTCACCGACGAGTATCATGCGGATACCGTTGACAAGAAATGCACCGAAGCTTTGGCCAGCGCTTCCGTTGAACCGCAATTCGATCGTCCCGTCCGGCAATCCTTTGTCTCCGTAGAGATAGGCGAGCTCTCCCGCAAGCTTGGTTCCCACCGATCGGTTCGTGTTATTAATCTTATAATTCTTGACGACTGAACTTTTTTCTCTGATAGCATCTTTCACATCAAGGAGGATGGTATCGTCGAGAGGCGAGTCGGATTTCTCCTTGCGCTGTTCAATCCGCTGCCGTTGCTTATTCCGTGTATCTCGTGGAGATAAGATTGCGGAGAGATCGACAGTGTTTGCTTTCGGATGATTCTCGACCGTTACCTGGGTGAGCAGGTCGGTCCTCCCAACAATCTCATTGATCGAAGCGACACCGAGTTTGGCAAGAATTTCGCGCACTTCATTCGCCACTGCCGTAAAATAGTTTATGAGCATTTCCGGCTTTCCGTCGAAGCGCGTGCGAAGTTGTTCATCTTGGGTAGCAATCCCAACCGGACAGGTGTTGAGATGACATTGGCGAACATACCGGCATCCGATCGCAATAAGCGTTGCTGTTCCAAAATTGTATTCTTCTGCTCCGAGCATCGCCGCGATTACAATATCGCGGCCGGTTTTCATTCCGCCATCAGTTCGCAGGGTAACACGGCTGCGCAATCCGTTCAAAACAAGCACCTGCTGAGCTTCGGCGACTCCAAGCTCCCAACAACTCCCGGAATTCTTCACCGAGCTTAACGGCGATGCACCGGTTCCCCCTTCATGTCCGCTGATAAGGATGATGTCCGCATGTGCCTTTGCTACACCTGCAGCAATCGTTCCAACTCCAGCTTCGGAGACAAGTTTTACGCAAATTTTTGCCCGCGGGTTGACTTGTTTTAAATCGTAGATCAACTGCGCAAGATCCTCAATACTGTAAATATCATGATGCGGCGGGGGGGATATCAGTTGAACACCCGGTGTCGCGCGGCGGAGTCGCGCAATGAGTTCGGAAACTTTATGCCCGGGCAGTTGACCTCCTTCTCCCGGCTTAGAACCTTGCGCCATCTTGATCTCGATCTCTTTGGCGCTGACAAGATATTCGGCAGTCACTCCAAACCGTGCTGAAGCAATTTGTTTGATGGCGCTGTTTGCCGAATCTCCGTTCGGTCGAACGCGAAACCGTGCAGGGTCTTCCCCGCCTTCTCCCGTATTGCTTTTGCCTCCGATGCGGTTCATTGCAATCGCAATTGTTTCGTGGGCTTCGGGAGATAAAGAGCCGAGAGACATCGCTGCTGTTGTGAATCGTTTCATAATATCTTCCGCAGGCTCAACTTCCCGCAAAGGGATTGACCGCTGGCTCGATTTGAACGCCATCAAGTCCTTTAGCGCAACAGGCTCATGCTCATTCAATGCACGGGAAAGATGTTTATAGTCTTCCTGGCTTCCTGATTTCCTCAGTTGCTGCATCGCCCGCAATGCATCGGGAGACCATGCATGGAGTTCGCCATTCTTTTTGAAGCGGTACATCCCCTGGTCCGTAAGTTTCGCATCCCTCTGCCCGTACGCATTTGCATGGCGCGTGAGCGCTTCATCAATAATTTCTTTTAACCCGATGCCGCCAATTCGTGAAGGGGTGTTGGTAAAATACGCATCGATCACATCTTTGCCGATGCCGATCGCTTCAAATATTTGCGCACCGCGATAACTTCCAAGCAAAGAAATCCCCATCTTCGACATGATTTTCAAAATGCCGCTTTCGATCGCAACTTTAAAATTCTTGAACGCTGATTCAATCGTCAGCGATGTGTCGCCGCGTATCTCTACGAGACGGCGGATAGTCTCCAGCGCAAGATACGGGTTGATAGCGTTGACGCCGTAGCCTATCAATGTGGCGAAATGATGGATGTCGCGAGGTTCCGCGGTCTCCGTTACCACGCTTAGCCGTAGCCGTTTATTTTTTCTGATGAGATGATTGTGCACGGCACCGGTTGCGAGGAGCATGGGCAGGGGAACGTTATGTTCATCTACGCCACGATCGCTCAGGACCACGAGATACTTCCCTTCATCCGCTGCGCGTTCGGCTTCTGCACACAATTCTTCCAGCCTTTTTTCTGCGCCGTGAAACCCCTCTTCAGCAGCGAACAATGTGGAAAGCGTAACCGACTGAAAGGCTTCGTCCTCGATAGAACGAAGAGCATCGAGGTCGTTATCAAACAAGAACGGGCTGTTAATTTGTACCTGCTTCGCATGTTCCGGCGTCTCGCCAAACCAATTTCGGCGGAGTCCGAGTTTGCCCGTCAACGACATTACCAACTTTTCCCTGATCGGGTCGATAGGCGGATTCGTCACCTGCGCAAATTGTTGCTTGAAGTAAGATGAGAGCAATTTCGGCTGACGCGACAAGACGGCTAAGGGTGCGTCGTCTCCCATCGAGCCGATCGGTTCCTTTCCTTCCTCAATCATAGGCGGAAAAATAAGACCCAGTTCTTCATAGCTGTAACCGAAACATAATTGCAGGCGTAAAATCTCTTCGGCGGAGAATGGAATCTTCGGCAAGAAATCTGGCGTTATTTGATGCTGCGGGCGGCGAAGGTTTTCGGCAACCCATTTTCCGTACGGCCGCTGAGATGCAAGCTCCCGCTTGATATCAAGGTCCTTCAACAAAATGCCGCGAGCGGTATCAACGGCAATCATTTGACCTGGGCCTAGCCTCCCCTTTTTCACGACCGTCGCATCGTCCATGTCGACAGGGCCGACTTCCGATCCGACAACAATCAAGCCATCATTGGTAATTTTATACCGGCACGGACGAAGTCCATTGCGGTCGAGCGAGGCTGCTACTGTCACTCCATCACTGAATATCAACGCTGCCGGTCCGTCCCACGGCTCGCTGAAGCATTCATGGTACTCGAAAAAGGCACGAACCGATGGGTCAACGCGGTACGAAGAATTCCACGCCTCAGGAACAAGCATCAGCATCGAGTGAAGAATTCCCCTTCCGGAAAGCGTCAACGCCTCGAGAGCGTTGTCGACGTTAGCCGAGTCGCTCGCGTTGGGTTGAAGAATAGGTTTCAGGAATTCGACATCGTCCCTCCAAAACGGCGACTCTAACTCCGCTTCGCGCGCTTTTGTCCAATTTCTGTTTCCTTGAATTGTGTTGATCTCGCCGTTGTGTCCCAGCATGCGAAACGGATGGGCAAGCTCCCACCGTGGAAACGTGTTCGTGCTGAATCGTTGATGAAAAATCGCAAGTGCAGTCTCATACTCGGGCGATTGTAGGTCGGTATAAAACTTATCGAGCGCCAGCGGAGTAACAAGACCCTTATAGACAATTGTTCGGCTCGAGAATGAAGCGGCATAGAAATTATCGATGACCGCTTTCTTCACTTCTTTCTCAATCTCTCTGCGGGTAATATAGAGCGTCCGTTCAAACTCGGCGGCGCTGAGATGCGGCGGTTTTCCGATCAACACCTGGCGGATGTTAGGTTGCGTTGCAGCGGCCTTGTCTCCAAGGTACGATGAATCTGTTGGAACAATCCGCCAAGCGAGAAAACGCAGCTCGCGCTTCTCGATGACTGACTCGACAATCAACTTGCACAGCGCAAACGAATGCTCTGTTGTATGGGGCATGAATAACATTCCAACCGCAAAGTCGGAGTCTCCGTTTACTTGAGAGGATAATTCCGGAACGGCTGAAAGAAAAAACTTTGTTGGAATCTGCGTCAAAATTCCCGAGCCATCCCCCGTCTGAGCGTCCGCATCTACCGCTCCGCGATGCGTGACATTGCATGCGGCTTTTAATGCCCTTTTGAGGATCTTATTGCTCTTCTGGCCGGAGATATTGGCGACGAACCCCGTGCCGCATGCGTCGTGCTCGAAGCGCGGATCATACAAGGGGAAATTCTTGTGGATATAGTTTTCGTCGAGGGATGTCATCAATCGACTTCTCCTTGAAATTCTCTTTTCAGCGCGACCCTTCCCGTGCGGGCCATCTCTTTGATCACAAACGGTTTCAACATTTTGATGATGGCGTCGATCTTCTGTTGACCGCCTACCGCTTCTATCGTTGCTGTTTTCGGGCTGATGTCGATAATTTTTGCGCGGAAGATTTCGACAATTTGCATAATCTCGGAGCGTGTGGCGGGCGTTGTCTGTACTTTAATAAGGGCAAGATCGCGTTCGACAAAACTCTCATACGTAAGATCCGTTACCTTGAGCGTGTCGATGAGTTTGTTCAGTTGCTTGATGATCTGTTCGATCACGCCGTCATCGCCACGAGTCACGATTGTCATACGGGAAACCGAATCGTCCTCGGTGGGGCCGACGGTGAGGCTGTCGATATTATAGCCTTTAGCGGAAAACAGTCCCGCTATCCTGTTAAACGCGCCGAATTTATTTTCCACAAGTAGGGAAATGGTGTGCTTGCGTGCTTGCACATCGACGCCTTCTGTTTCCTTCTCAGAAATTATCGTCATTGTGGTCATCCTTTGGTCAGCGTGATAAGCTCTTCGGATTCTATTTCTTCTCCGTTGACGGCTGATAATTCCTCATCTGGAACATCGATAATCTCATTCCATGTTTGGCCCGCCGGAATCATTGGATAGACGTTGTCCTCGGGAACGACTTTAAATTCAACGATCACGGGTCCGTCTTTCACCGCCAGCGCTTTCTTGATGACGTCCTCAACCTCGTTCGAAGTAACGGCACGAAAACCGGGGCAGCCGTATGCTTCGGCAAGTTTGACAAAATCGGGGCTGTACATTGCCACATGCGAATAGCGCTTGCGCCAGAACAGCTCCTGCCATTGCCGCACCATGCCGAGGTAACCATTATTAAGGATGAATATTTTTACCGGCACCTTATACTCGACACATGTCGCCATTTCTTGGATATTCATTTGGATGCCGCCATCTCCGCTTACCGAAATAATCGGAAGATCTTTTCTCGCGAACGATGCTCCCATCGCGGCAGGGAGCGAGAACCCCATCGTGCCTAAGCCCCCCGAAGTGATATGTGTTCTGGGATGGATGTACTTGAAAAATTGCGCAGCCCACATCTGATGCTGACCGACATCACTGATTATCACTGCGTTGCCGTCTGTGATCTCGCCGATTTTCTGGATCACATATTGCATTCGGATCAGTTTTCCGTTCCTGTACCGAAGAGGGTGCTCCGTCTTCCACTGCTTGATTGTTTGAAGCCAGTCTTTCGTGTCGAGCGGACCAACCATTTCGACTAATTTTTGCAGAACTTTCTTCACATCGCCGACAATCGGAACGTCCACTTTTACATTCTTGCTGATGGCTGTCGGATCGATATCGATATGAATCTTCTTTGCTTCGGCTGCAAAAGCTTCAGTGTTGCCCGTAACGCGGTCATCAAACCGGGCTCCGACGGCAATAAGGAGATCGCAATAGTGCACTGCGGTGTTTGAGTACCAGGTTCCGTGCATACCGAGCATCCCCATCGACAATTCGTCGTTTTCGGGGTAAGATCCAAGTCCGTGCAATGTTGTTGTAACCGGGATACCGGTTTTCTTTGCAAAACTTTTTAACTCTTCGGATGCGTTTGAGAGAATTGCGCCGCCGCCCACATATAGAACGGGGCGCTTTGATTTTGAAATAAGGGCGGCAGCTTTCTCTAGCTGCTTCATATGCCCTTCGACGTGCGGGTTATAAGAGCGCATGGAGACTTTTTTCGGATAGTCGAAATGTGTTTTACTTGCCATAACATCCTTGGGTAAATCCACCAGAACAGGGCCCGGTCTTCCTGTTGTGGCAACGTAAAATGCCTCTTTAATCGTTGAAGCAAGCTCTTTAACATCGCGGACGAGATAATTATGCTTTGTAATCGGCCGAGTTATACCGACAATGTCCGCTTCCTGAAAAGCATCGTTTCCAATGAGTTTTAAGGCGACTTGTCCCGTGAATACAATGATGGGAACGGAATCCATATAGGCATCGGCAATACCAGTAACGGTATTCGTTGCGCCGGGACCCGAGGTAACAAGAGCGACGCCTGGCTTGCCGCTTGCCTTAGCATACCCTTCAGCTGCATGTACGGCCCCCTGTTCGTGCCTTGTAAGAATATGTTTGATATCCGAAATGTCGTGTAGCGCATCATAAATGCCGATAACTGCGCCGCCGGGATATCCAAAAACGATTTCAACACCTTCCTCAATCAAGGATCGGACAAATATTTCTGCGCCGGTCATTAATTTTGCCGGAAGTTGGGGGGTGGTCTCTTTCTGCTGTGCCATAGCCGATGTCAAGTTAATGAATGATTAAATTACAATAATCTAAAACAGCGAAGCCAAAGGAGTACTTGTTTTGCTCCAGAGGTTACGCCTTTTTATCTTAAGTTTTGCTTTGGAAATGTTCGGTGATGTGTTTGGGGTAACCTCTGGTTGATCTCAGCCTACAATTGTTAGGCTTAGAATACCCGGTAGAGTTCCCAAAATAATAATAATCCCGGTGACGAAGAGGGGGGATACGGCGAGAAAACGGGTTAACGATTCTAACATGACGCTATCACTAGAAAAGTAACTCGTATTTTTATTGATTCGTCTTGACATGTCCGGTCTTATTGGGATGACAATTCATCCAATCCGTTGCACCTTAAAAAGATAAGAATTTATTCGCTTTTGTCAAGTAAAATATTTGGTATTTTCGAAGGGGTTGCACGAATTGTTTATCAACAAAAAAACTCTATATTTATTTATACTTTACTGCCATGTTCCGAGACCGAAATGATACTATTGCTGCAATCGCAACTCCGTTAGGAGAGGCGGGAATCTCTTTAATAAGAGTAAGCGGCTCAAGGGCAATTGAGGTCGTAGATGCGGTTTTTAGGGGAAAATCCTCATTATTTGCGGCTCATTCTCACACAATTCATCACGGCAAAATCGTCAATCGGCAAGACGGTGTGGTGGATGAAGTTCTTGTCTCTGTTTTTAAGAAACCTCACTCTTACACAGGAGAAAACGGGGTTGAAATAAGCTGTCATGGGAGCTACTACGTCTCTCGAAAAATTCTTGAGACCGTTATTGAGGCGGGGGCGAGGATGGCCGATCCAGGTGAATTCACCCAAAGGGCGTTTCTTAACGGGAAGATGGACCTGATGCAGGCCGAGGCCGTCGCAGACCTCATACATTCAAAAACCGCTTTGTCTCACCGGGCGTCTATTGAACAGTTAACAGGAGGACTGTCGACAACTATTAATGGGCTAAGAAAAAGACTTATCGATTTATGTTCGTTATTGGAACTAGAATTAGATTTTGCAGAAGAGGGAATAGAGTTGACTGAGTACAAGAAAGTGTTATCTGTTTTTGATGATGCAATAACGGAACTAGAAAATTTGATTCAATCGTACAGCTACGGAAAGTTTATCCGCGACGGAGTAAAGGTTGTTTTGGCCGGTAGCCCAAACGTAGGAAAGTCGAGTTTAATGAACCTGCTTCTGCGGGAGAATCGAGCTATTGTCAGCGACATACCGGGGACAACAAGGGATGTGATTGAAGAAACTTTGCTTATGGGTGGAATTGCGTTTAGACTTGTCGACACCGCAGGATTAAGAACCACAACAGACGCCGTAGAACGCGAAGGAGTCAAACGGAGCAATGACCAGATCGGTTCTGCTGACTTGGTTTTGCTAATTGTCGACTCTTCAAAGTCCCTCGGTGACGCTCTTGATAGTTTATTAGAAATTTTAGAGGAAAATGAACACAAGGTTCAAGTGGTTTTAAATAAGAAGGATATAGCCAGCCCTCAGTTTGAATATGAACAACTCAAAAAATGGGACGCCATTTCCATTTCATGCCTTACCGGAGAAGGCATTAATGACCTTACAAGAAAAATAGTGGAGCGAGTATTGGGCCATTTTGATTCAAATGCTTCAAGTGTCAAGATCCAAAGCGACAGACATCGGCAACTATTAAAAATGACACAAGAAGGATTGATTTCAGCGAAGACCAGCTTTGAAGAGAGGCTTGGCAATGAATTGATTGCCGTGGACTTGAGGTCAGCTTTAGACTATTTAGGAGAAATAATCGGTCTAACTACGCCCGAAGATATACTAAACAACATTTTTTCGAGATTCTGTATAGGGAAGTAATTGTTCCACGTGAAACCAATCTATGCTGACTAAAACGCCAAAAAATGAGTACGATGTAATCGTTATTGGAGGCGGCCATGCCGGGATCGAGGCTTCATTGGCTGCCGCCAGGATGGGGTCCAGCACGTTGCTTGTAACATTAAAACTGGC
Organism: Bacteroidota bacterium; assembly: GCA_049578505.1. GTDB lineage: Bacteria > Bacteroidota > Ignavibacteria > UBA10030 > UBA8401 > JAGVPT01. The sequence continues at coordinate 8,435 of JBAUMC010000066.1, read as the reverse complement.
CTCAATCGGGCGACTTTCGTGTAATCCAGCGATAGGTGGAACAGCCAAAGGACATATTGTTAGGGAAATCGATGCATTAGGCGGAGAAATCGGTAAGATTGCCGATGCTACCGGAATAAATTTCAAGATGTTAAATAAGTCCAAGGGTCCTGCTGTCTGGTCCCCTCGTTCTCAAAATGATAGGGAAGCTTATGCAGCCGAAGCGCAAAAAAGGATTTTGCAACAAAACGGTTTAGACGTCATCGAAGATTCTCTGCTAGAGCTTTTTGTCGAAAATAATTCAGTGAAATCCATCCGGACATCCGTGCTCGGATTTATCGGCTGCAAGTCCCTGGTAATCTCGTCCGGTACATTTCTCAACGGGCTCATGCATACGGGACTAAAAAACCGCTCCGGTGGACGATTTGGCGAACCGCCAGCCACCCAGGTAACGGAATGCCTAAATCGACTTGGTTTCATCTCTGGAAGACTCAAAACTGGAACACCCCCTCGAATAGACTTAAAAAGCATTGACCTTTCTTCAGTGGAAGTTCAAGAAAGTGATATCCCTCCCGTTCCGTTTTCATTTTCGACCGACAAAATCTCGAATAAGCTCATTCCGATGTACCTCACCTATACCAACAAGGAAACCCACAATATCTTGAGAAAGGGTTTCGACCGTTCTCCGATGTTCACAGGAAGAATCAAAGGGACTGGTCCCCGTTATTGCCCGTCTATTGAGGACAAGATCTTTCGATTTTCAGACCGGGACCGCCATCAGATATTCCTCGAACCCGAGGGTTATGACACAAACGTTGTATATGTAAATGGGTTCTCGACAAGTTTACCCGAGGAAATACAGTTCGAGGGACTCCGGACAATAGCGGGCTTAGAAGAAGCAAAAATGCTGAGACCCGGCTATGCGGTTGAATACGATTTTTTTCCACCTAATCAACTCAAACACTCGTTAGAAACCAAACTCATAAAGGGGCTTTTCTTCGCGGGTCAAATAAATGGAACATCTGGGTACGAAGAAGCGGCGGGGCAGGGATTAATCGCTGGAATAAATGCCGCGCTAAAATCCAAGAACGCAGATCCCTTTACTCTTAGCAGAAGCGAAGCATATATCGGGGTTATGATCGACGATCTCATTAACAAATCTACCGATGAACCCTACAGGATGTTTACCTCGCGCGCAGAGCATCGCCTCTTATTGCGGCAAGATAATGCAGATCGTCGATTGATGCCTAAGGGGCATAAGCTCGGATTGATTCCCGATGAGATGCTGGCTAAGCTTAAGACAAAGGAGGAAGCGGTAGCTGTTGCATTGGATTACTTTCAGGGGAATTTTGTTGCACCTGAAGAGGCAAATCGACTCCTCCGGCGATTTGATTTGACTCATACACAAGAACACGAAAGACTTGCTCAACTTCTTAAGAGGCCGTCGATCACCATCGAGGAAATGATGCCAATGGTTAAAAGCGGTGAGGCGAAACGAGCATTATCAACTCGTGAAGTAAGGGAGCAGGTAGAGATAGACCTGAAGTATGAAGGCTACATTAAAAGAGAGCTTGAACAAATAAGCAAATTCGCTAAATACGAATCATATGAAATCCCGGAGGACTTTGACTTTTCAAATATTAAGTCACTAAGCACTGAAGGAAAAGAACGGTTGCGCAAAGTAAAGCCAAGCTCTATCGGACAGGCTTCAAGAATTTCCGGTGTTACAGTGTCTGATATATCTGTCTTGTCCGTGTTTTTAAAAAAATGAACTTTCCAATAAGTTTCACGTGGAACCAAATGATGAAAGATCAAAACGTTGACTAATGATGAACTTTGGCTTCGTTCCCTAGCTCAAAGAAATGCTATTTCAATAACGGACATACAACTACGAAAGATAAGTCACTACGTGGATCTCCTGCTCGGATGGAACAAAAGCATCAATTTGATATCCCGAAAAGATGTGGAGAATGTTTGGTCGCATCACATATTGCTTTCGCTTGCTTTCTTATTTAAGGTTCAATTCGGGGTAGGGGGCAGAATACTCGACCTTGGGACTGGGGGAGGATTACCCGGTATACCTTTAAGCATTGTTCGACCGGATGTCACCTTTGTTCTGGTGGATTCAATCCAAAAAAAGACCCAGGCTGTGCAAGCAATGCTATCATCACTCGAGCTGCCAAATGCAACTGCCATTTGTGCCAGAGCTGAGGACCTCAACAAGCTGAATGATTACCAAAATGTTTTTGATGCCGTTATTGCAAGGGCCGTTTCTGGGCTCGAGAATCTGGTAAAATGGGGGATGCCATTTCTAAAAAAGAATAGTGCTCCGATTAATTTTTCTCGGACGTCTGACCCAATAACGGTTTCAAAATCATCTGCTCTTATTACAATGAAAGGTGGGAGTGCGGAGGCCGAAATTGAAAGAACCCGGAGACGGTTTCCAGACCTGAAGATTCGTTCAATCGAGCTTGTTTTTAAGGGAAGTGAAGCAGTGCAAAGCCTTGATAAAAAGCTTATTATTGTCGAGAATATTTGACGGTGATACCTTGAACACTCAAGCAAAACTTTTTGACCGGTTAAATAGTTTAACCACTGAGCAGAGAAATCCGTTAACGATGGATATTGACAAGCGATCAATACCAGAAATCTTGAAATTAATAAACGACGAAGATAAGCGAATTGCATCCGCCGTTGAAAAGGAAATCGTTTACATTGCGCAGGCAGTTGAAATTGTGGTCAGCGCTTTCAAAAAAGGGGGGCGATTGATTTACGTTGGGGCAGGAACAAGTGGACGGCTTGGGGTCCTTGATGCGGTCGAATGTCCCCCTACATACGGTGTCGCTCCAGAGATGATTCAAGGGATGATCGCCGGCGGGGAAAAAGCTATGTTCCGTGCCCAGGAAGGCGCAGAAGACGATGAGGAAGGGGGAGCCGGAGAGATCAATAAAAAGTGGGTTAACGAAAAAGACGTGGTTTGCGGAATCGCAGCAAGCTTACAGACACCATATGTTGTAGGTGCAACCAAAGAGGCGAAGGGCCATGGTGCAAAAACAATCTATGTTACAACTAATCCACGCAAAAAACTCTTTTCGCCGGAATTTAAAGAATTGGCAGCTGCCATAGATGTCGCAATTTGTCCGGAGGTCGGCCCGGAGGTTGTAATGGGGTCGACAAGAATGAAATCGGGGACAGCCCAGAAACTGGTCCTCAACATGATCACCACGGCCGCGATGATTCGCCTCGGAAAGGTTTATGAAAACATGATGATAGACCTCCAGTTAACCAACTTAAAGCTTAAAGAGCGGGCAAAACGAGTTGTTATGACAATAACGGGCATAAGTTATGAGGCCGCCGGCGATTGCCTGCAAAAGGCCGATGGAGAGGTTAAAACCGCCCTGGTTATGATAAAAGCCAAAATTTCAAAAGCTGAGGCCCTAGCGCGCCTCCGCAAGGCCGATGGGTTTGTGCGTTCCGCAATTTCCGATGTTTAATTAAGTGAAATTAACTTTGGAGAAATCCTTGAATATCCCTCCCATCGACATTGACATCTATCCTCCTTTCGTCGGTTTCCCAAAAAATGGTCTTGCCTTTCTCGGACGATTGAAACGAAACAACAACCGACCCTGGTTCGAGAAACACAAAAGCGAATATGAAGAAGAAGTTAAGCTCCCTATGCAATCGCTCATATCCTCTCTCCAACCATATTTCGACTCTTTTGCTCCGGATTTTGACGTCAATCCTAAAAGATCGCTCTTTAGGATTTATCGCGATATCCGTTTCAGTAAAGATAAAACTCCCTACAAAACACACGTTGCCGCCCACTTTGTCCTGCGGGGAAAGCCAAAGGGAACCGAGGGGTCGGGATACTACCTGCACATCGAACCGGGAAGCGTTTTCCTGGGGGGCGGAATATACATGCCCGATGGCGATCAACTAAAAAAAATCCGCCGGGTAATCGCAGTTAAGCCGAAGGAATTCTTAACTATTGTTAATGACAGGGGGTTCGCAAAGAGATTCAAAAAGATTGATGGCGATAAACTCCAACGAGTTCCCACCGGTTTTGAGCCAAACCATCCTATGGCTGAATGGCTGAAACTCAAGCAGTTTTTTGTGGGAGTTGAGTGGAAAGAGGGCAAATGCCTTAAGGCGGGGTTTGTGAAAGACATTGCAAAAGTGTTCGAAGAAGCAACTCCGCTAGTTGCTTTTCTTAATGATGCAATGAAATAAATCTGCCAATCTTCATTTTGCCTGCGTCACATTATAATACAAAGCATTATTATCTTCTTTACAAGCCGTACGATGTACTATGCCAATTTACCGATAGCTTCGGCCGGAAAACTTTGCGGGACTATGGTCCATTTCCAAAAGATGTTTACTCCGTCGGGAGACTCGACATAGACAGCGAGGGCCTTCTCCTCCTGACAAACGACAACATGGTTAATCACCGGTTAACGGAACCCGAATTCGAGCACCCACGCACATACCTTGTGCAGGTGGAGGGAATTCCTTCACCTGGCACCATCGAACAACTAAATCGGGGTGTTGTCATTCAAGGGGTGAAAACGAAACCGGTAAAGGCCTATCTACTTGAACAGGAGCCCCAAATTCCTCCCCGCGTTCCGGGTATTCGCTATAGAAAGAACATTCCAACGGCATGGATCAATATTACTTTGCGCGAGGGACGCACTCGGCAAGTCAGAAAAATGACTGCCGCTGTAGGCCATCCGACACTACGACTCGTCAGAACGACTATTGGCGAACTGTCGCTCGGTAACTTAAACCCCGGCGAAATACATCGACTGACGAAGGACGAGGGGGAAAAATTGAGGAATTATGTGGGACTTTGATCGGACACAAATTAAAACCGATGGAGGCAAATTTACCACTCGCGTGTCTCGCCTATCATGAATACAAGAAAGTTCTCATCCTGTAAGTGCCGCTTTTTGATCTCCTCACGAAGTATTTTGGGCGGTTCCTCTAACGGTTCGTCGGTTTGCTTAAATGTTCCCCAGTGAATCGCAAGCATCTTCTTCCCCCGCAAGTCAACGAAGGCCTGCACTGCATCCGCAGGATTCATGTGAACGGGCTTCATCAGCTCCCGCGGCGCGTATGCCCCAATAGGAATCAGCGTAAGATCGAACGGACCAAACTTCTTTCCGATTTCAGCGAAGCCGCGGAAGTACCCGGAATCTCCCCCGAAGTACAAACGCCTTGCCTTCCCTAGCACGACCCAGGAGCACCACAGGGTCGCGTTTCTATCGCTGACCCATCTTCCTGAGAAATGCTGAGCAGGGGTGCAAATTATTTTCAGTCCTTTATATGTTACACCTTCCCACCAATCTAATTCCTCGACATTGGAAATGCCCCGGTCTTCAAACCAATTCCGAACTCGAAGTGGAACAAAGAACCGCGTGTTGGGATTTTTGGCGAGGGTCAAAATCGTTCGCTCATCAAGGTGGTCATAGTGGTTGTGCGAAATGAGAACTATGTCGATAGGGGGAAGTTTATCCAAGGCAATGCCCGGATCGGAAACACGAGCTTCACCGAGCCAGGTGACCGGACCTATTTTATCACTCCATACCGGATCGGTGAGAATGTTGATGCCTTCAATTTGGATGAGACATGTTGAATGGCCGACCCAGGTAATCGTATAAGGCTTGCCTTGTTTTAGTGCCGACCCGTCATTGTAAATGCGCGGAATGTCAGCAACGGGTTTTGAGGAGAAACTCACGAGCTTGCCGATTACCCATGGAGCCATTTTTGTGAAGGCTGGTTCCTCAAAATCAGGATCTGTATTTCTGAACCCCCCCTCGACGTGGTGCGGAGGAACAGGCTCTGCATTATTATCCTGGGAGTACAAAATTGAAACGGCAATTGTCGGCAATATGGCGAGGGTAAACAATTTTTGGAGATAATTCATTGGGGCAGAACTGTTTTCCGTTGCAATGATGAGTACTTACTTCAACGAATTTCGACTACTAATGTTTCAAATGTATACGTTCACACAACGGCGGTTCATCCTACGCAACTATTTCAACTGCATCGCCAATACGCAACGGTCCATTTTCTTCAGGAATAGCATTTTGCCCAAAAAAGACTTGTCCGTCAACTTTTCTGTATTGTGAAAGTGTGGCCAGCGGCTCTTTCCCCTGAACTCCGGTTTCCTGATCCACTGTCGGCGTCACACAGCGTGAACACGGTTTGACCACATAAAAGATCATTTTGCCGATTCGAATTTTCTTCCAGTGGTCCTCATCATATGCACCGCAGTCACGAACGACAATGTTCGGCCGGAATCGGTTCATCGGCACCGGAACGGTAAGCCTTTTATTCAAGTCGTCGAGCGATGATTCCGATATCAGGAGCAATGGATATGCGTCTGCGAAGCTCACGATGTCGCCGTCACGAGCGTATTTGGGATTAACCGGACGGAGAATTTCGTCCGGCATGAACATAACGCGACACGGCACTCCAAGAAAATCGCTGAACCAATTTTTCGCCTCTTCTCCTGCAAAGACGCCTTTTGTAACATCGCTGTGAATCTGAACTTGCACGGCGTGGCCAAACTGCTGTTTTATCGGAAGATCGAGTGCCGACATCCCCGAGGCACTTACATGCAGAATTTCATTGTCAATTCGCGTTGAGACTAGCGCTAAGCGGGGAAAATCGCGCTGCGACAAAAACATGCCGGATTCATCCACCACCATCCAACGCCGGTCAAATTGAATTCCGCGCAGCTCAACGTAGGCGGTTTGAAGTGAAATTCCCTTCGCCGATTTGAGGGGATAAATATTTATTTCGCTCAGAATCATAAAGGCTTTAGTTGCAAAAATTAAGAGACAAAAAGTTGAGGGCGAAGGACAATATAACGAGAACATTTCATTGTTTCATAAACAAAAAACCCGGCTCCTAGACGCCGGGCTTTGTTCTTCTAGTGCCGTTTCTGATACTAATCTTGTGCTTTAACCGCAAAGAACGCTAAGGCCGCAAAGAAGGTTTTATAAAACTACTAGGAATCCTTCGCGTCCTTTGCGGTGAATCACTTACTGCAAATACAATATTTGTTTTGGGAAAAAGGATTAGCAGGGGAGGAAATTACTTCTTCGACTGAACGTATTCATGAATTGCGGCAGCGGCTTTTTTTCCGGCGCCCATCGCTTTAATCACCGTCGCTGCACCGATGACAATATCCCCGCCAGCCCACACACCTTCACGGGAAGTTTTTCCGGTTTCGTCGGCAATAATATTTCCGTACTTGTTTGTTGTCAATCCGGGAGTTGTTTTATTGATAAGGGGATTTGAGCCGTTGCCTGTGGCGACGATAGCTGCTTCGACATTGAGAACAAACTCACTTCCGGCTATCGGAACCGGCTTGCGCCTTCCTGATGCATCGGCTTCGCCAAGTCCCATCTTCTGACACTCCATTCCAACCAACCAGCCGTTGCTCCCTAGAAAACGGGTCGGATTGGTGAGAAGGAGAAACTCTATCCCTTCTTGTTCACCATGATGAATCTCCTCTTTTCGCGCAGGCATTTCGACGGATGATCGCCGGTATACGATGTATACTTTTTCCGTCCACGGCAGTCGGCGTGCAGTTCGTGCGGAGTCCATCGCCGTGTTCCCGCCCCCGATAACTGCAACGTGTTTTGCCATCGGCACCGGCGTATCGGCATGATTCGGAAATTCAAATCCTTTCATAAGATTGACGCGGGTGAGAAATTCATTTGCTGAGTAGACTCCGTTCAAGTTCTCGCCCGGGATTCCCATGAAATACGGAAGCCCCGCCCCCGTGCCGATGAAGACTGCATCAAAACCGTCTTCATTCATCAGCTCGTCAATGGTTCGTGTCATCCCGACGACAAAGTCGCATTGAATCTGAACTCCCATTTTTTCGAGATACTTTACTTCCGCTTCAACAATTTGTTTTGGAAGGCGAAATTCAGGGATACCATACACGAGGACCCCGCCCGGTTTGTGCAGTGCCTCAAAAATCGTCACCGCGTGGCCGAGCTTCGCGAGGTCTCCTGCGCATGTCAATCCGGCGGGGCCGGCACCAATGATTGCTATTCTCTTTCCCGTCGGCTCCGCAATCGGCGGAAGAGAAACCTTGCCGGATGCCCGTTCCCAGTCCGCTACGAATCGTTCGATTCTGCCGATGGCAACCGGTTCGACTCGCGCACCGATTGTACACACCGCTTCGCATTGATCTTCCTGTGGACAAACCCTGCCGCACACCGCAGGGAGAGCATTAGTCTCTTTTAATGTTTTTGCCGCAAGATCAAAATTTCCCATCGCAACGTGAAAAATAAATTGCGGAATTTTCACGTTCACCGGACAGCCCTCCATGCATTTCGGGTTCTTGCACTGAATACATCTCTCGGCTTCTTCTCTTGCTAATTCCGGTGTATAACCGAGGGGCACCTCAAGAAAATTCTTTGCACGTTCGAGTGGAT
>JBAUMC010000065.1:0-32472 GCA_049578505.1 Bacteroidota bacterium | reverse complement strand
GCTGTGTCTTCCTGCTCATTCAACTATCAAACGGTAAACTTCTGCACCTTAATCGAATTCATAATTCTTTGCGCCACCTCTAGTGCCAGCCGGCCATCCATTCCGGAAACCACCGGCTGTTTCTTCTTCAGAACTGAATCCACGAACGACTCCAATTCATATTTCAGAGCATTGACTTCTTTCACTTCAGGCTGCTCGTAGACTATGTTCCGTTTCTTTTTCCCTTCGCCTATTTGTCCGAGAAGCATCGTCGTCTGTCCCATGTTTCCACCCTCCTCGACCAGGCGAAATACTTCGGCAAGTCCTTGAAGAAAATCGATAGAAATGTATCCGTTATGCTGGAACATTCTCATCTTGCGCATTTTATTTTGTGAGATCCGGCTTGCCGTAACGTTGGCGACGCACCCGTTCTCAAACTGAAGCCTCGCGTTCGCAATGTCAACCGACTCTGAGACTACGGCTACGCCATTTGCATCGACGTGCGAAACCGGCGATCGCACCAGGCTTAAAATGACATCGATATCGTGTATCATAAGATCGAGAACGACCGCGACGTCGGTGCCGCGCGGGTTGAATTGCGCCAACCTGTGCGATTCGATGAACATCGGCTTCAAATCGTAAGACTCGAGGGCGAGAATGGCCGGGTTGAACCGTTCGATATGGCCAACCTGAATGATTCGCTCTTTCGCCTTCGCGAGAGAGATCAATTCATCCGCTTCGCTCACAGTCTGAGTAATCGGCTTTTCGATCAACACATGAATGCCGGCATTCAACGCGCGTTTTGCAACCTCGAAGTGCTGCGATGTCACCGTTGCAACGCTTACAGCATCGACGTTAGCCAAGAGGTCATCCAGCGTTGAATAAGACTTCACGCCGGGATATTGGGGAACAACCGTATCACATTTTGACTTATCGGTATCGTACGCCCCCACAAAGACGGCGGCAGTAATTTCGGAATACATTTTTGCATGAAGCGATCCGAGATGCCCTACTCCGACAACTCCAACGCGCAACTGATGTTCATGGTTCGTAGTTCGTGGTGCTTGGTCATTTATCATTGGTTCTTAGTCCTTAGTCCAAAGTCTATAGTTCATTGTTGATTGTTCAGTGTTGATTGTTGAAGGGTTTCTTCCAACCACGAATGAAATTCCTGGACATCATGAAAAAGAAAATCAGCTTCCGATTGCACAACCATGTTTAGACTGTACGAATCCCAAACAACAGAGGCAATTCGTACGCCGCATTCACGGGCAGCTTTCACATCGGCGACAGCGTCCCCAACCATGAGTACTTCGTCGGCCTGTAGCGAGTAGTTTTGCATAATTTTCCTTATCCCGTCCCCCGAGGGCTTGAAATGATCGACATCGTCGCCGGTCACCACAAGATCGAAATACTGCTCAATACCGAATTCGTGTAATGTAATCTCCGTTGTCCGTCTTCCTTTGCCGGTAAAAAGAGCGACGATAATCCCTTTCTGCTTCACAAAATCCAACACTTCTTTGATACCCGGATACAACCAGGCCAAATCGTTATGCCGTTCCTGGTAAAAATGATAATACTCATCCATCGCGCTTTTGATGTGTTGGGCGCCGATCATATTCTGGACTGCTTCTTCTTCCGGAGGGCCGAAGAGCGCGACAATCTCTTCCGGCGTCAGACGCTTGTTGATATATTTTTCGGCGATATGATTGAAGGAATCAAAAATAAGTTGATGCGTCTGAGTCAATGTGCCGTCCATATCGAAAACGATGCACCGTAGGCGGTATGGAATATTGGATGAGTTCAAGGTGATGGCGATTAGTTCTTAGTTCTTAGTCCTGGGTGCTTAGTCCTGGGTGCTTAGTCCTGGGTGCTTAGTCCTGGGCCCGGAGTTTTCGAATTATCATTCTATAGATGGTTCTGCGTGAATATTCGTTTCCTGAATTCGAGGAAACATGACCATGATTCTATTCTCCAGCGCGGTGGAGATCGTATGGACCTCTTCAAGCGAAAGCTTCTTGTCGATAATGCACTTCACCGCCACACGGTATTTTCCGTTGACATCAAGGATGGAAATTACGCTACATTCCTGAACGCCTTGCTGTGACCGCGCAAGTTCGTTAATTTTATCAATAAGCCCTTGTGAAGCCGCAGTAACATCGACGGAATCAACGACCCTCTCCCTGGAATCTTCAATATGGACAACAACCGAAGCGATGTTCGCGATGTCGTTCTTGATGGATGATTCTATTTCATCGACCATAGTATGAGCACGGACAAATTCCTGCTTCTGTTCAAACTCAAGATGGAATTCGATTTGATATTTACCGTCGACCTGAAATGCCTGTACGTCATGAGCGCTGAGGCCTCTCTTTGACATCATCAACTTCACTTTGTCCACAATAGTTTCATCCGACGTTTCCGTCGGCTCGGGATGAATGATGATATCCGCGTTCGGAAGAATTTTCTGTATCTCCTTCTCAGCCACATGAACAAGGGTATTCGCAGTCTCAAACGGAAGTGTCCGTTTCAGGTGAAGGGTTAAATCGACGAACGTTTTTGGACCTGAATTCCTTACCCGAACGTTGTCCACGTTCTGAACTCCGTCCATTCCTGCAACGATACGTTTCACTTTTTCTTCGATGCCGACCGGAGCGCGGTCGAGAAGTTCATCAACCGTCCGTTTGCCGAGCGAGAGCGATACCCCGATAACTATGACGGCAACGATCAATGCGGCGATGGAGTCGGCAACGGGGATCTTCAAGAAAGTCAAAATCAAACCAAGCAAAACGACACCGGAGCTCCACACGTCCATACCGAAATGAAGGGCATCTGCCTCAAGCGCTTGGCTTTTATATTTATGCGCAACGCGGGATAGCGCGCGCGACCGGGAGGCATCAACGACAATCGACAGAATGATGACAAAGAAACTCCAAACGTTCACTTCAACTTCTACCCTGTGGTAGATGAGCCGCTTGATGGCTTCATTGATGATCCAAAAGCAAGTTAGGAGAAGTAGTACCGTTTCGATGAGCGCCGAAAAACTCTCAATTTTTCCATGGCCATAGAGGTGCGTTTTATCGGCGGGCTTTGCAGAGAACTTCACGGCGAGGAACGTGATAATCGCTGCAAGCAGATCCAGACCTGAATGCGCCGCCTCGGATAAAATTCCCAGGCTTCCGGTCCAGACTCCGACAACGATCTTTAATCCCGTAATAAAAAAGGCGCCGGCGATGGACGAGAGCGCAACCGTCGATTTTTCAGCCTCTTGCCTCGAAGAAAATTCCATAAGAATAGAAATAAAGAAGGCGTCCCGCCGAAGCGAGACGCCCGTTCATATCCGAATGTGGATGTGTTTCACTGGTAGTGGCTTTATCTCAAAAACGTGCATCTGCTGGAAACGCAGATGTATTCCATCCGAAAGAGTTCATCTATGCTACTGTCACTTCTTTCGAAAGGTACACGTCCTGGATGGCATTCAGAATTTGGACGCCTTCGTTCATTGGTCGCTGGAAGGCTTTCCGCCCGGAAATGAGCCCCGTCCCCCCGGCACGTTTGTTGATCACCGCTGTACGGACTGCTTCCGCAAGATCACTCGCGCCCGATGAAGCGCCGCCCGAATTGATCAATCCAGCGCGCCCCATGTAGCAGTTCGCCACCTGATACCGGGTAAGATCGATCGGATTGTCGGTTGTAAGTTTTTCGTACACCAGCTTGCTTGTCTTGCCGAAATTGAGAGCAGTGTAGCCGCCGTTGTTCTCCGGCAATTTTTGCTTGATGATGTCCGCCTCAATCGTCACGCCGAGATGGTTTGCCTGTCCTGTGAGGTCGGCGGAGACGTGATAATCCTTCTCTTTCGTCTTGAAGGCATTGTTCCGCGTGTAGCACCACAAGATCGTCCCCATCCCGAGCTCGTGAGCATGTTGGAACGCTTGGCTTACTTCCCAAATTTGCCTGCGGGATTCTGCGGATCCGAAATAGACTGTAGCACCCACCGCGGCCGCACCCATCCAGTACGCCTGTTTCACGCTTGCGAACAGCGTTTGATCGTACGTGTTTGGATAGGAAAGAAATTCGTTGTGATTGATTTTCAAAATAAACGGGATTTTATGCGCATATTTTCTCGCTACCGCGCCGAGGACTCCGAGGGTCGAGGCAACCGCATTCGCACCGCCTTCAATTGCCAGCTTCACAATATTTTCCGGGTCAAAGTATGCAGGATTAGGCGCAAATGAAGCGCCGCCGGAATGCTCGATCCCTTGATCGACAGGAAGAATCGAAAGGTATCCGGTTTTTGACAAACGCCCATGGTCAAACAACGCTTGCAGACTCTTCAAAACCGGCGTCGGACGATCAGAAAGTGCGTAGACAGAATCGATATAATCCGGACCGGGCAGGTGAAGCGATTCCTTCGGAATCGTGGTGCATTTGTGTTGAAGCAACAACTTCGTATCAGCTCCTAAGAGTTTTTCCAAATCTAAAGCCATAATCATCTCCGATAGAAAAAAAGTTTCAAGTTCAGTGGGGCAACGTTCATGAAAATATACGAAACAACGTTCTGTGTTGCAAGCGCATATTGGAAGGTGTGGCAGCAGTGTAAACGTCGAACACCGTATTGATTTACCGTACGAAATATTCCAACGTGTTGCGATCCGACTGATAACGTATCCGACATCTCAATCTGGTAGTGGCTCAATTTTAGAAAAAAATTGTCATGCCCACGAAAGTGGGCATCCATTCTGGAATAAAAAAAGCGATACTGGATTCTCGCCGAGTCGTCTATCTACGATTCCACGAATCTACGGGTCGATAGACCCGTTGGGAGTCTTCGACCCGCTTTTCCCAAAGGGATGCCTTTGGCACGCGGGGATGACAAATTGAGCCACTACCCTCAAGACGCATTCCTTGACATTCCCTCTCTTTCTTGATACTTTGGAGAAGAGAAAAAAAGCTGAACAAGATTTTAAACCTTGACCAGCTTCATCATCCAAAGACCATGCCGATCATCAGGAAAAAAAATATTGTTTTGAAGAAAAACGAAGAACGCCGCGTTCAAACGGGACATCAATGGGTGTTCAGCAATGAAATACAAACGCTGAACGGCGCACCCAAGAGCGGCGACATCGTAGAGATTTTTCGGCATGACATGAAACGGTTGGGGATCGGCTTTTACAACCCTCACTCGCTCATCGCGGCGCGTTTTCTTTCACCGGACGATGAAGAAATCGATTTCAAATTCTTCGAGCGGCGTATCGTTTCGGCTCTTTCGTTGCGGAAAAAATTGTATCCGAAGAATGCCACGTACCGGCTCGTCCACGGAGAAAGCGATTTTCTTTCGGGACTTATCATAGATAAATACAACGAATATCTTTCTGTCCAGACCTTTTCCGCCGGAATGGATTCGAGATTGACACTTATCTGCGACGTACTCGTCTCGATCTTTTCTCCCCGAGGCATCGTCGAGCGAAACGAATCGCCTCTTCGTTTGCTAGAAGAACTTCCGGTACGAAAAGGCGTTGTTCGTGGAACGGTTGAGCCAACCATCATCGAACTCCACGATGTCAAGTTCAGGGTCGATCTGCTCGAAGGACAAAAAACCGGTTTCTTTCTGGATCAACGGGAAAACCGCGCCTCGCTCCGCCCGTTTTCAAAAGATGCCGCCGTCCTCGATTGTTTTTGCAACGAGGGGGGGTTCGGATTGTATGCTGCTCACTACGGCGCTAAGTGCGTCTCAGGATGCGACAGCTCCGAATTCGCGATTGAAAAATCAAAAGTTAACGCTACGCTGAATAATCTACACTCGATTGCTTTCACATGCGCCGACGGGTTCGCTACGCTTGCGGCCGAGATTGAACAGAAAAAGAAATACGATCTTGTCGTCCTCGACCCCCCTTCTTTTACCAAAAACAAAAAGACCGTCGCGGCTGCAGTGAGGGGGTACAAAGAACTTAACACCGGCGCAATAAGGATTCTCAATAGCGGCGGGATTCTCGCAACTGCGTCCTGCTCACATCATATATCCGAAGAAACATTTTTAAACGTAATTAACGATAGTGCTGTCAAAGCAGGGAGAAAAGCGAGAGTTCTACATTTTGGCGGGGCGGCGGCAGATCATCCCACGTTGCCGGCAATGCCCGAGACAAAATATTTGAAATTTGCTTTACTTTCGGTCGAATAACCTTCAACAGCAGAAACTTTTCACAATCGATTTTGTTTCATATAGTTGACTCTATCGCAGGAGCGGAGCATGGAACCAACTCTCTTTACGCAAACGCGCTGCGTTTCAGCGCTTCTTTTTCTCTCAGCCAGCATTGCCTTATCGCAGGACGTCAATTCGCGGATCTCAGAATTTTCTTTCTCAAGCGGGATCAATTCCCAAATTCCACCTGACTCGAACATCGTTTTTGAATCCCCCAACAAGGAAGAAATAACACCGCAGCAAACTGCCTACCTGGCCGATGCGGGTGGAATAGATATCTTGCTCTCCAACAGCGGGTTCGGGCTTGGAGGGTTTTATCGCCATCAATACACAGAGGATTTATTCGGAACTATGTCGATCGGATTTTCAGAAGTCAGCGACCCTAATGAAGTTCAATACGTTGAGTACGACGGGGAAACGGTCGTGCCCGGAAAGATCAATCGTTTTCTTTTGATCCCCCTGCATGTCGGGGTTCAGTACCGACTTTTTGCCGACGAAATCCTTGATAATTTCCGTCCGTATGTAAACGCAGCCGTCGGACCGACCATGGTGTTTACGACGCCGTACTCCAGAGAGTTCTTCAACAGCATTGGACACGGACAAGCGCATTACACCGCGGGGGGTTTCGTCGGACTCGGCGCCTTCTTCGGTTCCGACAGAGGGACATTATCCGGAATTAACATCCGCTATTACTTTGAATATATCCGGCGGGGAATCGACAGCATGCAGAACGATGACGGGTCAATAGAGAAGATGACGGATTTCGGCGGATTTTTTATCACTCTGAATCTGGGCGAGGTGTTTTAAAATTTCTCCGGCATTCCAAGGTGCCGGAGAGATTTTGTCCTGCTATTATCGCCGGTCCGTTCGCTGTGTCCGGCGATTTTTTATTTCAAGGGGAGCATCTTCTTCAGGAAATGCCCTGTGTATGAATGAGCACTGGTCGCGATTTCTTCAGGGGTCCCCGTCGCAACTATCTTTCCGCCGTTCACCCCTCCGCCGGGACCCAGGTCGATAACAAAATCAGCGCACTTGATCACATCGAGGTTGTGCTCGATGATGAGGAGAGAGTGTCCCGCATCGATCAGCGCTTCGAAGCACTTCAGCAGTTTCGAGATGTCGTCAAAATGCAAACCGGTTGTCGGCTCATCGAAAATAAATAAGGTTTGTCCTTCGAGTTGCGCGCTCAAGTGCGCAGCGAGCTTCACGCGCTGGGCTTCTCCTCCCGACAACGTCGTCGCAGGCTGGCCGAGCCTCAAATACCCGAGTCCTACGTCATCAAGGATCTTGAGCTTCTGGGCAACACGCTTTCCGTCAGGGTGACTTTTAAAAAAGTCGATAGCCTCGTTCACCGTCAGGGAAAGAATGTCATCAACGTTCTTTCCATTGTACCGAATATCGAGCGCTTCTTTCTTATACCGTTTCCCTTTGCAGCTCTCACACGTCAAATACAAATCCGCCATAAACTGCATCTCAATTTTCTGGACGCCGTCTCCCTCGCATGTTTCACACCGGCCCCCCGGGACGTTGAATGAAAAATATCCCGGTGCATACCCGTGGATTTTCGCAGCCTGAGTATTGGCCAGCAAATCACGGATCAACTCAAACGCTTTGATATACGTAATGGGATTCGAGCGGGGTGAACGGCCGATCGGCGATTGGTCCACGAGCTCAACCGACGAAAGATGCTCGCTCCCTTCGATCGAACCAGCTCCCACTATCCCGCCGCTTGCCGACTGCATTCTTTTTTTCAAGCCCTCATACAGGACTTCGTGGACAAGCGTGCTCTTCCCGGAACCGCTGACCCCGGTGACGCACACAAACATATTCAGCGGGATTGAAACGTCAATATTCTTCAGGTTGTACTGGAAGGCATTCAACACACGAATCGACTTGCCACCCTTCTTCCTCCGCACCTTCGGAACGGGAATCGACAGTTTTCCGGCGAGGTATTTTCCGGTAAGAGACGCACCATCATGAACGGCCTCGTTATACTTTCCGAAAAAAGTAATCTCGCCGCCGCGCTCGCCCGCCTTCGGGCCCATGTCGATGAGAACGTCGGCTTCTCTCATCATATCGGCATCGTGTTCTACCACCAACACGGTGTTTCCGATATCGCGGAGAGATTTGAGGATACGAATAAGGCGGTCGTTATCGAGGGGATGAAGGCCGATGCTCGGCTCGTCTAGTACATAAATCGAGCCGACGAGTGAGGAACCGATGGACGTCGCCAGGTTGATGCGCTGCGACTCTCCGCCCGAGAGGGTCGACGAAAGACGGTCAAGCGTTATGTACCCGAGACCGACGTCAACCAAATATCTCAGCCTCTTTTGAATTTCATCCAGGATCCTTTTGCAAATGCTCAAATCAAAATCGGAAAACTTGGCATTCTTGAAAAACTCATCCGCATTCTCGATCGTCATTTCCACGATGCCGGCGATCGTTGTACCGAAAATTTTCACGTCGAGTGCGTCCTTACGAAGACGGGCTCCGCCGCATTCATCGCATATCGTATAGCCGCGATACTTACTCAAAAGGACGCGGTACTGAATTTTGTACGCCTTACGCTCAACCATTTTGAAAAACCCGTTGATACCATCGAATTGCTTGCCGTAGCCGTTCATGACGATGTTCAGCTGCTCGGGGGTGAGCTTTGCGAAGGGCACATTCATTGGAACTTTTGCTTCAGTTGCGATCGAAAAAAGGTCGCGAAGATTTTCGCGGAACTTCGGCGTAGTCCACGGCTGGATCGCGCCATCGCGCAACGATTTTTCTCTGTTGGGAACGATCAAGTCCATGTCGAGGCCTACAGCGCGTCCGAATCCCTGACATTTCGGACACGCACCTATCGGGTTGTTGAACGAAAAGAGGTGCGGTTCCGGTTCTTCATACCGGATATGGTCTACCGGGCACTCAAAATGCTGATTGAACGAGAGTTGCTCCTTCGTCTCAAGATTGTAGATCGTTGCGTACCCGTCCCCTTCAACAAAAGCCGTCTGAACCGAGTCTGCAAGCCGTGTTTCGCTTGCTTTTTCGTTCTTCCGGAGGACAAATCGGTCGACGAGAACAAAAATTCCTTTCTTGGATGATGTGTATGAACGTTCGTTTAGATCGATCATCTCACCGTTCACGACCAACCTGAAAAATCCACGTTTCTTTAATGCCGTGAGCTCTTCTTTCAGTGTGTGTCCTTCGTGTTCCCTCATCGGAAACATTATAAAGAACTTTGAACCTTCAGCCTCTTGAGTAACGCGGTCGACAACGGAATGAACTGAATCCCGGGTAATAATACGCCCGCAGACACGGCAGTAAGTTTTTCCAACGCGTGCAAACAGAAGACGGAGGTAGTCATAAACCTCGGTCGTTGTAGCAACGGTCGAACGTGGGTTGCGAGTACTCGTTTTCTGCTCGATGGCGATTGCCGGGCTCATCCCCAGGATCAAATCGACGTCGGGCTTGTCCATCCGTTCCAGGAATTGACGGGCGTATGCTGAAAGACTTTCGACATACCGCCGCTGACCCTCAGCATAAATCGTATCGAACGCGAGGCTCGACTTGCCCGAGCCGCTCACCCCGGTGATGACGACAAGTTTGTTGCGAGGAATATCGATGCTGACATTCTTAAGATTATGAACGCGCGCGCCTCGGATGCTTAGGACGTTCTTCGCCACAGGAGAAATGTCCGTCTTTTTCGTCGATACTGTTGCTTGCTCTTTCTTTGCCATGCTCAGCGGTGTATTGAAATCGAAATAATCTTCAATGAAGAATAGTGATATAAATTTCTATTTGCAAGATTTGCGCGTGGTAGATATCGGACACCTTCTCGAGAAAATCCCCGTTTGCCGAACTACCTCGCACCGTATAGCAGCAAGGAGGCCGCCGTCTCCCAAACAGTGACACAGCAGCCCTTTTTCCTCCCTTGCTTCCCTTCCCAAAAATATCTACATTGGTAGGAATTTTTTCCGGGAAGATGGGTAAGACAAATCTCAAAGGGCTTCCTTTGCAACAATTGGAAGCTTTTGTTGCTTCAATAGGAGAGCCAAAATACCGCGGGAAGCAACTTTTCGCTTGGCTGTACAAACATAGGGTGCCGTCATTTGACGGCATGACGAGTTTTTCACATTCGCTTCGAGAACGGCTCAAGGCAGAAGCAACGGTTGAGCAACTCGCCATCGCCGATCAACAGCGTTCAGCGTCCGATGGGACGATAAAATTCCTTTTTGCACTCGCGGATGGAATGAAAATAGAAAGCGTCCTTATTCCGCCCCGAAAAGAATCGGTCGACGCGGAAAAAAGGCTGACTCTATGCATTTCAACGCAGGTCGGCTGTCCTCTCGATTGTAAATTCTGCGCCACCGCAACGATGGGCTTCAGCAGAAACCTGACGGCGGGAGAAATTGTCGACCAGGTTCTTACGGTCCAATCGATGAGCGACAAACCGATCACGAACATTGTCTATATGGGGATGGGCGAACCGATGCTGAATTACGAGAACGTGATGACATCGATCGATATCCTTTCATCCGATATCGGTATGGGAATCAGCCCGCGGCGCATTACGGTGTCCACCGCAGGCTATGCCGAGCAGATCAGGCGGATGGCGGATGAAGGGCGAAAGCCGAAGCTTGCGCTTTCCCTTCATTCGCTCAACAACGAAACGCGCACCCGGATCATGCCGATAACAAAAAAATTCTCTGTTGAACAGCTGCTGGACGCGCTCGAATATTACTGCCATAAAACACGGAAGAACGTGATGTTCGAGTATATCCTCTTTGACGGCATCAACGACGGCGAAGATGACATCAAAAAAATCATCAAGGCATCGAAGCGTTTTCCCTGCAGAGTGAACCTCATCCCGTTTCACTCCATAGGGTTCACCAACCCGCACGGGATTTCAGCGTCGCTGAAAGGCTCGTCACCGGAAAAAATCTTCCGTTTTGCAAAAAAACTGCGCGATGCCGATATTCCTGTTTTTATCCGCCATAGCGCGGGCGAAGATATCGATGCTGCGTGCGGCCAGCTGGCCGTCAAAAACGAAGCGGCATAGCTCCACCGATAATAAAAGCTACTCTTATTTAAAAAATTTTAATTCCTGAAACTGCGCAATGAACATTATTCTCTTCGGTGCTCCCGGCGTCGGCAAAGGGACGCAGGCAAAAATCCTTTCACACATTTATCACATACCGCATATCTCCACCGGAGATATTCTTCGCGATGCGATCAATCAACATACTCCCCTCGGAGTCAAAGCGAACGAATACATGGGGCAAGGCAAACTCGTTCCCGATGATGTCATGATCGGTTTGATAAAAGATATCTTGCAGACTGACCGCTGCAAAAACGGCTTTATTCTCGACGGGTTTCCGAGAACGGTAGCTCAAGCGCGCGCGCTCCATCCGATTTTCAAAGAACTCCAGATCAAAGTGAACAAGGTGGTCAACCTCGACGTGGATGAAGACGAGATCATCGACCGGCTTAGCAAGCGTCTTGTCTGCAAAAGCTGCGGCAAGATCTATAATTCGGAAATCGACCATTTCAGTGTCGCTGACAAATGTTTTAAATGCGGCGGCGAGCTTCACGAACGGGGAGATGATACCCCGGAAACGATACGGAAACGGCTGGAGATCTATCGATCTGAAACGGAACCGGTAAAAAAATATTATGAAAAATTAGGCTTGCTCCACAATGTCAACGGTGTCGGTGAAATTGTCGATATTATACAACGGCTGCTGTCGACATTACAAAATTGATTGACAACCATGGCTTCATCGAAGAAATCACTCCGCAACCTCGGCACCAGCGATTCACCGGTCGTCATCGCTCACCGCGGCTTTTCCGAGGAAGCTCCCGAAAATTCTCTCGCGGCATTCCACAAAGCAATCGAAGCAAATGCGGATATGATAGAACTTGACGTCCGGCTTTCGTCGGATGGAGAGTTTATCGTCTTCCACGATAAAAAATTAAACCGGACTTCCGAAGGACGGGGCAACCTCAAAAACTTCACTGCGCGAGAATTGACGGAGATGGACAACGGCTCATGGTTTTCCCGGAAGTTCTCGCGCGAGAGGATTCCTCTCCTGAAAGAAATCTTGCCCCTCACGAAGCGGGGTATCGCCATCAACATCGAAATTAAACCTGACGTCGTCAGCACGGACGGACATTCAGTTGAGGAAGAGATTGTCGCACTGGTGGCAAAATTCAAAGCAACTCATCGAGTGATGTTTTCATCGTTCAATCATTTTATGATGAAGGCGATCAAACGTATCGACAGCAGTATTGTCACCGGCATCCTCTATAATCCGATTGCAGATTTTCGGCATTCACCTTCCCAGCTGGCGGCCCGGGCACATGCAGATATTTTTATTTGCAGCAAATACCAACTCAACAGCGATGTCATGCACGACGCACATAAGGAAAACTGCCGCGTGTATGTTTACGGAGTAAAGACCGAACGCGATATCGCGCGCATGGTCCGGTCCGGTGTCGACGGCATCATCGCAGACAACCCCGCAATGGTAAAAAGAATTTTTAAGTCTCTCCTGTCGTAAAAACCAATTCTCTTACATGCTGAATGCCAGGCGATTTCACGGCTATCTCGTCTGAGTGTAAAGTATTCTTTCGAGGAAGATGTTCGGTTAAATAGATGTGAGCATCATGCATTAATAAAACCATTTCCCTGACGAGCCGGGACAGGATTCGACCCTCCGAACATCATCGGGGCAAACGAGAAATTTATAAGACTTGCCGTGGGGAGAGATTTTTGGTAGTGCTACACTTTGAGTATTCTGAATAAAAAAAAGTTTGTCATGCCCGCGAAAGCGGGCATCCAGGTTTAATTGCATGGATTCCGGCTTTCGCCGGAATGACATTGACTTTCAAAGTATACCACTACCAGATTTTTCGGATTGTTCCCCGTGAAAGGAACGTTCAAAGGACCGGCGAGGCAGCAATTCTCCGATTATGTTTTCATCGGATCTGAAGACGGGTGCGTCTTCAATTAAATCTACAAAGTTCGACTACGCTACAAGCCCGGTCCAAGCCAAGGATATCTGATGGACGGGTGTCTTACCCCTCAACAAAAGCAGCGGTAGCCATCAAAAAAACGTCCTGCGCTATCGGGAATCATCAACTTCGATGATGGCAAACGCTGCAACCGATGAATCGGAGTGCGACAGCGAAAGGTGCACTTTGCTTTTCTTTAGCACATCCGCCGTCGATCCATGCAGAATAACGTTTGGCTTCCCCGACAATTCGTTTGTCACCTCGACGTTCTTCCATTCGAACTCTCCGGTCCATCCAGTGGAGAGCGCTTTGCTTACGGCCTCTTTTGCCGCAAAGCGGGCGGCAAAATGCTGCGCTGGATTTTTTCTCGATTGGCAGTAGGCAATTTCAGTATCGGTGAAAATTTTTCGGAGAAACGTTTCGCCAAACTGGTTGATCGACGATTGAATTCTTTCAATTTCGATGAGGTCGACGCCAATTCCTTGTATCATATGGCACCTTCGAATAATGACAACCTTCGGAAGGGTTCCTGACTCCTGAACTTATATATTAAATAATTGATGCTTCGGATTGACAACCTTCCGAATGTTTTAATAACACCACCTGATTCCACATGCTCTACATCCTAACCCTGTTTTGATCGCGCACCACATCGATCAGCTCCGCAATATCGTCAATCTCGAAATCCGCTTTCGATTCGACCGTCCCGAACGTGTCCCCGTAACGCGCAAAGACAGTTTTCATTCCAACTTTGGCAGCACCCACAACGTCGCGCTCTGCCCAGTCGCCGATCATCAACGCTTCACCGGGTTCCACCTGAAGCAGCTCCAACGCACGTCGGAACGGCGCCTCGTGCGGCTTCCTTTGTCCCGTGTCTTCGAACGTTACAACATGGTCGAAGATATGGTGAAAATTCAGGTACGACAAACGCAGCCATGCTTCCCGCGCGGGCGCATCGGAGACCACGGCAAGGCGAAGACCCATTTTCAGCAATTCCATCAGGGTCATGTACACGTGAGGATAAGGAACCAGTGCAGCCTCACGCGCTCGTCTGTAGGCAATAACTCCCGCCGATAATATTTTGTAATCCATTTTCTGGAATTCGCCGTACAGCAGCTGGTCGAACACATTCTGAAATTCCATTCCCCGCTCTTTGTAGATTGCATCGATGCGGGATTGGATCTCTTCGCGGCTGAGGTTCAATCCGGCGTCGATCATGGCGTTAATCGCGGCATCGATTGCCTGCCGTTTCATCAACATGAAATCGACGAGTGTATTATCAAGATCGAAAACGACCGCTTTTATCATGAGGCAGTTGTGGAATGATGAATGAGTGTCTCGACCGCAATACGATAGCCTGCCGCGCCGAACCCTGATACTTGGGCTTTGCACACAGGTGCCGTCACCGAATGCTTCCGAAATTCTTCCCGCAAATGAATATTGGAGATGTGGACTTCGATGACCGGGATACTCAGTGCTGCGATTGCATCCCTGATAGCGTACGAGTAATGGGTGTATGCCGCAGCGTTGAGAACAACACCGTTATTTTTTTCCGCTTGCGCCGATTGCAGCCTGTCGATGATTGCGCCTTCGTGGTTTGATTGGAAGAAAGTAAAACGAACTTGAGGAAACGTATCCCTGAGATCATCCTCAATATCCTTCAACGTTTGGGTTCCGTACACTTCAGGTTCGCGTGCGCCGAGCAAATTGAGATTGGGACCGTTGATAACGAGTATGTTCATGATTTTTTTTCATCCACAAAGAACACGAAGAAAGACGAAAAGAGGATAGGAATATTCACCTTTGTGTCTCTTCGTGCCCTTCGTGGAAAAATTCCTTATCGCGCACGGACAAGCTCGTCTTCGATGAAAAGTCGAATTGCCGGTTTCATGTAGACATTTTCAATGCCGAGTTCACCGAATGCCTGCGAAAGCACAGAAGCTTTTCGACTCGGGTTCAGTTTTTTGTTCACAACAATGATGCGTTCGTCACGAAGGAGGCAATAGCCGCCGTCAAAATCCCCTTTTTCGTAGCGGATATGGACGCCCATGTCGTGCGCCACAATTTCCAGCTCGGATAGCGTTTCTTCAACTGTCATACGATACTCTTCGTTTCAAAAATGTATTCGATTATACCGACTTCTTCATCGGCTGCCAAATGGCAAGGCCAACAATGGTGTAGTATGAAAGCAATGCAATCATCGGCACTCCCGCGAGTGCCGCGAGCCGATGGATGAACAATACTCTGAATTCCGTCAACGTTGCATCCGTAAAAAAATCGAGAGAGATCATCCTCCAGTCGAGGACAAGAGTGTAAAATTCGGCCGGGGAAAAGATAAAGAACAACAGAGCGCTCATCATCAACCAACCATTCTGCCTGAAACGGAGCGTCGTCGTCCGAACGAACACGACTGCGCTGGTGAACGTGGCAAGATATCCACCGATCACGATAAGGGAGCTGAGGCTAATAAGGCGGAACACCTCGCGCTCAAGCTCGGCATCCAAGTGCTCTTTGAAGTTAAGCGTCCCGAAATTTAGGAGTTCGTTACCGATCACCGCACGAACGTTCACCGCGCCCAACCAGACGATTGCGCTGATGATAAGAATGAACAGCGAAACCTTGGAGCTTTGTTTTTGCATTGAGTAAAATTAGAATAATTCCCTTTGAGTTGCAAACCCGGCGGTCGATATCGCACTAGTGCCGTTTCTCAAAAATAATCTGGCATTTTTTAACCACTAAGACGCCAAGCGCGCCAAGAAGTCATGGGTATAAAGGACAACAATACTCTTTGCGCTCTCCGCGCCTTGTGCCGAAGGCATCACTTCGTGAGCGGTAAAATACAAGATTATTTATTGGAAATGGCACTAGTTGTAGAGCAAGTATTTTTTTCTGATCGACAAAAATGTATTAACTTCATTTTTCCAGCCGGAAATGATTGTCCCTGCCGGGACTTTGTTCTCCAAGGCGATTCGAACACTATCGGTTCCTATCACGTTATCGAACATCCTTATGCGGGAGGAATCAGAGTGAACAAAAACGTCTTTGGCCGGATACAGTTCATTGATCGCTTGCACAATGTATAGTTGGAGGCCAATCAAGTTCACTTTGTCGCGGTTTACTATATAGATCTGAACTCCGTTGACTTGCCTTCCCTGCATTGCGCCGTAAAAAGGAGTATAGGTCACAGGACGGAAATAGGCGCCGGCTATTTTTTTGTTATTCAACGTTTGAGCGAGACTCTGCGCGTCGATCCATGGCGCACCGACGAGCTGAAACGGCAGTGTATAACCTATGCCGACACTCAATCCGTCAAGCTCACCGATGATTCCCGTCGCAGCGCAAAACAATGCTGTTGCAGCGTTCGGAATGTGGGGCGAGGTCGGAACCCACTGTAATCCCGTATCTTCCCACCACATTGAACGCTTCCATCCTTCCATCATAACAACATTGAGCTTGCATTTTCTTCCCCCTTCAAGCCATCCTTCGTCGTTCAGCAATGTCGCAAGTTCGCCGCAGGTCAATCCATAAACGTATGGAATGGGGAACATACCGACAAACGATTTGAACTTGGTGTCGAGAACATTTCCTTCGATTTCATTTCCGGTTAACGGATTGGGCCTGTCGAGGACCACAAATTCAATCCCGTTCTCTGAGGCGGCAGCCATCGCTTTCGCCATGGTGTTTATGTAGGTATATGAGCGAACGCCGATGTCTTGAATATCGTAGACCAGCGCATCCACCCCTCTGACCATCTCGGCTGTCGGTTTCGTAGTCTTTCCGTACAATGAATAGACGGGAACGCCCGTCGCCGAATCGACATATGAATCAACCCTCGTGCCCGCTGCGAAATCGCCCCGCACACCATGTTCAGGCGCGAAGAGAGCAACGAGCTTGAGCTCCCGTGAGTGCGCAAACACATCAACCGCGGAGACGAGTCCGCCGGTGACCCCTGTCGGGTTAGTAATGAGCCCTACTCGTTTGCCTTTCAGGATGGAAAAATTGCTTTCGACAAGCACATCGATGCCTGTTTTAACAACAGGCTTCAATTGGTCTTGAGATTGAGAAGCGGATGAGACTGCAAAAAACAAAAATAAAAAAAACTTCATGATCCAAAAACCTGAACACTCCACATTTCAGCGGCAAACCGACCACTCGAGAGGTCGTTATCTCACTTTACTGCTTTCTCTTACTCCCCTCCAGACGCCTCAACTCTTATCTCTTCTCTCTTTTTCCTTGCAGCTAAATTCCACGCAGTTTGGTGGCTTTGGCAACGCGGTCGAGCGCAAGGATATATGCTCCGATCCGCATTGAGACGCCATACTTCTCGGTTGTTTTTACGACTTCAGAGAAGCTCCTCGTCATAACCTTTTCAAGCTCGGCGACGACCCGGGAATATTCCCACCGGAACTGCTGGAGGTTTTGGGCCCATTCAAAGTAGCTTACCGTCACCCCTCCTGCGTTGGCATAAATATCGGGGATAACGGGTATCTTCTTCGCCGCGAATATCTCATCCGCTTCATACGTCGTGGGGCCATTCGCCGCTTCGACGATCAGTTTGGCCTTCACTCGGTCGGCATTTCTTCCGTGCAATTGTCCCCCGAGAGCTGCGGGGATAAGAACATCGCATTTCAACTCGAGTAATTCCGAATTAGAAATTTTTGCGGCACCTTTCAAGCCGACAACCGACCCGGTTTCAATGACGTGTTCCATTGCGTCTTTGAACCGGATTCCGCGCGGATGATAGACTCCTCCCTTGACATCACTAACGGCAACGACTTTTGCACCAAATTCTTCTTCCAGAATTCTTGCGGTATGAGAACCGACATTTCCAAATCCTTGAATAGCTATCGATGTTTTCTTCAAGTCGAACTTCAACACCTTGGATGCTTCACGCAGAGCGATGCATACTCCGCGTCCCGTCGCTTCTTCACGGCCTGCCGAACCCCCAAGTTCGACCGGCTTGCCCGTAACAACTGCGGGGGTATGGCCGTGTCGCCGGCTGTACTGGTCCATCATCCATGACATCACCTGAGCATTGGTATTTATATCCGGCGCCGGGATGTCTTCGGACGGTCCTATAATGCAATCGATCTTTTGCGTGAAAACTCTTGTCAATCGTTCGAGCTCGCCGTTCGAAAATTGCCTAGGGTCCACGGCGATGCCTCCCTTTGCCCCACCAAACGGAACATCAACAACAGCGGTTTTCCATGTCATCATCGACGAAAGCGCGCGTATTTCATCGAGGTCAACGTCGGGATGGTAACGAATTCCGCCCTTGTTCGGTCCGCGGGCATTGTTGTGTTGCACCCGGTAACCGATTAACGTGTTGAGCTTTCCGTCGTCCATGATAATCGGAAGCTCAACTCGCAGTTCGCGATCGGGAGTTTTGATGAGCTGCTTCAATTCATCGCTGAGCTGAAGTTTCGCGGCCGCGATGTCGAAATTGTGGAGCACAACGTCGTATGCTGTAATCGGCCTGACGGGCTGACTTATGCTTCGAAAAGTCTGCGGTGCCGAAGGCTTAGGGGCTGCGTTAAGTTTTTTCTTCTTCAACGCTTTCTTCTTTACTTTTTTTGGCACCCTGCTTTTTTTTCGGACAGGAACCATTTTTTTCTTTTTTCGAACGTTCTTCGTTTTTTTCTTCTTTTTGCGAGCCATCGCAAGCTCCTTTCGCACCGTCTTAGAGAATTGAGGAAAATGATTTCAGGGCAACAAGGAATCGATGAATCCGAAACAGCGTGAACGCGAGGACAACGATAACAAGGATGTTGAGAAAAATGGCGAACGATGAATACGGCGGATCGATTATATTCGCACCGAGCACCTTGAGCGTCGTTAACGCAAGAAGGAGTCTCGTTTGGCGGAGGAGTTGCACGATATCTTCAGCCGGAGGGTTCTTCATTCGGGAACGGAATGATGGTCAATCTCCCAGTTCTTCAGCCATGCAATGTCGTGCAGCAATTCCATGAGCAAGCGCAACCCTTCCTGTGTCACTTGAAAGTATGTCGATGTAAAATGCAGTTTGATATCGGCAGGCGCTTCTTTGACGAGCAAACGGATGAACGTCGATGCTTTCTCGAGGTTATCTGCGAACTCAGACGAGAGTTTGTTGTATCCCTCTGCATCTCTCCCGATGCGTTTCATCACGGCATTCGTGTTTACGAGAAATTTAGAAAGGAAACAGAGGTCATCCAAGACTTGTTTATGATTATGGAGTCGGGAGAGTTCGAGAAGTGATGCAAGGTCGGCGGCGTGATGCAATTTACCACTGGAGAAATCTTGGAGCGTCGAGATAAGATCTGACGTTTCTTGACTCACTACCATGCACGATTTCTGGGGATAATTTTGAATGAATTTCGAACGGTTTCAATATAGAGCATCTTCAAAAGAGAATCAATAAAAATGCTCCTTAGGGAGGGGCTAAGCGAAAAGACTTCATTTGTTGAAGGTTCTATTCAATTTTGGAGGGGAATAAGGGGTAAATTCGCCGAGGTCAACGGGGTTTCGAGGGGACCCGAAATATCATGCTTTGAAGACTACAACGCCCCCCTTTTTCCCCTTAACTTTGGTACGCCGCAGCCTCGTGAGCGGGTAACTTCCCTTTAAATCTTTTACAGTGGCTTCAGAAATCAGGATGTCGGTTTTGAATTGCTTTGTCAGCCCTTCGATGCGGGACGCGAGGTTCACCGCATCGCCAATGACAGTGTATTCGAGACGATTTGCTGAACCGATGCTTCCTGCAACCACTTCGCCGGTGTGGATACCGATGCCGATGTGAATCGGAGAAAATTTTCGGGGCGACGCAAGAGTCAATTCTTGATTCAATCGTGCCAGCTCATTGCGCATTGCTAAGGCTGCTTGCACCGCCCGATCCGAATCATTTTCCTTCGCGAGCGGCGCCCCAAAGAGTACCATCAATGCGTCGCCGATATACTTATCGACCGTTCCATCATAGCGCTCCACAATGGACACCATGCGCTCGAGATACTTGTTCAACAGGTCAACGATTGCCTCAGCCCTCGACTCTTCCGTCCGTTTCGTAAAATCTCTGATGTCTGAGATCAGGATGGTGACGGTGCGCCGTTCGCCCCCCAATCGGAATCCCTGTCCCCCCTCCGCATTCAATCCTTCACGCAGGATTTTTTCCATCACCGTCGGCGCGACATACTTCCCGAACGTATCTTTGATAAAGTTTCGTTCACGTAATCCTGCGATCATCCTGTTAAAGCCAGTCCCTATGGTTGAAAATTCATCCGTCGAATAAATCTTCACTTCGTGATCGAACGAACCCTGTTCGACCTCTTTTAAGCCCGCCACCAACTTTTTTGTGGATTGATTAATATCTCTTGCTACGAGAATGAGGAGTGCCCCCAGCAAAACAATCGATGAGACGATGATAGATACCGTCCCGGAACGGAGCGAAGATGATCCGGCAGTCAGCTCATCCGTTATTGCGGCCACCGCAACAAGCAATTTCCCATCGCTGGATTGTGCCTTTGCCGCTATAATGTGATCATTGGAAAAAAGGGGGGCTGGAAAATTGTTGGCATCAAGGAAGTGCAACACTTGCGCCCGTTGATCCCCGTCCAGCGATGAATCCGGAGACCAAACCCTTCCTGCACTATCTTCGAGCATCACTGTTTCACTTTCACCATACGATGAAACCATCGCGCGACGTTGAGATACACTGAAGGCCGGAAATGAGGAGGAGAGCAACCGCGCTTCTTGGAGCAAATGATGCTGCTCTTTTTCAAGAAGCAAGCTAGTATGTTTTTTGTTCAGGCTGAGGCCAAGGATGAACAACGGCGCCATCCCGAGCATGAGGAAAATAACTATAACTTTTGTAGCAAGCCTCACCTTGACAACCCGCGACAGAAACGCTTCAGGCAGAATGGGAGCTTTCGCTTCAAGCTGTTGCAACGTCGGAATCATCGCTTTCGCCTGTTCAAAATATTCGTAGACAGCGTGTGCAACCGGCACTACTGTCAGATTAATCACCCAGTACATAACGAAGTCGCCTGGATTGATTCCGAGCGAAAGGTAATTATTAGCGAGAACGATAAAGAGATTGTAGACTCCAGAGCCAATAATCGCGTGAGGGAGAAACACTCTCAGCACCGCAAAAACGGGAAAGTTCAACGCCCTCTGTTTTGCAAGGAAACAATTTTGTTCATCAAGCGGACGTCCTGAATCCTCACGGCGGTAAAATTCCCTCACCGGTTTCAGGTAAAACCGAATCAACAATAAATCGGAGATGAGCATCGAAAGGAGTGCGGGAATAAAGAGCGGAACGAGAATTGCGAGCTGCCGCGGCGTTGCGTCGAATGTATAGATATAGAAAGGAACTGCGGGAAACACGGCAAGGCATGTCCCGATCACCACAGTGCGGGTTATTTTACGGACAAGAGTGCTGTACATTTACTTTTCCAAGAAATGGCTCACCGCACGCTCCACTTCGTCAGTGCCGATATCGCCCATGCATTTGAAATGCCCTTTTGGACATTCGGCTCTCCCGATGTGCGAACAGGGACGGCAGTCGAGGGAATTATTCTCAACCACGACAGATTCGGTGCCGTATGGTGCAAATCCAAATTCCTTGACGGTCGAGCCGAAAACGGCGACGACTTTGCGTTGGCGTGCGCATGCGATATGCATAAGCCCTGTATCGTTCGTCAAAACAACATCGCAAAATTCCATCGCGGCGGCGACTTCCAGCAAAGAGAATTCTCCTGAAAAATCCGTCGCTGCATTCTCGGAGACGCCGCGCTTGACGATGGACACGATATCTCCGCAGTCAGTTTTATCCTGTTCGCCTCCAAACACTAAAATTTTCGCATGATATTTCTTTGCAATCTGCGTGCAAACGCCGGCGAATTTCTCTTTTTGCCAGCGCTTAGTATAGTGTTTAGCACCAGGACAAACGCCGATAACTTTCTCAAATTCATTGAGATGCAGCCGGGCCATTTTCCCAGAGATGCCGAATTGGATTTCATCCGGAATGAACAATTCCAGTCCTTTGCCGTCATTCGTTATGCTAAAATCTTTCACAGTTTCAATGTATCGGTCGGCAACGGGGAGATAATCGCCGTAAATTTTCCGCTTGAAATGGACCAATTGCCAGCGCTCGTATAACCGTTTATCAACCGTAACAACTTCTTTTGTATCACAAAAATTGCGCAAATAAATCGTCCGCAGATTGTTGTGGAGGTCAATAACAAGGTCGTAATGCTCGGCGCGAAGCGTATCCCTCAATTCTTGAAGGGCGGGAAATCCTTTGGAATCATCAAACTCATGCACGACAGAGAGATGATGACTGAACTTCACCAGTTCGGCAAACTCTTTTTTCACAACGAAATCGACCCTGGCTTTTGGGCCGGCTGCAGCTCGCAGGATCCGAATCAACGGCGATGCAAGAACGATGTCGCCGATGGAACTTAATCGGAAGACAACTGTTTTATTAGGTATTGTTCGCTTCACGTGAAGGTTATTTTGGGTCGAATCAAAGTACTGTTTTGACTTTCCACTTGCAACGGAAATTGGCTTTATCCAAAAGACTTCGGAGACGTCGGCATCTGAGCGCTGGCTCAATTTGTCATTCCGGCGTGCCTAAGGCATCCCGTTGGGAAAAGCGGGTCGAAGACTCGACTCGGCGAGAATCCAGTATTGTGTTTTTTATTGCAGAATGGATGCCCACTTTTCCCGAAGGGATTCCTTCGGAACGTGGGCATGACCTATTCTTTCTCAAATTGAGCCAGCGTCGGCATCTGCGTTGATTTTCCACAGGGCGCACGCTATATTTATTTTGAATCAATAGAAAAAAGGAGCACTGCTAAAAATGTCCCGTCCTTCAACACTCGGTGAACTAAAGAAAAGCGGCTACAAAGTTCTTCCGGTCAAAGAAGAGATCAGGAAGAACCTGATACAAAAAATTCAGAAGGGCGAACACCTTTTTCCCGGCATCATAGGATACGAAAAAACAGTGGTCCCGGCTCTCATCAATGCAATCCTTGCAAAACACGATATCATTCTTTTGGGGTTGCGCGGGCAGGCAAAATCGCGTCTGGTGCGGCAGATTCCTACGCTGTTGGATGAATACATCCCCATCATTAAGGGAAGCGAGATCAACGATAACCCCTTCACACCGGTAAGCAAATTTGGAGCGGACACGGTTGCAGAGCACGGCGATGCGACGGAAGTCGAGTGGATTCAGCGGGATGCTCGCTTCAGCGAAAAACTTGCGACTCCCGATGTGACGATCGCCGACCTTATCGGGGACATCGACCCGATCAAAGCGGCAACCCAACGCCTTCACTATTCGCACGAAGGAGCAATTCATTTCGGCTTGATCCCGCGAAGCAACCGGGGAATTTTTGCCATCAACGAATTGCCCGACCTTCAGCCGCGAATCCAGGTCGGGTTGTTCAACATTTTGGAAGAGAAGGATATCCAGATCCGCGGATTCAACATTCGCATTCCACTCGACGTCATGATCATTTTCACGGCAAACCCGGAAGACTACACGAACCGGGGAAATATCATCACGCCGCTGAAGGATCGCATCGATTCACAAATCCTCACCCATTACCCCCGGTCGCTCGACGACGCGATTGCCATTACCGAACAGGAAGCATGGGTGCGCCGCAACGGTGTCGACGCGAAGGTGCCTCATTACTTCAAAGAAATTATCGAGCACATCGCGTTTGAGGCGCGCGCAAGTGAATTCGTCGACCAGAAATCGGGCGTCAGCGCCCGGCTGACAATTGCCGCAATGGAAAATCTGGTGAGCAATGCCGAACGCCGAGCGATCATCCTGAACGAAAAATGCATCGTCCCGCGGATTTGCGATTTGCCTCATGTTCTGCCGGGCTTGACGGGAAAAATCGAGCTTGTCTTCGAAGGAGAACAGGAAGGGTCGATCAAGGTGAGCCGCGCCTTGATTGGAAAAGCGGTGCGTGCAGTATTCAAAAAATATTTCCCTGATCCGCTCCAGAAACGGCAAAAATCCCAGCAACAAATTCACGACGACCCCGAGTATGGAAAAATTGTCGGCTGGTTTGAATCGGGCAACTCGCTGGAAGTCGCCGACGACATGCCCCTGGCGGCATATTTCGCGGAGCTCGACCGAGTCAAAGGGCTCCGGGACTTCACCCGGCGACACATGAAAATAGAGGAAAACAACAAGTACGAACTTGCATCAGCGATGGAATTTGTTCTCGACGGCCTGCATCAGAATTCCAAGATTGCAAAAGATGAGGTTGAGCACATCACGACGTATAAAGACATGGTGGGAAGTATTTTTACCGGACGCGGGAGCGGAGGAGATTTTGAGATGGAGGAAAACAATTAAGAATTAGGAATTTTGAATTATGAATTTAAAAACATCTTTTCTCCTAAATTGTTTAAATCTTACTTTACTCCTATGCCTCTAATTTTTAATTCATAATTCTTAATTATCAATTGCTTTCATGCGTTTTCTGTACACAAAATGGACTCCCCAATCGCAGACCGACGAGCAGCGTCTGCAAAGCCTGATGCAGCTTTTCAGCCATTTGCTGGTTCAGACGAGCGGCGATGTTGAAGAGGCGATGGAATGGCTGCGGCAGCTTGCGGAAGAGTACGGCATTTTCGATGAGAATCTTTCGATGGAGGATTTGATCCAAAAGCTGAAAGAGATGGGCATCATCGAAGAAGTGAACAACACGCCGGTGCTGACAACCAAAGGGGTCCAGAAGATCCGTCAGGATGCTCTACGGGAAATCTTTTCGTCTCTCAAAAAAACACCGATGGGGTCTCATGAAACGCCTCACACGGGCGCCGGTGTCGAGCGGCTGAGCGAAACAAAAAAGTGGGTCTTCGGCGATATGCCGACGAACATCGATCTCACATCAACGATGACGAACGCGTTCAAACGGGACGGCATCGACAACTTCAACTTGATAGAAGACGACCTTGAAGTGTACGATACCGAAAACCTCTCCACCTGCGCTACAGTTTTAATGCTCGATATCAGCCACAGCATGATCCTGTACGGAGAAGATCGGATCACGCCGGCGAAGCAAGTGGGCTTGGCCTTAAGTGAATTGATCATGACGAAATATCCGCGGGATTATATTGCTCTTGTCGTATTTGGCGATGATGCGAAATTGGTGAGCATCAACGAACTTCCCTTCTTAAATGTTGGACCGTACCACACGAATACCCGCGCCGGGTTGCAGCTTGCGCGAAATCTTTTGCGGCGATGCGGCAACGTGAATAAGCAGATCTTCATGATAACAGACGGCAAGCCCTCTGCGATGTTCGACGATGCGGGACGGTTATATAAGAATTCCTTTGGACTCGACCCTAAGATTGTCAACAAGACGCTTGACGAAGCCGTGGCATGTCGACGGGAGAAAATCACCATCAGCACTTTTATGGTCGCGCGGGACCCGTACCTTATCAACTTCGTGGAAGAATTAACAAAAGCAAACCACGGGCGGGCTTACTATTCTTCGCTCAACAATCTCGGCCAATTTATTTTCGTGGATTACATCAAAAACAGACGCAAAAGATTTTCTTCTTGAACATTACCTCACCTTGCCCAAACACTATACGCCGCTTGAAAAAATACCAATTTATCGATACATTGGCTCACTTCATTTTTAATCCCCGTTGAACAATAAAGAGGAATCACATGAAGACATCAGCCATACTGTATGTTGCCGTGTTCATATTTTTCGCAAGCGCAGGCGAGCTCTCCGCTCTTCCAAGATTCGCAAGCAGGGTGGGTGCGAAGTGTCAAGCGTGCCATGTGAACCCAACCGGCATGGGAATGAGGAATACATTCGGCTCCACGTACGGCCGTGAAGAGCTTCCAATCAGAACTTACAAGTATGTCGCCGATACGAGCGATGACGGCAAACCCATTATGACCAAAGAAGATATTACCAACATCGATGATTTCTCAACAAGCATCACGCCGAATCTTTCCTACGGCGCAGATTTTCGTACTCTTTACTTTTACGAGGCCAACAATAAAACATCGAGCCTTTTTCAGATGCAGGGAGATCTTTACCTGAGCCTCCGTTTGAACCGGCAATTCCTCATCTACCTTGACAAAGAGTTGTACTCAGGTTTCGAAGTCTTCGGGCTTGCGAAAGTTTTGCCCCTGGACGGCTATCTAAAAATCGGACAGTTTATCCCGGCATACGGTACAAAGATCGACGACCACACTACGTTTATTCGCGGCGGACCCTACTTCCCCCTCAACCCCGCCCTCTCTACCTACCGCCAAGGATTGGTTTTCGGAGATCATTCCGAGCAGACAGGGGTTGAAGCAGGAATTTCACCGAGCATTTTCTCGTTGCAAGTGGGTTTGTTCGATGGTGCTCCATACGCCGGACTTAACGGAACAGGGGCGACGAAATTCAAAACTGTTTCTGTCCGGGGCGATGCAACAATTCAATCTGAGGAGATCAACATCAACATTGGCGCGTCGTTCTATAACGACCCGAATCCTGATCCGGCGGAAAAGGCGACGTTCTACGGCGGGTTCGGTTCGGTAACCGTCCTTAAAACCTTAACGCTTAACGGCGAATTTGATTTCATCCAAACGCCGGTCATAGGCGTTTCGACGACAGGGTATATGAGCTATACTGAGCTTAATTATATGATTCTTAACGGAGTCGATGTAAAGCTGGGGTATGATTTTTATGACCCGGACAAGAATTTAAAAACAGGAACTGAAAGCAGGGTTACCGTAGGCGGAGAGTTCTTTTTGATGAGCGGCGTTGAAGTCCGCCCGCTGTATCGATTTAACATTGAGCAGCCTGTTGAAATGCATAACGACGAATTCGATTTGATGTTCCACTTCTTCATATAATAACCGCGAGGAGAGCCTGAAATTATGAAGAATGTCTTCTTCATCGGAGTCTTGGTCGTATTTGTTCTTGCCAGCCTTGGCGGCTGTACCGATATGGGAAGCAATGTCCCCGTGTTGACCGCCGTTCCGTCTATAACGGCCATTCAGCCCGATTCAGCTTTCGTCGGGGACACGCTCAAGATCATCGGAACAAATTTCGGGACAACACAGGGGTCGAGCACGGTGTCGGTTGGCGGAACGGTTGCTGATACCGTTTACCTCTGGAGCGCGACTGAAATCGATGTCAAGGTTCCAGCCTCGGCGGTCACGGGAAATGTTAATGTTACAGAAAGCGGGGCGATGAGCAACAACCTTTCCTTCAAGATACGCGGAACCGTACTTCCGAGCATCTCGTTCAAAAACAACGTTTTCCCTGTCTTTCAAAGCGCGGGTTGCACTAGTTGCCACGGGGGAACAAATAATTTATTCGTCGATTCGTATGCTCATCTGATGCTGGGGACAAGCCTGCACGGCCCTGTGGTGACTCCGGGAAACGGTGAGGGAAGCGTGATCATAAAGAAGCTGCGCGGAACGGCAGGATTCGGGGTTAGAATGCCTCAGGGTGGACCGTATCTTCCTGACTCAACCATTAGTAAAATTTCCCTTTGGATAACTCAAGGGGCACAGGACAATTAACATTTATTATCATAGGTAGGAGACCTTCAGAATGAAGTTGTACGTATTACTCTTTCTCGCGGTACTCATTGGCAGTCTCTCTTTCGTGATTGCCCAGGAAAATTCTAAGCGAAAAAACAAGCCCGTAACGTTTTCGAAAGATGTCTTCCCGATCATCAAGAAACATTGCCTGCCGTGCCACGCCTCGGACAGCGAAAATCCAAGTGAATTGTTCATGGATTCCTATTCGGATTTGATGAATGGCGGGAAACACGGGAAACCGATCGTCCCCAAAAAAGGAGACGAGAGTATAATTGTGCAGAAGCTAAAGCCGTCTCCCCCTTTTGGTGATCAAATGCCGTTGATGACAAAGCAAAAGCTGACCGACGATGAGGTTGGAATTTTTAAAGAATGGATAGACCAGGGGGCAAAGAAGAACTAACCTGGTTGGTGAGAACACAAAAGGCTTCGTAGATATCCCGAAGCCTTTTGTGTTTACATGACCAGAGTCGAACTATTATTTCATTAAGACCATTTTCTTCGCTTCCGAAATTCCCGCTCCGGTCGTGAGACGGTAGAAATAGACACCCGAAGAAAGAGTGCTTGCATCGAACGTGACCCTGTACACTCCCGGCGATTTAACCGCATCCAACAACACCGCGACTTGCTGTCCAAGGATGTTGTAGATTTTCAATGTAACCCGACCGCTGGTTTGAAGTGCAAACGATATTGTCGTCGACGGGTTAAAAGGGTTGGGATAATTTTGGTCGAGTTGGAATGAAAGAGGAACCTGTTTCGAGAGTTGTTCCACAACACTCGTAACAGCAGAACCTGAGTTAGCGACCTGGCCGCGTATTTCACCGCCGGGATTAGCCGTAGTGTGAACGTTAACATAAAGCCGTCCTGCGATAAGCTCCCGGAGGAGCATATCGGTCAATGGTTGAGATGCGTCGCTGCTTGTCCATTCCCCATTCGCGGTGTCATTGGCAAACGAAAGACTTTTGACAACCCCTCCAGCCACTCCACTCTGAGCATCGTGAAAATGACCAGCCGTCAAAGGGCCGCTCAAGCCCGTCACAGCTCCTTCGTATGAAATTGATCCATCCGTCAACAATCCAACCGAGAACGTTCCCTTTCCCGGCACAAGTCCCACTGGAGCAGGAACCTCCTGCGCACTATCCATATCTGCAGAGAAGCCAATACCGGTTGACCGCGTTACTTGCCCGCGAATTTCTCCTCCGGGATTGGCAGTCGTATGAACATTGACATATAACCTTCCGTGCAAGAATTCGGTTAGCATTGAATCGGTCCATGGCTGGGATGCATCGGTAGTTGACCATGAACCAGTTGCAGTGTTATTCACAAATGAGAGAGTTTTGACGACTCCGCCGGCTGTACCTGCAGCGGCATCGTGGAAATGCCCCGCTGATAATGGGCCGCTCAGTCCGTCCACAGTGACGCTGTAATAGAGGGTGGTCCCTGCCGAATTAAGCCAAAAGGATCCGGTTCCTTTCCCCGGGACAAGTCCGACAGGCGCCGGAAGTTCTTGCACGCTGTCCATATTTGCAAATGCGCTTGAACCGTTGTTCACAAGAACTTGACCTCGAATTTCACCTCCGGGATTGGCCGAGGTATGAACGTTGAAATACAAATTCCCTTTGACGAGATCTCGCAACAAGAGATCGGTTAACGGCTGGGTTGCATCGGTGGTCGTCCATGTACCGGAAACCGCAGTACCGGTGAATGAAACTCCTTTAACAACACCGCCTGCGACACCAACTGCACCGGCGTGGAAATGGGATGCAGTAATGGCTCCACTCAAGCCTGTAACGGTTCCCCCATACGTGATTTGACCGTTCGTTCCGAGCGTCACCCATAGCGTGCCTGTGCCGGGTACAGACCCCACCGGAGCCGGAGTTTCCTGTGCGCTGTCGAGCATGGCAGTAAACCCTACCCCTGACTTCAATAAAACTTGCCCTCTGATTTCTCCGCCTGGATTTGCAGTAGTGTGAACGTTAACATATAGCCGGCCGTCGAGCAGCTCACTTAATAATGAATCTGTGAGAGGCTGAGTTGCATCGGTCGAAGACCAAACTCCGACCGCATGATTGTTGACGAAGGTGAGAGTTTTAACCACTCCACCAGCAACTCCGGCCGCTGCATCATGGAAATGACCCGCAGTAAGAGGACCGCTCAATCCGTCGACGGTAATATTATAATACAGTTGAGTTGCGTTCGAGTTTAAGATAAACGCGCCTATTCCTACACCGGGAACACGGCCCGTCGGCGCCGGAATTTCTTGCACACTGTCCATTTTTGCGTTAAAGAATATTTGTCCATAAGCCA
This sequence comes from Bacteroidota bacterium, assembly GCA_049578505.1. GTDB lineage: Bacteria > Bacteroidota > Ignavibacteria > UBA10030 > UBA8401 > JAGVPT01. The sequence goes on along the minus strand of JBAUMC010000065.1, from coordinate 2,431 downwards.
CGGAACCAATGGTCAAGATTGCGAGCAGCGGCACAAGTAGAAAATGCTTCATGACTCCTCCATCAATTGTAATGCGGTTAAAGAGATTAGTAATTAGGCAACATACAATCCGCCAATTCCAATTAGAATCACACAACTTCATCTGGCAATATTCATCAGCACAACCAATTGGGTGCTACACCGTCCAGAATTACTTTTTCTTCGTTCGAGGAAATTGAAAAGAAGGTCACATCAACAACATACCACGGCAATGGTAATTTTAGTAACAGGTGCTGCTTTAAGAAAGTTTCTAAAAAATGATAATTGTGCGGCGTATCATATCCATGGCTAACGGCAGGAAAATGTGCGAGTTATAGCTCTTTTTCAGCGGGAGAGAGCAGTATGAAGCTTAGGGGATTTTAAAAGAAAGTTATGTAATCCTCAGCACAACAAACGTAATATCGTCATCTTGTGGCCAGCCGTTAGCCCACTGCTCTCCGGTTTTTGAAAAGTGGTCGATCATTTCATGGGGCGATTTGTCTCCGACTTCCGCAATAATTTCTTTAACACGGGAGTAACCGAGCGTTTCCTGTTTATCGTTGAACATTTCCGGGAAGCCGTCGCTCATGAGGACAATCGTATCACCTATGGAGAGTTCCACTTTTCTTTCTTCATACGGGAAATCGAGAAAGGCGCCCAACGGCATTCCTTTGAGTGTAATTTCTTCGACTTGTCGAGTTGCTCTTCTATAAATTAACGGAGACGGCATCCCCGCAGCCGACACAACGGCGGTGTGATCTTTAATGCGCATCAACAGCATCGACATAAACATTGATCTCATGTTGAGCCTTTTGATGCTGTCAGTTAACTTCTCAAAGATGTTGAGCAGGTTTGGCGTATCAGAAAAACCATTGAAGAGACTTTTTGCAGCGACGACCATTGTTCCAGCCTTTGCACCGTGCCCCGTAGCATCACCGAGCGCAACGGTGAGAGATCCGTCATGGCCGACGGCAAAGTCGTAATAATCGCCTCCAACTTCTGTGGCGGTTTTCATGTACACGGCAATCTCAAGTCCCGGAAGGGCGGGAACTGTGCCAGGCAGCATCGATAGTTGCAACGAACGCGCTTCTTCAAGTTCTTTTGTCTTCCTGACATTATCGGCTTCAAGAACACGCCGCGAGATTTCCATTTCGCGAGCCACTCGTTCTCCAGTTGCTATTCGTGCTGCAATTTCCTCTGCGAGCGAAATATTTTCGAGTGCGGTCGCCGCCTGGGTTGCAACGGAGGTCAACATACGCTGATCTTCGTTTGAATACGGCTCTTCCGAAAGCCGCGAACCCAAAACAATTAAACCTGCCAAGCGCCCTCCTCGCCCCACCATCGGTATCATGCATTCGGGATGAAGCGGAGCTAACGGTGAAACGTCCAAATTATGATTCATTGCCAGCGAAGCATAATCTGATGGACGGCTTTGACTCCCCAATTCGGCAAGGAAAGGAAGCTGCAATGAAAGTGTTTGTATCTCTTTAGGGGCTATCCCCGAGACGGCTTGGAGCACGCCGTCAAAACGAAGATACACGATCAGAGAATTAGTATGGAGTGCCTGCGTAAGATTTTGTTCCAACAAATCTGCCAATTCTCGACGATCCATTGCCGTGGCGGATTTTTCCGCCAGGTTCTCCAATAAGACGCGAGCGTCATAGGCACTGCGAAAGAATGCCCGATCGATTGTTCCGCTTACACGCTTATGAATCGATGTCCCTCCCCACAAGAGAAGAGTTCCAAAGACAGAGCCGAGCACGATGGCAAACGGAGGTGCAATTTGTACAGAGGGGCGCAAAACACTGGAGAGCGACATCGCAAAAAGAAGGATTAAACCGATGCTCATCAGTGAAAGGAGAAAAGTAAAGCCCCGCTGCACCAACAGGTAGCGGGCACTTCGCTTGAGAAGGACTGGGATTTCAAGAACTCGGTGCTTGACTACGGCATACGCAAATGAGAGGGGAAAAAGAAAAAGAAGCAAGACGAGAAAAGTCTGAAGCAACGTAGGAGTATGAAATCCAAAAAAATTCTCCGCACCGGCTCGAAGCAGACTTGGAGTGATGCCAACCACCGAGCCCCAAAAGATGACGCGAATTTTTCTCCGCACCTCAGGATCATTTCCATGCGCAAAGTTCATCCCGAGGGAAAGCATGCCCAGAATAAACAATGCTATCTCAAAAATAAATGCAATATTTCCAGATAGAAAATGTCCCACAAGAACGTGAAACGGCGGAGGAAGAAGCAACTGCCCGGTCCGAAAACCGGACAAAGAGAGAGATATCCCAAGGACTATCGCCACCCATTTCAACCAAGGAACTCGACGATCGATTGGAGAGCGGACGGGAAAAACAGCAAAAAAGAAATAGAAGAGCGAAGCAAGCATCCCGTTGAAAAAAGCCTTGTACCCCAT
>JBAUMC010000064.1:0-5357 GCA_049578505.1 Bacteroidota bacterium | reverse complement strand
TTCCTCATCGTCGATCGGTTCTGGATTGTTGATCACACGAAGCTTGCAATTCCGCCCGGTCGTGAAGGGTGTGAAAAACGGAGTTATGACGTTGAGGTGCAATGACCCGAAAGATTCCGTGAAGCTGCTCACGGTGCATGGGTTTGCGTACGCAGTAAACGAGATACACGTCGGCTCTGTTTCAGCGCGTTCCGGACATCCGGGTATGCTCACGCTGAGCGTGAACAACATGGAGCAGTTTTCGGCGCTTCAATGCGAAATATTGCTTCCGTCGTCAATGAAGTATTTCTACGGCTCTGCCGTTTTCATAGGTAGGAACGTCGACCACTCGATTTCTGCCGATACAATCTCAGGGAATATCCTGCAAATAGTCTGCTATTCGCCTACGAATACTCCATTCCTAGGCAACGACGGCGATGTCGCCGAATTGCAATTCGAGATTGATGGACAAGGGGGGACGTATCCATTACCGGTAACTCAAGCGATCATCGCCGACAGCACGGGAAAAAATATTCTTTCGGCATCATACGAGGGACAATTGCGAATCGCCTCGCCTCAAATTCAATTGACAACATCGACGCTTAGCCTGGGATCGGTATCTATTTTTGACACCGCTCGTGCAACACTTCAAATAGGGAATATCGGAGATGACACCCTCAAAGTTTCGACGGCGACGATGACAGACCCAAGCTACGCTATAGAAACTGTATTGCCCATCTGCGTACCCCCCGCTTCGAGCGAACTCCTTAATATCCGATTTCATAACGGTACACGGGGAACGTTCTCGACTCCGATGACGCTCGTCCACAATGATGTCTCTCACAATCCTTCGCACGTCACCACGACCGCTCTAACATTTATTCCGAATACTCTTAAAGTCGTTTCAACAGTCGGAAGTCCGCTGGATACGGTCTCTGTTTCACTCGCGCTTGACAATGGAGAACCGATTACTGCCCTCCAATGCGATCTGCATGTCCCGGCGGGAGCAATATTTATTCCGGGAAGCCTTGTCACATCGAGTCGGTCGTCGACTCATTCTTTGTCATCATCAGTCCTGTCAAACGGGGCGCTTCGGGTTATTATGTTTTCGCTGACCCAGGCGACGTTCACGGGCTCAACCGGTGATGTTGCACGGTTTCAGATTGTGTTGCCTGCAACAGAGGGATCGACGGAAATCACCCTTGACAATGTCATCATCAGCAACACGGCAAACCAAAATGTGGTTTCGTCTACTGTCGACGGAAATGTCGATACCTATATCGCTTGCGCCAAAGGAAGTTGTCTCCCTTCTGCCGGGGTCGCGTCGCGCTTTTTTCTTGCACCCACCGATCTTCATGTCGTTGCGGATATTACAGCAAGCGCGCAAATATGCTCGAGCTTCTTTGCAAGAAGCCCGCGCTCAAGTTCCCTCCCATCAGGGGTTCAAACTGTAAGCGCTTACTTTTGGAACTTCACAGATAAAGGAGTTGTGTTTACCAACGGTGCGCTGGATATATCATTATCAAGCCTTGCAGGAGTATCCAATGCAAGCTCCCTCGTCTGGCTTAAAAGGGAAAACCCCGACGAGGCTTGGACGAATTTGGGTGGAAGCGTTGTCGATGGAAGACTTGTAAGCGTTGTGCCTTTTTCATCGTTCTCCGAATTTGCAATAGGAGCGACTACTACCGATAATCCATTGCCCGTTGAAATTTCTGACTTTAATCTGGCGCATGAAAGAGGAGCTGTTGTTTTGACCTGGACGACTTCCTCCGAGTTGGAGAATAACGGTTTTGAAATAGATAGGAAGCTCGTAGCAGGACAGCAAGTTCTTGGCATATCGGGTTCTGTCGACCAGAATTCACAGTGGCGCCAAGTAGGCTTCCTGAAAGGGAATGGAACGAGTAATGTTCGACACAATTATCTTTTCAAAGATGCAGTCTCTCCGGGAGAGTATTGCTATCGGTTAAAACAGATTGACCGGGACGGCACGATTAGGTATGAGAACCAAATAGAAACAACCGTTCAGCTTGAAGAAGGAGATTACGGACTCAAACAGAATTATCCCAATCCATTCAATCCCGCGACGACGTTCGAATTCGCGCTAAAATCCACCGGCCAAGTCGACCTAAGCGTCTATAATTCATTGGGACAAAAAGTGCGCACACTTTTCAATGGTAATGCAAAGGGGGGGATATCGTACTCTCTTTCGTTCGATGCAAAAGATCTGGCAAGTGGAACGTATTTCTATGTGTTGAGAGCTAATGGAGTGTCCGAAGTGAGAAAATTTCTTCTTCTCAAGTAAGAAGCTTTTCTTGGATGTCGGTCTCCTTGCTGATTTACATTACCAAGTATTTTAGCGTAAGGTGACCGACATTTTTGCATACCATCCGGTCGTTCGACAATCAACCAATTCCGCAAAACGCCTTCACAGAGAATACCTGATCGTTCCGTATACCGATCGAGGCTGTCCGGGATCGACAAAGCCCCCCGCAACCAGTTCAGGATATGCTTTGTCCCCCAAATTTTTTACTCCAACTTGAATAAGGGCGTTGCCTGCATCGACACCTACGGTTAACGAGAAAATGGCGTACGATGGAAGGACTACACCCGGTTCGTCGAACGGACTGTATGGCCCGACAATATTCGAACTTAACCTAATATTCCAGTTAGGGTGAGGTGTAATATCTAGCGCAGCAATGCCGATATATTTCGCAGTGTTGTAAACGCGCGCACCTGAGATCGTGTCGCCGTTATCTGTAATCAGATTTTTATACCGGGCGTCGTTAAACGTCCAATCTGTGGTCAGTCGGATTTCTCTGGTGCACTGAACCGCAAGTTCAGCTTCTATCCCCTGTCTGCGGCTTTGTCCCCCGCTTGTGGAAGTAAGGGTGATCGGGTCGAACGTCTGTTCGTTGCTGACCTCCATCAGAAACAGGGCAAGGCTTCCACTGACGGCACCTTCTTCAAACTTGGTTCCCGTTTCATAGGCCCATGCGGTAATAAACGGAAGCGACGGGGTTTCGACCGTGCCATCCGTAGAGCGAAATCCCCGCGAGACATTCCCATAGAACGAAACCTCATCGGCCAAAGAATACATTGCCCCGAGCTTCGGCGAGAATATGCCTTTGGTATCGCTTGCCGAAGCTGCGCCGCCGGGCTCGGAAAAGTCGTTTAGGAGATCGTACCGGGCGCCGACGGTGAACGTAAATTTGTCGGCCCGTTCCTCCGATTGCAGAAACAACGCCCCCGCTCCCTGCCGAGCCGTCAAGAGTATTTGAGCCGAGTCGCGCACTCTGTTGGTGGTCATCCAGTTTTCGTAATGAGAATGATCCAATTTCCCTTCAACCCCCACCGTCACGTCAGCGTGTGGTAAAGCCCATGTGAGCGCGCTTGTTGCGCCGAAGCCGTACCGTGTATCCTCTTCTTCGGTTTGGCCTCCAGACCCTTCTGTGATTCCTCCCTCAGGAGGTGTTGTGAGATAAAGCTGCCATCGCCCTTGGGTCGAGTAAAGCGTCGTCCGCCAAATCATGACGGAGTCCGGCGAGATGCGGAGGCTGACGCGCTCCTGCGCCCGGCGCTTAAATCCCCCGTCAGTCGAATTCGCAACGACGTCATACCGATGCTGATCGAATTGATATTCAGTAAGCGATCCGGGTGAATCCCAATTTGCGGCATATAACTCAATTCCTGCATCGAGGGTCGCGATAGGGGAAAGATTCTGCACGAATCGCGCGTGCCCCTGCTCGAGATCGTATCCACTGTTCGGCCTCCAGCCGTCTTCGTGAATCGCACGAACGCCGAATACTCCGCTGTTATCGTTATGGTCAAAACCGGTAAGAATCGTTCCATCGAATTTTCCGTACGAACCTCCGGAGAGCCAGACATTCGTCCCGTCCATTTTTTCAAGCGTTCGCACATTTAGTACGCCGGCCATTGCGAAATTTCCGTAGAGCGCGCTTGTCGGGCCCTTAATGAGGCTGATGGAACTTACCGCCTCCGGCATCAGAAGATTAAAATCATTGTAACCTTCCGCATGACCGTTTACCGGTTCGTTGATCGGTACACCGTCGATCCACAACGCCACATCGGTGGAGTGGTCGGAACTGAATCCTCGGAGAGATGCGTCCGACGCAAAGCCCGGACCTTGCCCCTGTTCGTGAACTTCAAGCCCCGTGGTTTGCCGAAGTATGTCCCACGAATCTGTTGCAACCGTTTGCTGAATATTCACCGGAGAAACGACTATTGAACTCACCGGCACGTCGCGTTCAACGGGACTCGACGTAATTGTCACTTCAGGAAGCTGAACAACGTGATTGGTCAGCGAGTCGAGGTCGCCGGCTTTCGCGTGCTCGACGTTAACGGATAATAACAATGGCAGTACGATGAAGTACCATCGCATAAAGAATATTCTTCTTCTGATGATTGAAATACAGAACGGCATCGTCTTTATTCCGAAGATGCCTTACTTGGAACTATGTATTACGAAAGAAAAAGAGAGAAGAAGGGTTGCGGTGGATGGAAAAGCGAAAGCAGTTTGCCTGATTGAGGTGATTTGATCGCATCGGAAAATTTCTCCGGTGTTGTAATCCTAACTATGTTGTCCACCGCGAGTGGTGGCTCTATCCCCTGGTCGAGAACATTGAGGGAGATGGCAGTCAAAGGAGCCCCGCACGGTGCAGTAGAAATAGAACAGGTATTTCGGTTATTTCCCCCCGAATGCCGCGATGCACAACAGCAATCGGACGACGTACCGCCGCCGGAATTACAGCAACAGCAATTCTGCATCGAAGCGGATGCTTTATCATTCTGCATCGTTTTCAGAAGCGGCGCAAGGTAGAATCCGTTTGCAGTCAAAAGGCTGAGCGTCAGCGCGACGCTAACGACTTGCCGTAGTGGATTGATCATGCATCATATAACCATTTTTGGGGGCGGCGAGTTTCAATAAATTAAGAAATATCTCCGTAATAGAAAATAGAATTTTGACGAAATCACTAGAAGCCATCTCAAAAACCCTTAGATCGTCATTCTGAACGGAGCGAAGCGAAGTGAAGAATCCAAACAATTTGAATATCATGGATGCTTCGCTACGCTCAGCATGACAATTATAGTTATTTTTCGGTAAAATCCATTTTTGAGATGGCTTCTAGTTATACTTAACTCTATTTTCGCGAGGTTAGCATGGGGTTGACGGTTACGCATTCCTTATTTCCCTACAATTTCTAAAATCCATGCGGCGTTCCCAAACAAAGTTTGGGAACGAGATGAACAAGGAAGAAATGAAAGAGAAGACCCGGTTCCCTCGTTCCCAACGTCTCGTTGGGAACGAGAAGTAATTACCCTCAATTCTTACATACATAAAAGACGAAATCGCTCTTAAT
>JBAUMC010000063.1:0-2476 GCA_049578505.1 Bacteroidota bacterium | reverse complement strand
CCAGGTCGTCAAAAAACACTTTCGACATATTGGCATCGTAATGCTGGCCGGTATGGACTATGCGATGCGAAATGGACGAATACTTTTGAAACGCTTTATGCAAGGGAGCAACTTTCATGAAATTTGGACGTGCACCGACAACGCTTAGTACTCTTCCTGAAAGGGGGACTTTGCTCACTTCAAACCGATTCCTTTTTCAATCGCTCAGAATATTGCTTTGCATAGTACTGCTGGTACTCGCCCGAGAGGATTCTCTGCCACCATTTCTTATTGTTAAGGTACCACTCGATTGTTTCACGTATTCCCTTTTCAAACGTGTGGGTGGGCTCCCAACCGAGCTCGTGCTTAATTTTTGAGGCATCGATAGCGTACCGACGGTCATGCCCAAGTCTGTCTTTGACGAAGGCAATCAACGATTCCGGCTTATTCAACTCCCGTAAAATCAGTTTTACGATTTCGATATTCTTCTTCTCGTTGTTGCCGCCGATATTGTAAACCTCGCCCTCTTTTCCTTTGTGGAGAACCGCGTCAAGCGCAGAACAATGGTCACCGACGAACAACCAATCGCGAATGTTTAAGCCGTCGCCGTATACCGGAAGTGGTTTATCATTTAACGCGTTTGCGATCATGAGGGGGATTAGCTTTTCCGGAAATTGGTACGGTCCGTAATTGTTGGAACATCTGCTAACAACGATCGGGACATGGAAGGTATGAAAGTATGCAAGGGCCAATAAATCGGATGAGGCTTTGCTCGCCGAATACGGGCTATTAGGATGCAACGCCGTTGTTTCCGTGAATTTCCCTGCCGTGCCGAGCGACCCGTAGACTTCGTCGGTCGACACGTGAACGAACCTCTCGACGTCAAATTGCTTCGCTGCCTCAAGGAGGATGCTCGTTCCCATAACATTGGTTCGCACAAAAACGGAAGGACCAAGAATGCTCCGGTCGACGTGTGACTCGGCGGCAAAATGAACAACCGCATCGATAGCACGTTCACGAAATACTTTTTCGACGCTTTCCTTATCGCAAATATCGGCTTTCACAAAAATGTAACGGGGGCTTAAATCTACCCCCTCTAAATTTTCGAGATTACCGGCGTAGGTTAGAAGATCAAAATTGATGATACAATACGCCGGATGTTGCTGCGCCAGATACCGGATGAAATTACTTCCGATAAACCCGGCCCCGCCAGTGACAAGGATGTTCTTCATCGACCAATCAATCTAATTGGAATAATGTGTCGGGACGATTTTCATGTCGAATTTCGTCGACCGGTTCTTTCTTCCCTTTGCCGGCAAAAAGCTTGTTCGGCAAATTTATTACCGTTCCCTCGATGGTACCGACATTCTTGTAGGCATGAACAACCCCGGGCGGAATGACCACCGATTTCGGTGCATCCTCGCCGGCAATGAAAACGAATTTGCGTTGAAAGGTGGGGGAGTTCTTCCTATTGTCCCAGAGGTAGACTTTGAAATTTGAAGGGCCGATAAACGCAAACATATCTGCCTGGTCAACATGTTCATGCGGACCCCGGGCGATGCCGGGATGGGTGACTGAGATGTACGACATTGCAGGTATGAACCGACGTTCTACCTCATCTTCGCGAAACACTTCTGCCAACCAGCCGCGCTCATCAACAAATTTCTTTATGTCCCGGATGACAACATCATGAATTTTTCCTTCTTGAAACATTTTCAGGTGACCAAAATTGTGGAGGAATAGATTGTCGAGTTCGTTACAAGATAAGTTTTAATTTACAAAAGCTATCGTGAAAAATCAACGAACAATGACCCTAAGTCGTTAAAAAATAAAGCATTTGTGAAATTGAAGCGCCTTGATTTATCGCGCTCTATTCAGAAGAGAATGGACGAGAAAAAGGTAGCGAAGAAGATGGGATGAGGATCCTTTTGTTTTGGTTATTCTATTTGAAGATATGAAATGGCCGGGAAACAATCAACTCACATTTTTTCGGGAGCCGACACGCCCAAAACGGAACAGCCATTAGCAATAACAATTCTGGCCATTTGGCAGATGGCAAGCCTGGCCTGCATTAAGTCTTTGTCATCGCTGATCACCCGGTGCTGATGATAGAACCGGTGAAACGCTTCTGCTACTTCGCGAAGATAGGTCGTCAGACGGTGAGGCTCATAGGCGGCGGCACAGCCTACGATGACTCCGGGAAATTCCAACAGGATTTTAAGCAAATCAATTTCTTCTTTTTCCTTAATCAAATCAAAGCGAGAGGTCGTGAAAAGATGTTGCAAGTCATTTACCCGCACGCCTTGTTCGTCAGCAAATCGCGCGATGCTGGCGATGCGGGCGTGCGCATATTGCAGATAATACACGGGATTTTGTTCTGATTGCTCTTTTGCAAGCGCAACATCGAATTCAAGGTGGGTGTTCGCGCTTCGCATGACAAAAAAATAATGAACTGCATCTGCGCCGACTTCGTCTATTAACTCGTCCAGCGTGTACA
>JBAUMC010000062.1:0-29373 GCA_049578505.1 Bacteroidota bacterium | reverse complement strand
AGAAGAAGGCTGCACAGAGCCGGAGTTAACGATAGCGCGATGAAAGCGGACAACATGACCGATATCGCAATGGTGATGGCGAACTGTTGATACAACCGTCCTACGATTCCCGGGATGAACCCAACAGGGACAAAGACCGCCGCCAGGATAAGCGCAATGGTCACCACCGGCGCCGATATATCCTTCATGGCCCGGTAGGTGGCTTCCTTCGCGGACAAATGCTTCTCGTCTATGTAATGCTGCACCGCTTCGACCACAATGATGGCATCATCCACGACGATACCGATGGCGAGCACGAACCCGAACATCGTGAGCGTGTTAATTGTAAAACCGAGCGGGATAAAAAAGCAGAAGGTACCTAAAATCGAAACGGGAATGGCAAGGATGGGGATAAGCGTGGAGCGAAGATTCTGAAGAAACAGGAAGACCACGATGGCAACAAGGCCCAGCGCCTTCAATAAAGTCTCAATTACCTCTTGCATCGAAACTTTTATGATCGTTACCGACTCGAAAGGGATTGCATAATCGACATCGGACGGGAATGATTTCTTTAACTGCTCCAAGGTGGCTTTGACATTGTTTGCGGTTTCAAGAGCATTGCTTCCCGGTGTCTGATAGACAAAAATAATTGACGCACGTTTTCCATCAACAAAAGAATTGCTGGAGAAGGTGAATTTACCGAGTTCAACCCTTGCTACATCTTTAAGATGAACAAGCTCGCCTGTAGATGGAATAGTTTTAACGACAACATTTTCAAAGTCTGAAGCCTTGTTTAACGGTCCATTGACGAGAATTCCCAATTCAAACGTTTGTGTATTATGTTGAGGAGGAGCTCCGGCCGATCCGGCTGCTGTCTGAACGTTTTGTGCATTCAATGCAGAAATCACATCTTGCGGTACCAGGCCGTACGCCGCCATTTTCTCCGGATTCATCCATACACGCATGCTGAAATTATCCGTTCGCGTGTAGACATCGCCGACACCCGGAACGCGAAGCAACGCATCTTCTATGAAAACATTGGTGTAGTTATCAAGAAACGTGATGTTGTGAGTACCTTGCGGCGAGAAGACCGCTATCTGCATGAGCATGCTGGGGTTGCGCGCTCGCACTGTCAATCCAAGACGGCTCACTACGGAGGGTAACAAAGGAGTTGCGATACCTACGCGGTTTTGGACGTTTAGCGCAGCGATGTGAACGTTTGTGCCGACGTTGAAAGTGACAGTGATCCCCATGGATCCGGTGTTCGTGTTGGTGCTTTGCATGTATTCCATGCCCGGCGTACCATTGACTTGCTCTTCTATAGGAGTAGCTACGGTTTGTTCAACCGTCTGAGCATCCGCGCCAGTATACTGGCCGCTAATTGAGACGGCAGGGGGGGTAATATTCGGATATTGGTCAACGGCCAAATTCGATATACAGATAATGCCCGATATCATCAACACGATAGAGATGACGATAGCGGTAACCGGCCGTTTGATAAATGTATTAGCGATCATTCCTGATCAAGGTTGTAGATATCGCGGGAACGTTGTAAATCGTACTCTAATTCAGGATCGATGTTTTCTTGTTCAACTTTCTTCGCTTTTTCCATCAGCTCTTCATGGTGTGCCTGGAGATACGCGAGCTTTTCCTTTCCGTAAGACAAACGCGTGATAATAACGAAAAGTACCGGGACGATAAAAATCGCAAGAGTAGTGGCGGCGAGCATGCCGCCGAGCACGGTGAACCCTATAGTCCTTCGAGCTATCGCTCCGGCACCTGTCGCGAAGGCAAGGGGCAAAACGCCAAGAATAAATGCCATCGAGGTCATAACGATAGGACGTAAACGGAGCCGCACAGCTTCCATCGTAGATTGGATAAGCTCTTCTCCGCGGTCGACTCGAACCTTTGCAAATTCAACGATAAGGATCGCGTTTTTAGCGGCAAGTCCGATCAAAGTGATAAGCCCTATTTGTGCGTAGACGTTATTCGAAATGCTCGGTAAAGCAGTAAGAGTGAGGATCGCCCCAAAAGCCCCGATCGGCACAGCAAGAAGAACCGAAAAAGGAACAGACCAGCTTTCGTAGAGCGCCGCGAGAAAAAGAAATACGAAGGTGATCGAGAAGACGAAGATATATACCGTCGTCGAGCCCTCTTTGATTTCCTCGTAGCTCAACCCAGAAAATTCATAGTCGTATCCTTCCGGCAGTACCTTCTTCGCGACATCTTTCAAGGCATTGAGCGTTTCGGTGCTGCTGTACCCCGGAGGAGACGCTCCTTCAATTTCGGCAGACCGGAAAATATTAAAATGCGATATCAGAGGCGCCGCTTCGGTTGGCTGATAACTTATGAGCGTACCGAGAGGGACCATCGCTCCCGCCTGATTGCGGACGTAATATTTGTCGATGTCAGATACATTCGCACGCGCCATCGTATCCGCCTGAATCACAACATGAAAAGTACGGTTGTATGTGGTGAAATCGTTAACATAGATACTCCCCATGTACGCCTGGATCGTTGTGAAGACATCTGCAATATTTACTCCAAGCATTTCGCATTTTTCTCGATTGACCGTGAGATTGTAGTTGGGGGTATGAGCGGAATAAAAACTGTATGCATGAGAGATCGCCGGATTTTTATTTGCCTCATCGACGAACTTGTTGACGACCTTTTCAAAAGCATGAATATCATCATTGGTATTGCGCTGTTCTATCTGAAAGCTGAATCCGACGACAGACCCTACGCCTGGAATCGGTGACGGTTGAATGACCTGAACATTGGCGTCATTGAGACCGGCATCGGCAATACGCTTTTGCATGACACCGATAATTCCAGGAACTTGCTCGCCTGGATCGGAACGGTCGTCCCACGGCTTGAGCTGGCAATAAATCGTGCCGCAATTTGAATTTGTAGCGTTGGTCACGACATTCAATCCGGACAACGCCGCATAATGCCCGACCCCCGGAGTAGCTGCTACGACCGCCATCAGCTTGGTCATCACCCCTACGGATTGGGCCGTTGAAGATGCAGGAGGTAATTGGAACGTTATGTAAAGATTACCATCATCTTCGGAAGGTATAAAACCAGTCGACTTGTTACGAAATAAGAATGCGGCTCCGACACAAATACACAAAAGGAGGAGGATAACATATCTCGATCTTTTGATACTGCGTTTAACGCCGTCGGAATATCTATCCGTCAGTTTCTCAAACCAATTGTTAAACCCAACAAACAATCGGCCCACCCCACGAGGTGAGGTCTCCTTCGGCGATGGTTTGAGGAGAAGACTGCAGAGCGCCGGCGTTAAGGATAAGGCAATGAAAGCCGAGAGCATCACCGAGATCGCAATGGTGATGGCGAATTGTTGATACAAACGGCCGACAATCCCCGGAATGAATCCCACGGGAACAAAGACAGCCGCCAGGATAAGCGCGATGGCAACGACGGGCGCGGAAATATCTTTCATCGCCTGATAGGTGGCTTCTTTCGCTGATAGGCCGTGCTCGTCCATATAATGCTGCACAGCCTCTACCACAATTATAGCATCGTCCACCACAATGCCGATGGCGAGCACAAAGCCGAACATTGTGAGCGTGTTGATCGTAAATCCCAGCGGGATGAAAAAGCAGAAAGTGCCCAAGATCGATACAGGAATCGCAAGAACTGGAATAAGCGTAGTGCGCAGGTTTTGAAGGAACAAAAAAACCACGAGAGCGACAAGGCCCAGCGCCAGAAGGAGTGTGACAACAACTTCGCTCATGGAAACCCTGACAACGGTCACCGACTCAAAAGGAACTTCGTAGTCAACATCCGTCGGAAAGGAACTTTTCAATTGCGCGAGTACTTTATAGACGCCGTTTGCCGTTTCAAGGGCATTGCTTCCCGGTGCCTGGTAAATCAGAAGGCAAGAAGCCCGTTTCCCATCGACAAACGAATTGCTTGAAAAAGTGAACTTGCCCAGCTCCACTCTTGCGACGTCCTTGAGATATACCAGTTCTCCCGTGGACGGGTTTGTTTTGACGATAACATTTTCAAAATCCGAAACCTTGCTCAACCGGCCGTTTACAAGAATTCCTAATTCAAATGTTTGCGTCTTCTGTTGAGGCGGTACGCCAGCAGAGCCTGCCGCTACCTGCACATTTTGTGCGTTCAGCGCGGAGATGACATCCGTGGGAGTTAAACTATAACTTGCCATTTTTTCCGGATCCATCCAGATCCTCATGCTGAAATCATCAGTATATCTGCTGATGCTTCCCACACCGGGCACGCGAAGCAAGGCGTCCTGAATGAAGATGTTCGTATAATTATCGAGGAATGTGATATCGTGAGTTCCTTGCGGAGCGTAGATCGCAACCATCATAAGCAGGCTCGGATTGAGCGCCCGCACGGTAAGGCCAAGACGGCTCACCGCGGCCGGTAATAAAGGAGTGGCGATGCTGACACGGTTCTGAACATCGAGCGTAGCAATGTCAATGTCAGTTCCGATGCCAAACGTCACGTTCATCGACATCAGACCGTTGTTGGTATTATTGCTTTGCATGTACTCCATGCCCGGAGTCCCATTCACTTGCTGCTCAATAGGAGTGGCAACGGTTTGTTCAACCGTCAGCGCATCGGCTCCGGTAAATTGACCGTTCACTTGTACGACGGGGGGAGTAATTTGAGGATATTGCTCTACGGGCGAGTTGAAAATACAGATGACGCCGGTGATCACTAATATAATCGAAATGACGATAGCAGTGACAGGTCTTTTGATAAAGATATTAGCGATCATAATTTATTTTTGCTTATTGAGGTGACACACTATTGAAAAACTCTGCCACGAAGACTCAAATCGCCAGGACTTTGACTTTTGTGCCTCTGTGTCTTTGTGGCGATATAAGAGTGTGATCTTACCTAACACGAGTCAGTCAACCAGAAAGGAGTTCCTTATAGAACACGCGAGAATCTACTGCATATTCTGTCTGCTCCCCGTCCCCTTTCCCGCTTGCATTGAAGAGTGGTCTTCCGAAGGCGCTATGGGTGAGCCGTTGTGCAACGATTGTATTCCGTCCGAGATAATGTTGTCCCCCTCTTTGATCCCGTCTTTTATGATGACATTGGGTCCAAGAACAGCTCCGAGCTGCACTTTCTTTTGAAACGCATATAAATGTGGATCTCTCGTCGCGGCTGGTGTCTCTCCCGGCTTATCACCGCTATTTACGGAGCTATCTTTGGCCACATAGACAAAATATTCACCCATTTCTTCGATGACGGCTTTGTTTGGTATGACCAATTGTGGGATTGAATCCTGATTATGAACTCGTACAACGCAGCTCATTCCTACACGTAAGGAATATTGCGGATTAGGAAAAAGAAGTCTGATTCTGATCGAACCGGTTTGAGGATTCACTGCCCGGTCAATAACTGAAAGTGTGCCCGTAGAGGAGTAAAGAGAATTGTTGGGAAGGATAAGTGTGAAGAGCGAATCAATCGACTCATGCAAACTTTGAAGACGATCAAAATACGATAACTGTTTTTCATTGATTAAAAAATCGACGGCCATCGGGTCATCGGTAGAAATTGTAATGAGGACTGTCTGGCCTACCGTCACCAAGTCTCCGAGCTTTACCTGGCTGAAACCTATTGTCCCATCGAACGGTGCTGTAATAGTGGAATAGGCCAAATTCGTCTTGGCGCTTTTTAACGCCTCTTGTGCCGACCGATATGAATTTTGTGCATTTTCTAGCGCAATTGCCGCATGATCATAAATCTGTTTCGCAACGGCTTTATTGTTATTCAAATAGAGATAGCGGTCTGCGTCCTGCCGCGCCAATTTTAAATTTCCTTCTGCAACTTTAGCATTTGCAACTGCCGTATTGTAGTTGTCCTCGTAGATACGTCTGTCTATATCGTACAACTTCTCTCCTTTTTTTACGTGGCTCCCTTCTTTAAAAAATATTCCCGTAATATAGCCTTGAACCTCGGGGAGCAGGTTTACCTGGTCGAGCGCTACAGTCGTAGCTGTGTACCTGTCATAATAAGTAACCGGTTGTGCCTTCACTGTAAACAGGTTCACCGGCACGAGCGGAGGAGGCGGAGGCTGTTGTTGCTTGCACGAACAAAGAATCAGGCAGCCGAATAATGTGATATTTAAGAATGTTCTATTCACAATCATAATACTATCCGTTAAAGTGCATTAATAATGAGGAGGGATTTCCCCCATCGCTTTTTCTAAATCTATTTTGCTCGAAAGAAGTTGGAAGAGGGCGTCGATGGAGCCTATTTCTGCAGTGATAAGATTTGATTCAGCAACAAGGAGATTCAGATAAGCGACCACTCCCTGATTGTATTGGAGCGAGACAATGCGATAAACATCTTGTGCCCGTGATTTATTGTCGTCCAGCAAGCGCAAGTTGTACAGGCTGCTTTTATAGTTCGCTAGCGCTGAGCGGTACTCCGTGTAAATCTGTGATTTCAAATTGATCTCATCCCAATTCACAACCTCCTCTTGAAGTTCGGACCTCTGCAGATTTTCAACGCGGGCGAAGCCGGTGAATATTGGAAAATTGAAAGACAACCCAAAATAAGAATAAGGGTAAGCGGTTCTCAGAAGGTTTGAGGATGTTGGACTTTCGTATTCATAATAATAGTCGTAAAAAACGGAGACCGTAGGAAGAAACGAAAGCTCGCTATAAACCTTTTGTTGATGCTGCAGATCTTTAATCGTCTGCAGCTGTTGATACTCGATCCTGTTCTCGTACACTAGTTGTTTCGTAGTGTCGGAATATATCTCCTTCATCATTTGTGTCGTATCGAACGTTACGTTAAAGTTTTGTTCCGGCGGATAACCCATCAGTTGTTTCAAGGCGGCATATTCCGGCG
Organism: Bacteroidota bacterium; assembly: GCA_049578505.1. Taxonomy (GTDB): domain Bacteria; phylum Bacteroidota; class Ignavibacteria; order UBA10030; family UBA8401; genus JAGVPT01. Next base: position 22,530 of record JBAUMC010000062.1, on the reverse strand, counting down.
CGACATTTTCAACTTGCTGTTTCAATTGCGCTTTTGAATTATTGAGGGTAATCACTGCCTGCTGATAATCCGTTTCATCGACGATCCCTCCGACGTATTGGTGATACGCATCCGTAATATTTCTACCGAGGCGCGCTGTGTCTTCTTGCAGCACGTTGATCTCCTCAAGCGTCAGCAGGAGGTTGTAGAACGATTTACTGACTGAGGAAACGACAAATATTTTTACGCTGTCCGTCACTTGTTCGGCCTGCTTAGTGTACAAATGAGCGCTTATTGCCGCGTAGAAAAGCTGCGGTTCAAATATTGTTTGCGAGGCCGTGAGTTGAGGGATAGCGGTGTTGGCAACGCCGGTATGAGTAGGAACCGGCGCTCCTCCCGGGACGGGGTTAGGGACTAGCGTGGTAGGTAATTGACTGTAATGGATCATGTTGCCGGAAAGATTCAATTGAGGAAACCATCCTGACAGGTCAATCGCATTCGTCGCCTTGGTGATCGAAATATTCAAGAGAGATTGATTTAGAGCCGGTTGGTGTTGAAGCGCATAGCGGATGCATTGATCGAGCGTGAAGAACTGATTCAGTTCAGCGCCATGACTATTTTGGGAATAGGTGTGAATCGGCGTAAGTACAACAATGGCAATAAATAGAAGCAACCGCCTTAATCTATTCTTTGTTCCATCGATATTTGTTGCTGAAGAATGATCTCCGGGGACTCTATTATATTTTGGTAATGTGTGACTGCTTATTCCTCTTTGTAATCTCACAAATAACATTTCCATCCATTTGTTAGAAATTGTAGAAAGAATTTAGACAAAAGATATTAAGGTATGGTTTAAGCGAATTGCCGCTTTCTAGCACGTCAATTGACATTCCCATCGCTTGCAAATTGAACTTGTTTGCCAGGGTTTGGGTCGTAATGAAAACGCCAAGATATTGGTAAGAGTTTCCGGGAAATTGAGGAGTTCCCCTAATACTTTAACGATCGACGGGTCGTGAAGACAGAGAAGTTTCGGAAAAAACCGATTACCTAGTCTGTCTTCGGAGTGGGGCCAACAAGACCCGAACTTGCGACTTGATTCGTGACAGGCCCCGTCACATCCCTGCTTGCTCAGACATTCGTAAACGTCTGATAGCCTTGCTGACAGCTTTTCTAACTATTCTGCTAATGGCCTTCTTAACACATTTATCCAACAGCATTAATACGTGAACTCTGCTTCTAAATGACATCTTCGACTTTAAAAAAAACAAAATCGATACAAAAAAATATTCTTTCATATTAACTCAAGGTTGTGCTCATGATTAATAGTTCAAGGCGATCAAGAATGCAATCCGAACTGTATATATCAGAATATTCCTAGTGAGATTTTGCCTCGAGAGTGAGGTGTTCGCTGTAGTTACTGAATCTCCAGCGAAATTCAAACCTCCGAAAGCAACATAGAGGATCAGATTTGCAGCAGGTCAACTAACATCCGGCTAATTATCTTCACGTAAATTTCTAACACTTCTAACTAGAGTATGGCATCTGTTATCCGAATGAGGACTGCGCTCAGTCTCCCCTACTTCGTCGGACTTATTGTTCTACAATCTCGGCGGTTGCATTTGAATTTGAATAACAGTAGTTTTGCCCAGAGATCGCCGCGAGGGGGCCCAACCGGACAATCCCTCATATAATCTTTTCAAGCGGGGTGCAGTATTCCATTTCAATTATCAACATATACCCGCCATGGCCATTCTAAGCACTGAGTTCAAATGCATACATGCACTTTGCAGTGAAACATATTCAATTTCAACACAAGCCTGCAATATACAATCTGGTCCAATTTAGGCGGTTTGGCATTTTCAGATATTGTCGTATCATTTCAGCGGAGGAAAAATGAAGGAGTCTCAAATCATTTGGATGCTCGTTGCTGAATTGCTCTTCGTGGTGTTGTTTTTTTACGTTCTCTATTTACTCGGTGGAATCTATCAACGTGTCAAAATGATTCTTGACAAAGTTGAAGCCGTTGAAAAAAAATTGGAAAAGCCAACTTAGAAGCCAACAAATCGTCTAACCAGCCGCTTCTGCCGTGAAACGGCGGGTCTCGCGAAAAACGCTCTACGAGTCCATGTCTCGAGTTCAACGACCCTTCGGGTCGAAGACCCATAGGGAGTCGTAGACAGCTTACCTCTCCCGTTGCTCTTTAGCCGGAGCTCCGGTCCGTTAGGCGTTAAATTCACGTTCAATAGAGTGTTTTCGTATGAAACAATTATTCTTCTTTTCTCTGTCGATAATAGTAATACTAGGCGGTTGTGTAAATAATAATAACCCAACAGGTTCAAATACCGAATATCCTATGCTTGTCAATTCTCTAACTGGACAAATTACAGGGTGGAAATATGGAGCAGGTCGCTACATCACTTTACAGTATAGAGATAGCCAAAACTTTGTACAAACATGTGCATCTTCCAAAATTGACTCCACCGGCCGTTTCTCCTTGCAGAATCTCGGTTCACCGCCACAATCGGCTTCCGGAGGTGCAGTCTACCCTTCTGAAGATCAATACACTAAGTTTCTTGACAACACGTTTAGTTGTACCGATTCTTCAGCGAAATTCATCTGGGGCCAACTAGAGGTAATGGGCGACACTTTTACTCCCTACGTTGGCTGGGTCGGAAGAACGAGCTACGATTTTAATAAAAGAAGCGCGTTAGGTGGAGACTTTGATGTTTCTTATTTCTACGTGACAAAAGATGTTAAACTAAGTGGTACAATCAGAGCTCGGACCTATGCAGGCGATACGACCGACATTCAAGATATTACGCATTTCGACTTGTCATTCATCCGTGGATGGAATCAACAGGTTAGGATTTATTCTGCTCAAACGATGTTTAAGGATTCAAATAAAACTGTTTATGGCAACGAATATATATTGACCAATTACGAACCATATGTGGGAATGTGGATTTATTACGGAAATTAAGAGTTTAACGCTTAACCAACGCCTCAGCTTAGCTCCGGTCCGTTAGGGCGCGCTTAATAAGGAGTTCGTATGAATAAAAATTCGCTTCCACCACCAACTGCCAACCTTGCAACTGCCGTTCTCGGAGTTTGGAGACTCAAGTCACGAGACGATGTGGACGCCACCGGGCAAATTCACATCGACTCATTTCTTGGCCCAAACCCGCTGGGGATAATTTGCTTTGCATCTGATCATTTCGCAGCACAATTCATGAAACGCGATCGATCTCAGCAAGAGAATCAGACACAGCGAGCACAAACTAAAAATAACACTGCTGGAGTTAACGGATACGATGCTTACTTCGGTACTTACACTATAGATCAAACCGCAGGCACACTCACGACACATCTTGAAGGATCAATTTCTCCAAACAACATCGGCAGCACATATGTAAGAGATGCGCGTGTGGTTGGCAATGAACTCATTATTCAGCTACAAACAACAGCCGTTGATGGTACGGCTATAACACGAACAAACACATTCTTTCGTATAGGATAAACTGACCGCTTGTGCGCTAACTAGTCGCTCCAGCCAATAAACGGCGAGTCTCGCGAAGAACGCTCGGCAAGCTGATCCCGACGGCGAAACGTCGGGACAGGGCGGGAACCAAGTGTCGACGATTTGGCCGCCCCCATACTTTGCCCGGAATTAGCTTCACATCGCCGCTCAACGAATCTGCTACTCCATACCGGTCGAAGACCTGTCGGGAGTATTCAACAGCTTCGTTCGCTCCTCTCCTTCGGACGGCTGACACTCTATACCTAGGAAGTTTCAATAAGATTCGATTAGGTTTCCTTTCTCGGTGAGCTTCGGAGGTCAAGAAAACAATCATATTCATGGGTGGCTGAGATGGACATGCTATGAAAACAATAGAATTCAAGAGAAACGGTCTCTTCGTTATTATAGTATTGGCGGCATTGTTGATGTTTGCGTCATGCCGAAGTCAGCCCGCCACGCGCATCCTTTTTATCGGCAACAGTTACACATTTGTCAACGACGGCCTTGACAAACAACTGGAAGGGCTGGCCCCTTCAACCGAAACTGAGCGCATAGCGTTGGGCGGCTACACACTTGAAAAACACTGGACTGGTGGCAATGCCCTCCAAAAGATCCGTGATGGCAAATGGGATTTTGTCGTCCTACAGGAACAAAGCCAGGCACCGGTCCTTAATCAACAGAAGTTCTATCAGTTTGCACGAATGTTCGACGAAGAAATACGACGCAGTGGTGCCAGAACCATTCTGCTGATGACATGGGAGCGGCCAGATAGTAAAAATTGGGGAGTCACAACGGATGGCTTGGCGGCTGCCTTCACGGCCATTGGCAAGGAACTGAATGTCAAAGTAGCTCCAGCGGGTTTGGCCTTCGCGCGTTCCCTCCAGGCTAACCCTGACCTTACGTTGTGCAGTCCGGACGGGCACCCGACTGTGGAAGGGACATATTTAGCAGCATGCGTTCTTTACCGGAAGATATTCGAGCTTAATCCAGTCGGGAATCCATATTCAGACAAGAAGATCTCTCCTGAAACCAGAGAATTCTTGCAGCAAATAGCAGCGGATAGTTCGGAGTTCTGACGAAGGCGTAAGATGCGGAACGCAAAGGCGAAAATTGACTCCCTGGAACAATTCTTTCAATTGACTTTTTGAGTAAATCTCAAGCCGCTCAACGAGTCTGAGGCTTGTCATCAACAAACCTTCGGGTTGAAGGCTCGAAGGGGATCCGTAGACGGCTTAGCCCTCTTCCGTTCGTTTGAACGAGCGAATTGGTTTTACCGCAATTCAGTACTTTGAATGCAATTCAACCTTCAACAAAAGGTACGTCGGATGAAATTCATAGACCTCGTAGACGATCACACAATCCTTCGTAGTATTGTTCTGTCACTTTTCCCAGGCAACTGATGCACATCGTGTGCAGAATCTGCACGCCAAAATTGCATCTTCCCTCCGTATTGATCCCAAAAACAGAAAAAAATTGTTGGCACCGTTGTTGCATTTTCTTCTGATGAAGCGATTATCGCCGCATTCCCCAATTGACGTAAGAGACCATAGTCACTCTTTCGCATACCACAATAACCATAGAGGAGGATTTATGTCTAACCGATACCTTCTAGCAGCGTTTGCGATGATCCTAAGTTTGGCCACCTTCGTTCAGTTCGCTGATTCGCAGATGGGCCCATTTCTAGATCATCAATCAATTCACTTCGATTCCGAGCCCTCCTTGACCGGACAGGTTGGAACTCCATACATCTATGCGGCCCATCTTGCAACGAAAGATTCTACGGCGGTCGTCCGATATGGCACAGATCGCATGGACCCTCCCGGATTTAGTATTGATTCGGCCTCGGGTGTAGTGCATTGGATCCCTGCCGCCAGGGGATGGTATTCCCTTTCTATCGTGGCCCTCTATAATCTTCCCGGAAGTAATCTCTTCTTGATTTTCAAACAACAATTCGTTGTCGCTGTTGCAGGCGGGAATGGCATCGTCGAAGGGACTGTTACCGACACGCTCAACTCCCCCATCCCGAATGCCGTGATTGAACTGCTCCAAGCGTCTAGCCCGAAATTGCCGGGCGACGGATGTTATTCATATGTGACAAGAACGGACAGCGCCGGTAACTACCGTATTTCAAAAATCGACCCGGGCGACTATAAGCTGCATGTAATTTCACCGTCCCCTCAGTATGCAAGTCAATGGTTCAATGACCAAACAAACGCTGAGGACGCAAACAAGATATCCATTGCCGACAGCCCGGCTGTTACAACCGTTTTCATTTCACTTACTGCAGGCAAAGCGAAAAACCCAAAGATTGTTGTTTCGGGCATCGTGACCGATTCCCTCCTTTTGCCCATCGTGAACTCGCATGTCTTTTTTGTACGAGCAGGCTTTGCGTTGAATAGTAATATCAATGTAGACGATTTCCGGCGGTATTTCGACATGGATGACCGGCGATACGATTACCGCCTTGAAGGAAGATCGGCTGAAGTCTTCGAAACGAAAACAGATTCGCTCGGCAATTTTTCGCTTCAAATACCGAGCGGTGCTTACATTGCGTTCGCAAAAGCTCCGGGCTTTGGGAAGGTTTTTTATCCCGGACAGTCCGACATGCTTTCTGCAACTCTGCTGATGTTGCGGAACGACAGTGCTGGAATTAATTTTATCCTCCCGAAATTACCTTCGATCGCTCTCGGGACAATTGAAGGAAACGTCATTGACTCAGCTCTCGATGTCGGTGTCCCCTCACGCATCATTGCGTTTCGAAATAGATGGACGGACGATGACAAGTTTGGGCGGCCGCGTTCATATGTTGTCGACACTGATTCTCTGGGCAATTACACCGTGGACGATCTGCTACCGGGTTCATATTTTGTGCTGGCGGTACCCCTCGGCAATTATGTTCCTGCTTTTTATACCTCCGACACCATAACAACGAGATGGCAGAAAGCCGCTAAGGTCATTATCAAAGGAAATACTGCCGCCGGTATTGATATTTTTGTCCATCGGATTCCCGATTCGACGGAAGGATTCGCAAGCATATCAGGTTCATTGAGCCTTTCAGCGGGAACCGCTGCTACAATGGCCGGGGCAATTGTGTACGCGACTGAAGATAATGAGGTTTCTGGATTTGCCATCACCGACGCCGCGGGGAATTATTCAATAGACGGGCTTGCCCCCGGGACATATTCTCTTTCAGTCGACAAACCCGGATTCACTGAAACCACAGCGAGCAGCGGCACTGTCTCGTATTCTTCCACCGGAAGCCCCAAGAATGCGAACGTTCCCTTGTCGATAAGTTCGATAACATTGGTTGAGGGAATTACAGAACTTCAGCCGGTTCAATATACGTTGGAGCAGAACTTCCCTAATCCATTTAATCCATCGACCACCATCCGGTATACCCTCCCCGTCTCCGGAAGGGTCTTGGTTCGCATTTACAATATCCTCGGCCAAGAAGTGGCGACGCTGATTGACGGAAATCAGGATGCAGGAACGCATGTAGTTTCCTTCAATGCATCAGGCCTTGCAAGTGGTGTCTACCTTTACCGGGTTGAAAGCGGCTCGTTTAGCTCGGTGAAGAAAATGGTGCTGATAAAATAGCAACTGAATAGAAGAGAATAGACCAGCCCTCTTATTCTAGGGTAACGATGACAGCCAAACGGCATCCGATAGCGATATCGTTTGGCTGAGTCGGATCAGGCTGCCGAACTGGCATAATAATATAAACAAAATGAGCAGCCCCGTTTAAGACGCGTGAACTAACTAAGTATCGATTGTTCTATTCAGAAGATACCGGTCGGAAAGGAGAGTTGAAATAGACCGCAACAATATCGGATGTCGAAGTGATCGTGCACTACATAGCCCACATTTTTCATACACAACATCGATGCGAGGAGGGATTTATTATGAGAAAGATGACATTTGTTGTGGAAAGCATTCTTGCAATTATGTTTTTAGCGGGTTGTGACAATAGCGAAAAAAAGGAGCTGGAAAAAAATTACGCGAATATGGTAACCGAAACCGCACTTCTCCATAAGGACATCGATGCACGGGACAAATACATCGACCAGATCATGGAATCGGTGAATCAGATCTACCTCGATCTCGAACGAGCAAAATCGAAAGAGTCGAAGCTCATCCTGAACGCCCGAAATGCCGAAGGCAAACCTAAATTGGCCAGCGATGAAATCCGTAAGGCCGTGCTCGACCAACTCGCGGCAGTGCGTTCCAGCTTAAAGGACAACGGGAAGAGAATTACGAACCTGCAGCATAAACTCTCAGCATCGACTGTGAAGTATGCCAGCCTTGAAGATTTAGTCGCTAGCCTGAAGGAATCCATATACCAGAGAGAGCAATCGATCACCAATCTCGAAATGGAAGTGAGAAACCTACAAGGAACGGTAGCGGAAAAAACCCGTGAGATCGGAGAAAAAGAGGCAGCGATCGAGGCAAGCGAGAATACGATTCAGGGCCAGAAGGAAAGCTTGAACACGGTATACTACATCGCGGGGACAAGGCCCGAACTGGAAAAGAAAGGCATCATATCGAAAGAAGGAGGGTTCTTGTGGGGATTGCTGGGTTCGACGACAGTTCTTTCAGCAGACGCAGACACGTCGCAATTCAAACCCCTTGACATGACCGTAAGCCCGGAAATTCACGTTAGTGGAAATGTTGCCGAGATCCTCCCGAGGCGAAGTCAAGGATCGTTTCAACTCTCACATATTACTGATAACGAAGAGTATGTCATGATTACACATCCGCAAACTTTCTGGCGGGATAAATATCTTGTAATAATTCTAGATTAGGATAAACGTATTCGGGCTTCAAGAAGGAACAAAATGTAGCGAAACTGACTCCTTATGCGGAACAAACGAGACTGGAGCTCATCGCTATTGCATAAAACAAAAATGCCCCACCATGGAGGGCATTTTTGTTTTATGCGGGGCCGATCCTGCCAAAAAAGATGGCGGGGTCCTGAAAACACATCAAGGTTAGCAGAAAGCGCTAACCTTGTGGTAACTCAACCCCGCCAAAAAAGATGGCGGGGTCCTGAAAACACATCAAGGTTAGCAAAAAGCGCTAACCTTGTGTGTTTTCGGAGCGGGGCCGACGAGACTCGAACTCGCGACTTCCTGCGTGACAGGCAGGCGCTCTAACCAAACTGAGCTACGACCCCGTGCATATTTCTTAGACTTTTCAGCATTTCTGACACCATTCAGCGTTTTCCTTCTCTCCTCTAACCCAAAAACTGTTAGAAGAAGTGTTAGAAGCTTCCAAAGCCTTCGAAATCAATATAAGAAAATTGTTTGCGTTGTGCAATAACATTTTCATGCTCCTAAGATCGTTTCCTGCCCACCAGCCTCAGCGGTGCTTTGAAGGCCCCTTCTTCTTTGTCTTCAAGGATGACAATTTTCTCAACTTCTTTTTGCAGTGCGTCCATTTCATATGCTGCATAGGGTTCGGTTGTTTTCACTGACGCGTGACCAAGAATTACTTTCACTGCATAGATCGGCATCCCCGCTGCAATTGCCCAGGTAGCAAAGGTCGCCCGTAGAGAATGAAAATGCAGCTCCTCCGAGAGCTTGCAAAGCCTTACATACCCTTTGAACTTCTTAGAAACGAATTCATCAACGTACTTTTTCCCATCCTTATCTGAGAACACCCACTCTGACTCCTTGCTTTGTTTCTTGACGATTGCCATTGCCGCCTTATTGAGAGGGACTTGGCGGAGCTTTCCATGCTTCACTTGGTACCCTGGCGATGATTGAATCAACATGCGTTTGTTCGCCAGATCAACATCCTTCCACTTGAGATTCGTTATTTCCCCTCTCCGGAGACCCGTATTCACATCTAACCTTATGATGTCCAAAAGCCACCGTTCTTTGATTTGATCAGTCAAATGTTTGAACTCTGTATGGCTCAGGGTTGCCATCTGCTTTCGAGGGCAACGAATTTGCTTCACAGAACGGAGTGGATTTTCATGAACTTTCCCTGCATCGGTTGCATATTGAAATGCAGCTTTAAGGGTTCTAATATCCATGTTGATAGTAGCATCGGATACACGAGCTTCTTGGGATTTCCTCATTTGCTTGTAATCTTCAGCATGTGATGATTTAATGTCTCCCATCTTCTTTCTTCCGACAAAACCGCAGAATAATTTCATAACTCTCTTTGCATTATCAAGCGACTTCTTCGAAAGATTCGTCTGGACGTATTCCAGGTAGTCGGCTTTGAAGTCGTCCAGCCAATAGTCGCTGACGTCTCGCACGTCTGTTTCGGTTGAATTGCCGCTCGATCGAGGGAAGAGCAATTTCATGAATCGTATTTTCATAAGGCCGTCCTTTCTGTCAATAATGATTCGGTCTACCTCGACCAATTTGTTTAATAGCAGTTCTATATCGCTAAGCGGTAAGGCAAGGTCGTGGGTTATGTCTCGTTCTAAAACCGCGACTTCCAGCCTCCTCAATTCCACCATTATTCCGTCTTTTCGAACTTTCGATGGTTCATTACAAACCAACCGCAACAAGTAACAGTACACCTGGAGGAGACGAGGTTCCAACAATAGATCTTCTGGTATTAGAATGCTAAAATTCATATTAACTAATGCAATCCCTCTGTGTTACAATTTGCTCCATCCACACCGTTCAGTCGATTAATTATTGATCCACTCTCACCCAAAAGCATTTTTTCGTTCAAAAATTAAGCAATATTTACTTTCACTCTATATATAGCTATAGCACTTCTTCACCTCCCCCGGGATCTTGCGCTATTAACGAGGCTTAGTAGCCCCCCTTGGCCCCAATAATCTTCTACTTCTGGGGTTTTTCATAGTTTCCCGACTCGGCTGACATTTTCCGTCCCATGACTAGTAAATTCATTTGAGGAAATAAATATTCCATGTTTTTGTAGAAATTCCTGAAACCTCTTCTTTTCTTCGGAGTTCAAAGTCGGGAAGAATTCACATATTGCGGCGGAGAGATTTTGAAGATTGAGTTTCCTCTGGTGAGTTTGTTGAAACTTGAGATATGAAAAGATACTTTTTTCAACAAGCTTTTGTGCCCGTCCGAAGCGACGGATCGAGCGGTCTGTTAGCCTTCTATTTTGCATTTCACCTTTAACTGCTTCGTAAATCGTGTTCGCTTCCGAAATCATTTGAGCAAGCCCCTTATTGATCTCCTCATCCCTTTTCTTCGTTTCACCAGCTCCTTGAGCGATTTCTTTTGATACTTTAAATGTAATTCCTTGTTTTATCCTTGATTCGATGCTAGCAAACCCAGCTTTTTTTATTGCAATTGAAACCGCTGCTGGAGTCACGCCGAGACGTTTTGCAATCTCAACTTGTGTAAGATCTTGTTCGTACAATTCTTTAAGCTTTCGAATTGCTATTTTTCGTTTTTGTGGCATCTTTATTCTCAAACGGACCTAGTTTAGGTGAATACATCCTAATTGCGAGGTCAACACCAATGGCGGGAATTCTTGGGCCTTTCAATAAACATTTTTCAATTTCGTAACTTTCGGTTTTCTTGAATCTTTGTGTCGTTGATTTAGCTTTGGCAAGTGCCAACCTAATTATTAGATATTCTGACCATTTGAAGAGATGACGGAACCATACTCCTTTCTAGGGTCTCTTTGTCCAGTATTTTGTCATATTCCACCAAGGTAAAACGAGACAGCGTAGAAGCTGTGTCTCGAAATGGTGCTTTTGACCATGATGCTATCTTTTCAGACTCTAAGCGGTAGTAAGGTAGAACGTCAAATTTTCGCTCGAATCCCGACAGATGCTTCTTCAACCCATCCCAGTCAATTCTCCGGAGATCGGCGATATTCTTTGTTTTGAGATTCATCTGAATAAGGGTTACAATCTCACATTCTGGTAACAGAATCGAAATGTAATTTCCCCAAGTCACAGAGCTACGTAACACTCCTTCCTCTTCCACGAAGAATATCCTTGGTACGAAAAAATTAGGATTCTCAGAGACGCGCGACCATCGATAATAATTCCACTGCCACACCTCTTCTAACACTTTTGTGGGCAAACTGAAGGGCTGCGATTTAGTTTCTTCAATATACAGTTTGGACCCTGCGAGATTCATGATCTCCCATTCTTCAACAAAGAGATCTCTATCGAATCCCCCCCTCATCGTCCGTCCATCGAGAGCTGACGCTGCTTCAAAGTCAAACGCTTTCACAAATTCCTCAACTTCTATGCAAGCTTCTGTCGCGAAAAAATGGGGTCGGAAATAATTGACATTAAATGACGCTATCTCTCCCGCTCGTCCCGAGTCAGCATCCTTCTTCAGGCTAAAATAGAAATAGACGTCGGTATCTTCATTCCGGTACCACGCGGTATCTTCGTAACACTTGAACCAAAGGCGATTACTGAAATAGGAGTGGAACGCCTCTTTTGTTAGGTTACTACTTCCTGATCGTGGTCGAAAATATAGATCGCAGCTCATTTTAAGCTCCTAAGTTTTGGTTTCTATTTTATTAGTTAATAATGTGGATCTATTTGTGTTGGGCTTTTCTTCTTAAGTGGCCTTTACCCAGATTTCTACCTCTGATACATGTGAGTCCATACGTTTCTCAAAGCCATTCTCAGCAATTTTGCATCCATCATAATATTTTTGCCATTTTTTCTCTGTTCGATAAGATTCGGGGACAAAATAAAAACCGCGTTGACTGAAACTCGAATTTGTCAGATCCCGAGTGTCAACGCGGTTTTCGATGAACGGTGTAGTGCCCGAGTTCTTCTCGGAATCTGACACCATTAATGTAATCTTTTGATTTTCGCGTGAATAATTCCGCGAAATTATTCTGCCTTTAGGAATTCCTTTCCATTTTGGTCTTTCCGCACCGAAATCGGTATTCTCTGCCGTTTGGCCTCTTCAACTAGGGATCGAACCTCCGCAACGTTGAGATTCATGGATCGTGCTATTTCCTCTGTAAAAGCAAAACCTTCTGTTTCCTTGATCATTCTGCTCATCCGCAGTAATACTTTTCTAGCGACTTTGGATTTTCTGATTTTCCTGAGAATATCGTTAGGCAAGGGATGAAGCTGCATCCATAACTTTTCCATTTCTATCCTGCCATCACGTTCGTTTCCATCAGGCATCTCTTCAATTTTTTTTAACTTTGCCTCATGGTCTCTTGCAAACTTGGAGATGTTGACGGTGAGGCCATACTCCTTAATTGCATGGTCTAAGAATTCAGAAAATGCTTCCGTACCCGCAACTTCAATACCGTATTTGATACCATCGGAGAAGGCAATCATGATATTCTTTGAATAGTAATTGATAGTTGATGTTATTGCGTCCTCATTTGGATCACTCTCTAACAGAGCTTTCTCGATCTCTCCAAAATCAACGACGACTTTCCATTTGTCTTTATCATCAGAGGTGACCTGTGTATTCTCGGTGTCTATTAATCCTCTGTCGACAAGTTCACCGAAACATTTTTCCAAATAGTAGCCATCGAAAGATGACATCAATATCTTCCTTGTGAAGTTCGCTTTGGAAGTCTTGCTTTTGGGTCTACCTCTCTTCCGTTTGGATGAACCCGCACTTCGTTTAATTCTTATGCTCCTCCATTAAATTAAATACCGCGACTTACGCCGATTAAGTTTGTCTTGGTGCAGCGTTTCAGCGCTGAGCATTGCGAAGGTGTGAAGGTTAAGCCGGATAAGCTTCTTATGCCTTTATTCTAATAAGATGAATTCATCGAATCCCAGCATATAGCGTCTTATCCACATACTTCAGTATTCATCCCTTTCTTCCTTAATTTTTGCTCGCTCGATTCGCTGATTCAGCCCCACAATGAATTCATCAATCCAAGCCTTGACCTGAGCACTGGTTTCTCCATTTCCAAATTCCAATAGCGAATCCCTCTTCCTTTGGTAATGTAAACTTTCAGGGCCCATCCACCCCTCAGTCGAAAAATTAGACCTTAGGTTTCGTTGGACGTCTTCTCTGTTCCCATATCTTACGAGCACCTCCCTGGCTAAGCATACATCCTTTTCATTTCGGAACAGGCTGGGAGGTACAAAAGAGGAAAGATACCAAGCTCGGTTGTCAATGTCCGTATCTACCCATTTGAAAACAGCTTCGACTGGGAAAAAAGGCAATGCACCGGCATGTGTCGCACCGCCAAAAGATGATTCTCCCCTCAGCCACTGAGTAATATGATAAGCCCTGGAATCGAAAGGGGGACCTAAATATACCTTAAGCTGATCCCATACTTCGTTCGGGAATCTCATGGCAATTTCATTTAAGACATTATGCGTTAAAGAGTGGAAGCTTTCAAAGATGGACCCGTCTTGGCCAAAATGTTGGACCATGAATGAAGAAATTTCCAGGGATCTATTGGGAAATGTCTTAAGAAAACCTTTCGCAATTTCCGCCCAGTGGTAATCAATCATTTGACCGCGTATCTTCTTGTCAACATCTTGAACGTATGAAGGATTGGTTAGAAGTCGCAGAGTTTGTTCTTCGGGGAGGGGCCTCTCATTTCCTTTCCATAGATAATAAAAGCTGTACAAATCAAGGGAAATTGAAATAGCATTTTCATCTTTTGCATTCAGCAGAAATTCGATCCATTGTTGGAAGACACTTTCAGACAAAACTTTGATTACCCCACCGTAGGCGAAAAACCTAAACTCCGAGACTTTGATTTTTCCCTCTTTCGCCAAATTAAGCAATCGGAGGGCAGATGTATCAGTTAATCCAGCCCGCCATGTTAACTCAGGAACCCAAGTGCAAAATTTGTTATCCTGCGAGAGAGTTTCTAATTCTCTTTCCCACTTCTCCTTATCTCTTTCGAATAACGCTCGAAAATAACCACCAAGAAAATACAGGCTTTGATTCGCTTTCGCCGACTTTTGGGCATCGACTAGGGTGGCCAAGAGTGAAAATGTCTCATCTAGCTTGCCCAATTCGTAACCGAAGAAAAATCCATTATCAGCCTCAATTGTCACAAGCCACGGTAATTCAGAGTTTAACAAGTTTGGTTTCGCCGCTACTTGCTGAGCCAAGCTAAGAATCTTTTCCTTTGAAATATCCTTCTGCTGTCCGTCTTGATCATACTGGTCTTCAAGTAATTGCATTCCAACATATCGCTTCAATAAAGAGGAGAAGTCATTCCCAGTCAGATCGTCCTTAAGTTTTTCCCATCTTTCTCTGAAGGGCTCAGGAATTTCTCGGCGATCATAGTGAAGAATTAGGACGACCTCCCTTAGAATCTTCTTCTTATCAATCTGAGAGTCAGTGGCTAAAGTACGAAGTGTGTCAATAACCATTTCCGACAGGTTACCATAACTAGCAAGTCCCCTTGCATGTTGAAGGATGATGCCAACCGCTTCCCTTTTTTCATCTTCTCCCAAATCTGGAACCAATGAGACCAGCGTACGCCAAACGTCACGATAGGCATCGAATACTTCACCCCATGTCTTTGGTGACCAGAGATCTTTTACCTCAGTCAGACCTTGAAACTCTGCCCCTATGGAACGTGTAAAGTGGTGAGCCTCCAACGCAACTGCGCAGGCTTTCAAACCCAATAATCTGCGTTCCTTTGAAGTTGAAGAGAGTGCTTCTAAAAGAATTGGATGCCTCTCCTTAGGTGCAGCTTGGGTGGGCGCAACTACTCCCCGTCCAGGGGAAAAAAGGGAGGCGAACACACCGCTTGCGTTATTCGCCCACGTTTCGTTCTCTGCTTCCCCCAAAGCAAGAAGCAGGCGCGCTGCCCCCGCAAAGAGTTCTCGATATATGGCCAGCCTTTCAAGTGCCCACACAACATTTCTCCTGCCTGTGGTGAATTGAACGAGCTGGTCTTTGCCTAGTTTTCCAATGGTATTTTGGAGACAGGCGAGTGCTGCCGGTGGGTTAGCGTTGGTCAAGGCCAAAAAAAAATCTGAACCGATACCATCTCGAAGATAACTTCCCTGCTGGAAGGGACCCTCTGGGCCGAGCAAGTTCTTTACGATTTGCGATGAGACCTTTGAGGTTGTCGCATAAACGAACATCTCGAAGAACCAAGAGCGCATCTTTGGCGGAAGAGATTTTGCAAAGTCCTCGACATCAAAACCGTTCATCCCATAAGTATCCCACCACTCTGCCCAAAGTTTTATGTGAAGTGCTTTTGGTGAAATATAGAGGGTGTTCTCGCCTTGCAACAGACGCCGTTCACGCAACGGTTTCACTATTTCCAAAAATCGAGCATGAGTGATTTCAGGATGCTCATTGCTCATGATTTCAACGATTGCTTTAGCTTCCTCTCGAAGAGCGAGGCCAATTCCGAATTTCTTGAACAGGGCTAAATATTGAAGCACTATGCGCCTTAACCTTACGTCTTCGCTTGAAGGATCGTCTCCTCCAACAACATATCGATCCCAAATATTTACAGTGTCAGGTGATTTGAGTAAGTCTTCAGGATTATTTTTCAGGTTCCCGCCAAATACGTGACCGACTCGGGGCGATCCTCCGCAAAAATCAGCCCACCGAGTTGCGCTATCTTTAGGGATTCCATAGCTCTCGATGATTTCTGCAACATGCTCTATCTCAAGAGTCGGAGCAGTGAAATAGACTGTTGTCCCTCCCGAGTTTTCAGGCTCGTTATAGATGCTCACCAGATTTATTTTTCCTCTGTATTGTAGCTTATTCCAAATATAGGATCTGGTCTCAGAATCGCACTCGTCAACGACGATAACTGTACAATAGTGCTTGTCCTCCTTCATCAGTTCGTTCATAAGGTCGCTGTCTATGAACCGATTCGCCGTGGAACAATAAATCACCAGCGGTGCTACTTCATCGTTGCGTGTTGCTTCAAGGACTAATCTTGTTTTGCCCACGCCCGGTTCGCCAAGAACCCGGAGATGATTTGCGGAAGTATTATTTTGAAGTCCCGTTCTTAGGTTTCCTATGAATTCAACTTGTTCCTTGCCAGGGAAAAACGACCTCATCATTTCCCCGTCGTGCGACCAACTCGGATGAGTCTGGAATCGACTCCCCGCGCGTCCATTTGCCCTCAAACAGAGAGACGGAAAATCTTTCAGAAAACCGAGCACATGCGAACAGTTGTACACGTCAACTTTTGGGTCAGCATAGCCGCACTTTTTAAAAAACTCGGTCAGCAAGGCGACCGCCTCCTTGCATTGCTCACCTGTGAGCCCCTTCTTAAAACACAATAAAGTGTACTTTCCCCCTTTGTCTACGACGTTTCGTACTGCGCTTCCCAAATTGTCTTTGCTGACATCCTTAGCGCCAAACAACTCCTTTCTAATTTCGCTCTCTTGCCATGGTTGGAAGGATTCGCCAGCCTTGATCTGGAAACCGTTTAGACCGTGAGTCAAAAAGGATGTGACCGGAATCGTAACATCTGCATCAACGGATGCATCTATGCCGCCATCGGCGACATAAATACTCCTCGTTATCTGGATTTTGGAAGAAGGAATTCCCACTTTTGCAGCTTCGGCCCACAACAGCTCTCGGAATAACTCTACAGCCTCCTCCGGACTTAGTCGGTTAAGATCTTCTTCTTTGACAGTTAATATTGTGTTGTCCATACATGGGGTTCTTTCTAGCACCAGACTTAACAATACGAAAATAGCACAGTTTTAACAATTAAGGTGTATCACATAATTTTTCCTGGTCGTGGGGAGATTCTCAATTGACTCTCGCAGCCTCATCCCCAATCCGAGAGAAAACAGTTTTCTTCGCTGTAGTATTTTTTGCGAGGCCACCATCAAATATCTCGGAAGATATTTTTGCGGGTGGTCGGATGGGTGCACGGTACATTTTCCTCTCAAAGGACGGTTTGAATAAACTCAAATTCTACTCTTTACTTGCTAAGGAATTTGAACGCTCGATAAACTCGTGTATCCTAGACGTCCCATCGTAGATCATCAAAGGCATTCTCGTATTTGTTGAACTTTGGACGCGGTTTCCAGCCACTTTTATTTTTATTGGCCAGCACAATGCTGAATTTACCTTTGTTCTTCCCTTTTTTGTTCTTGCCACCTTTGTTGACGTTGGCTAATTTCACCAAATCAAGTGATGGCATGATCCAGTACGTATTTGCCAACTCGCTGTAGAAGATGAACCAGAAATTTGGTCTTGGGTTGCGAACTCTCAGCGCGGAAAATGTAGCCCCATGTTTTGCGCGGTTGGACCGTGCTTTGACCTGAACGTCAAGGTAGCGAAGCACTTTGCCTTTCTTCTGCCGAATGACACAGTCGATTTGTTGGTCATCGACAAGCGTCATATAAACGTCAAATCCGCGGCGAAGCAATTCTGCGACGGCGATGTATTCCTGTCTCTTACCAAATGAAGCCGTGGTTCGATTATCCATGATAAATTAGCTTAAGCTACGTCATTAGAATAGATCATCCTGCCTAGAACTCGAAACTGACTCTGCCTGAACATCTTCTATCAGTTTTTGAAGCATGGCTGACTCATCTTTGAGGTGATCACGAACGAAAGGAGAAACTCGTGCCCAAAGCCCTTCCGCGAACTCTACACTGATACCCGCACGTCGAAATCTCCACGCTTTTTCGGCTTCCCACCATGGAGAAGGCACCAAATAATTCACACGTGCACTTTCAAAGTAAAAACTTGCCCAGATGAGTTGTCTGTGTGAGATATTTTGTTGAGTAGCAATTTCTTTCAGCACGAGTTTACCTTGAGGGGTATGCTTATCGAGCGCTACCCAGAATGGAAATCTTTCTTCAGGGGTCTCAGCCTGTTCCACAATAGGCAAGTTGCTCATTGTAGAGAGAAGCGCACCTGCAAGTATACAACCTTTGTCCCACTGCCACGTTGCTACAGGTAGATATTTCTGTGCAGCGTGAATAATAGCCAGACTGTGTTCATTTTTGCATTGTGGAATTATCCATTCGAAAAAGGCCACAGGGCGCTTAAGCGCACCTGAGACAATCTTGACCATTTGTGAATCCGGAACGCAATCCATCATTGATGCGTCTCCCTCTTGATACGCATAGGCGAGAGCTCCAAGACTCGCTGCATCCTTTTGTTTGACTGATCGAGAGGCAAGGAGGAGGGCTTTCCTCTTACTTGACAATTCAGGATTAATTAATAGCGATCCAGCTAACGGCCAGCATTCTTCGAAGGTAATCACAACGGTGCGTGATCGGAGCCAAGTCTTATCCCCAACTTTATCGAGATACATAATCGCCTTATCGACAATCTCAGTATACCCACGACGCGTTGCCTTTTGTAGTAGAGAACGGACTCGAGGATCAGTTGATGCCTTCGGGGGTTTCAGAAACATAAGAGCCTATTGAAAGTAAAGATCCACTTTTTGAATCGGCCAAGCCGCATAAATTGCTCGACATATGCAACTGGCTCGACAGTTACGCTTCGTTATCGCCACAGAAACGTGCCCCCGTGCCCCTGCGGCATTAAGACGGTCCACTGCGTGAAGGTAGGCGTCACTTCCGGACGACAGTAGTAGATGCGGGTCGTCAAGAATTATGTTTGACGAATGATTGGGAAAGTCGATCCTGCCACTAGGTGTCCGGATCACAAGCATTTTGTGAAAATCTCCATACTCAAGATTTGCGTCGAGCTCGTTTTTGTCCTGGAACCACCTATCCACATCATCTGGATATTGCCACCAGTGAATCGGGTTCAATTTTGTCACGCCAATTTCTGTTCCGGTGGGTAATCCCAACAAGATGTCGATGTTGAAAATAAACAGGACTGGTCCGTATTGGTTCGGACCCTTCCTAGCTCCCCCGCGTTCATGAATATCAACGTGGTCAAGAAAAATGCAATCCCATATCCCATAGCGTTGATCATCAGCATCTGAACTCTGTGGCGTCTGTATAAGATGGTTCTGTACAACAAAGTCCCGAGACAATAAAGCACCCTGCTCCAAAAAGGTACAACTGGTCGTCACTGAATTTGCATGATGAAGGTGAGTTGCCCCTTTTGAGACCAATACGTCATAAACTTCCCGTGGTGTCATAATGGAACCCCTATTTGTTTGTGTGATCGTTATTAGTTCACTTTATCGGCCACCCACCGTGTTCATTGATCACCTTATCTATCTCGGCCATTAGGCGGATGGTTTCGTTAAGGGCAACCACGATGCGGTGGTAGTGCTCGATGTCTTCTTTAGAGAGCTTGCGCCCTTTTCGGTCTTTGAGCCACTTCTCGCACACCTGGTAGCCGCCAACGTGAAACTCCCAAACATTCTCCGGCACTCCCTTGAAGCCGCTTGTTTGCGTTTTGTCAATCCAGATGGTATTGTCTAAGTAGGAGACCTTCTCAATTTCCAGATCTTTACCTATAAACTTGGTGATGCGCTTGTCTAATTCGGATGACTCCATGAGATGGAGGGCCACAAGTTCGCTCCCGAGTTCAGCCAGCGCTCTAAACAGATCCATGCTTGAAGTGATGGGGAGATGGGGAAAATCAACTTTCAAGAACTCAGAATAACGCCTTCGGTATCCAGGACTGTGAAGCATCGCGTAAACGTAGTGGAAAATGTCCTCGGGCGTGATGCCTTCCGGAATGTGGTATTCACCTACATTCTTCACACCAAGTGCGGCGGATAAGATTTTCAAAAACGACTGACTTAAATTCGGTCTTCGTTGCTCACCATACAAATCATTGGTTTTGAAGAAAAGGGGAAACACGTACGCATTGGTAGATGTTTTCGACGAAATAAAAATCTTGTCCACAGGCTCACTTGTCACAAAACAGTGCGCGAAGAGCAAATCATTCACAGCACGTGATGAAATCAGGCCAATGTTTCGCTCTTTTGTTCCAGTAAGTTGAGACATTACTTGCTTCCTAAGAATCGTTAGGATATGCTTGTGAAGCACTGTCCACCGTCGGTCAAATGGCCGATAAGCAACTTGTCCTACATGTTCTCGCCACAATTCACGATGAGCAAACTCCTTTGCTTCGCCATAGTCCCATTGGTTGGTAGTGCATAAACGGTAACTCTGCTTCAAGTCATCAAATGTTCTCGACGTGGACAAAGCGCGCATTTTGCTCTCTAACTCAGAGCGGGAAAATGACATCGCCAAATCGTCTTGCTGGCTCGCAAAGCCTGTGGCCCAATGGATCTCTTTATCGGATTGCCTGTTGCCCGTTCCGAAAATTTCCGGTAAATCCAAATATCGCTGGTATTCCTCAACAACAACTTGAGCTGTTTCTGAAGGAGCAAAATCGAAATACGGCTCGGCGGGCCGGTGGAAGATACCGTTAGAAGACACATGCAGTGATGTTTCCTCGCTGAGGAAACTAAACTTTTTTGCCATTCGACCGGTCAATGAAGCGAGTGCGGTTTTCCCTTCGCCTCCATGTTTCCACGTTCGAAATGCTACAATGATAGCAACCCCAGTGGTAATCTGGAAAACTGGTTCGTCCTCGATGTCATTAGTGCCTTCCCGTCGAATGCTACCATGAAGGTCGAGGCAGTAACAACCCTCAAAAGTAACACTTAGATGATTTCGTAAATCCCGTGGCTGCGTTCCGTGCAAATATCCATGTCCTGTAATCATCCCGAGCACCCCAACACGGGTTTGTTCGATTTGCCATTCGCCAAAACGCAGAAATTTAATATAGTCATTCGATAGGGACTGAATTTGCGACTCCGCTCCTCGCACGGTTCGTTTGTAATCTTCTGTGAGATCAGTAATCCATGCGCCAACATTCCACGAAGAAACCGCATATGGCGGATTTCCGATGACGACGGTGAATCGCTTATGTCGCTTAATTTTGTTCACCGCATTTGCCTCGTGCGCCAACGGTGAAAACAAATCAGCAAGCTTCTCATCGGCAACCTCTGATGGCGGTTCAAGGCTGTTTGTGAGATAGATGTTGAATCGTCCTTTTCCTTCTACATGATAGAACAATTCTCCCAACTGGCGGCTGATCTCCGTTAGCTTCAACGTCAGTTTAATGTCAGCAATGACATAGGGCGCCATCATCAGCTCGTAGCCGTACAGCCGTGGCAAGAGGTTTTTGCCAACATATTCGTCCCAGAGCTTTTGAATCTGGTTTTGTGTGTATTTAGCATTGTCCCATTTGGCAAGCATCGTCTTTGCCACAAGATCAATCACCTCAACCAGAAATGTCCCTGTGCCGACCGCAGGGTCAAGAATTTTGACGAATGGCTCGTCAGATAACACTCCTGTGGGCAGCCTGATTTCCTTATTCCTTTTTACCATCTCACCCCACGTTGCTGTCGAAGCAAGTCCATCTTCCAAGCCGAACTTGCTCTGTAACAACTCGTGAACGCTTCGTACGATATACGAAACCACGGGCTGTGGTGTATAGAAAACGCCGCGCTCTATTTTCTTCTTCTTGTCGTACTCAGTTAGAAATAGCTCGTAGAAGTGGATTACGGGATCTTCGCGTTGGGCCCGATTGCCAAAATCGCGCAGTACGGCTTCGACGTTGGTGTCCGGACTATTAAGCAAGTCGACAACATCAAGAATGCCGACTTCATCGAAATTGATCTTTCCTTTCTTTCCCCCAAAAGTCAGGAAGGTGCTGAGAGTCTCCTTCAGAAACGGATTGCTCACCAGTTGAGCAAGATTCTCGGTGACAACACCCGTCGGTCGCGACACGCGGGCTGCAAGCAAACCATAGGTGATCGTCTGGGCGTACATGTCGGCAAAGTCGTCTTCGTTCAAATCATGAATAAGCGCCTCTCGAAACGCTTGGTGCAACTGTCGGAATGCTCCCTTGTCCGATTCTACCCTGAGGACTGCATTGACACGCTTCCGTATCCTCGTTGCCAGAGAAGCCAGGAGGATCGCAAGCTCCTTCGATGTTGTGATGACCTCTCTATGCCTCAGCGTAAAGGCTTCTGACCATCGTTCCCGCCACGCCTCAACATCTTCTGAGTTGACAGGCCAAGACAGTTTTTCTTTCAGTGTAGAGTGTGCGTGGTCAAGATGGAGCACGGTATCCTGATCGTCCCACCCTAGCACTCGGAGTGTGGGCAGCTCGCCGGTATCAAGATTTTCTGAGAAGTGAGCGAACGTGATGGATCGCTCATTGTCCTCCCCG
>JBAUMC010000061.1:0-50709 GCA_049578505.1 Bacteroidota bacterium | reverse complement strand
GAAGTGAAGGCTTGCGGGTTTGGGGTTTACATCGTACTTTGCAATGGCAGATTCCACCGCCGAGCTTTATGACAGGTTGGCGACGGCGGGATGCTGTGCGATATGGAGCGCGTAGAGAGAAGGGTGTCACCTTTCTCGCCTTTTTGGTCACAAGTAAAAAATGGTTTTCAAGAACGAAACATCAAATTGTTTGACAAGAATTACATGGAGGAGAAAATGACAAAGATGACAACACGGTCTCTGAGCGGAGCGTTGATTCTGGTTGTGATGATGCTGTTCGTCATCTCGGGAAGACTCAGCGCCCAACTTGTTACCAACGGCGGCTTCGAGAACTCTAGTACTGGGATTGTTGACTCTGCAGCGGGGATTAATGACAATACATCCGTCAACCGCTGGTTTTTTCAGGTTGCGACGGGTATAACTCCCGCACCGGTGTACGAAATCGTGAGCGACCCCGTCGAGGAGGGGAACCGTGCGCTAAAGGTTACGCTTCACGGTTTAGGTACCAATCAATGGGACATTCAGGCTGTCGCCGATAGCATACCAGTCAAGCAAGGAACATCCTACACGTATTCTATCTGGGCAAAGGCTGACAAGGCAGGCGCCACGGTAAATTTCACGGTAGGAAATTATTCGTACACGGAATATGCAGCAATCCGTCCAGCCACCCTCAGCACACAATGGCAGAAATTTACGCTGCAATTCACAGTGACCGATAACCAGACATACGTACGAGCCCCCATCCACTTCTACGGTGCAGTCGATACCGCAAACAGCATTTACATAGACAACCTGCAGGTCGTCGATCCTAATGCGGGCAAAAAGCCTGTTGTTGTGGAAGCCGAATCCGGCCAGCCTGGCAGCCATTTCAAGGTTCTGCAGGACGGCGGTGTGACGTATGTCAGCACGGACACGAATTGGACAGGACTGACCAGCCCGGGCGATACGAGCCGGATGATAACATTCCAGACGCAATTTGCCGATTCGGGATCCTACAACTTATTTGCGCGTGTTCGGGTCGGGACGGGCGGATTTAATGATGACAGTTTCTTTTACGGCAACGGATTTGGCCAGAAGAATGATACAGCGGCTAGCGACTGGATATTCATCAATGGTCTTGCGAGTGCCGGCTTTACCGACTCCTCAGCTTTCGTGGATGGTCCGGGAACGGCCGGAAGCAGCGTTTGGAAATGGGTCAACCTTACCAAGAATCCTTACCAGGGTGCAAAAGGGGATTCCTTTGTCGTGAGCCTCGGTTCTCTGATGAAGACCTTCCAGATAGGGAGCCGCGAAGACGGTTTGGATTTCGACAAGATTGCATTCGGCAAGTCCAATCTGTATTTCACCGTCCACGATCTCGACAGCGTCTTGGCCGGCTCGGCGACAATGCAATCAACGGATACGGGAACCGTTTGGAAAGGCCCGGCGCTGGCAGCAGGCCAGAATAAATTTCTGGGTAACGCATACGGAGACATACCGGATAATATTTTTGCAAATTATTGGACACAGTTGACGCCCGGTAATGCAGGAAAGTTTGGCACCGTCGGAACCTCAACCGACTCGACCAACTGGAGTTGGAGCGAATTGGACGGGGAATACAATTACGCGATCACCAATCACCTGATTTTCAAAGATCATAATTTGATCTGGGGACAACAACAGCCCTCCTGGATTTCCGGCCTCGATTCTGCGGCGCAGGCGGCCTACATCGAGACATGGATCAGAATGGTCGGGCAACGATATCCTCTAACGAATATGGTCGATGTCGTCAACGAACCTTTGGTAGGGCACAATCCCCCCGACGGAGGCGGATCGCCGGCGCGTGCGAACTACAAAAACGCTCTTGGGGGAAATGGTGCGACGGGCTGGGACTGGGTCATAAAGGCTTTCACATTGGCGAGGAAGTATTTGCCGAATGCCAAATTGCTGATCAATGATTACGGTATTATTAACGACAATACCGCCACAACATCCTACGTTCAAATTATCAATCTATTGCAGGCAAGAGGATTAATCGACGGTATCGGAGTGCAAGGACATCGCTTTGAGCTTGAGAGTGCCGATACAAATACTGTGAAAAGCAATCTCGATAAACTCGCCGCAACGGGCTTACCGGTGTATATCTCCGAATTTGATTTGGGTAATCTGAATAACACCGGAACTCCCGATGACAATCAACAGTTGCAGCTGTACGAGAAAATCTTTCCCATCTTATGGCGGCATCCCGGCGTCAAAGGCATTACGCTGTGGGGGTATCTTGACGGTCAAATGTGGCAAACCACATGCTACCTGGTTCGTTCGGACGGCACGGCCCGGCCCGCACTTTTGTGGTTGGCCAATTTTGTCAAAGACAACCCTGCCGGCGTTAAGGAGACCGCGTCAGGACTGCCAACCTCCTACGAATTGAATCAAAATTTTCCTAACCCGTTCAACCCCGCTACGAGTATCAGATACAGTATCCCCAGTACTTCGAAAGTGACCTTAAGGGTATTTGATATTCTGGGAAGAGAGGTTCAGACATTGGTCAACTCGACGCAGGCACCCGGTGAGTATACCGTGTCATTGAATGCAGAAAATCTCGCCACCGGAGTCTATTTCTATCAACTCAGCGCGGGAACATTTACTGCGACAAAGAAGCTTATGCTTCTAAAGTAGCTCCGAACAGTATTGGCCGCTCTCCACCGTTGAGGTCGTGTTTTCTCTCGGGAGTCAAGTGGTATCGAATCAAGATATCACTTGACTACTGAGGGTACTCGATGCTGGCACGCTGAGTTCACACCGATCTTCTAACGCAGTTAGCGCGAAAGAACAACACCAAGCAGGTCTAACCGTCCTAGTTTCTTCTTTCTGTTCCTTTCCTTCTTCTTCGGAGGTATTCTCTACGCGCAGTGCTACAGAGCATATCCATCTCTGAGCCTCAAATTGCGGCGAGAGAGAACTATCTTCTCGCCGAAGAAGCAATCCAGGATTATCTAGGGATCCTTATCCCCCATGCCAAATTGAGCCAGCACCGGGTAGTGGGCTACTTTGAGTATTCAAGATAAAAAAGGAATTGTCATGTCCCCCTAAGGGGGACATCCAGGCCTACCTAAATGGATTCCGGCTTTCGCCGGAATGACATTTACTTTGAAAGTATACCACTACCCAGCACCGGATTTTGTTTTCCCTTATCAAAAAATTTAGTATGTTAGACAACCAAGAGAATACGATTTACTCCCCTCGCAGCAATTTGCTCTTAGTCAAAATAGAATAGGATAAATACTGAATGCCTTCTTATCGACCTGCTGAAAATCGCTACGCTAACATGCAGTATAAGCGATGCGGTCGTTCGGGAATTCAATTACCTGTCGTTTCACTGGGGCTGTGGCACAACTTCGGTGGAGTGGATGATCTGGACAACGCACGGTCGATCATGAGAAGCGCTTTTGACCTCGGCATCACTCACTTTGACCTTGCCAATAATTATGGTCCGCCGCCCGGGTCTGCAGAAGAAAATTTCGGAAAGATTCTGAGGGAGGATTTTTCCGCGTACCGCGATGAACTCATTATATCTTCGAAAGCGGGGTACGACATGTGGCCCGGTCCTTACGGTGACTGGGGATCGCGTAAATATCTCGTTGCAAGCCTCGATCAAAGCTTGCGGCGAATGCATTTGGAGTACGTCGATATTTTTTATCATCATCGCCCCGATCCAAAGACTCCATTAGAAGAAACGATGGGAGCCCTCGATTATATTGTTCGCAGCGGTAGAGCATTGTATGCCGGCATTTCATCGTATCCGGCCGATCTGACCCGCCGCGCAGTGCAAATACTCCGCTCACTTGGAACTCCGTGTCTTATTCATCAGCCGAAGTACAGCATGTTCGAACGTTGGGTCGAAACCGGCTTGCTCAGAGTGCTTGCCGATGAAGGTGTCGGCTGCATAGCATTCTCGCCGCTCGCTCAAGGCCTGTTGACCGATAAATATCTCCACGGTATCCCGCCGGGTTCCCGAGCTTCAAAGCCCCATGGTTTCTTGCGGCCGGAACAGATCACCAAGGAGAAATTAGAAAAAATTCGCCGCTTGAACGAAATCGCGCTTCGGCGGGGAGAGACATTGGCGCAAATGTCTTTGACCTGGGTTTTGAGGAATCCAGAGGTCACGTCAGTCCTGATCGGTGCAAGCAAAGTGTCTCAAGTTGAAGACACAGTCGGATTGGTGAAACATCCGCCCTTGAACGAAAAAGAGCTTGCGGAGATTGAACGGATTCTTCAGGATTGATTGCGTATGCCTGACGAACAATGAGTCGGCTCGTCATGTGCGCATTCTGTTGCCTTGATCTGAACTACTATTTTTGCTAATTCTGAAAGATGAATCATATGGCGGAAAAACTAAAGATCCTGATTGCCGATGACGAACCGGGCATCACCGATGTTTTCGCATCGGTGCTCGAGCGGAATAATTTTGATGTCACCAAAACCTATGACGGCGAAGAATGCGTTCAAAAGGCCCGCCTCTCAAGCTATGCCCTCGTGCTGCTCGATGTTCACATGCCGAAACTCGACGGGTACGAAGTCATCAAGCAACTAAAACAAATGCCCCACTTTAAATACACGCCGATCGTTTTTCTCTCCGGCTTTAACACAAATTCCACCAACATCGAGTCCGGCTACAAGTCCGGCGCGACCGATTATTGGAAAAAACCGATGGCGACTGACGAATTTGAGGTCCGTGTCAGAGCCATCCTTCGTATTGCGGAAGCAGAGAGGACATTGCGGGAGATGCAGGAAGGTTTCACCTCGATGATTGTGCATGATTTGCGCGGTCCGCTCGGCGGTATCGTGGGATTTGCAGACATGCTCTCTGAGGAAAAAAGCAAATTTGAGCCGGATATCGGCGAACTAGTCGATGAGATCGGCAAAGCAGCGAAGCTCATGCTCACTCTCGTGATAGATTTTTTGGAAATCACACAACTCGAGATGGGAGAGTCAAAGATGTATCGCGCTCAGGTGAACCTTCGCGACATCGTTGAACAGAGCGTTTTCAACATTTCGAAAGCAAAAGAGGAAAAATCAATACGCGTGAAGATCGATTTTCAAGATATTCCGACGCTGTTTATAGATCCGGACCGCATTGAAAAAGTGTTCAATCAACTTCTCGATAATGCGCTTCGGTTCACTCCGGAAGGCGGGTCCATATCAATTTCTGCATCCCCTGGTCCAGCGACCGTTGTCGTACGATTCAGCGATACCGGCGTCGGAATTCCTGCAAAGGATATCCCGATGTTATTCGATAAAATGAGGATTACGACGCCAGGCTCAAAACGAGCAGGGAGCAAAACAGGACTGGGTCTACCGATATGCAGGGGAATTCTTGAAGCTCATGGAGGGGCAATCTCGGTCGAATCAACAGAAGGGAAAGGAACCACGTTCATTATCACCTTGCCGCTCCAAGCTGCCTGATTTAAGTCCCTACAGAACTTTGAGCAAGCGGTGTATCACCTCGACCAATTTTTCGAACTCGACCGGCTTCGTCGCGTAATCGTCGCATCCCGCATGAAGCGCCTTCTCCTTGTCGCCGACCATTGCATGAGCGGTCAACCCGACAACGGGGATGTGTTTGAGGCTTTGATCGTTTTTGATTTGTCGGGTCGCCTCCCATCCATCCAATATCGGTAAGCTCATATCCATAAGAATGATGTCGGGCTTTTCCGAATGCGCCATCTTGACCCCTTGTTGCCCGTCAACCGCAGTAACCGTGATATATCCCCGCCGTTGAAGCCTCCGCACCATCATGTCGCGGTTGATCTCGTTATCTTCTACAACAAGTATCTTAGCCATTCGCCGATTCTGCAGAGGAAATGTTTTGTGTTAATTGAGGGATGAGGGATGCAATCTGTTTCAGGATCTTTTCCGCGGTGAGGTCGCCTTTCTGAATTATTTTTTTGACGACGCCGCTTAATTGTCGCCGTTCCTCCGCCATCAAATCTTTTGAAGTGATCACAACGACAGGAATATGCTTCCATTCGTCACGGTTCTGGAAGACGGTGAGGAATTCGAATCCGTCCATCACGGGCATCATAAGATCTAAAAAGATAATGCCCGGCAGATCATGTTCAAGTATCGAGAGCGCCGATTTCCCGTTCTCTGCCGTTTGCACGTTCCATCCCGCTTTCTGAATTGCCCGCGAAGCCATTGTGCGGAGGTCGGGATTATCGTCAACGATCAGGACATATTCGCTGGGTATTTTGTGTTTGTATTTTTCGAGGACCTGTAGAATTTTTTCCTTGCTCACCGGTTTTATGAGATAATCCGATGCACCGATTGCGAGCCCGATATTCTTCTCATCCACCATTGTATACATGATAACGGGAATGGACTTCAGCGCTGAGTCGCTTTTAATCTCCTGCAGAACTGCCCAACCGTCTTTGTGCGGCATCATGACGTCAAGAATGATTGCCATTGGAAGAATTTCCTTGGCCCGTTTTATTCCTTCGTCGCCGCTGGCAACGCATTCGACGAGATAACCATCTTTCGACAAATAGCGCATCAGTAAATCCCGCACACTCGGGTCATCATCGACAACGAGGACTGCCGTGTTCGTTGGAACGGGCGCAGGCACGTTTGCTGTGGAAACGTCTGCCGAGGCAGTTTCTTCTGTACTCTCGATGTACAGGGGCAGCGTTACGATGAAGGTGGTGCCTTCATTTGGTTCGCTTTGTACATCAATCGAACCGTTCATCATGTCAGTGAACCGCTTCGTGATTGCCAGGCCAAGTCCTGTGCCTCCGTACTTCCGGGTAGTAGAACTATCTGCCTGGGAAAACTCTTTAAAAAGCCTTGCGATTTGTTCTTCGGTAAGGCCTATTCCCGTGTCGGTAACCTTAAGAGTAATTTTTCGGCCAGGAAGGTCGGGGGCCGACACCATGTCTGCATACAATGTGATTGTTCCCTTCTGGGTGAATTTAGAAGCGTTGCTGATAAGGTTGAAAAGAATTTGCCGCACTTTCGTATGATCGAGCCGCACGGTCGGGATATTTTGAGTGACGTTCACGAGAAGAGTATTTTCGTTCTTTTCCATGAGGGGCTGGACCGTTGAAACCACTTCGTCGACGAGACCGCCCAATTGAAACTCCTCAAGGTACAACTCCATTTTGCCGGCCTCGATCTTCGAGAGGTCGAGAACTTCATTGATCAGCTCGAGAAGATTCTTCCCCGCCGAACGGATTCGCTCAAGGTCTCCCTGGTAGTGTGTTTCGTTGGCGTCGCCCATTTCTTCAAGAATCATTTCGCTGTATCCGATAATGGCGTTGAGCGGTGTCCGTAGCTCGTGGGACATGCTCGCAAGGAAAGCGCTCTTCGTTTTGTTCGCTTCCATTGCAAGGTCGCGCGCTTTTTCCAATTCAAGATTCTGCTTTTCGATGATTTTTATTTGTTCTTTAATCTGTGCTTCTGCCTTTGTTCGTTCTGTAACGTCATGGTCTATCCCGATCGTGAAGGTCTTTCCCCGCATCTTAATCGGCACGGCGGTGTATTCAATGATATTGTCTTTCCCGTCCGGTCGAATCCAAGTGAACGACCCGCGGAAGATAAGAGCCCGCTCAATGGATCGAGTGTTGTCTTGGCTCAACGTTTTCGCGATGTTCCGGGTATTCCCGATTCTCAGCAATTCTTCCCGGCTGCGTCCCGCCATCTCGGCGTACCGTGCATTGCAATCTACGAGTTTTCGTCGTTCAGGGTCTGGGTGTTCTTCAAAGATATTAATCCCATCAAATGCATTGTCAAAAATTAATTGTAATTTTTCCGTGGATTCACGAAGCTCTCGTTCGGCCTGCTTTCGGTCAGTAATGTCTTCATACTGGGCAATGACGCCCACCTGTTTCTCATCCATAGAAATTGACGTTGCATGGACTTCAACGTCGATGAGCGACCCGTCTTTGCGTTTACGTACCAATTCACGACGGATGTTTTTTCGGTCGAACGAAACGAGCGTGAGTTCTTTCCCTTCCTCTTTCTTATCTTCGGGGACGATGAGGTCGTCGAGGTTTTTGCCGACCGCCTCATCACTGGAATATCCAAAAATTGTCTCAAACGCTTTATTGCAGGTTTGGACCCGTTGCTGGACATCGAGTGTGACGATCGCGATAGGAGAACTTTCAACGAGTGATTCGAGGTAATGTTTCCTGTACGCAAGTTCCTGCTGCGCCTTCATAAGTTCATTGATCTCGCGGGTGATCCCGACAAGCCCGACGATCTGGCCGTTGTCATCACGGAGCGGGACTTTCGTGGTCGACATCCAGTGGATACTCCCGTCTTCCGATCGTATGCTCTCTGTCAAGCCTACGATTGCGTTGCCTTTTGCCATCAGGCCTTGGTCGCTCTCTAACGTCCTTCTTCCAAACTCTTCCCCGAACAGTTCTACGTCGGTTTTTCCGATGACCTGATTCATGTTTTTGACTTTCAGGTCTTTCATCATATTACGGCTAATTTTCGTCAATCGGCACTGACGGTCTTTAAAGTAAATACTATCCGGAACGCTCTCCATGAGTGCGTCCATAAGTCCTTTTTCGCGGCGGAGGGCTTCATCCGCATTTTTCCGTTCGGTGATGTCGCGCCCGATACCGATGATTCCCGTAATTTTGCCTCGTTCATCTTTCAGCGGGAGTTTAGAAGTCAGCAGCCAGCGTTTTCGACCTTCCGGGTCGATGAAATATTCTTCTCTGTCCAACACGGGTGTGCCGGTTCGTACGACCGATTGGTCGTCAGCAAAAAATCCTTGGGCTATCTCTTTCGGGAAAAGCGAAAAATCATCCTTGCCTAAGACCTCGGCTTCCGACCGAAATCCCATATTATGCACGTCGGCAAGATTAGCTATAGTTTTACGGCAGGAAATGTCTTTCGCGAAGATCGCATCGGGCAAGTGGTCGATCAACGTACGGAGAAGGATGCGCTCCTGGGAGAGCGTTCGCTCCGTTTTTTTCAAAGTCTTCATTTTCTGACGCAATCCGCTTAATTCGTCCAACAATTCCGATTTACTTTTTTTCTTCTCAGCCATTTGCTGACTCCATGTTTTCGATTCTTCGTTAATGGACATCCACTATAAGGCATTCGCAGGGAAGGAAACTCGACGCCTGGAAGTCCCGAGAAATTCAGGTTAGTCGTCGCGAGACTCGTTGTACTTCATCGATTGTCGTCATGCCGGCAATCGCCTTTTGCAGTCCGTCAAAATGCATATCCCGGAATTTATTTTCGATTGCCAATTGGCGAAGTTTGGTTGTCGTGACCTCGCCGTAAATTACGTCGCGCATTTCTTCGGTGACGATAAAAACCTCATGAATCCCCATTCTTCCTTTGTACCCGGTGCCGGAGCAAAAAGAGCATCCCTTCCCTCTGAAAAGTGTCGTCCCGGCAGGCAAACCCAAGAGGCCGAATGTTTCAAGCTTCGCTCTGTCGGGTAGATATTCTTCTTTGCAGCGAGCACAAATTCTGCGGACAAGACGTTGAGAAATAACGCCGATCACTGATGCGCTTACCCAAAAAGACGCAATGCCGAGATTGACCATTCGAGAGATTGCGCCGATCGCATCATTGGTATGAAGGGTGCTGACAACTCGGTGCCCGGTCAGTGCAGCCTCAGTTGCAATCATTCCCGTTTCTGCATCCCGGATTTCTCCGACAAGGATAATATTGGGATCCTGGCGCAGGATTGCACGAAGTACCGATCCAAATGTCAAGCCCCGTTCCGCCGTCACCTGAACTTGATTAATGAGAGGGAGCTTGTATTCGACCGGATCTTCAACGGTGGTGATGTTAATGGAAATGTCTTTTAATTCATTTAATGCCGAATACAGAGTCGTTGTTTTTCCGCTGCCTGTCGGGCCGGTGACCAGAATAATTCCGTTCGGAAGATTGAGCAGGGATCGAAAAAGGCGCAGATTATTTTCGGTGAATCCAAGGTTGGCGAGATCGATCATCATCGACGACTTGCCGAGGAGGCGCATCACAATCTTTTCGCCGTTAAGAAGCGGAAGGCTGCTTACGCGCACGTCAAAGACCCGGTCCGCAAATTTTAATGTGAATCTGCCGTCCTGCGCGATAGAGTGTTCAAACATATCCATGCCGGATTTTGATTTGAGCACTGAGACCATTCCCTGATGGTAGGAAAGGGGAAAAGAAACTTCCCGATGAAGCACACCGTCCACGCGAAAACGAATCATGAACTCCTCGTCCATCGGCTCAACATGAATATCGCTCGCGCCGGCTTTCGCGGCGCGAAGCAATACCTCTTCCGTTAACTGAGCCATTGTCGGATCGCCGACACTTTCCAATGGCTGCGCAGATGCTTTCTGTACTCTGATATCGTATTTTTCGAGCTGAAGTGAAGACTTGATCGATTGGATGCGGTCGATGGTGCCGTGGTATTTCTTCATCGCCGCATCGAAATCGGAGAATGTTGTGAAGACCGGGAGAACCCTGTGCCCTGTCAGTTGTTGAAGATGCGCAATGACCTGTTTGGCCGGGGGATCTACGAAGGCCATCGTGAGTTCCAACCCGATAAGAAAGACAGGAAGAACACGGAATTGCAGGATTTCTTCGTCGGTAAGCAATTGCTCCGGAGCGGTCTCGATCTCTTTTGAAATAGTCATTCGTCCGCCCTTGAACACTTCGCTGAGAGTATCCGCGATGACATCTTCGGATATTTTGAATACTGCAGCGAGGGCTCGCGCTACTCCCTTTTCACGCACACTCGTTTCGAATGACGCTCCTTTTACCTTTAACAGCTCGCGACTTAAACTCCCCCTGTCGACAAGAGCTTTGAGAAATTGTTGATCTTCTGTTGTCATGGATGGTTGACTACTAAGTAAAGATCGAATCTATGTCCTGTTGCGTCATTCTTTCTGAAGCGGCCTCTTCTTCCCGGGCTATTTTACGGAGGGAGAGAAGCTCCTCAATTTCATCTAATGCATATTGTTTGACCGCAGCAGGCTCGTTGGGATGGGAGAACAAATGTTCATTGGACGATACGGCAAGCGCGGTCCCACATTCGCCGCAGTATTTGTCCTCGGCTTTGCCCAATTTACCGCATCGTTTGCAGATGGCCCCTAACGAGGCCCCGCACGAAGTGCAGAATCGCTTAGACCCTTCGTTGTTGGTTTTGCAATTCGGACATTCCATTCCTTACTCCTTTTTTACTCGCTGGGCGAGAAGCGCAAGAACCTTTGCTAGGATTTCATCGAACTTCTGATCTTCAAAAGGTTTGAGTAAATAATAATTCGCACCGGCATCTTTGAACTGAAGGACTTTCTCTTTCTCCGACAACGACGTTGTCATGACGACGATGGTGCTAGGCTCGATCTTCTTTATTTCACGGAGCACGGTCAGGCCGTCTACCTCCGGCATAATCGCGTCAAGGAAGACGATCTCGGGTTTCGATGATTTGAATCGCTGAAGACCTTCTGCCCCATTCACAGCCAGTTCAACCTGAGATAATCCGTTGCGTTGAAGAAGTTTTAATAGAAGTATCCGGCTGTGGGGAGAGTCATCGACGATGAGAATAGAATGGGGAGGAGAAGGAGGATTCATGAAAACTCCAGTTAGGTGAATCTTTAATGCAGAAAGCGGCAACGCAAACTTAATCCTACAATTGCGGAAGATCTATGGGCAAGGTAATACTTCTTGTCAAAGAAAACAATACGAATCTTTGTACAATCCTATGTATCAGAATGCGCAGTATTCTTAGGTAAACAAATCGATAAGCGCTTGACGGTATAGCTTGACAAGACTCGTTAAATCATCGGTTCATGAGTAATGTATGTCAATCCAAATGCAATGTTCATAATCGCAAAGAGCGGAGTATGCCTAATTCCATTCCCCGCAATTCTGCAAGAGCTCTCATTCTTCCAAATAACGAGTAGCCGGGATAGATTCCCTCCGTGTGCTGGTCAGGAATCATTAGATGCCCGTGGTCAGGGCGCATAGGCATTCGCTTGTTCGTCGTTCCTAAATCGGCGCGGCGTTTTTGTTCGACGAGAAGCCCTCTCATAACACCGTAGATATCGATATCCCCCTCGAGGTGGTTTTCTTCGAGAAAGTCCCCTTCCGCATTTCTTGCCACATTGCGCAGGTGAACGAAGTTGATTTTCCTCGCAAAGCGCTCAGCCATCTCAACCAGATCGTTTTGATACCCGGCTCCGAACGATCCCGTGCAAAGCGTCAAGCCATTTGCCGGTGAATCGATGACGCCTAGAATTTGATCTACATCCGTCTGGTTTCGCACAACTCGTGGAAGGCCGAGAAGCGACCAGGGAGGATCGTCGGGGTGGATCGCCATGAAGGCGCCAGCTTCCTCGGCAACCGGTACAATTTCTTTGATAAACGAACGAAGATTCTCGCGAAGCTCGTTCTCTCCTATACTGTCGTATTCTCCGACCGCCGCGCGAAATTCTTCGAGCGTATAGGCTTGGAGTGATCCGGGGAGGCCAAGAAGCACGGTCCGCTTCAGTTCTTCCTTCTGCTTGTCATTCAGGCTCTCGTAATAGTGTTTCGCATCCGCGAACTGTTTTGTGCTGTAGCTCTTCTCGGCGTTACGTCTCTTCAGGATGAAAAGATCGAAGGCAGCAAAAGCCCGCATCTCGAATTTTGTTGTAATGGACCCATCACGGAATACCACCCGAAGGTCGGTCCGGGACCAGTCGAGCACCGGCATGAAGTTATAGCAAACCGTTTCGATACCAGATCGGCCGAGATTTCTTATCGACTCTTTGTAATTCTCGATAAACCGCCGATGATCCCCTTTTCGCTTCTTAATGTCTTCATGCACCGGAACGCTTTCAGCGACCGACCAACGCAAGCCCTCCGCTTCTATCAATTGTTTCCTTTTCATGATCGCATTGAGGGGCCAGACTTCACCGACGGGAATATCATGTAAAGCAGTGACGATACCGGCCGCTCCCGCTTGCTTTGCTTCGTTGAGAGTCACCGGGTCGTTAGGACCGAACCATCTCCAGGTATGTTCGAACGGCATTATTAAGTCTTCCTGAATGTTCTCTATTGTTCTCGTTGTGCTTCGTGCGTGGTGCTTGGAGTTGCCTACACTCCGCTGAAAGCGCTGAACCCCCCATCGACGGCGATGATCGTGCCGGTCACAAATTTTGACGCGTCGCTTGCCAGCCACAACACCGTCCCGATGAGTTCATCCGGTTCGCCGAGACGTTTGAAAGGAGTCATATTAATGATAGTCTTTCCCCGTTCGGTAAGGGAGCCGTCTTTTTTTGTTAGCAGGGTTCGATTTTGTTCAGTGAGGAGAAAGCCGGGTGCGATTGCATTGACCCGCACCCCGTCACCGAATTTCAGCGCTAACTCGATGGCCATCCATCGGGTAAAGTTATCGATTGCAGCTTTGGCTGCGGAATAGCCTACGACGCGCGTAATTGCCCGGTATGAGGCCATGGATGAGAGGTTAATTATCGATCCCTTTTTTTCTTCCGCGATCGATTTCCCGAAAACGAGAGAAGAGAGGACAGTGCCGTTCAGGTTGATGTCGGTCACTTTGTGAAACTGGGAAATCTCGATATCGAAAACGCTCTGGTCGATGCCGATTGTTGCGCCGGCTACGTTTCCCCCTGCGGCGTTGATCAACACATCGATGCGTCCGAACTTCTTCAAGATTTCTTTGTTGACGCTTCTAAGATCTTCTTCGATTGTAACATCGCAGTGCAATCCTATGACAACGCCCTCTTTTCTTTGCAGGATTCCTACTTTCTTTCTGAGATTCTCTTCATTGCGAGCGAGGAGGATGACTTTTGCCCCCGCATCTAACAGACCCCTGGCCATAGCAGTACCGAGTATTCCACTGCCGCCGGTGATGATAACCACTTTATTTTCAACGCTAAAAAGAGCTTTAATATCGTTCATTTTCGTTTCTCTGTAAGCATCCACGAAGGGCACGAGGAATTAGATCCGCTCTATGAAAACAAATGTTCGTTTTCCACAAAGCATTATATGGTATCAATCCTCAAAACAGTTTTTTCTTCGTGAACTTTGTTTATAGGTTAATATTTATCCTAATATCAATTATTAAATATTACGCCAATTCAAAATAGAAAGAAATGAGCTAGATTTCAAATGAAATTCGGCTAGAGAGCAAGGAATCGAGTATTTACTTCTTATGTTGGGAAATCATGATAAGCCGGTTAAAATAAAAAAGGTGTCGGTTATCGTACTTAAAAAAACAACATTGCATTGGAGCATTCTTCAATGTACCTTTGTTTACAACGAATGAAGTCGACTCCAGGAACTATTTTAGCGGTATGAGTATAGAATTACATTTTAACAATCAAAGGACGGAATTTGCGCCGGGTCCATCTCTGTTTGATTGTGCGGAATCGCTCGGTATTTATGTGCCGACCTCCTGTATAAAGCAGGGGAAGTGCAAAGAATGCCTTGTCGAAGTGGTCGAGGGGATGGATCTGCTTTCGCCAAAGGCGCCGCAAGAAAAACATCTCAAAGATAATTTTCGTCTTTCCTGCCGCACTCACATCACCGGGAATTCGGGCGTTGTCCGATGCCATACAATGCGCCGCGGTGAAATGAAGATCGAACGGCATGCCTTTCATCTTCCGATCGAAAGCCAAAAATTAAAGCTCGACCCATGTGTTACCCGCTCGGGGAACACGGTTTTTCTTGATGGCAAAGAGATCGACCGCACCGACGGACCGATTCACGGACTTGCCCTCGACCTGGGGACCACAACGATCGTGCTCAGGCTTATCAACCTCGAAACAGGAGAGATTGTTGCCGACTCTTCGTTTGAGAACCCGCAACGGTTCGGCGGGTCGGATGTCATGTCGCGGATTCACTACGATACGGAACACAGAAGCAAAATTCTTCAGCGAACACTGGCCGGGTATTTAAGTCATGCGATCGAAGATTTTCCCGTCGACCCAATGTCCATCTACGAGATGGTGGTTGCAGGCAACTCGACAATGAGGGATATTTTTTTCCGACTGAATGTTTACTCTATCGGTCAAAATCCTTATCAATCGATTACCGAGCTCGAGGTAAAGAAAGGGGAGAGGACGACCACAAGCCTTACTGGAAATGCAAAACGGCTCCTGCTTCCTATCAACCCCAAAGCACGGATTTACGGGTTGCCGATCATCAGCGGACATGTTGGTGCCGATGCGGCCGCATGCATGCTGGCGATCGACCTTGCGAACGAATCGCGGCTTGTTGCAGTTATGGATATCGGCACAAATACCGAGCTGATCATTGGGAACAGGGATAAGATCTTTGCTGCCTCGTGCCCTGCCGGGCCCGCGTTTGAGGGGGGGAAAATCACAAACGGGATGCCGGGATTACCGGGCGCTATCGAGAAGGTTGAGATTAAACCCGACGGCTCGATCAGCTGCCAGGTGATCGGAGATGTACCTGCGGAGGGAATTTGCGGATCGGGATTGATCGACCTCCTCAGCGAGCTGATCAGGACCGGACGGGTCAACCGGCTTGGGCGATTCGAGCATGATGAGAAAGAAGTTGCCCTCAACACTGTTGGAGGCGAAACGGTCCTGTTTACCGAAAGCGATATCAACGAACTTGCCCAGGCAAAGGGAGCAAACGTCGCGGGTCTTCATGTTGTGTTCAACAGGTATGGAATTCGCTTCGACGATCTTGATGTTTTTTACCTGGCAGGAGGGTTCGGACGGCATCTCGATGTGGAGTCATCAAAAAGGATCGGTTTGATTCCGAACATCGACTCATCCAAAATCCTGCAGGTGGGCAATGCCTCGATTGAAGGGGCCTGCATCGCACTGCTTTCCCGAACGAAACGCGCGGAGCTTGAAAGCCTTGTGAAGCGAGTGGTTCATTGCCGGCTGGAAACCGACCCGAATTTTTTCGACTATTTTGTGGAAGGATGCCAATTCAATCCGGTTGATGCATTCAATGTCTATTCCGAAGAACGGACTGCGTAACGAGATGGCACTTGAACAGATAGATGAGTTAATGGAAAGCGCACCCCGGGTCGATGTTCAGGAATCGGAATACAAACGCCTTCTCGGATATCCGCCAGGGCATGAAATCAGCGGACGGGTCAGAGAATTAATCGACTCTGCACGAAGATGGTATGCCGAAAATGGGAAGCCGTGGGTTTACTCGCGCCGGGCTGAACTCCTTGAGTTGTCAACCGACGGAATCCGGATCGAGGGAGTCGATTTTATTTCCTCGAGGCTTCAGTCCCAACTAAGCGCGGCAAAGGCGCACGAGGTTTTGTTGGTGGCTGCCAGTGCCGGCAAGCAATGTGAAGAGAGGGCGCGACAACTCTGGAACGAAGAAAAACCCGACGAGTATTTTTTTATGGAGGTATTTGGTTCTGCTGTCGTGGAAAATTTGATCACCAACGTTGGGGCTCGTTTTTGTGAATGGGCTGATCAACGCCGCAACGCCATCCTCCCTCACTACAGCCCCGGCTATCCCGGATGGGATATATCGGATCAGGACAAACTTCTGAAGCTCATTCGGCACAAAACAAATGGAAATTTTCCGGAAGATATTCGGGTAATGGATTCGGGCATGCTTCATCCGAAGAAATCCCTCCTGGCCGTCTTCGGCGTTACATCGCATTTGGATACGGTGCAGCGCCTTACATCACTCATTCCGTGCGAGAATTGTTCGCTCCAGCCGTGCCGGTACCGCCGTACACCATACAAAAATTCAATCCCCCAGATTGAGGACATACGGAAACTGCAATCCGGTTTTGATGAACAGCGGGGTTTTAATTCGAACGGCAATTTTCCCTTGAACGCCGAAGCAAAATATCTCACTAACGCGAGAGCTCTCCGCAAATGGTCACAAGAGCGTTTGCATCTCAAAATCCTCGAAGACCGGTCGGTAGAAGCGCGATTTCGGTACGAAGGGACGACCTGCTCGAACTTGGGTCAAGTACTCGAGTTCGACTATCATGTGAAACTGAGTCCCCCCGGGCAAGATTATAGGATTATCGCCGCGGAATGTGCACCGGCTCCTGACGATGTCGGGCATAAATTCATGTGCCAGTACCTTGAGAATGCACCGCTGCTCATGAGTTCCATCCGAGGCGAAAAACCGCTGCTGGGAAAACCGTTGAACGATGTATTGGCGTGGGAGCGGGAGTACAATCCATCCGGTTGTTACTGTAATGCCGAGAGCCGTGAATATAAATGGGGACTTGTGTTTGAAGTCCTTCATTTTGCCCTGGCGCAGCAAGAGAAATCAAATTTGACGTAACTCATGGTACGCACAAGGTAAATATAGTGCGCCACAAAGTCGCGAAGCCACGAAGAAAAGTTCTCGTCAAACATTTTTTGTATCTTTGTGTCTTGGCGGTAAAATTCGAAAACCATTCCACACATAAGATGAAGGACCAACCATGGTAAAACTTTGCGACTTGAATTTAGCAGCGAAAGAGAAATTGCCTCCCACGACAGCCGACAAATCCGGTATCGGAGTTCACTACATCGATGCGTTTATCAAACCGATGAACACGAAGATCGAAAACGACGTTCGCGTTTCGTGTAAGCGAAAAGGATTGAAGCTGACGCTGACCGTCGGGACAAAAAAAGGAGAGGGGCTGATGAGAAGGCTCGATGTCAGCCGTGATCCCGTAGTGATGTTGCAGTCGGCTCTCCTGGATGCAGCAAAAAGCGCAGGTGTTGAACTCAAAATCACCGAGAGCGAAATATTCGTTTCGCCGTAAAGCGGCTATGGAGTTTTGGATTGGTGGAATGGCGGATGGTTTTCAAAGACCTTCAATGTTGACCGGTTCGCTGCGGTTATATACCTCGCCGTCAAAAACCACATATTTTTTCTTTCGGAGATTTTCGACTCCCTCAAGAGGCGAATACCGGGTAAGGATGAATCGACTTTGGTAACCGGGCTTGACAAGCCCGAAACGTTCCTTAAACTGAAGAAGACGGCTGCTGTTTCCAGTCGCGCAGCGAAGAACAGCAATGGACGAAAGACCTGCACGCTCCATTAAACAAAGCTCGTCGATCAATCCGATACCGTGCGGCACGCCGGGGGCTCCTGCATCGCTCCCTGCGAGAACGGGTACGCCGAGCGCTTCGGCTTTTAAGAGACTCGCTGAATGCCGGTCCAGGATATTCCGCAACTGAGAAACGATCTTGTCGTTCCAACCCATGACGTCGGCATAGTCGATTTGCTTTTGAACCGGTGCAAACGTCGGTACCCATGCGATCTGCCGGTCGCGCATCCGTTCCAATTGGTCATCACGAATAAAAAATCCGTGTTCCACGGAATCGACCCCGCCTTCAATAACGTTTTCGATTCCGCGGTCGCCTGTTGCGTGGGCGAACGTTTGCCTCTTGAATTCTCTCGCTATGGTTACAAAATCTCGAACCTCGCCTGCGGTCATTTGAGGTTCCTTAACAACCCGGCCGGTTTTAAAATCGATGACGTCCGACGAGATAAGTTTTATTCTTTCTGCCCCCCCGTCGATTCTCGATTGAATGCACTCTCTTGGCGATCCGAAATTTTCGACCGGTTCCGACATGAAACTTCCGTATTCTCCGCGATGGTGTATCGCTGCTCCTGGGCTGTCGATGTAAGGCATTAACCGTCGCTCGGGGCTCGAATAAATTTTGCTGAGCGAAAGCCCGATTCCCATCTTGTCCCCAGCGTCGCGGACTCCGACAATACCAAGAGAAACCAGTCGTTCCAGTTTCCTGCGGCTCCCCTCTAATAAATCAGCATGTGGCTTCTTACTATTGTTTGCTCTTTGCTTAGAATTTAATTCGCTCCCCTCAAGAATCATGTGCGAGTGCGCTTCAATGAGGCCGGGCAAGAGAGTGAACTCAGGCAATTCAAGGTCGGGATGGGATTGCTCTGGATTGACCAAGGTAGGTGGAGGGGGATGCTTTTCTTCCCCGACATACAATATCGAGGCGGCATCATAAACAACGTGCGGGTTGCGAAGGGGGAGCTTGGTGTCGCCGTCGATGAGGGTGCCGACACGCAGCCAGACTCTTCGAGTCGCAGTTGCGCGGGGAATTGTTATCGCCGGCTGCCTATTCTGAATCGCTTGATTCTGCATTGCTCCAGATTTCCATCACTGCTTCTGCCTGCCGAAACCCGGCGGTCTCTTTGCTTTCGCCAGCAGCAACCCTCCCTTGATCCAGCGCATGCTGCAGAAGCGTGACCATTTTGTGGTCGCGTGGAAGAGGAGCAGGAAGTTTTTCAGGATTAGCGATTGCGAAGTCAAGCCCGGCTTCGGTACCGATCGTTAAGTAAGCTTTCTCCAAATCGTGGCGGATGTTTTTTGGGGTACCCCACGCAAAATTCGAGAGGCCGACTGTAATATGAACTCCCCGGAGGTCGGGGTCTTTGCGGATCAAGCGCATGGCATCCAATCCGATGTTAACGATACCATACGTATCGGCGCCTACCGGTGCCAATCCGGGATCGATGATAATCTGATCGTTGCTGCGGTGAGCTTTTTTTTCAAGAAGTTCCACGAACGATTTGGCTGCGTAGTGGACATCTTGCGGGTTCAGACATTGGGCGGTTCCTCCATCAACAAACCGTTCGGATGCCATCACCACGACAAGCGTATCGTACTCCACGACCAGGTCAATCATTTCCTCCAATCGCTCACGGGAAGCTGCGACCGAGTTGAGTATTGGCGCGCCCGACTTCGAGCGGTTGTAATGCTTCAGCGCGATCTTGTGATAGTCGACCGAAGGATTATCGATGCAGATCGGCACCGAACTCACTTCTTGAATAGCCGGGACGAGGTCCGGAAGGAAACTCAGCATTTCCTCGGGCCTTACTTGAATCTGCTGCGTCCCGTCGATGTTGAGGTCTAAAAAGTCAACGCCGAGGTCGGACTGTGATCGGGCGAGGCGTTGATAGCCTTCAAGGCTCCGTTCGCTGAATGCAGCGCGCGCCCGCCCGTATGCATTGTTGATGAGATCGCCGATGATATGCAATTTTTTCGTCTCCATATTCTAAACCTAAGTAAGTAATTGTAAATTGAGCGCCGTTGAGTAATTCAGTTTTGTTTCTTTCTCCGAGATCCTCCGTGCCGCCTCTGTGTATCTCTGTGAAAGAGTATTTTTGTACACAGAGAAACACCGAGATTCACTGAAGTACGCAGGGCTTTCGACCGACTTTTTTTTACTTTCCGCGAGAATGATCGCGACCCAGCCAGAAATTTGCCCACGAGGAAGTTCCGCGTAATCCCTGGTCCTGAATGACAGGTGCATGGTTCAACATTACATCTTCTTCTACTCCGTCGCTTTTCAGTCGTTCATAAGCACGAAGCCAGATGCAATCCCCATACCCCTTCACTTCGCAATGGCCGTCCAACGTTCCACCGCACGGCCCGTTGCGTTGGTTCTTAGCGCATTGCGACTCCGGGCAGAGAAACGCAATGTCCGGCAAGGAACAATCGCCGCAATCTTTGCACTGAAATAAAAGAGCTTTGCTTAAATGCTCGATCGTGCGCATTGCTGCAGGCCCTTGGTCTGGATTTTTGGAATTTCTGCTCACCCTGGCCCCCAACTTTGCGAGCAGGCCTCCATGCCTGAACATCAAATTGTGAGTCCACTTTGAAATGGTATAGAGTGCACCCGCATTCCTGTGTCTCCTCGCAGCATCGGATGAAGAGCGAGGTTTTTCCGCCGTCGAAGAGTCAGGATCTGATTCAGGCGGGTAATAAAAAAACTCATCAGGCCTGCCGTAACTGATTTCGCGATAAAATTGCTTCCAATCGTCCGGTGAGAACGATCGTTCGATTTCCATGATTTTCTCTATGGCGGGGTAATCGTATGCGCCCCCGAGATACGCTCCTCGATATCCGAGATTGCGATAGACTGCCGTTTGTTTCGCCGCGAACTCGTAAAAGAACGACCTTCCACGATCCGGTGATTGTCCCTGTTTTAAACAAAGCTCCAAAAGCTGCGGAGTGATAATGATGCCGGGTATCTTGTGGTCGTGGAAAAGTTGAGCGACTCTGGGGTTGAGGACGTAGACATTGCCAATTAGCGGGATCCGCTCCGCGCTGTGGCGGTCCATGTAAAGGCGGAGTTCACGGATCTTGCGGG
Source organism: Bacteroidota bacterium (assembly GCA_049578505.1). GTDB lineage: Bacteria > Bacteroidota > Ignavibacteria > UBA10030 > UBA8401 > JAGVPT01. Next base: position 29,632 of record JBAUMC010000061.1, on the reverse strand, counting down.
AATCGTACCCGATCTGATTGATAATGAACTGCGCGCCGCACTCGATTTTCTTTCGGAGCTTCAGATACTGAGGGACAACTTCGCCTTCAAGTAGTTTGAAGTTAGTTGTCACGGCGCCGATGAAAAAATCCGTTTTGCCGAAAAGATGAGTCTCGTTGCGGGTGCTGTTGCGCGGATCGTCGAGCCCGTTATTCATCTTGTTCAACATCGATATCAGACCCACGGAGTCGATATCGAACACCGGTTTCGGCATCCCCTCGTTCCCCGTCGTCGGATAGTCGCCCGTCATTGCAAGCACGTTGTGGAACCCCTCGCTGTGCAGCTGCCAGGCTTCGCTCTCCAATCCGTTGCGGTTCAGGTCCTTGCATGTAAGGTGGATAACGACTTCTTTTCCAGCGTAGAGGATGGGCTTGCCGAGTGCCTGAGGTGCCAGTTGCGGATTACCGCCTGCATTATCCGTTACCGAGATCCAATCGACACGAGGAGACTCCGCGAGTTGACTCGCGAATGCCCGTGCGCGGAGAGCGCTTTTCTCAGCCATCGATCCTCGGATTGATACCAACTCGATCCCGAGGAGAAAGTCATTTGTATGGTACAATTTCTCGCGTAGCGTTTGCATGATGTGATCGATCGATTTCGGAAGTTCACCCGCAGCCAACCTGGGTTATGAAGGGATCTGTGCAGAACAACGGTTAAACTCGCTGACAATCCGGCGAATAGCTCTTGTGTGATCGGGTGTGCTGCCACAACAAGAGCCGACGATGTTCGCTCCGGCTTGCAGAACCTGAGGAACTCCGCTCGCCATGTCTTCAGGGAGTTGCTTATAAACCGCTTTACCACGCTCGAGCACCGGAAGTCCGGCGTTCGGTTGGACCATCGTTGGTAAAGCGCAGGATTTGCGATAAAGTTCAACAACTTTAGCGGCCCCCTTCATCTCCATTTCAGTTCCACAATTCAGCGCCACGATGTGCGCTCCCTTTTCTTCTAAGTGCCTTGCCGCTTGTTCCGGCATGACACCCATCATGGTGACGTAGAACGATTTATCCGCAGACAGGTCGTAGGCGAGAGAGGCGATGACGCATGATGCCCCCGCTCCTCGTGCCGCCTCCACGGCCATGCCGAGTTCTTCAAGAGAAGTTTGTGTTTCGATGATGATAGCGTCCGCTCCAGCTTCTACGAGAGCGCGAGCTTGTTCTTGGTACACCTCCCGCGCAGTTTCCTGTGGAAGGTCTCCATACGGTTCGAGGATGGCCCCGAGTGGACCGATGTCCCCCAGCACATAGCCGTCAAAATCGCCGAATGCTTCCCGCGCAATGCGAACGCCCGCCTTATTGATAGCCTCCACTTTATCGGCATGTCCGTGCCGTTGAAGCATCGTTCTGCTCGCGCCGAACGTATTCGTAATTAGGCAATCGGTTCCTGCCTGGACATAGTGCCGCTGGATTTCCAGTATGCGGTGTCTGTTTGTCAGATTCCAAAGTTCGCCGCAGCCGCCCGGTTCCAGGCCTGCGAGCATTAATTGTGTTCCCATTGCGCCGTCGCATACGAGGCGTTGTTCGAGTGCAGCTTCGTGAAGGGGTTTTTTCATTGAAAAATTGCTCGGATTGTCATTATATCCCTTTGAGTGTGTTGCGATTCTGAAATCAGCGGTGCGCGGCTTCAAGTTCTTTTATTATCTCTTCAGCGACCTTTTGAGCCGAGCCGTCACGCTCAAGTTCCTCGCCCCAACTCCACTGGGCAAGGTAATCATCGGTCGCTGTCAGGCCCTGTGATTGCGCCGATTGGTCGATGAGAGAGACAAATTTAGGTCCCAATTCAATCTTTATCTCGTCAAAATCGTCCCACGCTTTGACCTGAGAGGGAATATCCTGCCAATACAATATTTGATAGAAGGCCACGGTGAACTCTCCGTGTTTGTGCAAGAATTCAATGATCTATTTTTTTTCCGAATCTGATTTTTTGCCGATAAGTTTCAGGAACAGGTCCACCGCGCTGGAAGCATCTGCGCCGTAGCCGTCTGCTCCGATTTCATCCGCGTACATCTGGCTGATCGGCGCTCCGCCGATGGCCATTTTGATATGTCCGAGTCCTTTTTCTTCGAAGCCGTCAATCACTACTTTCATATACGCCATGGTTGTTGTCAACAGAGCACTCATGCCGATAATGTCCGGCTTGTATTGATCTGCTGCTGCCAAAAACTTGTCGATGTTTTGATCGACGCCGATATCGTAGACCTGAAAGCCTGCTCCTTCGGCCATCATGCAAACGAGATTCTTCCCTATGTCATGCAGGTCGCCGCGTACCGTCCCCATGAGAAGAACTCCGGCGGGTTGAACTGTGGAATCTTTCGCGCTCAGGAGCGGTTTCAAAACTGACATCCCCGCTTTCATCGCACGCGCAGCGATCAATACTTCCGGGACATACAAAATGTTGTGTTTGAAATCTTCTCCAACAACGCTCATTCCCGCGATCAGTCCTTCGGTCAGGACTTCCTGCACCGACCTCCCTTCGGCGAGGGCGTCCTTAGTCATTTGTTCTACCTCCTTGGCCTTTCCTTCGTAGAGGCATTGATTCATCAGAGCATAATCTGGCATTTCAATTTCCTTTTGAGATTTGTTCAGCGTTTTGCATTATATTCATCTAAAGCCTTTACCATCGCCATAATATTTTCGCGGGACATGCCAGGGCTTGTTCCTCCTCCGACTGAGAGAATAATTCCCTCGCCCCCGCTTTTCTCCAGCACATCGAGCGTCGCTTCACGTACTTCCTCGGGCGTCCCCCGCACGCCGACTTCCAGCGGATTCACATTTCCCATCAGGCACATCCGGTCTCCGACGCGCGCTTTCACATCCGCGATGTCGGTTTGTTTCCCCCAGTTCAAGACGTTGAACCCGCAATCGGGCAGGTGGTCGAGACACGCCCCTATTTCCGCATCGTTGTGATATATTTTTACCCAGTCCTTCGGGAAAGCATCGCAAATTTTCTTCAGGTAGGGATGAGCAAACTCCTGATAATGTTCCTCGTTGATAAACCCGACAATATCATCGAGAATAAAAATACCCTCGACGGTATTTCCCATTGCTTTGTGCTGGGCTTTGAGCCAGTCGATAATAAGGTTCGTGCAAAGGTTGATCAGCTTGTGAGCCCACTCTGGCTTTTCGACAATATCGATCATGAAGTCGGTTGTGCTGCGGACGAATCCCGCCGTGCAAAGGGGGCCGCGGGAAGTGACGAGCGGCAGGATTTCCCCCGTATCGAGGATTCGCTGTCTTTGCCTGCGGATACGATGAAGCGTCATCCCCATGAATGCGTCGCTCTCGACTTCGTAGTCGGGAAAATTATCGATGTCCTCTATATGATAGAGAGTGTGGTATTCGCTCGGTGTATTATCCTGCCAGAATTTTATCTTCGCGCCTAACGCCGACGGCTCTGCCGCCATACCGTACTCCATCCACCACGAGGGGATAAAAATGACATCGCGGAACTCGTTGTGAATCTTCAGATTGGATTGAAACCACAGCTCCGGGTCAAGAAAATAGTCCATATGATTCAGGCCGAGATAGCCGGGGATCCATGGGCTATCGATGATCAGGGCCATTGGAATTTTGTCCAATCTCTCGAGGCGGGCGGCCTTCTTAAATATTTCCCATTGCTCTGGCCTCATTTGCACTTCCTTTCAACTGATTTCAGTTTGGGTAGAGTTGTCGGCGCCTTTTTGGCTTATCCGACTAAATAGTTCGGTAGTTCGTTTCTAAATTGGGTGCTCCGCACCGACGATACGATGCTTCCTTCAGGATCTTTACCACGCTGTCGAACGCCTTGCTGATACATATGGCAAATTTTCCCGATAATCCCGTTTTCCGGATACGATGTCCGACACCTTCTTGAAACGGTTAGTATATTTTTCTTTTGCCTATTGCACTTTGAGGAAAAGATTCTTAAGTACTCGACGCTAAGCGGTTTCTGATGAGAACGCATTCCCGGCCAAATCAGGGCCGGGATAGTTAACATTGGGTCGCTTAATTGAGCGCTTGAATGTTCGAAATAAATACTCTATTATTCTTTTATTCTTTACCATTTCAAAAATTATTGAACCGATTCAATATGATAAAAAATTCCTATAGATGTCAATTAAAAAAAGGGTATTTGATCTTTTTGGTCTGTTTATTGCCCTTAATAGCAACCAGTCTTCTTCAAGCCCAAAGGAAACTCCAAATGATAGAAAAAACGTTGTTCGGCAAGCTCAGCGACGGCCGCGAAGTGTTCCGGTATTCGCTCAAAAATGATTCGGGAATGCGGGTCCAAATTATAAATTATGGAGCCATAGTAACCAACATATATGTTAAAGATCGAGACGGCAATTTCTCGGATGTTGTTCTGGGGTATGATTCGCTCCAGGGATACGTAAATGATAAAACTTATTTCGGTGCGATCGTCGGGCGTTATGGCAACCGGATCGGCAAGGGAAAATTTCGACTCGATGGAAAGGAATACCAACTCACGCTTAACGACGGCCAAAATCATCTCCATGGCGGCACGATGGGATTCAACAAAGTTCTGTGGAATGCTGAACCCATGGAAGATGAGGCCGGGCCATCACTGAAGTTAACCTACACGAGCAAAGACGGCGAAGAGGGTTACCCCGGTACCGTGACAACCACGGTAACGTACACTCTCACAAAAAACAACGCGCTCGAGATTCGGTACGAGGGGACGACGGACAAGCCGACAGTATTTAATCCGACTCATCATTCGTATTTCAACCTCACCGGTACGTTGACGAAGACGATTCTCGATCATCGGCTGATGATCGCCGCCGATAGTATGACGCCGGTCGGTCCCGGACTTATCACAACCGGCGCGATTGTGAGCGTGGCAAACACACCGATGGATTTTCGCGCGATGACCCCGATCGGTTCCCACATCGGCGATCAAAACGAGCAGCTGAAGCTTGCGAGAGGTTACGACCACAACTGGGTGTTGAGAGATTATAACAAGCAATTGCGCAAAGTTGCCGAGGTGGATGAGCCGACCACCGGGCGGGTGCTGACGCTCTTCACCGATCAGCCGGGTCTTCAATTCTACACCGGAAACTTTCTCGATGGAACCCAGAAAGGTAAGAACGGCATCGCCTACCAATTCAGGACGGGTTTTTGCCTGGAGGCTCAATGCTATCCCGACTCGCCTAACAAACCCAATTTTCCGTCGGCCGTTCTGAGGCCGGGGGACGTATATCGACAGACCACTATTTATCAATTCTCAACAAAATAACACGAAAGCATACACATGGCACTACAAACTCTCGACTGGCTTGCGATCGGTGCGTACTTCGCGGTTCTTCTGAGTGTGGCGTGGTGGGTTGTGAGGAAAGGCAAAGATGAAGCTGCCGACTATTTTCTCGCGGGTCGCAATTTAAGCTGGTGGATTATCGGCGCATCGATTTTCGCGTCGAACATTGGATCCGAACATATCGTTGGACTGGCAGGCTCCGGTGCCAAGGACGGCGTCGCCCTTGCTCACTACGAATTCCATGCATGGTGTCTTTTGGTTCTCGCGTGGATCTTCGTTCCGTTTTATGCCCGCTCTCTTGTCTTCACGATGCCCGAGTTTCTTGAGCGCCGCTTCTCCGTCCATTCGCGATATGTATTGTCGGTCGTCTCTATCATTACGTTCATCGTTGCTAAAATCGCCGTCGGAATATTTGCCGGCGGAGTTGTCTTCGCCACGCTGCTTCCAGAGATGCAGCTTACGATCGCAGGCCACGTCGTCGACGCTTTTTGGATCGGTTCGGTATTCGTGATTGTGCTCACGGGTCTCTACACTGCGCTCGGGGGTATGCGGGCCGTCGCGTACAACGACGCAGTCCAGGTAACCGTGCTGATCGGAGGGTCCGCATTACTGACATTTTATGGGTTGAACAAACTCGGCGGCTGGGGAGAACTGAAGAGTCTGTGCGGCTCGGACATGTTCAATCTCTGGAAACCGCTGACGCCGGTCGGTGTCGCAAGCACCTGGTCGCCGGTGATTGAGAAAAACGCTGCGGGCGATCTCGTAAAACAGGCATGGTATTTTAACGGCGCATTTCCATGGCTCGGCATGGCGATCTGCGCTCCGGTGATTGGTCTTTGGTACTGGTGCACCGACCAATACATTGTCCAGCGCGCACTCGGAGCTCCCAACGAACAAGTTGCCCGCCGCGGAAGCATCTTCGCGGGAGTGCTCAAGCTTTTCCCCGTTTATCTGTTCATTATTCCGGGTCTTATCTGTTTTGCACTTGCGAAGAGCGGAAAAGTTCCAGGGCTGGAATCGGTGTACGATCCCGCGACAGGGAAAGCGACCGCGGCCTCACAAGCGGCATTTCCTATGATGGTGAAGTACCTCCTCCCTACAGGTTTGCGGGGGATCGTGGTCGCAGGTCTCCTTTCGGCGTTAATGGGTTCGCTGGCCGGTGTCTTCAATGCCTGCTCGACTCTTTTCACCGTGGACATTTATGAAAAGATTCGTCCGAAAGCGAGCCAGCATGAAATTGTTCGCATGGGCCGCCTCGCTACGATAGCCATGGTGTTGATTGCTATGGCGTGGATTCCCGTTGTGAAAGGAGCGCCGGGACTCTACAATTACCTTCAGACCGTGCAGGGGTATCTTGCGCCCCCCATCTTTGTCGTATTTTTCTTCGGCGTGTTCTGGAAACGTCTGAACGCCCAGGGCTGTTTTTGGGCCATGATCGTCGGCTTCGCTCTCGGAATGTTCCGGCTGCTCGTCGACACCCCGGTGACGCTGGGGATGGACGGATATGCCGAAGGATCGTTCCTTTGGTTTATCAACAACATCAACTTTCAGTACTTCAGCATCCTCATCACGATTGTTTCTGCGCTCGTCATGATCGGCGTAAGCTATATGACGGCAGAACCTGATTACGAGAAGCTCAAAAACCTCTCCTTCGGAACAACAACTGAGGAGCATCGCTCCGAGTCCCAGGCAAGCTGGAGCTGGCGTGAAGTCGCGACGTCGGTCTTCGTCGTTGCAGTGATTGTGGGTGGCTATCTCTATTTCACAGGTTGAGAGGAGAAAGTTGTTCCAATGAGCAAATACGTCATAGGATTGGATTTTGGTACTAACTCTTGCCGATCGTTGCTTGTCGATGTCGCGAACGGGAAAGAATTGGCAACCCATGTTTTTCCGTATCCATCGGGACGGGATGGGGTGATCGTCGATGCTGCCGATCCGAATCTGGCGCGGCAAAATCCGGCGGACTACGTTAAAGGAATTGAGGCAACGATCAAGGGTGTCCTCAAGAAAGCGAAATCCGCCAGGAAAAGTTTTTCACCTTCCGATGTTATCGGGATTGGAATTGACACGACAGGGAGCAGCCCCATGCCGGTCGATGCATCGGGAAAACCTCTTTGCTTCAACCAAAAATTCAGGAAAAACCCGGCAGCGATGGTCTGGCTTTGGAAAGACCATACGAGCTATGCTGAAGCAGAGCAGATCACGGAAACTGCGGCAAAGCATCGCCCGCAATACTTGGCCAAGATCGGCGGCGTCTATTCTTCAGAATGGTATTGGAGTAAAATTCTCCATTGCAAAAATACGGAACCGGAAGTTTTCGAAGCCGCCGATAGTTGGGTTGAAGTCTGTGACTGGATTCCGGCTGTTCTGATCGGAGAACTCACTCCAAAGAAGATCAAGCGGAGCGTTTGCGCTGCCGGACATAAAGCGATGTTCAACCCGGCGTGGCATGGCTTGCCGGACGAGGATTTTTTGGAAAGCCTCTCGGCGGGACTTGGAGCTCTTCGATCGCGTCTTTACGCAGAGGCATATACGTCGGACACTCTTGCAGGACATCTCTCGGATGAATGGGCGACGAGACTTGGGCTCCCGAGGGCGGTTGCGGTCGCGGTAGGTGCATTCGATGCACATATGGGTGCCGTCGGAGCGGGCATCACTACCGGTACGCTCGTGAAAATTATCGGGACAAGCACATGCGATATTATGATCCATCCGCACAAGGAGAAGCTGAACGATATTCCCGGCGTCTGCGGAATTGTCGATGGGTCTGTCATGGAAGGGTATTACGGCATCGAAGCCGGACAATCGGGGGTGGGAGATATTTTTCTCTGGTTCATCAACAACCTTGTTCCTGAAACATATGGCAAAACTCAGGACGAAAAGTTCAAAAATATAGAGAGGGCCGCGGCGAAGCTCAGGGTAGGAGAAAGCGGCTTGCTTGCCCTTGATTGGAACAACGGCAACAGGACGATTCTCGTTGATGTGCGGCTCACCGGTTTGTTGATCGGCCAGACGCTCCATACAACACCTCACGAAATCTACCGCGCACTGCTCGAAGCGACTGCCTATGGCGCATTGGCAATCATCGATCGAATCGAAGAGTACGGCGTAGCGATTTCTGAAGTGGTGAATTGCGGAGGGCTTGCTGCAAAAAGTCCTCTGCTGATGCAGATTTATGCGGATGTTACGGGACGGCCGATGAAAATTTCCCGAAGCGATCAAACGCCGGCGCTCGGTGCGGCATTATTCGGCGCTGTCGCGGCGGGGAAAAAAGGGGGGGGCTATGATTCAACCCAAGATGCAAAACGGGCAATGACGGGACCAGGGAAAATCTTCTCGCCGATCGGGGCGCACCAATCGGTGTATAAGAAACTCTATGCGTTGTATCATCAACTTCATGACGGGTTTGGCACAAAGGAATGGAATGGGAAAATGTATAACGTTATGAAAGAGCTGCTGATACTTCGCGATTCCGTCCGAAGGCGCAAATGATGCTCAGGCACCTGAGAGAAGAGGTCTTGCAGGCAAACCTCGACCTTGTGAGGTACAACCTTGTCACGCTCACATGGGGAAACGCGAGTGGAATCTCGCGCGATGAAGGACTCGTCGTTATTAAACCGAGCGGAGTCGAATACGAGAAACTACGACTCAACGATCTGATTGTCGTCGACCTTGCCGGGAAGATTGTCGAAGGGAAAGGACGCCCTTCTTCCGACACGCCTACGCATATTGAACTCTACAAAGCTTTTCCCGCCATCGGGGGAGTCGCTCATACTCACAGTGAATTCGCAACAGTGTTTGCCCAGGCCTGCCGCGAGATTCCATGCTTTGGCACGACCCACGCGGATGCATTTTTCGGCCCGGTGCCGGTCACGCGATTTCTTTCAAAAGAAGAAGTTGAAGACAACTATGAACTCAATACGGGCAAACTCATCGTAGAACGGTTGAAGAGTCTCGACCAGGACGCGATTCCTGCAGTTCTTATTGCCGGGCATGCGCCTTTCACGTGGGGAAAAAATTCCCGCGACGCGGTGATGAACAGTTTTATTCTTGAACGAGTTGCGGCAATGGCGTTTCGGACCGTTGCCCTGAATCCAAACCTCCGGCCGCTCCCTGATTACGTGTTGAACAAGCACCACTCGCGCAAGCACGGACCGAATTCATACTACGGCCAACCCAAAAAAGGAAGCTCAAACGTCCTGCATGGACCCCATCGAAAGAAAAAATAAAATATGATCGATCTCAAGCACTATCAGGTCTGGTTTCTGACAGGGAGCCAGCATCTTTACGGCGCGGATGCGCTAAAAAAAGTTGACCAAGATTCACAAGCTGTTGTAGCCGGCTTGTCGAAGTCGCGCCGCATTCCCGCGACCGTAGTCTTCAAACCCGTTCTCACGACTCCGGAAGCGATTTTCAACGTTTGCCTCGAAGCAAACAACACACCGTCTTGCATCGGTGTGATTGCATGGATGCATACGTTCTCCCCCGCAAAAATGTGGATCGCCGGTCTCAAAGCACTCCAGAAGCCTCTGCTCGATCTTCACACGCAATTCGGCAGAGACATTCCGTGGGATTCGATCGATATGAATTTTATGAACCTTAACCAGACGGCGCACGGGGGAAGAGAATTCGGGTTCATCACAGCGAGAATGAAAAAGCCCCGGAAGGTGGTTGTCGGCTTTTGGGAAGAAGATGATGTGCAAAAGAGGATCGGGATTTGGACGCGTGCGGCCGCGGCATGGGCAGATGCGCAAGGGATGAAGGTTGTTCGATTCGGAGACAATATGCGTTCAGTCGCAGTGACGGAGGGGGACAAAGTGGAGGCTGAATTGCGGTTCGGTTATTCCGTGAACGGTTACGGAGTCGGCGATTTGGCTGCTGTTATAAAGAAAGTCGGCGATAGTGAGATCGAGTCGCTCCTCTCCACATACGAAAACGAATACGAACTCGTCGCATCCATGCGCCGTGGAGGCGAGAAGCGCCAATCGTTGCGCGAAGCTGCGCGCATTGAGCTTGGGCTTTCAAAATTTCTGAGCGAAGGAAATTTCAAAGCCTTCACAACTACGTTCGAAGATTTGCATGGACTTGAGCAATTGCCTGGCCTCTCGGTTCAACGTTTGATGTCGCAAGGATACGGATTCGGAGCGGAAGGCGACTGGAAAACCGCGGCATTGCTTCGTTCCGTCAAGACGATGTCTTCCGGATTGACCGGGGGAACTTCGTTCATGGAAGATTATACGTACCATCTCGACCCTTCGCGCAATCTGGTTCTCGGCGCGCACATGCTCGAAATTTGTCAATCAATCGCGTTGGAAAAGCCTAAGCTCGAAATTCATCCCCTCTCCATCGGCGGAAAGGCAGATCCTCCGAGACTGGTCTTCAATGTTCCGGCCGGACCGGCAATCAATGCAACGCTTGTCGACATGGGAAGTAGATTCCGCCTCATCGTTAATGATGTCGAAACAATCCTCCCCGAAAAACCGCTTCCGAAATTACCGGTCGCCCGGGCGCTCTGGCTTCCCAAACCGAATTTTGAGACCGCTGTGACCGCTTGGATACTCGCCGGCGGCGCCCACCATACCGTCTTCAGCCAGTCGATCACATCGGAGTACCTCGAGGACTTTGCAGAAATTGCAGGAATCGAAATGCTCGTCATCGACGGCACAACGACCCTTTCCGGCTTCAAAAAGGAGCTTCGATGGAATGAATCGTATTACCGGCAGTAAGGGCGACGCCGATGCCCGAAATTCATATCCCTGAGTATATCAAGGGATTGATTTTTGACTGCGACGGAACCCTGGTCGATTCGATGCCGGTGCATATGATGGCGTGGGAGCACTCCGTGAAGTCGCAGGGAGGCGCATGGGATTTTCAATACTTCTTTTCGAAGAAAGGGATGCCCGACAAAGAAATCATTGAAGCGTACAACGCGAAGTTCGGAGCTTCGCTTGATCTCCCGCGCACGATGCATCTCAAGGATGAATATTTTCGCACCCGGCGCGATCAGCTCAAGCCAATTCCGCCGGTCGTTGAAATTGTCCATCGATATAGAACTCTCTTGCCGATGGCCGTTGCGTCGGGAAGCACAAAAGCGAATGTCGATTTGCAATTAGACACTCTCGGGATAAAAAATTGTTTCAACGTTATCCTCACAGCCGATGACGGCATCGCCCCGAAGCCGAGCCCGGACATTTTTTTGAAAGCTGCATCCCGTTTGGGTATCGCACCCGGCCTATGTCAAGTCTTCGAAGACGGAGATCTCGGATTAGAAGCTGCGCGCAGAGCAGGGATGTACGCAACCGATGTACGATGAGAGCATTGGTGGTGAGAAGTTATCAAAAATGTCCCTAGCGATATCATCCTGAACGAGCGATCCGAAAAATCCACGTAAACAGAGTCACATGGATCGATCTTCCGACCAAGGGTTTTTGAGATCACCTTTAGTCACAGTAGTAAATAATCATTCTGGAGAGAACTGATGGTCTACAGAAAATTAGGACGCACGGGATGGGAAGTGTCCGCAATAAGTTTTGGCGCCTGGGCAATCGGAGGAACATGGGGAGCAGTGAATGACAAAGAGTCGATGGAGGCTCTCCACCGGGCCGTTGATCTCGGAGTCAACTTCTTTGATACTGCCGACGTTTATGGAGACGGCAGAAGTGAGCGACTGCTTGCATCACTGCGGCGCGATCGAAAGGAGCCTTTCTACATTGCGACGAAGGCAGGACGGCGGCTGAATCCGCACACCGTCGAAGGGTACAATCGACAGAATTTAACTGGGTTCATCGAACGAAGTCTGAAGAACTTGAAAACAGATACCATCGACCTCCTTCAGCTTCACTGTCCCCCAACAGAGGTGTATTATCGGCCGGAGGTTTTTGGGATTCTCGACGACTTGGTGAAAGCGGGTAAGATTCGCTTTTATGGTGTCAGCGTTGAAAAAGTAGAGGAAGCCTTAAAGGCGATCGAGTATCCGGAAGTACAAAGCGTTCAAATTATTTTCAACATGTTCCGGCACCGGCCGGCCGAACTTTTCTTTGATCAGGCCCAGAAAAAAAAAGTCGGCATACTGGCGCGGGTTCCCCTAGCCTCGGGGTTGCTCACGGGAAAATTCAAACACGATTCTCATTTCGAAGCTGATGATCACAGGAATTTTAACCGGCATGGCGAAGAATTTGACCGCGGTGAGACATTCTCCGGCGTCGACTTTCCTTCAAGTCTCCAAGCTGTCGACGAGCTAAGGTCGATTTGTCCGCCAGGCGTGAATCTTGCTCAGTTTGCCCTTCGCTGGATTTTGATGTTTAATGCGATTACGTGCGCGATTCCCGGCGCGAAACGGAAACAACAGGAAGAAGAAAATGCAAAGGCAGCGGATTTGCGGCCAATTTCTGACGAAGCTATGGCTCAAATCCGGTCGATTTACGACCGGCATATCCGTGAAAGTGTCCATAATTACTGGTAGTTTAGCCATTAATCTAATGGAAGCCGTGAGGAGTACTCAAACATCCCCCTACCACACGGCAAAAACATGGCGATTCCAGATGCCTGCCTGGAAAGCCGATGAAATCGGATTTTGCTGAAAAGAGAATGCCAGAAATATCTTTTTTTCTCCTTGCCTTTTTAGTACTTGTTATTTACTATTGAAACGGTTCAATGGTAATTTAACCATTAAAAAAACGTATTGAAAGATTGTTGTGAGTAAAAAAGTTTGGGTTAGATTTCCAGTTGTTGCATGAAATATTGAACCTTTTATTTTGATCCACCCGGTGGTCGAGAAGAGAGTTCGCCCGCGATAGCTGAAGATCTGTCGGGCTTATCATGACCCTCTCACGCACAGGCACACCCGCCACGTGATCTCCCGATCTCATTTTTACATACGTCCCGCTTTAGCGCCCACGGAATTTGGCAATGATCGAAAAATCCTCTAACACCGCTCCGATAGCCCAGATAGATCTGCTCGATTACAAGATATCAAAGTTGCCCGTCGACGAACAGGTTGTCGCCTTTTTTGGCCGCATGGCGCTTGAAGAAAAAGCTGATCAGAACTGGTGCTAGAAGGAGACGATGCTCTTCAATGAGGATAGTAAACTCAATTAATTGTCCTTTGAAAATCCAAGGCAAAAATGACTTTAAGGCTATTCGAATCTAATCACTGAAATAATAATCAATAATAAAAGGAATAAATAGAATGAGTAATTATTTCTCAAAAATTGCGAAGCAAGTGCCGTACGAAGGTAAGGACTCAAAGAATCCACTGGCATTTAAGTACTACAACAAGAACCAAAAGGTCGGCAACAAAACGATGGCGGAACACCTTCGCTTTTCTGTTGCTTTTTGGCATTCTATGATGGGCAATGGTACTGATATGTTCGGTGGTCCAAGTTTTGAAAGAGAATGGCGTAAATCTTCCGATCCAATGGAGCGAGCGAAAAATACGATGGATGCAATGTTTGAGTTTTTGCAAAAAAGCGGCATAGACTTTTATTGTTTCCACGATCGTGATATTGCACCCGAAGGCGAGACCTTTGCTCAAACGTGCAAGAATTTAGAAGTTATGGTTGAATATGCGAAGAAGCTACAGAAAGAAACCGGGGTTAAATTGCTTTGGGGAACGGCAAATTTATTTAGCAATGCGATTTATTCGCAAGGAGCGGGATCGAGTCCAAACGCACACGTGATGGCTACTGCAATAGCCCAGGCAAAAAATGCAATTGATGCAACAAAGGAACTCGGCGGCGAAAATTATGTATTCTGGGGAGGACGAGAAGGATACGAAACCTTAATCAATACGGATTTGAAAAAAGAAGCGGAGAAGATGGCTCGATTTTTCCATATGGCTGTGGATTATAAAAAGAAGCTCGGCTTTAAATGCCAGTTTCTTGTTGAGCCTAAACCGTGCGAGCCGACAAAGCATCAGTACGATGCAGATGCAGCAACAACGTTAAACTTCCTGAGAGAATTCGATTTACTCAACGATTTCAAATTGAATATCGAAGCAAACCACGCCACCCTCGCAGGCAGTACGTTCGAACATGAACTTGCTGTAGCTTCGGCTGCGGGGAAATTAGGGAGTGTTGACGCCAATCGAGGCGATATGTTGCTTGGCTGGGATACGGATCAGTTCCCGACCGACGTTCATAGCGCGACGATGGCAATGGTCGTCATTCTGAAACAAGGTGGATTAGGTACTGGAGGATTGAACTTCGACGCTAAAGTACGCCGCAGTTCAAATGATCCTACTGATCTTTTCTATGCGCATATCGGCGGAATGGATGCTTTTGCAAAAGGATTATTAGTTGCGCACCAAATGATTCAGGATAAGGTTCTGGATAATTTCATCGAAGAAAGATATAGCAGTCATAATGCGGGCATCGGCGCACAAATTATGTCGGGTAAAGTCGGAATGGAAGAAGTAGATAAATGGGTCCGCAACGAAAAGAACCCAGTCCTGCAAAGTGCACGGCAGGAAATGCTCGAAAATATTATCAATTCGTATCTTTACTAGTTCCGTTTCCGACATTATATCTTGTATGATAACCGCAGAGGACGCTAGGATTGCAAAGAAATTTTCGTAAAAAATTTTGAAATCCTGGCGGCCTTTGCGGTGAATGAGTTATTAAAAAGTACAGTAGTTGTTTTTGGAAAAAGCATTTGATCGCAAGCGGACAGATGCTGGAAAAGACTAATTCAGTCGCATAGAGTAAAACAGGACCACGGTCCGGTGATTCAGTTGCAGAAAATCATAGACGGGATGAAACGATAACATCGAGGAGGCTATTTGTGATTTCCTTATTTGCAATATCATTGGAGGTGTTCCTATGACCAATCCCACGAATAAGAGGGAACCCATCTTAAAGGATTTATTCAAGGATGATTTTCATATAGGTGTTGCTCTCAACCTGGATCAGATTTCTGGCAAAGAACCCGATGCCATGGCACTTGTGGGAAAACACTTCAATAGCATCACTCCAGAAAATATTCTTAAATGGGAAGAGGTTCATCCCAGTCCGGGAAGATATAATTTTGAGGCAGCAGACCGTTATGTGGCATTTGGTGAGCAACATCACATGCATATCATCGGCCATACTCTCGTCTGGCATTTTCAGACGCCGGACTGGGTGTTTCAGGATGAGTCGGGTAAACCCTTGAGCCGCGAAGCGTTACTTGAGCGGATGAAGGATCACATTTTCACTGTTATGGGCCGCTACAAAGGTCGCATTCACGGGTGGGACGTTGTCAACGAAGCAGTCATGGCAGACGGGCAACTCAGAAAGTCGAAGTGGCTTGAAATTATTGGAGAAGAATACATACTCAAGGCTTTTGAATACGCCCGTCAAGCCGACCCAAACGCTGAACTCTATTATAACGAGTACGATTACGAGGAACGACCCAAGTGTGAAGGCGTCATCCGGCTCGTTCGGAAATTGCAATCTCAGGGAGCGCGAATTGACGGCGTAGGTATACAGGGACATTGGTTCCTTGACTATCCGCGCATTGAGGATATTGAATCCTATATCGCTGCTCTTTCCATAGTCGGCGTCAAACTCATGATTACAGAAATGGATGTCAGCGTGCTTCCTTTTTATTCACTCGATTCTAAAGTCGTGGACATCTCCTCCTTTGATGCCGAAACACAGAAGAAGCACAATCCCTATTCCGACGTTTTACCAGATTTCGCGCAAAAAGAATTAGCGAAGCGATACGCTGAATTGTTTTCCCTCTTTCTCAAGCACAGGGATACGTTCAGCCGAATTACACTTTGGGCCGTGCATGACGGCCAAACCTGGCGCAGTTACATGCCGATCAGAGGAAGGAACGACTTCCCCATGTTGTTTGACCGAGAATGCAAACCGAAGCCGGCGTTTGACGCCGTCGTGAAATCCGTTCAAGGATAAGACCGAAGAAAATAGTTAAAGATGATTAATCCGTGAAATAGCCTGATAGGAGAATAGCATAAGGAATATAATATCGTGAATAAAAAAAATATCGAAATCGTAGCTGCTGGGCATACCTGTCTCGACTTAATACCCGCTTTTACAATTGATGGTACGGTAGAAAAGCTCACAGACGTGCTCGTGCCCGGCAAAATGATTAACATGGGTGATTGCGTCGTTGTTGGAGGAGGTCCCGTTACAAACGCCGGTGTATCCATCCGACGGCTTGGAGTAAAAACTGAATTAATCGGTAAGATCGGCAACGATGATTTTGGCAAAGAGATACATAATTGGTATGAAGAACATGAAGGGCATTTCAAAGGGATCAAAATGGTTGACGGCGAGTCAACATCATATACCATTGCGATCTGCATACCTGGGATAGATCGTTTTTACCTTCATCATTGTGGAGCCAACGATACGTTTGGCTATGATGATATGGATTTCGACCTTGTAAAACGGTCGAAACTCATGCTCTTTGGTTATCCGCCGTGGATGAGCAAGATTTATGAAAATACCGGGTGCGAGTTAACGCGAATTCTTAAAGAAACCAAAGATCTCGGGACCACAACCGCTCTCGACCTTTCGCTCCCCGACGTGAATAGTCGTGCCGGCCAGGTTGATTGGAAGGCAATCCTAGAGGCTTGGGTTCCACTATCGGATATTATGGTACCGAGCGCGGAAGAAATATTTTATTTTCTGTACAAAGAAAAATTTCTTGAGAAAAAGGCGGAGCTCGGGCCTAAGGAGAGCGTGCTTGATCATATGACCGTGAGTGAGATCTCCAACCTCGGAAGAGACCTGATAAATATGGGGACAGCAATAGCCATGGTAAAATGCGGTCACAGAGGATTATACATTCGTACCGCTGATAGAGATCGGTTGAAGAAGCTGGGTGCAGCCGGCTGTTCTGATCTTGACAACTGGGCCGATCGTGAGCTTTGGTTTCCTGTTTATCGGGAGGAAAAATTTGTAGGAGCGTTAGGGTCCGGTGACTCGGCAATCGCAGGATTTCTCGCTGCTTTTGTGAGAGGATATACTATTGAATCTTGCTTAAGATATGCAAATGCTGCTGGAAGTATGAATGTCACCGTTCCTGATGGCCTTACTTGGAACAAAGGGTTCGATGATTTAACAAAGCGTATACAATCCGGTTGGAAAACTAAAGAATTAATGATTGATGAGACCGGCTGGAAGAAGGAGCGTGAATTTTGGGTAGGGCCTGATAACCTTGGTAAATGGGAGTCATTAACGAGAAAAAATGGAGATAAAAATGATAAAGAAGAACAATGCGAAAAGAGACTCGTTCATCAGTAAATTATTGTCAAAGATGAGTCTGGAAGAAAAAGTTGGCCAGCTCTTAACATTTACTCGGCGGGGCGCTCAACTAACTCCGAGCGGGATCGAACAAATAACAAGATTATTCTGCGGCGGCCTTTGCCTTGAACCGTACGCTGTCGAGACTTGCAAAAACCTCTATTGGGGAAATTCGCAAATCGATAAGAATTTTAAAAAGCCGGAAGGCTATTTTGCCATTGCAAATAATTATTTTGCCGGTAAGTCTTTCGGTATCAGCATAACCCCGGAAGATTATACAAAGGATTTGAACAAGCTGCAGAAGTTTGCTATGGGTAGACGCTCCGGAATCCCTCTTCACATGACCATCGACTTCGAGGGCGATTTCAAGAATGATTATATGTCGGGTGGTATTAGACAGTTTCCGTCTCCGATGGGTATGGCGGCAATTGGCGATACAAAGACGACGTATCAAATCGGTCTGACAATTGCGAAGCAATTAAGCAATATCGGTGTCACGCAAATGTATTCGCCCGTCTGTGACGTAAATATCAATCCCAAAAACCCTGAAATAGGAATTAGGTCTTTTAGCGACGACCCCGAAACCTGCGCAAAACACGTCGTTGCTATCATAAAGGGATTCCAGGATGGCGGAATAGCTGCGACTGCAAAACATTTCCCCGGAAGAGGCGCTTCGGATACCGACGCTCATGATGTACTGGAGGTAATAAAGGCCGATAAACAAAGAATGCAAGAAGTTGAATTGGTTCCTTTTAAAGCCGCGATAGCTGCAGGAGTAAA
The DNA here is from genome assembly GCA_049578505.1 of Bacteroidota bacterium. Taxonomy (GTDB): domain Bacteria; phylum Bacteroidota; class Ignavibacteria; order UBA10030; family UBA8401; genus JAGVPT01. The sequence goes on along the minus strand of JBAUMC010000061.1, from coordinate 11,312 downwards.
GGCAATCATGACGGGCCATTCAGTTTACCCGGCATATGATGATAAATATCCTACGACGTTATCGGAAAAAATTATTAAAGGACTCCTGAGAGAAGAGCTTGGATTTGACGGAGTTATAGTGACCGACGCGATTGGGATGGCTGCGATCCTCAAACAATGGCCGCTTCCGAAAGCCTGTGCGATGGCGATTAAGGTGGGATGTGATACAATACTCTTGAAAGCTGACGATGAATCGAGATCACAATGTTTCTTCGGATTAAAGCAAGCTGTTGAAAGCGGTGAAATATCCGAAGAGAGACTCAATGAAGCTGTGACACGTCTTTTGAGGATGAAGTACGACCAGGGTCTGTTTGAATCGGCCGGAAAGAAAGATCCGAAAAAAGCCCAGGCATATGCGATGAGCAAGCCGGTCGTTGATCTGTCTTGGGACGTTGCCAAGAAAGCTCTGATCGTGATGCGCGACGATAAAAAAATGCTCCCGTTGAACCCTAAGGAGAGAATGCTGGTTATCGAACAACGCATTCCCTATGAATTCTGTGGCAAAGATCCTTATATGCACCAGCATATGTTCTGCGAAGATATGGTAGAATATACGCACAACATGATTCTGGTCGATACCGACTTTGCAGCAACTGAAGCTGAGGTTGCCGAGTGCCTCGAACTTGCGAAGCAGGTAGACCTTGTCATTATGACGAATTATTACGCTCGAATTGTTAAATCGGGCAATAATCGATTGCTCGTCAAGATGCTCAAAGAGGCGGGTAAAAAAGTAGTCGTAGTGACAAATTACCCGTACGTGGAAGGCACGACGAATGAAGCTGATGTTGCGGTATGTAATTTCAGCGGGACTCCTGATTCTATAAAAGCTGCGGTCGGAGTACTGTTTGGGAAAATCAAACCTTCATCGAAAACCAAATTACCTATAAGCCTTGGCGCTCAGAAAGAAGCGCCCGTAAAAAAACCGGCGCCGGGCAAGCAGGCATTCGAACTATCTTATTGTTAGAAATCGACTTAATGATCACCGAAGTTACGCGTTCTGAAGAATTAATAAACGGAATGTCCCTTCAAGCAAAGGACACACCCCTTGCCAGTGGGCATCCCCTCGGGAAAATCCCCTCTCACCAAGGCGCAAGCAAGGCACAGAGGGGACTTGCCTTTGCAACTCCCTCTGTGGTTAGCCGTGGCGAAAGCGAGGGGGGGTGGGGAAGTGTCAAAACACGTTATTGCGTAACATCAGTTAACTATAGGTTCTGACAAACGTACATCGATAAGATATAGTAGATGAAGGATTGACAAATCATGGGTAAAAAAATGGCAGCGCCTCACAGAATGAAAGTCAGTGACTTTTATACAATTTCAGGATCCCAAATCTCTGAGATTTATACAAAGAATAAGATGGCAGTTCATTTTCAGGGAATGTCAAAGACCCTCCTCTTCCCTAATACCATTGCACTTCAGGGTGCGCCCACGTGTTCGATTGGCCTATCTCCTGATGGTTTATTTAATAGATTGAATGACGCCGGCCGGTTGATATTGTTAAATCAAAATGCAATTCAATTTGGGTCGGCGCCCTTTATTTGTGTCGGTGATCAAAATTCAGTTATGCTCACACAGAAGCAACCTGAAACGGTAGAAGGGCCGGATGATATCCCTGCGATAAAAAACTACTATCATCCTCCAATCTCTGAAAAGCAGGTCTCTATTTCTCTTGCTACGCCTTTGGCGGAGATAGTCTATAAGCTTGGAAAAGTTCATGTGGTAAGAAGGTTCGTTTCTCCTCTCTTATCTGGAACGAATCATACTCTCATGCCGGTCGGTGTAGAAGAATATGAAGTGCAGAATAATTCAAACCGGGCTCAAAAAATTATTCTGGTAATTCCTCGCCCTTCGTTGGTAAACCTTCAGGAAAAGGAATTGAAACCGACTGACCAGGACACTGTCTATATCTGTACAGCGCCTATCAAGGGTCATGTACATACAGATTTTAATTCCGGAGGCATGCGGGGAGTGGTGATGGGAAGCAGTGAATGTGCTGATCGAATGGTCATTGCTGTGCCGCAAATGGCGGGGGTCGAAGTGGATACGCAGTCTTACTTCTGCTTGAATAGGCTTAAACAGGATTTACTCTTGAATGATAACGGAAGTTTTTACGAAAAGAGAAAACCTATTCTCAATCAAGATTACGGTGCTGCGATCAGTCTTACATTTACGTTGAAACCGAAAGCGAGTATTAAAATTCCGGTTGCATTGGCGCTGGATTTCCCTCAACAGCGATATATTGACGGAAAGACGTTTGATCGTAAGTATGTTAAAAGTTTCAAGAACAGAGAGACCAGGGCGGTGGATTTGGCGAAGCTCGCCTTGGATAATTATTCTGCATGGTTGGACAAGACGATAACAATTCAAAGCAAGATATTTGAGTTGATACAAAAAAATCCAGCCTATAAGAATGATAAGAACGGTGCGTTGAGGTTGGCACGGTTGATGTTCAATGAATTTAGCTTTCCGCTGTCGAATGCTGCGATCTGGGTGGAAGACGATGACGGGAACGACAGGGCAAGATTCCTCGAGTGCTTTGATTATGCCTATATCGATCCCTCCGATGTCGATTGGTATTCGATGGTATTGCTGATGCTTTTCCCGAATATCGAACGAGAAATTTGTCAACGGTTTGTAGACTCAATTCTCGCAGAAGACCGTACTCCTCGCTATTACCATTACCACTCGTCGTTTGTCGAAGCCAGAAAACATTTTCAAGAGCATCCCGAAGAATATGAAGGCAAGTCGTTAATTCAAATACGGGATACGTTCAAGATCAAGGGGAGTGTTGCGCATGATTTAAGCGCCATGCCAAAGGGGTATCCGCTTCGTAATGTCAGTGATTATGCCTGGTATAACAATAACTATTGGGTAGATCTATTTCCCAAACTGGCGATGAGAGTATTGCGTAATGTAAAATTTCTGGAAGATATGGATTTCTTAAAGAAGAACTGGGAAGCCTTGAAATTCGGGTTTGAGTTCTTGCAAACGCTTGATATCGATGGAGACGGCATCCCCGAAGGAAACCCTCACGAGGTCAAGAATACGTTTGATAACCTGACGTTATTCGGTGTTGACAGTTATGATGCGACAACCTACATGGCCGGCTGCCAGGCCATGAATGTTATGGCCGATATGATGGGAGATGCACCCGCGAAAGAGAAGTACAAGGCGAGTTATGAAAAAGCTGACAAGGCTTTTGAAAAACTGTGGAGAGAACACAAGAATAGAAAAGGAACAAAACTCCAGTACTATGTTACCTGCTATGATCCGGTCACAAAAAAAATGAATAAAGATGTCTGGACGAATCAATTAGATTCGTTATGGTATTTGATTGCGATAGGAGAAGAGCCGTTTATACCTGCTGACACAGCGAAGAAAATCCTTAGAACAATCTATACAAATAACAAAACGTACATGGGGTGGGCGATGTGCCGGACTGAGAATGGCGAAGCAGTAGCATCTGAACAGGGTCAAGATGTCTATACGACGTCAAATTATGTTTTTGCGCAACTTCTTGATTACTATGGATTGAGCAAAGAGAGTAAAGAAGTCTATAAGGCTATGGATAAGGTTATTTTCCATTACGCTAATACGTTAATAAGTCCCGACAACCTGAGGGCGGAGTTAGAAAAAGAGGAAGGAGAATTGACCAAAGGTCCTCATTATATCGTTGCTGCGTATCCGAGACCGGGGGCAGTGTTAACGCAGATAGTAATGCAATTCATTAGGGAACTTCAGAAGCAAACCGGCGCGACTACGATAGGGTCGCGGCAATTGAAATCTTTTATCACGGAGTTATTTTTCGAATCCAAGTAGTTGCTGGGTCAGACAGAATCGTCATGGAGAATAGCGTCAGAACATTTTTAAAGCATCGTCTTGATGTAATTACCCGATGCAATCATTTACGCAGAGCGAGCTAGATCACCCGAGAGGGCAATACGCTTAAATAATTAAGATTTGAAAAACCCAAATAACCATGTGAGCGAATAGTGCAAACAATTTCAGAAAAGCTTCCTGTTAAAGAAAAAGTCGGCTATGCCCTGGGTGATACTGCCGCCAATCTCATCTTTCAAACCATGGTGATGTTCCAGCTTGCGTTCTACACCGATACGTTCGGCATCACAGCCGCTGCAGCCGGAACCTTGCTGGTCGTCGTGCGCGTGTGGGATGCTATCTTCGACCCTGTTATGGGAATTGTTGCGGATAAGACGAAGACAAGGTGGGGGAAGTTTCGCCCCTGGATACTTGGGACGGCAGTCCCTTTCGGGATTATGGGATTCCTTGCATTTGCCACGCCCGATTTTACTTCAAGCGGAAAACTTATTTATGCCTACGTTACCTACATTGTTTTAATGATGGTCTACTCGGCCAACAACCTTCCGTACTCGGCGTTAAGCGGAGTGATGACTGGAGATTTAGGAGAACGAACAAGCTTGTCGTCGTACCGGTTCGTTTTTGCAATGTTGGCACAGCTCATCATCCAGGGGTTAGCCCTGCCGATGGTAAGTTACTTCGGAGGGGAAAACAGCGCACTGGGTTACCGGTACACCATGGCAATCTTTTCCTCGATCGCTGTCATCCTCTTCTTCATCACATTCTCAACAACGAAAGAACGCATTCAACCCGATCCCGCGCAGAAAGCATCGATCAAAGAACATTTCGGCGATCTGAAAAGAAACAGACCGTGGCTTGCGATGTTTGCACTAACGCTTATTCTCTTTGTTACGCTGGCAATGCGAGGGAGTGTGGTTTTCTATTATTTCAGATACTATATGCATCCCGATAATTATGCGAGTCTTTTCAGCATCTTTAATGTGCTGGGAACCTCTTCGACGATCATCGGCATATTCTTTTCCAAGGGTTTGGCGATGAGGTTTGGCAAACGGAATGTCTTCATCGGAGGTCTTTCGGGGACGACTCTCTTTACAGCGCTCTTTGTTTTTCTCCCCCCGACGGCGGTGACATTGATTTTTGCAACAGAGATGGCCCGCCAGTTCGTCTATGGCTTCACTATTCCGCTGCTATGGGCAATGATGGCGGATGTGGCCGATTATTCAGAATGGAAGAATCGGCGCCGCGCAACGGGGATCATCTTTTCAGCCATTGTTTTTGCATTGAAAGCGGGATTAGGATTCGGCGGTGCAATTACCGGGTTTGTGCTTTCGATGTACGGCTACGTGCCCAACATCGCACAGAACGAGTCTGCCTTGAACGGCATCGTGATGACGATGAGTATTTTCCCTGCAATCACGTTCGGTTTGTGCGTTGTCTGCCTCTTCTTTTACACCATTGACAAGCAGGCTGAGATTCAGATAACGACTGAGTTAGCAGAGCGACGAAAAGGGTTTGCAACTCAAACAGTCTAACTACGGTTCGAGCACTATACCATTGGGTCGATTATGAATAAGAAATTTGCTCTGTTGTTCATCACTCTTTTGGCGTTGTGTGTTGCTGGCAGCGCCAGCGCACAAACCGCTTTGAAAGACGTCTACAAAAAGGAGTTTCTTATTGGCGCCGCGCTGAACGAGGCTGAGTTTTCAGAGGTCGATATGCGTAGTGCAACCCTTGCCAAGGCGCAATTCAACACAATCTCCCCTGAAAACGCACTAAAGTGGGAATCGGTCCATCCCAAACCGGGCGTCTATGAGTTCGGTGCGGCCGACCGCTATGTTGAGTTCGGCGAAAAGAACGGCATGGCCATCATCGGTCATACGCTTGTCTGGCATGGTCAAACACCCCGATGGGTATTTCAGGACAGTGCCGGACAACCGATCGGCCGCGAGGCATTGTTGGAACGAATGCGCGACCACATTTATACTGTTGTCGGCCGCTACAAAGGAAGGATCAAAGGCTGGGATGTTGTCAACGAAGCGCTTAACGAAGACGGTTCGCTCCGTAAGAGTTCTTGGATGAAGATCATTGGAGAAGAGTATATCGTGAAAGCGTTCGAGTTCGCGCATGAGGCAGACCCCGCCGCCGAGCTGTATTACAATGATTACTCGCTCGAGAACGCTCCAAAGCGGGAGGGAGCCGTTGCATTGATTAAGAAACTTCAGGCCGCCGGAGTGCGCGTCGCGGCAGTGGGTTTGCAAGGGCACTATAAAATGGACTGGCCGTCGATGGAACAGGTTGATACGACGATCAAGGTTTTTTCTTCCCTTGGTGTGAAGGTCAACATCACCGAGCTGGATATCGATGTGGTGCCGGCGACGCAGCAGAATCGGGGAGCAGACTTGTCGGTGAACAATTACCGTGTCATGAAAGAGGACATTTACGCGAATGGTTTGCCCGATTCCGTTCAGCTTGAACTCGCAAAACGGTACGGCGATCTCTTTTCCGTTTTTGTTGAACATGCCGACGTCGTCGGTCGCGTGACTTTTTGGGGAGTCACGGACGGAAATTCTTGGTTGAACACGCGCGGTCGTGTGAACTATCCGCTGTTGTTTGACCGGAATGGCAATCCCAAACCTGCATTTGACGCTGTGGTCAAAGCCGGTCAGAAATTGTAAGGTGCCTTGTCAAGGACTCAAACCTTGACAAGGTTGAAAGGGGAACTTGAACAAAAGTTCCCCTATTTATTTTCGTCAATTCTTCAATGTGAATGTGGCTTTAATTGGAAGAATCGAGGCATCGTCGCAGATGAATTATCTTCCTAAGAGTATTTTTAAACAGAGGCTGAATTTTCGAGCAACAATTGCGTGGTTGATGCTCGTTGCCATCCCAATTCTTTCCGTGGCGATTGTCGCCTTCGCCCGGACACCTTCAACAACCGACCGCGAATCATATGTCTCGCCGAAAATGGAAGCTGGGAGTTTTACTCTTTCGGCCTCCTCCGTCTCAACCCCGCTATGTGTTAGCTCGCGCGATTTTCCCGGAGTGCTCCGCGCTGCGAAAGATCTCGCAGGTGACATCGAAAGTGTAACGACCGCGAAGCCGCAGATCATCGATGATGCCATCCCTTCTTCCAAAGAGATCGTTTTAATTGGAACAATCGGTAAAAATTCCTGGATCGATACACTGATCTCTCAAAACAAAATCAATGTTGAAGGAGTGGCCGGGAAATGGGAAACATTTATTTTACAGGTTGTCGAAAAACCGTTCGCCGGTGTGGATCGCGCGCTGGTGATCGCCGGAAGCGACAAGCGGGGGACAATCTTCGGTCTGTATGACCTCTCTTCGCACATTGGTGTCTCCCCCTGGTATTGGTGGGCAGACGTCCCTGCGCAGCATCGGCCGAGTCTCTATGTCCTTTCGGGCCGGCACACACAGGGCGAGCCGGCGGTAAAGTACCGCGGATTTTTTATCAACGATGAAGCACCGGCACTCTCGGGCTGGGCCGTGGAAAAATTCGGCGGGTTCAACAGCGCCTTCTATGCACACGTCTTTGAACTCATCCTTCGCCTGAAGGGAAATTATCTCTGGCCGGCAATGTGGGGTAAGTCATTTTTTGACGACGACTCACTCAACTTTAAGCTGGCTGACGAATACGGCGTCGTCATCGGAACGTCCCACCATGAACCGATGATGCGCGCACAGGAAGAATGGCACCGGTACGGTAGCGGTCCCTGGAACTACGAGAAAAACGAAAGCGTCCTCAAGAATTTTTGGACAAAGGGAATACAGAGGATGGGTTCGTACGAGAGCATCGTAACGATCGGCATGAGGGGCGACGGCGATATGCCGATGACGGAAGGATCGAACATTGCCCTCCTCGAAAAAATTGTCAAGGATCAGCGCGATATTCTTGGTGCCGTAACGGGCAAAGATGTTACCACCATCCCCCAAGATTGGGCGCTCTACAAAGAAGTGCAAGATTATTACGATAAGGGGATGCGCGTTCCCGATGACGTCACGCTCCTCTTGTGCGACGACAATTGGGGAAATATCCGAAAACTCCCCAGACTGGGGGATAAACCGAGAACCGGCGGTTATGGGATTTATTATCACTACGATTATGTCGGAGGCCCCAGAAATTACAAATGGCTGAACACAAATCAGATCGAAAGGACATGGGAACAGATGCACCTGGCATACGCCTACGGGGCCAGGCAGATCTGGATCGTCAACGTCGGCGATATCAAGCCGATGGAGTTCCCACTTCAGTTCTTCCTTGACTACGCTTGGGATCCGGACGCATGGCCGGCTGCACGTTTGCCCGAGTACACCCGGCTCTGGGCCGAACAGCAATTCGGCAAAGAACACGCGGCTGAGATAGCCGACATCGTAACATCGTATACGAAGTTCAATGCCCGGCGAAAACCCGAACTCCTTTCCCCCGACACTTACAGTTTGTTCGACTATAGGGAAGCAGAAACGGTAGTTGCCGACTACAATGCACTCGCGGAAAAAGCGCAGCACATTTACGATACACTTCCATCCGAATACAAAGACGCATATTATCAGCTCGTTCTTCAGCCCGTTCTTGCATGCGCAAATCTGAATGAGTTGTACGTGACCGTTGCAAAAAACCGCCTCTATGCAAAGCAAGGGCGTGCAGCAACTGATAGCCTGGCGCAAAAAGCAGTGGAGTTGTTCGGCAAAGATTCGGCAATTACGTACTACTACAATAAGATCATGGCTGGCGGAAAATGGGATCACATGATGGATCAAACGCACATCGGTTACACGTACTGGCAGGAGCCGCCAAAGAATTCGCTGCCGGAGGTAAAAAAAATCGACGTGCCCGCCGGCCCTGAAATGGGTGTCGCGTTGGAAGGTCAATCTACCTGGTTGCCCGGCGATGGTACTGAAGCCACGCTCCCCGAATTCGATCGATATAACAAACAATCGCATTACATTGAGATATTTAACCGTGGAAAGACTCCGTTCGGCTATTCGATGCAGATTGATAAGCCTTGGATGAAAGTGAGCAATGCGCGTGGAACAATTGATCTGGAAGATCGCCTATGGCTCAGCGTCGATTGGGCGGAAGCGCCGGCGGGGAAACAGCTCGCGGCAATCACCGTAACCGGTCCAAACAATAGCAACGTCGTTATCCATGCGTCCATCAACAACCCGCCGGTTTTGCCGCAGGATAGCGTGCGGGAATTTGTCGAAAGCGACGGATGCATTTCCGTCGAGGCCGAACATTATTCCAGAGCTGTCGACGCGCCCCCCATCAGCTGGCTCAAAATTCCAGGGTTGGGACGGACCCTTTCTGCAATGACACCTGTGCCGGTGACATCGCCGCCTCAGTCACCCGGTGGAACAAGCCCCCATCTCGAATACACCATGCTTCTTTTTAGCACGGGCCAGGTGAGCGTCAAGGCTTATCTGTCCCCGACGCTTAACTTTCATAACGATCAAGGGCTTCGCTACGCCGTTTCCTTCGATGATGAGCCGCCGCAGACAATTATCATGAACGGGGACAATTCAAACCGCGCATGGGAGCAATGGGTGGCAAACAATATCAACGTTTGCATTTCGCATCACAACATTCAGAGCCAGGGCGTTCACAAGCTGAAATTCTGGATGGTCGACCCCGGAGTCGTACTGCAAAAGATCGTGGTCGATGCCGGCGGCGTGAAACCAAGTTATCTCGGCCCTCCCGAGAGCTATCTGCTGAATCGCAAGAACTGACAAAGCAAGGATAGATCTTGTCTTTGCGGTCCGGTATCGAATCTTTATTCAGTGTCGAGAGAGAAACTATTCACAATTGACATCGACCCTGCCACGCGTTGCACTTCGAGGAGGCTACTCATATGAAATCAACGATCCGCGGAACTGTTTGTCTTCCCTCCGTCATTTGCATGCTGACTGTTTTTTTGCTCACGGTTTTTTCGTTTAATTTGTCGGCCTCTCAACCAAGAGGCGGTGATTCGCTTGCATCACCTCCGATGGTGGAGATCGCCGGGACACAGGCTCTTCATTTTACTTCTTCCATCGTCGGCCAAGAATTCGACCTGTACGTCAACCTTCCGAGAGACTATCGGGATACCTCCAAATCATTTCCTGTTATTTACCTCTTGGACGGGCAATGGGATTTTCCTCTCCTCAATGCGATTTTCGGACAGCAGTACTACGATGGGTTCGTTCCGGCAGCCGTCGTTGTCGGTATAGCATGGGGAGGAAATAATCCCAACTTTGATCTCCTCAGGGCAAGAGATCTTACCCCTTCAATGATAAAACAAGCGCCTCAATCGGGGAATGCACCGAAGTTCCTGGAGTTCATCAAAAAAGAATTGATTCCGTTCATCGATTCGCGGTACCGAACAAAGAAGGATGACCGGACACTTATGGGGAGCTCACTCGGCGGCCTTTTTACCCTCTACGCTCTCTTCGATGAGACCGAGTTGTTCAATCGTTATGTGTTGACCAGTCCCGCTATAGGATGGGATAATGGGGTGATTGACGGGTACATAAAAAATTATGCGCCGATGAAATCCCGGCTTCCCATCAAACTATTCATGGCGGTCGGCGGTCTTGAAATGAACAAAAGTTCGTTCGAGAAATTTGCGGATGACCTGAAGGAAAAGAAGTTGGAAGGTTTGGAAATTGAGACGCGAGTGCTTGAAGGAACCGGACATTCGGGAGGAAAAGCCGAAGGGTACACGCGCGGGCTGCAATTTGTTTTTGCCAAACCATCCGTCACTGTCGATCCTGCGACCCTCGATCAGTACGTAGGGTCGTACCAGGCAAATCCTGAGTTCAAAATAAAAGTTGTCCGGGAAGAGAATCGAATTGTTGGTGTAGCTCCCGACGGCTCAAGATTGGCGCTCCTGGCGGAAAGCGAGAAAGACTTCTATCTCAAAGGTGTGTACCTCTTCATTCATTTCAAAAAAGACGACAAGGGAAAAGTTACAGGTTTTCAAATGGAACAATTTAACGGCCAGCAGTTCTTTGAGAAAGTGAATTAGCGCCTCTGTTGTTTTCAATTTGAAAGGAGAAACATAGTTGAACAAAAGTGCATTGCACTATGCGGTCATGTGTTTGCTCGCGATTTTTGGTGGCCATGGGATTTCTTTGGGCCAAAATACTCCCACATTCACCAATCCGATCATCGCCGGTTTTTATCCAGATCCGAGCGTTTGCCGTGTAGGGAAGGATTTCTACCTCGTCAATTCTACATTCTCCTATTTCCCCGGGATTACGGTATATCACAGCAGAGATTTGGTTCACTGGAAATTAGTCGGCCACGTGTTGAATCGACCCGAGCAGTTGAACTTGGATGGACAAGGTGTTTCGCGCGGGCTCTTTGCACCGTCGATACGATATCACAACGGATTATTCTATGTAACATGTACTCTGGTCGACATCGGCGGAAATTTCGT
>JBAUMC010000060.1:0-14748 GCA_049578505.1 Bacteroidota bacterium | reverse complement strand
TATCAGATAATGCCGGACGGCAAATTCTCAGAAAAGCTTACGACCGACGTGAAACCGTGGGGACCTTATCTCCGGTACAATTATGCGACCTTCGATTTCACGGCTGTGAAAGACAGCGGATTGTATCTCATAAAATATGGGGACGAGCAATCGGAGCCGTTCCCGATCGGCACGCACGTCTATGACAATGTTTGGCACCCGACGCTTGACGTCTGGTTCCCCGTTCAAATGGATCACATGCTCGTTCGGGAAGCATACCGGATTTGGCACGGCCTCCCTTTTATGGACGATGCCCTCCAGGCCCCTGTCAACATCAGACACTTTGATGGTTACTGGATGGATTCGACAACGCATACAAAATACAAGCCGCTCGAACACATTCCCGGCTTAAATGTCGGAGGATGGTTTGATGCAGGGGACTTTGATATTGAAACGGAACATCATTGCACCGCGATCATGAGTTTTGTGGACGCCTGGGAACTGTTCGGGGTGAACCGCGATGAGACCTATATCGACCAGAGCACTCGCTATGTCGATATTCATCATCCCGACGGTAAGCCGGATATTTTGCAACAGATCGAACATGGAACGCTCCAATTGATCGCTCAGATAAAGAACGTCGGCTTTGCAGTTCGGGGAATTAATTTCCCGAAGTTGTATGAATACCATCATCTTGGAGATGGCTCGACCATGACCGATAATCTATTGTACAATCCTGCGCTCAAACCCTACGAGAGAGAGGGGATGACAAGCGGGACGCTGGATGATCGATGGGTTTTCACTCCGTCAATTCCAAGCCTCAATTATTCCGCAATTGCAGCGATCGCAGCCGCAAGCCGCGCATTGAAGGACTATAATCCGGCTCTCTCCCAAGACGCTCTCACCACCGCGACCAATGCTTGGGAAAAACAACACACGGAGCCCTTGACCAAAGAGACTTCGCGGTTCGCCAGGTTCTTCGGTAACGCAGAATGCATCGCGGCACTGCAGCTCTACATCACGACGAAGGATGAGCAATATGCAAAGCGATTCGACGAGTTGATTTGGCCTCAATTGGATGCAGCGCCGGAATGGAGCATGTCAACAGCTGCACACGCCGTACCATATATGCCCCACGAATACAAGTCGAAGCTTGAAAAATATGTTGCGAAATATGAAAACGAGATAGGCAAACTTGTTCAGCAAAATCCGTACGGGGTTCCAATCGGAACCAGGGGATGGGCCGGAAATTCTGAGCTTATCAGTTGGTCGATTACAAACTATTATCTCAATAGAGAATTTCCGGATCTTGTCGGCCGTGAAGGTGTGTACAAGGCGCTGACGTATTTGTTCGGCACTCACCCCTATTCCAATATTTCCTTCGTCGCTAGTGTCGGCACGCATTCCAAGAGACATACCTATGGGAGCAATAGGGCCGACTTTTCCTTCATCGCCGGCGGAGTGGTTCCGGGCGTACTGCTTCTAAAACCGGATTTTCTGGAGAACAAGGAAGATTGGCCATTCCTCTGGGGGGAAAATGAATGTGTCATCGACATTTGCGCCGATTATATATTTCTCGCAAATGCTGCGAACGAACTCCTGAACGAAAAACAGAGCAAGTGACCGGGAGCGGCTCTTTTAATGCGGACAGTCATGAGAAAAGGTTCGATCTTATTCGTCCTCAGTTTTGCAGCGGTCCAGAGTATTTGCGCCCAAACGGATTCTCTTCTCAAACTCTGGTACAACCGTCCTGCCCGGCAGTGGGTTGAAGCGCTGCCGGTGGGAAATGGCCGGCTGGGCGCCATGGTATACGGAGACCCCTGCAAAGAGACAATTCAACTCAACGAGAACACGGTCTGGGCCGGGCAGCCAAACCGCAACGACAATCCTGAAGCCAAAGCCGCCCTTCCCGAACTTCGGCAATTGATCTTTGAGGGTAAATTCAAGGAAGCCCAGGATCTGGCGAATCAAAAGTTCATCACCAAAACTTCGAATGGCTGCCCTTACCAGACCGTCGGAGACCTGGTTCTGTTTTTTCCCGGACACGAAAGTTATTCCGATTACTATCGGGAGCTCGACATCGGGAGGGGAGTGGAAACGTTCCGGTACAAAATCGGCGGCATTCGCTACGAGAACAGCGTCTTTGCCTCATTCCCCGACCAGGTGATTGTCGTGAGGATCGCTTCGGAGAAGGCCGGTGCGGTCAATTTCTCCGCGGCAATGGACCGGCCGTCCAGGGTAAAGATTTTTACCTGGGGAAATGACGAGCTCATCATGTCCGGCGTGACGAGCGATCACGATTCCGTCAAGGGGGCTGTACAATTTCAGGCTCATGTCAGGGTCCTTACTCGAGGCGGTAGCGTTTCGGCTTCAGACACTTCATTGCAAGTCTCCAATGCGGATACCGTCACTATTTATATTTCCATCGCGACCAACTTCATAAATTATCACGACATCAGCGGGGATGCAGACGCCAAAGCGGAGGAATATCTGCAGAACGCCCTGAAGAAAAATTATCAGCAAATGTTGGGCGACAACGTTGCGGCGTATCAAAAGTATTTCAACCGGGTGAGTATCGATCTAGGAGTAACCGATTCCGTCAAGAACCCTACCGATGTGCGTATCAAACAATTTGCGGAAGGTAACGACCCGCAGTTGGCGGCTCTCTATTTTCAGTACGGGCGTTACCTGCTCATTTCTTCATCCCAGCCTGGCGGTCAGCCCGCAAATTTACAGGGGATATGGAACAACCAGCTTTCCCCTCCCTGGGGGAGCAAATACACGGTCAATATCAATTTAGAGATGAACTACTGGCCGTCCGAAGTTACGAATCTGAGCGAAATGAACGAGCCGCTCATTCAGTTGATAAGGGATGTTTCTGTTACGGGGAGACAAACCGCGAGAGTGATGTACGGCGCCGACGGGTGGGTGCTCCATCACAACACCGATCTCTGGCGCATAAACGGTCCAATCGACGGCTCGTTCTGGGGGATGTGGCCGATGGGGGGTGCATGGTTGTGCCAGCATCTTTGGCAGAAATATGAATTCAACGGCGACAAGAAATATCTTGAATCCGTCTATCCTGTTTTGAAGAGCGCGGTCGAGTTTTATCTTAGCTTCCTCGTCAAATATCCCGGCCACGATTGGCTGGTGGTCTGCCCTTCCGTTTCTCCGGAGAACGCTCCATCATCGCATCCTGAATCGTCTATTTCTGCCGGAACGACATTGGACAATCAGCTTCTGTTCGACCTTTTTACCAAGACGATCAAAGCGGCAGAAATCCTCAACACCGACAAAGATTTCATTCCAAAAATCGCCGCCGCGCTCGAAGAACTCCCTCCGATGCAGATTGGCCGTTACGGACAATTGCAGGAATGGATTGAGGATTGGGACAACCCGGATGACCATCACAGGCATGTGTCGCACCTGTATGGCGTCTATCCATCGAATCAGATTTCTCCTTTCCGAACCCCTGAGCTTTTCGACGCGGCTCGTACCTCGCTCATCTATAGAGGCGACCCTTCAACAGGCTGGTCGATGAACTGGAAGATCAATCTATGGGCACGTTTTTTAGATGGCAACCATGCCTATAAGCTGATAACGAACCAAATAAGCCTTGTTGAAAAGCCGGCGTTTGAAAAAGGGGGTACGTACTCTAACATGTTCGATGCTCATCCTCCCTTTCAGATTGACGGCAATTTCGGCTTTACAGCCGGCGTTGCCGAGATGCTCCTGCAGAGCGACGACGGCGCGCTCTTCGTGCTTCCTGCATTGCCCGATGTTTGGCAAGATGGAAGTGTGAAAGGTCTTCGTGCGCGGGGAGGATTTGAAATTGAAGATATGGAATGGAGAAACGGACAAATCTCCAAACTAATCATCAAATCCAACCTGGGGGGCAATTGCCGCATCAGGTCGTACTTACCGTTGAAAGCGGAAGGTGACGTGAAACTCGTTAAAGCTGCGGGCGAGAACGGTAACCCGTTTTATACGGTGCCCGACATCAAGAGGGCGCTGATTTCTCCCGAAGCGAAACTGAAACCGGTGACGTTGAAAAATACTTTCATGTATGATGTTGGAACCGCTCCGGGGGAAGAATACACTTTCATCTCAGAAGAAAAAGGAAATTGATCACACTTCAGGACATCATCCAGGCACTTCAACGTGAGAAACTTTAGTCTTCACTTGCTGACACTGATTATTCTCCGGGCAGCAGTCACGAACATTTCGTTCGCTCAAAACCCGCTCATCACCGATCAGTTCACCGCAGATCCTGCCGCGAGGGTTTTTGAAGGGAAGGTATATCTTTATCCTTCTCACGACATCCTGGCCGGTCAAG
Organism: Bacteroidota bacterium; assembly: GCA_049578505.1. Taxonomy (GTDB): domain Bacteria; phylum Bacteroidota; class Ignavibacteria; order UBA10030; family UBA8401; genus JAGVPT01. The sequence continues at coordinate 10,433 of JBAUMC010000060.1, read as the reverse complement.
GGCGGGGGAGGGCCGGCTGGTTTTGTATGGAGGATTATCACGTATTCTCGTCCGAAAATTTGACCGATTGGACGGATCAGGGCGTGATCATCAGTCAGGATAAAGTTCCGTGGGTAAACTCGAAATCGTACGCCATGTGGGCTCCCGACTGCATCTATAAGAACGGGAAGTACTATTTTTATTTCCCCGCTCCTGTTAAAGATACAACCTACGGAAGAGGTTTTTCAATTGGGGTCGCCGTCTCGGAAACACCGTACGGACCGTTTACGCCGCAGCCGACGCCGATCAAAGGCGTCCACGGTATCGATCCGAACTTATTCATCGATAAAGACGGACAGGCATATTTGTACTGGGCGGCAAGAAATTTTTATGTGGCAAAGCTCAAAGACAACATGGTGGAACTTGCCGGCGATCCTCAGATCGTCGAAGGTCTGCCCGAGAAAGGGCTCAAAGAAGGGCCGTACCTCTTCGAGCGGCATAACGTGTATTACATGACATATCCGCACGTGCAGGATACGACCGAACGCCTTGAATATGCCATCGGTAATAATCCGATGGGGCCTTTTACGGTAGCAGGCGTCCTCATGGATGAAACCCGCGACTGCTGGACGAACCAGCAGTCGATCATTGAATTCAAGAATCAATGGTACCTGTTCTACCACCACAATGACTTATCTCCGCATTTTGATAAGAACAGGTCGGTCAGAATTGACAGCTTGTTCTTCAACAATGATGGCACAATTAAAAAGGTCATTCCGACACTGCGCGGTGCGGGCATTACCAGCGCTTCTCAAAAAATAGAGATCGACAGGTATAGCTTTAGAAGCAACCGAGGTGCATCGATCGCATTTCTCGATACTCTCAATACGTTCGGAGGTTGGAAGTCAATACTCGATACCGCGAACGCCTGGATACAATACAATAGCGTTGATTTCGGAAGCAACAAGTTCAAAGCGCTTAAAGTCAGAGCATTGTCAACAACCGGAGGCACGATAGAGTTGAGGCTGGATAAGGTTGACGGCCCAACGATAGCCGAGCTAGAAATTGCAAAGAATAATGAGTGGAAAATTATTGAAGCGAATTTATCAGAACTGATATCTGGTGTTCACAATCTGGTTGTTTCGTTGCGAGATAATAAACCTGTTGAAGTGGATTGGCTGACTTTTGAATAGAGTTGTGGCAATGAAGTGATTGTGCACAATGGCGGCTGCGAACAGAGGTATCTTAAAATGCCGGAGAGCCCATTTCTTCGCATTGAAGTTTAGTGAATGATGACGTGACAATATCATGAATTGTAGCTTGAACATGTTTTGGAGTTTGCTCGTTGCGTCATCTTCTTGTCTAGCGCAGCCAAGTTTAAACTATGGAACATCAATCCCAAACGATACTCCCCATGTGTTCCGCTATACGAATCCGATTACAAGGGATACATCCATTTCAATGCGGGATCATTACATAATTAAAGTTGATCGACAGTGGTATTGCACGGGCACATCGCTTCCCATATGGACCGGTCCAAATCCGGGCGTCCGTCTGCTTGTATCCGACGACCTGATCCACTGGCGGCAACATTCATGGATCATCGATGCCAGCAAACTGCCGGCGGATTGTCCCTACAACGGCAGATTCTGGGCCCCCGAAATACACTTCATACAAAATAAATACTGGCTTACAATAAACAGCGGAAAAGTTACTGCAGAAGATCCGAAAGGGATGAAGACTCACAGCATCTGGCTGTTTGTGTCCGATCGGGTAACCGGCCCGTACCGGTTGGTGAACGGACCGCTCACTCCTCAATATAATAACGATGCAACGTTGTTCGAGGACGACGATGGACAGACATATCTCTATTGCAGCGGCAACGGACTCTTTCAGGCGAGGATTGACTTGCCCTCAGGAAAGCTTATTGGCGCCATCCAAAAATTCCTGGACAAGCGAGAGCCGGGTTACCCGGAGTGGATGGTTGGAGGTATTGAAGGTCCGTTCGTCGTAAAGAAGGAGGGGACATACTTCATGTTCTTTTCAACATGGACCCGCGGTTACGAAGTTGGTCTGCTGAAATCAAAATCGCCGCTCGGGCCGTGGGAACTTGCTTCTCGCGAGCCGATCTTCGGAACGCGCAAGAAAGGTTATCGTCCTGAACTTGCGGCGAGCGGCGGATATGCGGATTTGAAATTTCAAGACACCCAGGATCCTTATTGCGAGACGGGGCACAATGCGCTTTTCGAGGGACCGGATGGAAAATTGTGGTCCTCCTGCCATTACCTCATGTACGATAAGCGCCCGTATCCGTACTGTCCGGATCTTCAGCCGTGGGAAACAACTCCACAATTGGGAATTGAGCCGGTCTATTACAGGAATGGGATGTTCTCTATCAATGGTCCGACGTGGACAGAACAACGTTTGGAGTATTGAATCTGAATTGAGCTCATTTTCCCCAGATTTGAAAGTTGGCACATGAATTGATCAATCAGTACAGAAAAGGAACGATGCTGGTCCTGCCACTGCGCCAAGGGAAATTCCACGGCAGCGAATAAAATACTAATCTATGGAAAAGTAGATGGAAAAAAGAATAATAAAAACCGCGTGTGTAGTATTCATCTTACTTCTGAACTCAACGCTGTTGTTCCCTCAAACTTTGTCGCTAAGTGCAGGAAGCTCACAGATTATTAATTGGGCGAAAACGCAATCAGCGCACCTCGCTGGAAGTGCGTCTTCCCCCAAAGGGATGGACTTCCAAAAAAATATAAAAGTCGGATGGGCGTGTCCTCAGAATGCGCAAGTGGCATTTAGTGACCCCTCGAGCCTTAGCACAGAAGTCACGTTCCCGCGTCCCGGTTACTATCTGCTTGTTCTTTCCGGCAAGACCGCCGGACAAGATCCGGCGCTCAGCTCCACAATTGTGAATGTCTTCGCACCGAATTCGTACAAAGAACGACTCTCCGACCTGATTGGTCTCATGACGGTTGATGAAAAGATTAGCCAGCTGACAAACCAGTCCGACTCAATTCCCCGGCTGGGAGTTGCCAAATACAATTACTGGAGCGAAGCCCTGCACGGGCTACTGGCGAGCGGAGCGACGTCGTTCCCGCAAGCCGTTGCGATGGGTTCGACATGGGATCCCGATCTTGTCTATCGCGTCGGTTCAACCATCTCCGACGAAGCGCGGGCATTGAATTTTCTTCGCGGCAACGGACTGACCTATTGGAGTCCGACCATCAATATCGCACGCGACCCACGCTGGGGACGCAATGAAGAATCGTATAGTGAAGACCCGTATCTGCTATCTCGAATGGGTGTCGCATTTATTAAAGGGATGCAGGGGAACGATCCGTATTATCTGAAAGCCGTCTCCACCCCGAAACATTTTATGGCCAACAATGAGGAGGAACGCCGCCATACGGGTTCTTCCGACGTCGACATGCGCAGCATGTTTGAATATTATTTGCCGGCGTTTCGTCAGGCGATTGTCGAAGGGAAAGCGTACTCCATTATGGGTGCGTATAACGAAGTGAATCACGTCCCAGCCAACGCGAACTCGTTCCTGCTTACCGATCTCCTGAGACGTACTTGGGGTTTTGAAGGTTATGTCGTTTCGGACTGCGGTGCGGTTACCGACATGGTCGAAGGGCATCATTTTTATAAGACAGGGGCCGAAGCTGCGGCGAAGAGTATTCTTGCCGGATGTGACCTGGATTGCGGGATGGAATATCGGCAAAACTTAAAGGAAGCTCTTGCGAAAGGACTGTTGGATGTAAGAGACCTCGATCGCGCTTTAGCAAGAGTTCTTTCCGCGCGTTTCAGACTGGGCGAATTCGATCCGCCTGAAATGGTGCCATACGCTTCGATCACAAAAGACAAACTCGACTCCAGGGAAAACCGCGATCTGGCGCTTGCTGTCGCGCAGAAATCAATCGTGCTCCTTAAAAATAGCGGGATATTACCTCTGGACAAAGAGAAGGCCAACTCCATTGCCGTCATCGGTCCCAATGCAGCCGAACCTCAGCTCGGAACATACAGCGGCTGGCCCAATGTTCAGGTTGCCCCGCTCGAGGGGATTGCAGCCAAAGCATCGGCGCTCGGAATCAAAGTGGAATATTCTCTCGGTTGCGTTGTTGACGATCGATCGTTACGGCCTATTGATCCCCAATACTTCGGCAAAGTTGAAGGAACCAATAAAACCGGCATGCGAGGCGAGTATTTTGATAATATGAACCTCGCCGGGAAACCCGTCGTCACACGTATCGATTCCATGGTGAATTTTAATTTCGGAACCGGTTCCCCGGCTCCCGGAATACCCGAGGATCATTTTTCCATCCGCTGGAGGGGCAAGATAATTCCTCCCGATACGATCCACCATATTGGCATCAGCACCGATGATGGCGGGCGCCTTTCTGTAGATGGGAAGGTGCTTATCAATGATTGGACGGACCATGCTGAACAAGCGACCAACGCCGCCGTTGAACTGCTGCCGGGCAAAGAGTATGAAATTGAGTTCGACCAGTATGACGATGAGCTTGGTGCATGCGCGAGATTGACATGGGACCTCGGTCAAAAGGATTTTAATGCGGCAAAAGAGGTGGCGGCGAGAAATGATGTTGTCGTTCTCGTTCTCGGAACGTCTCCTGCTATTTCTCGGGAGGAGCTAGATCGTACGGCCATTGAACTGCCGCAAGTGCAGAGGGACCTCATCGCTGAAATCGCTTCGGTCAATCCTCATATCATCATTGTCCTTGTGAACGGCGGTCCCGTTGCTCTCGCGGGAGCTGAAAACAAGGCGGCCGGAATCGTTGAAGCATGGTATGGAGGAGAATTTGCCGGCAAAGCGATTGCCGACGTACTGTTCGGCGATGTTGATCCGGGCGGCAGGCTTCCTGAAACATTTTACTCATCAACGCAGCAGCTCCCCCCGATGTCGGATTATGACCTGATCAATCATCCCCGTACCTATATGTATTTCGGCGAACCGGTGTTGTATCCGTTCGGGTACGGTCTCTCCTATACTCAGTTTCAATACAGCGATCTTAAGCTCAGCTCCGGAAAGATCGACAGGAATGCAGAGATTGAAATCCAATTTACCGTCAAAAACACCGGCAAGGTCAAAGGCGATGAAGTCGCTCAGGTCTACGCCCATGATGTTGATGCAGCGATCAAAGTGCCCATTAATCAGCTGAAACGGTTTCAGAGGATTACGCTTGCTGGGGGAGAGAGCAAGAGACTTACATTCAAAATACCGGCATCGGAATTCTCCTTTTACGATACATCGAATAACGATCTCACCACGGCACCGGGGACTTGGGAAATTCAAGTTGGAAGCTCGTCAAAAGATATACGTTTGAAAAACACATTTACCGTTGAATAGATACTAATACTTTTCACATACCTAATGCTAAGAACATGGAGAGTGTATGAAAATCAAGGATCTACAGGAATTACATGAAATGAATTCATCCCGGCGGGATTTCGTGAAGAAGGTCGGAGCCGCCGCAGCAGGCTTGCTCGTTGTGCCATATTTAAAACCATCGGGTGTTTTTGCCTACAACCGTACGCAAGGGGGATCGTCTCTCGCTACGGTTGCCATCGCAAACACGGCAAGCACTCCTGCAGATACGTATGTCTATGACGATGCCGGCGGCGGGGTGAAACAGAAGGTGAAATACCTTCTCGACTTGCTCGATCAGAATCAAGCCGGCGGAGTCTCTTCTCTGTTCAGCAAGGGGAAGAAAGTTGCCATCAAGATCAACATGACCGGCGGTTCAGGGAACGCTGCCAGTTTCAAACCGAATAAGAACGCGAAGTTTTCCGGCTACACAATTACTGAGGCGATGTGGACGCACCCGGCGGTGCTGCAAGCTGTCGGGCAGTATGTCCTCGATGCCGGCGTGAATCCGGCCGATCTTTACATCGTTGATGCTTTCTGGGACACGACGTGGCAGAATTCCGGTTCGACAGCCCCGTTCGGTTCCAACGACAGTTTCGGCTACAAGGCGGTTCAAACGGCATTGGGCTGCAATGTGGTCGACTTGAACGATACCACCCCCGCAAATATCACTACCATCTCGACGGGGAGCAGTCACTACAACTTCCCTTCGTTCACGATGAATAAGATATTGCAGACGGTCGATGTCTATATCTCGATTCCGAAGCTCAAGCATCACTCCGCGGCCGGTCTGACATGTTCGCTGAAGAACCAGATCGGGACCGTACCCCAAACGTTATATGGAATAACGAACGATAACGGTCGCAGGGGAGCGCTCCATCATCCGACGAGCACGGCGTCGGAATGGAATTATTTGCCCGAGACAATTTGCGACCTGAATGCCGCGCGTCCGGTTCATCTCGCCGTGGTCGACGGGATCAAAAATTCGACAGGCGGTGAGGGGTCGTGGTGTTCGAATTTTGCGCCGTGCTCCAAGCATGCGCTCCTGGCGGGGCTCGATCCCGTTGCCACCGATAGTGCCGCTGCAAAAATCATGGGCTTGGATCCCGAGGCCGCGACGTTTCCGCTTCCGGCGGCCATGACCGACGGGACCGCAACATCCTCGACCACGGATAATCATCTTTATCTTCTCCATGGAAAAGGTATCGGCACAAATCAACTGAGCGAGATTCAATTCGTCGGCGACGGAGCCGGCATGGTTACGTCGGTGAGGCAAATGGCTAACCCGGCTCAGCCGTCCGAGTTCAAGTTGTGCTCGAATTTCCCCAATCCGTTCAATCCGTCGACCATGATTGTTTTCTACCTGCCGCGAAATGAAAACGTGACGCTCAGAATCTACGACATTACCGGCCGAGCCGTTGAAACGCTCGTCCAGGGCGAAGTCCCTGCCGGTGAGCACCGGTTGCAGTGGAGTGCCCAGGGTCTTGCAAGCGGTGTCTACCTTTGCCGTATGGAATCCAAAGATTTTTCCAATACCATAAGGATGATCTATCAGAAATAGCGGCACTTTGTTTCGCGTCGTCTGAGGAGGAGGATTGAATCGGCATGCCCCTCCGTTTCAAGAAGTCCGGACAGAATTCCAACCACTGAAAAAGGAGTGAGAACAATGATTCGAAGAACCCTTTTTGTTATCGCTGCGCTTTTATGTATTGCACGTCTCCTGCCGGCGCAATCAACAATGAATACTCTGGTGGTGCATGCCGACGCTGCGAAAGACACGATCAGCAAATTTATCTATGGACAGTTTGCAGAGCACCTGGGACACGGCATCTACGGAGGTCTCTGGGTTGGAGAGGATAGTCCCATTCCCAACACACGCGGCATACGCAACGATGTTGTTGCCGCATTAAAGGAAATAAAAGTCGCGTCGATTCGGTGGCCAGGAGGATGCTTTGCTGATGAATACCATTGGAAGGACGGCATCGGCCCGCGAGCCGACCGGCCTAAGATGGTGAATTCGAATTGGGGCGGAGTGACGGAAGACAACAGCTTCGGCACTCATGAATTCATGGATCTGTGCGAACAGGTCGGGTGCGAGCCCGTCATCTGCGGTAACATCGGGAGTGGCACCGTGAAGGAAATGGCCGATTGGGTGCAGTATCTCACCTCCGACGGGGATAACCCGATGACGGCGCTGCGCAAGAAAAACGGCAGGGAGAAGCCATGGAATGTAAAGTTCTGGTGTGTGGGAAATGAGACATGGGGATGCGGCGGCATCATGTCGGCCGACCATTATGCCAATGAGCTGGGGCGATATTCCTTTTTCCTCAAAGACTACGGCAGCACTCCTCTCTATAAGATCGCTTCCGGCGGACTCCAGGAGGACTACAACTGGACCGAAACTCTCATGAAGAAATGGAAGAACACGGATGGTTGGCTTCAGGGATACATGAGCGGATACTCCCTCCACTACTACACCGTGAAGGATTGGAACAACAAGGGCTCTGCAACGGAGTTCAACGAAAACGATTGGTTCACGACTCTCTCGACGACGTTGAAGATGGACGAAATCGTCTCGAAGCACTCGGCAATTATGGACACGTACGATCCGCAAAAGAGGATCGGTCTTATGGTCGACGAGTGGGGAGACTGGTTCAACGTCGAGCCGGGAACGAATCCCGGTTTTCTCTATCAGCAGAACACCCTCCGCGATGCAGTCGTTGCGGCCGTTAACCTCAACATTTTTCACAAACATTGTGACCGAGTGAAGTTGTCAAGCATCGCCCAGATGGTGAACGTGCTGCAAGCGATGATCCTCACGAAAGGGAATGAACTTGTGTTGACTCCGACCTATTACGTTTTCAAGATGTATTCGGTCCATCAGGGAGCCGTGCTGCTGCCCATTGATCTGCAGAGCAAGCCATACATGAACGGAACGGACTCGATACCCGCGGTGAGTGCGTCCGCATCGAAAGACAAGGAAGGAAGAATCCATATCTCGCTTGCAAACCTCGACCCGGGACATGCGCAGGACGTACGGTGCGAGCTGAAGGGTACTTCCGACACGAAGGTCTCCGGTGAAATTATTACCGCCGCTGCGATGAACGCGCACAATGAATTCGGCAAGCCTGAAGCCGTGAACATAAAACCGTTCACGAGCGCAGCGTTGCGAAACGGAATTCTCACTCTTTCGCTTCCCGCGAAATCCATCGTGACGCTCGAACTAAAGTAACCCGTAAGGAATGGCGGCGGCCGGCTCAATCGCCCTGTCATTGACGCTGAAACCGGTACCGCTCTTCGATTCGAGAAGAAATCATCACCATCTCATTTATCAGCAGGTAGACTATGAAAAAAGTACTGTCGTTTTTCTTCAGCGCCTCACTCTCGGTGTCGGCGTGGGGACAAACTTTGCCGTATCAAAATCCGGACTTGAGCTCCGACGAGCGGGCCAGAGACCTCGTCGGCCGGTTAACGCTGAATGAAAAGGCTTCGTTGATGTGCGACGAGTCGGATGCGATTCCGCGCCTGGGGATCAAGAAATTCAACTGGTGGAGCGAAGCGCTTCACGGCCTTGCCAACAACGACAGTGTTACTGTCTTCCCGCAGCCGATCGGCATGGCAGCCTCGTTCGACGATGCATTGGTCTATCGTGTGTTCAGGGCTGCTTCGGACGAGACACGCGCCAAAGTCAACGAGGCCCGAAGAAGAGGCCAGGAGAATAGACGCTTCCTGAGCCTCTCTGTCTGGACTCCCAACGTGAACATTTTCCGGGATCCGCGCTGGGGGAGAGGCCAGGAAACTTACGGAGAGGATCCGTATCTGACGTCGAGGATGGGCGTTTCCGTCGTGAAAGGATTGCAGGGACCTCCCGATGCAAAATACCGCGAACTCCTCGCGTGCGGCAAGCACTTTGCAGTCCACTCGGGTCCGGAATGGAGCCGCCATACGATTAATCTCACCGACGTCGATCCGCGCGACCTGTACGAGACATACCTTCCTGCATTCAAATCGCTCGTGACGGAAGGGGATGTCCGCGAGATCATGTGCGCGTATCAGCGGCTGGACGACGAGCCCTGCTGCGGGAACACGCGATTACTGCAAAACATCCTGCGCGACGATTGGGGCTTTAAGTACCTCGTCGTTTCGGATTGCGGAGCGATCACCGACTTCTACACTAGTCACAAGGTGTCATCCGATGCAATCCATGCCGCATCGAAAGGCGCTTTGGCGGGAACCGACGTCGAGTGCGGGTTTGGCTATGCGTTCAAGAAATTGCCCGATGCCGTCAGCAGGGGGCTGGTGACCGAGGCGGAGGTGGACAAGCACGTGGTACGGGCGCTGGCCGGCCGCTTCTCTCTGGGAGAGATGGACAACGACGATCTGGTTCCCTGGACTAAGATTCCCATGTCGGTCGTCAATAGTGAAGATCACCAGAAACTCGCAATCGCTATGGCCCGCGAGTCGATGACGCTCCTTCAAAACAAGAACGACATCCTCCCATTGTCCAAGGACGTGAACAAGGTGGCGGTCATAGGCCCGAATGCCGACGACAAGCCTCTGATGTGGGGAAGCTATAATGGCACGCCGATCAATACCATCACCATTCTGGACGGCGTGAGGAGCAAAATCGGCGCCGGCAAAACCATGTATGACAAAGGATGCGACCTGGTCGAGAACAGCGTCACTGTGACCGCCTTCGGCGAGTGTTCCATCGAGGGCAAAAAAGGGTTCAGAGCTACGTACTGGAACAACCGCGATTGCAAAGGCGACGTCGCGGCGACCGATCAGCTCGAACATCCTATTAAATTGACCACGTTCGGTCAGCACGAATTCAGCACCGGCGTCCATCTTGAAAATTTTTCCGCAAAATATGAGACGATCTATAAACCCTTGCAATCGGGCGAGATTGCGTTTCGCATGGAAGCTTGCGGAGCTTTTCAGCTGATCGTGAATGGGGACACGCTCGCCAGAGTCTTTATGTGGAGAGCGCTGCCGAGGCGTGTTGCGTACAAAGTGGAGAAAGGAAAAGAATATAAGATTGAGGCGTACTTCA
>JBAUMC010000059.1:0-91543 GCA_049578505.1 Bacteroidota bacterium | reverse complement strand
CTTTGAACGCATACCGGAGGTCGCGCATATACTCCATTTTCCCTTTTCTTATATATTCTACTTTTCTATTTTCGATACCCGTAAGATATTGATCGCTCGAGACAGCGGTTTGTTGAACAACCCTCCCTACAATGATCAACGCATTATCGGAAAAAACATCTTCGAGAAAGACGATATCCTTTCGATTATATGCCGTTCGGAAATTTTCGACAAAGTTGAGTATCATCTGCCGCAATCGTAGATCTTTCACATCTTCCGGATGCGCCAGCATCTGAGCATATTTTTGGCTGTCGATAGCAAACAGCACCTGTTCTATCTCTCCGCTCCCGTTGAATACCAGAACGCATTCTTCACTTTCGACGCTTTTGTCATCTTTTTCCACATCGATGGGAATATTCCGGATCTCATACGTATGGTCATATTCCCGCTCGATGAGACTCCTGTCTATATCCGCCTCTCTGCATTCAAACGGCGTATTGGTCCACAATTCGCCGAATGATTTCCTCGCGTCGGCAGAGATTGCAACGGAAGTTAGGTTGACATCCTTCTTATCGTGAAAGGAGGTATTGCAGCTGGTCAAAAAGGTAGCGGCCGCAGCCTCTATTGCTCCTTTTGTTTTTTCGTCCGGAGCCCCGTCCACGGTCACTTTCGTCCTGACTTGAGATTGAACATGAATGGTTGGAAGAAATAGCATAACGAGGACGATGCAGATCAATTCTTTCAGATTTCGCATATTCTCCTTTCCTTTTCTCCGTACACTGGCACAATTATCTTGACAAGTGATCTTCATTTAAATTCCACAAAAACCGCTTTTTTTCCGGAAACCAGTCCCTTAAAATCCTCCGGGGCAATGCATTTCTTACGGCTGTAGTCGAACCTCCCTCTTATATCGTTTTTACCGTAAACGGTTTCAATCTTCGAGCTTGCGTCATCCCAAACGACCACATAGCATGAATCGGGGCGGACAAAACTCTTCTCGGGGCCGAAGGCGATTATTTTTTTCTGGGAGCTCATCACCTGCAGGCTATCCAAAACTTGTTGGAAGCTTTTCGCCGGCATAACGCCTCGAAAAATTCCAGGTGTCTCCACAATAGTGTCGGAGACCGTGATGGTTTTTTCAAACTTGTTTTTCCCCACGTTGAGCACAATGGTATACGTTCCTTCGCTTCTGTATTCGTGGGAAGGTAGGCTGTCGTTTAATACCGTCCCGTCGCCAAAATCCCAAGCATACTCTGAATGAGCTACGCCTTCGGCGTGCGGGGTAAGTGTGACGCTTCGGTTATTTTGCACAATAGAAAAATATATTGTTGGGGGAGGCGGTGTGCCAAAAGTAACGGTCTTCTCTGCTGCTAGGTCATCAGTCAAGCTCAATAGTACTTCATAACTACCTCCACTGTTGTAGATATGTTCGGGTGAACTTTCTGTGGAGGTTTGGCCGTCACCGAAATCCCATTTCATATCTTTATCGTCGATGTTTCGTATCATCGGCGAAAATTTGAATTTGTTCTCCGTCTGCGATACCGAAAAATCGATCTTTATCAGGCTCGAAAAGTCGATTTCGATCGGTTTCACGGATTTCAAAGGAAGGGAATTATGATAGACCTCTTCCGCACTCCCCTTCGCATCGAAAAGGGGTTGGACCGCAATCCTGAGAGGTTCACGTTTTCCATGAGGCAAGTGATTCATAAGAAGTTCTACCTTCCCGTCCACTACTTGATATGTTGGATAATTGTCCTCGTCAATCTTTACTTCAACGTTATTCGATTTCCATCCTCCGGGGTAAAAAATAGTAAGGGGAATCAGGTAAAAACCTTCTTTTTCCGCAGGCGGTTCTGCCGATGGAAGTACCAGAATCTCCTCAAGAATCTCCTGGACTTTGTTCCTGAGATAGCTGCGCAAATCCCCGATTTTACTCGCTCCAGGAAGAGTACTCTGATATTCAATGCTGCGTGTAGGCAACGATAACGTTTGAAGATACGCGAGATAATATTGCTGGATCACTTTAAAGACATTCGGGTTCTTTTTCTCTTTCTCTTCGATTGTTGAAACAAAATACTTTATAGCGTTTTCTTTTTTGTCGAGAGTCGCTTCATAGGCCGATTTTGCCAAGTATGCGAAGACGATCACATTATTTCCTTTTCTTCCGACAACGATGACATTGATCCCCTCGAACAATGATGTGCTGTACGACGAAATTTTTTCCGCCACATCTTTCAAGTCAACGGTCACATTGGCAACTATAAACGCTTGAATTTCCTGCGATATTTTTCCGAGAGCGTTGCCTCGTGCCTGGTCTTCGGTCTCCCCTTCGCCGTCGGCAAAGTAATACTTTTCCGGCTGCGAGCGAATTTTTTCAATAGATGTCTCTTGCGCGTATGCTCCTCGCGCAGTGCACAAAAAGAACAATACCGAAACAATACGGCGCACGATCAAGGTTTTACTATTTACGTTTGACGTCAATCTTCTTTGACCCTTCATGATAGTGTCCGAAGAGATTTTCAACGTTGTCAGTACGGATGTTAGAGATAAGCGATGCGTGAATTGGCAGCCCTTGCCGCAGAATTGCCGAGATCGACGCAGCAGAGAACGAGAAGAAAACCAAAAAAGCATTATTAAATTCTTTGTGCACAAATAAGATTGTGGTACTAATCGTGTCGCTGGAGCTGTTTTCCATGCCGACGTAGGGGGTATAATCCGCAAGATATGATTTAAGCGCGGATAGCGACACGGGATACTCCTCTTTTTTGTTGCCGTATTCGAACTGTGTTACAATTAAGTTGACTGCCGTGTCTTTACCGCACGGCATGAAGAACATTGATCGTACGGTTTCTTGCGGATATGCAGCGTCAAACACGAATGAATATTTGTTGTTTTCTTTTTGAAAATAGCAATCCGTAGAAAGCCCTCGTTGATATTCTTTTCCTTTTCTCAAATAAATCGACCTGTCGGACTTCAGCATGGCGCTTGTGTCATTATCGCCGTAAGCGTGGAACGACGCCTCGTGCTGAGAGTATTTTCTAAGTTCGGTCTCCGTCAGTTCGTCCGATTCCTTTTTGTCCATTCCCGCAAGCAGATCGTACCTCAACGGGAAAGCGATTTCAAAGATATTATTTGTCGAATCGACCCACTGTGCAACTGACCTTTTAGGGTCTTTCAAAAGGCGAAAAGCCCTTGTTGAAGAACGCAAACTTAAGAAAGGCCTCAGAGACGCAATTGTCGGAGTAAGGATTTCCGCATGATTATATGTGAACGAAACGTTATCAGCCTTTAATTTCAATGATGCATCTGAATTGGTCTGAAGGAAAAGGCTGAGAAGCTCCCGTTCTAAAAATTTTGCAATAATATTTTCTGACCGGAACAATGACGAATCACACAGCGCCACACCCAGATGAGTAAGCACAGAATCTTCATCATATTCTGCGCGAAGAAAAAGTTTTTCCTTCTTCAGTTTTACGGAAAACACCGTTGAACGATACCCATTATCGAACGAAGTCGAACCTCCTCCCCCCCCTTCAAATTCAGTTCCGAGCCTGATGACTTGCGCGCGAAGATCGGCAAGCAGCGCCGAAGACGTTCTCATTGGAGCAAGCGGGGCTGCATTTGCCCCAAGAGCAAAAAGGAGTAGCGCCATCACATTCTCGATCCAACCGTTCGCGCTATACCTCATTCTTTCAATTTTTCTTGAGAGCATCTAACAATTGCTGTGATTTATTTGCTTCGATCGAAGCGAGGGCGTAAATGGTGCCCGGCTCGGATTTCGGTAGGACTCCACTTTTGTCGATCCACATCGAAACAATCTGTGAGTTTGCTACAACGAAGTCAGTAATTGAGGAAGTAACGGAAACAGACGATGCTTCTGATTGTTGTGATGCGTTGTCGTGGTCGTACTGAAGCATGATATCACGGACACGCGAACTAAAAGACTTTGCCAGCTCTTTTCGCGCGTCATCGCTGGCATATCGTCTTCCGTCGTCTAAATAGCGTGTGGGACCTGAAATGCCAATCGCAAATATCTTCCCTTCTTCACGTGGCAATTTCTGAAGCCATGCCGGAACCTCGGGGTCATTTTCTCCCTCAAAACTTGTGGAACACCCAACGACAAAGAAGGCCAGAACAATGCTTAATCGCAAAACTGATTGGTAACGCATCGGCATCTCGCTTAAATGGATAACGTCACAACCGGTGAAGCATAGAGAGTTCGCTTCACCGGCTGTTCGTAGTGATGATGCAGTTATTTACTCTTCTGAATCTCCCCTTCTAATTCGTCAAACATCTTCTGCGAGTTATTCAATATCCCTTGTTGAACCTCTTTGTTGAGCTCTTTCATTTGCGAGATTTGGTCTTTCATCGAAGCGAGATCCATTACCGCCAGGGCATATTCGACCTTTTCATCCGGATCGTACCAATGGTCGATGATTGCCGAACCGCTAAGATCCATTTGTGTAAAGGCCTTCGTGACTTGTTCCGTTACGGATTCGTTCGTTGAAGCATCTCCTTGCGCACTGCTTCCGGATACCGCGCGTAAATATGCTTTCGTTAAATCAGCTATCTTGGTCTTAAAAGTTCGTGCAATATCAGCACGCGCACGTAACTCGCTGGAGGCGCGTCGAGCGGCAGGGGCTTCGCCGGGGTTTGAGATTCCTACGCCATAAAAAGCTTTTCCACGATCACCAGAATAAAATCCACCCCCCTTTGTAACCCATTCTTTCTCAGCCGGCGATTTCGACGGACCGGAAGAAGAACAGCTCATAAAAAGGAATGAAATAACCAGGATGAGCACGATGCTCGCTAGTAATAAAGAACGTTTTCCCATTGTGAACCTCCATAGAGTATTTGTTGGACTTGCTTAGATTTGTACCTTGGATTGCGGAAAATAAGATTTAATCAAAAGCATATTCAGTTATTCGTTATTTGAGCAATAAGAGTTTTTTCGTCTCGCTGAATGAACCTGTTTGTAGTCGATAGAAATAAACACCGCTCGTTGCACATGAAGGAATCCATTGACGAGTGTAATTTCCTGGCGACAATTCCCCCGACACAATTGTCGCTACTTCTTTTCCGAGGAGGTCAAAAACTTTGAGCGACACAATAGATCGTGTGGAAATGCTGAAAGCTATCGTCGTCGATGGATTAAACGGGTTTGGGTAATTCTGCGAGAGAGAATATCGGGAAGGAAGATCCGCAGCGGTCGAAGTTACACCTGTCGTTACCAATTCATAGACGAGGCTGACATTGCTCCCGGAATAATCGTAGGAATTCCCCGCATCGTCGGAAAGAGAATAGGATCCGTCTGCCGGAACCCATGAAGAAACTTGCCATTCTTCATACTTGCCCGTCGCCAAAAACCCGTTCGCCGCGTACGTGTAAATGTACTGCGAAGAGTTTACCCATTGGTTGCCCGACCAGCTTTCAGTCAATTCCGACAATGTGTTCCGGCTTGCGTCGTACGTGTATGTATCCCGCGAAGTGTTCTCCCATTGATTAACTGACCAGTATGCATCCAACTCCGTCAGCGTCTCTCCGTTTGCGGTGTAAGTGTACGCAGTGCTGTCGCTGTTTACCCACGCATTGTTCGTCCAGTCTTGGTATACCTCCGCTACCGCTTGCCCATTCGCATTGTAAGTATTCGTGTAACGAGAGACGTTTACCCATTGATTGTTGGTGTATTGCTCTTCCAAATACGAAAGGAACTCTCCCATTGGGTTGGAAGTGTACGTGTAGCGCGAAGAGCCAACCCATTGCCCGTTCACCCATTGTTCATCCAGCTCTGATAATAGCTCCCCGTTTGAATCGTACGCATCAGTGTAGCGATACTGGTTCACCCATTTACCATTCGTCCACTCTTGATCTACTTCCGTTACCACCTCTCCATTTGAACCGTACGTATCTGCGTACAAATAGATATTGACCCACTGGCCGTTTGTCGACTCTTCTTCCAATAACGATAAGAGGTTTTCGTTTGCGTCATACGTAGCAGTATAGCGATAGGTTCCAACCCATTGGCTGCTCACCCATTGCTCGTCCAATTCCGACAACGTGCTTTCGTTCGCGTCATAAGTGTATGTGAAGCGACAAGAATCAACCCATTGGCCGCTCATTAATTTTTTCAACGTTTCGGAACTTATCAATCCGAATGAATTGTGCGCGTAGAGATACCTTATCGTATCGTACGTGTTAGTGACAGTTGCCGTGTCAATTACAGATATCTGAGCCTGGGAGGATCGTGATGGTTTGAATATCTTTTTATTGAATTGTTTAACGATCGGTGGGACGAGAGACGAGCTCCGAGGGTTCAGATATTCTTTGCGACTGACAGAGTAAGAATGTAGCCGGGCTGGCATTGGTTCTCCAGCTTGCACAAGATGTTGTCCGCGAAGGTGCAACTCCCGCGAATAAATTTCGCCTGCAACGATTATATTTAACAGAGCGGCCCCCAGAAGGCCGGAAACTGAAATCGTCTTTAACCCCATAAAGTCCCTGGAAATTAGATGAGCTGCATTTCAACGGATGGGTCACTTCTCCCCATCGACCGTCCATTCAATATCTGTTAGGGAGGAGGGACCATATATTAAAGCCTCTGCCAGCTTTCGCCAACAGAGGCTTCTCTTCTTCTCCAAAATCCCCAACGCAGGAGTCCCCATTGTAGCTGGGGGTCAATGTGTTGGGCAGAATATGGAGTTAAATCGACCTAATGTCAATACCTGTTTCTGGGTATATTAGGAGGGCTAGGATACATAGGTACTATTGCGGACATGCCAAAAACCCTCAATGGATGCGGAGTATTATGAATTCGGCGAGATTTGAGAGAGGGGAACAAAAGAAACCCGCCCGGCTATAATATTTGGCTGCAAAAGGAGGGGCCTAGTGCGTGCTATAAATCATGCTTCGGGTAAACAACTCCACATTCTTTTCGTATGGCGTCGAGCATTCCTATTAATTGCAGGCTGTCGTTCCAACTCATCAACTCGCTTTCGGTTTTGCCGGCACGGATGCATTGTGCAACTTCGATCGCTTCAAATTCATAACCGTTGCCCTTAATATCGAAATCGAATATTCGTTCTCGCCCGTCGTTATAGGTAACCTTGACTTTCCCAGGACAAAACCAGAGGTGATCGAGAAAAATTTTCCCCTTATCACCGTGGATCTCTGCAACCACTGGTGGATTGGCGAGGAACGAAGAATACATGATCGCGAGTGTATCGTTTGCATACTTAAATGTGTAACTAGCGGTATTATCTCCTCCCTGTTCTCCTAGCCCTGCTATTGCGGAAAAAGCTTTTGGCCGGCCGAGGAGCAATAAAGAGAGAAATATATTATAAATCCCCGTATCTAATATTGTCCCGCCGCATAATTCCAGATTATACTGCCGGTGCTCCGGCCCATGTTCCGATTTAACTGAAAAAAATGCAGTAAGGAGCTTTATCTTTCCAATTTCCCCGGAATCGACCAGTTCCTTTGTCTTAATGATGTTTGGAAGAAAGCGGCTCCAAAGAGCTTCCATTAAGAAAAGCTTCTTTTCTTTCGCTTTCTGAAACATCAGCGTTGCTTCTTTAAGATTAACCCCGATCGGTTTCTCGCACAATACATGTTTATTGTGATTCAACGCCAGCAGCGTGTTTTCAAAATGAAGATTGTGGGGAGTTCCGATATACACAACATCAACCGCAGGGTCGTTAACAAGTTCTTGGTAACTGCCGTATGCTTTCGGGATGTTGAACTCATCGGCAAAATGTTTTGCGGTTTCAACATTGCGGGACCCTACGGCGTACAGTTCAGAATTATTAACCACTTGGAGAGCAGTCGCAAATTTATGTGCTATCCACCCGGTGCTCAAAATTCCCCATCTGATCTTCTTCTCACTCATATAATGCCTTTTGCTGTTGTCGAAGCAAATATAGCTAAATCGCAGGAGAAATGTGACAAAGAAATAATTAGGGTGCTGGCTCAATTTTAGAAAAAATGTGTCATGCCCACGAAAGTGGGCATCCATTCTGCAATAAAAAACACACTATTGGATTCCCGCTTTCGCGGGAATGACAAATTGAGCCAGGGCTATAATTAGTGCCGAGGATAGCTTAACCATCCCTGGGCGGAGAATGTTTTGGACGCTACAGCGCGCCATCGGCTCAAGAACCTTGTTGCTTAGCATTGATCCAGAAATATCGATTGGGTTAAGGCAGGCCGGCGACGACAAAAGAACAACGTATCTCTATAGGCCATTTCATAAATGGATTCCACCAGGAAAAAACCGTACCTGTCACGTTGAGCGTCGCGAAGCATAATTTGTTTGGAATCGCTACAACGCGGTGTTCTGTCAGGAGTGATCCGCCGGAGGGCCATCCCTAAACCAGGCCCTAGTTGAGGTTTCAAAAAAATTACCTCACCAGCATTTTTCTCTTGACAAATGAACTCGCGTATATTATATTCAACTAAAAGGTTGAATAATGATCCAAGCAAATTTAGACCAAACCATGATGGCACTCGCCGACCCTACGCGGAGGGCGATCCTGAAACATCTCACACAGAAAGAAGCCCGTGTAACAGAAATCGCACGGCCGTTCGACATGTCGCTGAACGCTGTCTCGAAGCATATTCTCATACTCGAACGTGCGCATTTGGTGCACCGGCGGCGCCAGGGACGGGAGCATTATCTCTCTGTGAACACCGAGCCGTTGGACCAGGCATCCGATTGGATCGATGAATACCGGCGGGCGTGGGAACAACGGCTCGACCGCCTTGGAAATTATCTTAAGGAACTGCAGGCAAATGAGAAAAATGATGAAAGGCTAAAGGAAAAAACAAATGGCCGGCGAAAACAAAAATAAAGTGGAGCAACCGGAAACCGCCAAACAACTCACTGAGTCGGATCGTCCATCACACTTGCTGCTTATTTACAATAAATTACAGAGGAGAGACTAACATGGCTAAGAGCAATCGCACCGAGATCGTCGTCGAACCGGGGAAACAGGAGATCCTGATCACGCGCACCTTTGATGCGCCGCGCGAACTGGTGTTCAGGATTTTCACAGACCCGAAACATCTTCCCCAATGGTGGGGACCGAAATATCTTACAACTGTTGTCGAGGCGATGGACGTGAAATCCGGCGGACAGTGGCGATTCATTCAACGCGATGGAAAGGGAAAGGTGTTTGCTTTCCATGGAGTTTACCATGAGGTGACAGCTCCCGAGCGGATCATCGACACCTTTGAGTTTGAAGGCCTGCCGGAAAAAGGGCATGTCATCCTCGAAACTCATAAACTCGAAGCGCTGTCGGGCAACCGCACAAAGCTCACGACCCAATCGGTCTTTCAGTCGATCGTTGACCGCGACGGCATGGTACAGTCCGGAATGGAAACAGGCGTGAATGAATCATATGACCGCCTCGACGATCTTCTTTCCAAAGCAGCTTCACGATAACAGATAAAAGGAACCGTCTCAATGCGAACGCTTAAATTGCAAATGCACATTACCATTGATGGATTCGTCGCCAGGACCGATGGGGGCATGGACTGGGCTACTGTCGGTTTGGATGAGGAATTACGTCATCGCTTGCTGCAAAACCTCAACGGCATCGATTGCATTCTTATGGCAATGGGGCGCAAATCCGAAATGCAGTTTATCCCTTACTGGGCCTCCGTCGCGGCAAATTCCAAGGACCCATTCTATGCTTATGGAAAGAAATTAACCGACGTCTCGAAAGTCGTAGTGTCGAATAGTCTTGCACATTCTGATTGGCCTCGGACTACCGTCATTAAAGGTGATTTCATCGAAGAAACCAAAAAGCTGAAGAAACTTAACGGAGGTGACATCATTGTATTCGGCGGAGCTAGGTTCGCATCTTCGTTGATCGCAAACCGACTCGTTGACGAAATACATTTACTTGTCAATCCCGTCGCGATCGGTAACGGACTTCCCATTTTTCAAGATGTTGCAAATAAAATGGAAATGACTTTGGCTAAAGCAACTCCCTTTGCCAGCGGAATCGTCTGGCTGCACTATGATTGTAATACGCTTGCGACGGACTCATGAAACGGTTTCCCGTCTGAATGCCGGGCGGGTTTGAGGTTCACAATAAACATTAAAAATAGGAGATAACATTGAGAACTCTTTTTTCTTTTCAAATGATAGCGCTTGACGGCTTCTTTGAGGGAGCGAAACGGGAGCTCGATTGGCACAATGTAGACTCAGAATTCAATGAATTCGCCGACCGTCAGCTAAGCACGGTTGATACTCTCTTATTTGGACGAGTCACGTACCAGATGATGGCAAGCTTTTGGCCGACAGCGACTGAGAGCGACCCTATTATAGCAAACAAAATGAACAGCCTGGCGAAGCTGGTCTTCTCAAGAACGCTTAGTACGGTTGATTGGAATAACTCAAGGCTTATCAAAGGCAATATTGCCGAGGAAGTCTCAAAACTAAAAAACCAGCCAGGAAAAGATATAGCCATTTTAGGAAGCGCTGCCATTCTTTCCGCGCTCATGGAGGCTAACCTGATTGACGAACATCGGTTAATGATCGCTCCAATAATTTTGGGGGCCGGGAATCCTCTCTTCAGCAATTTGGAACGCAGACACCAGCTGAAGCTGTTGAGATCTATGACATTTAAATCTGGAAACGTCTTGCTCGTTTATCAACCCGATAATAACATGAAGAATCCATGAACAACTGTTCCTCCGTTGAATTCTCTGGACGACGAGGAGGAGTTATCAGATTAAACGCGAAGGCGCAATACGAATAAGTCACAAAGACATGGAGGAATAAATGATGAATCTACAAAAAGTCACTTCAACCTGGCAATCTTTCGCTCCGCGGTTGATGAGCGTGCTGCGGATTGTCGGCGCTATAATGTTTATGCTCGCCGGCACAATGAAACTCTTCGCTTATCCGACGGCCATTTTTCCGAACGGGGGCACGGTCCAGCTTCTGTCCGAGCTGGGACTCGCCGGAATCCTGGAGACCTTCGGCGGTGCACTTCTTCTGTTCGGCCTCTTAACTCGTCCGGTTGCATTCCTTCTGGCGGGTGAGATGGCCGTTGCGTATTTCCAGGCCCATTTTCCACATGGGTTCTGGCCAACCATGAACGGAGGACAACCCGCCGTCCTTTATTGTTTTCTCTGGCTCTATTTCTCAGCGGCCGGCGGCGGTGCATGGAGTCTCGACGCAATGCGCGATAGGAAATCAAAACCGACCGTATAAAAGGGAACCAAAATGAAAGAAACGGGTGAAATTACGAACCCCCCGCCGCGGGAGCTTACTATTACACGTATCTTCGATGCCCCGCGAGAGCTTGTGTTCAAATCGTGGACCGATCCTGCACGCGTTGCACAATGGTGGGGTCCAAGAGGTTTCACCAATCCACTTTGCGTGTGGGAAGCTCGCCCCGGAGGAAGCATTAGAGTAGAAATGCGTCCGCCAGACGGTGAAGCTCATCCAATGGGGGGCCGCTTTCGTGAAATTGTTTCCCCGGAACGCCTTGTCTTCACATCTACTGCTTTCTTTGACAGTAATGGCAACCCCCAGTCCGAAAATCTCAACACGGTGACTTTTGAGGAGATTGCTGGGGGGAGGACGAAAGTAACACTTCACGTAGTTGTTTTAAAAGCAACCGCCGAGATGGCGGGGCCGCTCAGGGGTATGAAGGAGGGCTGGAGCCAAAGCCTCGATAAACTCGATGAGTTCATTTCAAAAAAATAATCTCAAGGGCTGCTATGTCTTTTCAAGCATATTTAGACAACATAAAAATAAAAACAGGCAAGACTGCGGACGATTTTAAAACCCTTGCCGCGAAAAAAGGTTATCTTAAACCTGGCGTGAAGACGGGAGAAATTGTCAAATGGTTAAAAGATGAATTCGGGCTCGGCCATGGCCATGCTATGGCAATCGTGTTAGTCTTAAAACAGGCTACTGCACCTCCATTGCAGCTTGAACAGAAAATTGACCGGCACTTTAGAGGTGTTAAGTCGAACTGGCGTCATGGGTTTGATGACCTCATGAATAAGATCGGAAAGCTGGGCAATGATATAAGGTTGTCCCCAACGGACAGCTATATCAGCATGGTAAAGAACGGAAGAAAATTTGCCGTAGTGCAGATTACGTCAAACCGAATGGATATCGGCATTAAACTCAAGAGCGCCCCGCCCTCCGGCCGATTTGAATCTGCGAAAAAGTGGAACAGCATGGTTACTCACCGCGTCCGCATCGCCGATCCAAAAGAAATCGATGCCGAAGTTCTTCAATGGCTGAAACAAGCTTACAGGGCAGTCTAAACGTCCGATAAAGATTTCGCCTGTGGAGGAGACCAATATCATGAACCAAAAGAAGGAGACGGCGGCAAGAACATTGGAAAATATTTACCAAAACTCTAACTCACAGAAAATATCTTTCAATAATTATTTGAGAAAGTATAAGAATGAAAGATGATCCAATTATTATCGAGCGAACGTTCGAAGCGTCAGTTGGAAAAGTGTGGAAAGCAATTACAGATCTGCAGCAGATGAAACAATGGTATTTTCCGGCTCTTGAACATTTTAAACCGGAGGCAGGATTCCAAACAGAATTCAATGTGCGAAACGACGGTAAAAACTATCTCCATATTTGGAAAATAACGGAGGTCAAGCCTCTCAAGAAAATCAGCTATGAGTGGAAGTTCGGAGGATTTCCTGGAAATTCACTGGTGACGTTCGAATTGTCCGCCATTGGAAAGAAGACAAAATTAAAGCTCAGTCATAAAGGGATGGAGACCTTCCTTCCCGACCTCAATCCTCCCCTTGCGAGAGAGAAGTTTGTTGCAGGGTGGACAGCTCTCATCGGCGATTCATTGAAGAAATTTGTGGAACAGTGACAGAAATATTTGAGAAGGATCTGTACCGCTTAGAGTTCGTCGACGCACGACACGGCATCGAGGTGAATCCATGCTCCTTGCCCACAGCCGTCGTCAGCTTCATGGAGCCCTGCCTCATGCTGGACGATCGCATCAGTCAATAGTGTCTTCGTGACCATGGGCAGACAGAGATCCGGCCGCACCCCGCATTATCTTCAGATCTCCCACTGTTAACGATGTCCACACAATCATCTTATCTTTAAGCATTACAAGACAAAAGGGCGTGATGTAACCTGAAACCGATTCTGCTTCCCATTTCTGCCTGTAAAAACACCATTTTGGCATTACGGCTGAGCGGGTATTAAACGAATTCCCTGTTTAATTCGTCAAACTTATGAGACTAAGTAAATCAGCCAGGTTCCCCATTTCCGACACACTATGAGATATACCCGATTACATCGTCTTATCGTTGGGATTATACTCAGTGCCTATCTGGTCACGGGAGCGCTCAGCGCCCAGGTCCATCTTCGACAGACACTCTTCTTTAAACTCGACAAATCGTTTTCAGTCCATAACGATCAGAGCATCGATCTTGATGAACGCCCTTACTGGACATCCCACAAGCATATCACTTCTTCGGAACAATTCTCCAGCGACCATATCCTTAGCGCAGCCGAGCCATGGATCAGCGTTATCGCAACCGAACAATCCGTTGAAATCCCGGCGACGCATCTTCCTGCATCGGTACCACTCATTTCATCAAACACTCTTCGCGCACCACCGCGTTCTTAGTCTCATCGCTCGTTTCAAAATATTCGTTCGAACCAATCCGCGGATAATGTTATCAGGACGGCGGATCATACATTCACATTCATTCTAAGGAACGACCATGAAAGGACTGCGGAACATTTCGCTTATCTTTCTTTTGGCGGGTTTTGTCACTCTGGTCTCCGGATGCAGCAGCGGGCCGAGCGCTGATGAATTAGCGCAACTCGACCAGCTCAAATCAGAAGTGGCCTCGTTGAAGAAAGACGTTGCAACAAAAGAAGCAGAAAAAGAGACTCTCGAAGCACAGGTTAAACAAAAGAAGGACGAGCTCGCAACCGCCGAGAATAATCAAAAGTTAACGCAGGAACGGCTCAAAAGTCAGCAATGACGGAACCACAACTCAATGAGGAGAACACTATGAAAACCAGGATTCTAACTCTCGTCACAATCCTTCTTGTCGTTGCGACTGCGTCACGAGCAGACGATAAACTCTCGAAGGAGGAATGGCAGAGACAAATTACCGAGTATACATCCCAGCGCGACAGTCTCAAGCTCGAGCTGGCAAAGTTGACGAAAGAAGTTGACGGCTTACGTTCAACTCTCGCCAGCCTTGATAAGCAAATACAATCCGTGAAAGACGAGACCCTCGCAATGACGGGTGCCACTGATGCCGTCCGCAAGGAATTCGAACACCGGCTGAAGGACCTCGAAGATCGGGTGGCTGCATTGCTTCCCCTTTCTAACCAGGATCTCTACGTCCGCAGATTCGAAGTGGATTCTGCGCAAGCAATAAAAGACAATTTGATGAAGGAGCGCATTGCCGCCGCGGAACGGTACTACGAACGCCTTAAGAAGATCCAGAGTGAGATCGATAACCTCCGTTCAACCCTCGCCGAGGTCAAGTCGACGGCGGAATCGGAGCAGCATTATGTCGTCCGTTCTTGGTCGAAGTACCATGATTGCCTCTGGAATATTTCAAAGAAGAAAAAAATCTACGACAACCCTTTCCTTTGGCCGAAAATCTGGCAGGCGAACAGAAGCGAAATCAAAGACCCCGATCTCATCCGGATCGGTGAACACTTAAGGATACCGCCTCCGGGAGGCTTGACCTCTGCGGAGAAACATGCAGAAGAGAAATATTGGAGCCATAAGCATACCTAAACTCTCGCTGCTTCCTTAGCGTGCTTAGAACAACAAAGCCCTCCGCGATGCAGCAACGGAGGGCTTACTATTGTACGAGACAGCTATAAAAAACGAGGGCCGATGGATCAACCCTTGTCCGTTTTTGTCGTTACTCCCTATCTCTTTGACGATGTTCTCTATCAGATTTCGTTCTTGTGCTCCGATTCGGTCGTTCTCTTTCTCTCTGCCTTGCTCTCTGTGTTGAACGCACAGCCGCACGCCGCGCATACGGCGACCTGACCCGGTAATTTTTGGCGAGGACGGTTCTGTGAATAACAGATGTCCTGGCAACAATTGTTACATGTCCATGGTATCCTTCATATCCGATCGGATGGTATGGATGATAGTAGGCCGGATAATGTCCATAATAATAAGGACTATAATAAAAGCGATGCGGATGCCATAAGTAGACCCATAGCGCAACGTCAGCGGGTACCCAGAAACCGGTATAGCATACGCCGGGCCCGTAGTATGCTTGGTTGCCGACCACAATGACATCGGCAGTATTGGGCCCTCGCTCGATTTCTACTGTTGCTATTTCTTGTTCAGCACCTGTACTGTCCATCACTGTCAATGAAAACCCGCGCATATTACCCGATCCATATTCAGTAACGTGAATGTAATCGACGTTGCCGTCGCCGTCAAGGTCCAGATTATTTACCGACCCCGGTTCATTTAACCGCCGCTCGATCTCTGCCGCGTTTTTGCTCTCCTTTACAATTTCCGTGACCGCTTGTAAATCAAGCCCCGTGGCTGCGGGAGTTGATGTTGTCGTCACCGTCTGATCCTGTGCAATGCTTTCTCGTTGATTGCACAAGATCATAATTGCCATGAAAATGAAGCTCATAAGAGACACTCTTACCATGAGAAACTCCAAAGAATTTTATTATTTGAGTGAAATAATGTTTCTCTCTATTCACGTGTAAACTAAAAGCTGCCCCGAAAAGATTTACAGCAAGTCACATTTGCTAAAAGGGACCCCGCCGCGACCATCGCATAATTCAACTGCCAAAAAATACACAAGACCGGTTTCAATGACAAGCTCTTTCAAGAGTTACAACCCATATCTTTAGATTCTTGAGACTGGAAAAAGTTTCATCAAAACCAACGGTAGTTCATTCATTGTACGGAGTTGCTCGCAATTCAAAATCCGTATTACGAATACATCGGGCGAAACAAAAAGGGCGGACCCGAATTCGGGCCCGCTCTTTTTTTGATACGCGAGTTCGCCACTGCCGGACCATCACGTCCGAGCATAACCTCTTCTCTGCGGCAGTGAACGAATCGCTTTTTACTTAAACATAACAATTAGGCTATTCTTAACGGGACCGTCCCGCTTATTTGACAACTATCATTCGACGGTCTCCATCGCGCATGACCATAAGATACTTTCGGCTATCCTGGTTAAACTCGACGGTGCTGAATTCCGAGACTGATACGGAAAGTGTCGACGTGGCATAGAGAAGCTGCTGAATCGCAGATGCCGGAATCACAGCGTTCCCGGAATTGCTGGCCAAAACAAGCGTGTATCCGGTATCGATTTGAACAGATCTCTCCGGTCCTCCATAATGAATTCCAGCCGGGATGCCGCCCCCTGTCTCCCTCATGCCGGAGCCATAGTGGGTAAATCCATCCGGACCGAATACGATCATCGGGATGATGCGGATGAGAACCCCCGCGACAGGATTGCCCCCCGACCACGCAAGCACAAGGTCACTGTCTGCGTTTATCTGCTGGCCGTTCGTATCACTCGTAATATCGATGAGAGCCGGCGGAGAAGTGATGGAGACTTTTGTTGCCGGAAACAACGATGATCCGCTGACTTCAAACTCATAAGTTGTATTGGGTACAAAAGTCAGTTCAGGATTTGCGTTACCGAACAAATGGGGGAAGAGGGAATAGAAGGTCCCGCCATAAAAGTGCTGAATCTTTCTGAACTCCAAGGCGTTGCCGGAATAAATCAGGGACACAGATCCGATGTCCTCCCCATCGTGCAATGACCGCCTTCCGGTCTCGGTTGCCAGAGTGTCGAAAACGACCACCGAGGCATCTCCCAGCCTTTCCGAGTCTTGCGCTATCGGTCCCACGAATGGATTCCACCCGATATCAAAAACCCCATCGCTGCTGTCAACGGGAACACCGGAAATATGCGAAGCCATATTCTCATCGTCGATAATCGATCCCGCAACAGAGCTATGCAGGTCAGCCGAACGACCTGCTACAGTAATCGGCTGGGTTGTGTTCGAACAGCCCGCCATAAGAAGACCAGCGGCTCCAAAAATGCAGGAAATAAAAAGGAGACGTTTTGCCAGGGCCATAAAATCTTCGCACAAAATTGAAATTATTTCTCTTTTTTTCCCCAACCTCGACCTTCCCTTCGATCCATCCAGGCTGTATACCCGTTCGATACGTTTGGATTTGAAAGGTTTAATCGTTGCATCCCGGCTCTTCCCTCTCGGCATACTATTTTAGCAGCACCATTTTCTTGACAGCGCTGGATGAACCGCTTTCAATTCGATAAAAGTAGATCCCGCTGGAGAGATTCGCTCCATTGAACGACACTTCGTGCGATCCCGCACTCTGATTTCCGTCAACCAGGGTAGCTACAGCCTGGCCGAGAATGTTGTAGACGCGTATCGAGACTTTGCCCGACACAGGAACTGAATAACGAATCGTCGTCGACGGGTTAAAAGGATTCGGGTAATTCTCGCTGAGTGTCAAGGCGCGCGGGATGCTGGCGTTGTTTGTCTCCTCTACGCCGCTTGTTGTGGATCCGCTCCCATTCCATTGATACCGAAACGCACGATAGCTTACAATCTCGTTGGGCAGCGACATTTCAAAGACTTTCTTTCCGTCATTCGTTACTTCCGTGACTGACGGATTGGTTCCACCCCATCCGATGAAGGTGTTTCCGTTGGACAATCGTTGAACATAACCCATCGCCGGGCTGACATAGTCGGGATTGTTTCTGTACTGCCATACGAGGGTCGCGACCTTGTTCACTTCGTCAACCTGATACTCAAGTGCACGGGAAAATGGGGGATTGTGAAAATTGCCGTTGTCGAACAGAACAAAGTTTCCGTCGGAGAGCCGCCGAATGGCATGCTGGTGCGAATACCCTATCGAGTCATTGACAAACGTGAATTGGTTGTTTTTCCCCCCCATTCTCCAAATTGTGTTACCAGTTGTCCGGTCGATCTTTGTAATCTCATCCATGTGCCGGGATGAAAGAAGGATGTTTCCGTCCCCGTCCAACTCAAGTGCGTTGCTGTGAACATAATCGATGGCCGCTGCTGTAAGGTTCTCATGTGTAGCGTCGGTAATCTGAAAGTGATCCCAGCTCCGCCACTGAAAAACCACGTGCTGAGCCTGGTCGAGCTCCTGTATGATAATTCCAGTAACTACTGCTTTCGGGTTTCCACCCGAAACAATTTTTGACATGTCGATAGTTTGAGGGTCGTCACCTAATAAAAGTGCGTGACCGTTTGGCAAGAGGCGGAGCTCATGAAGATCGGTATCATATCCATTCCCGCACTGATAGTTGTTCACGACTTGGTAGGTAGAATCCATTTCGATGAAAGCCAAAAGTCCCTCGTCAAAATAGGTGAGATGTCCATTTGGCTGTAAGTCAAAATCTATCCCAATAGCGGTGAGCTGTTTATAAAAAATGGGGTGGCCTGAGTTGTCGAGAATCATGAGGTATGGCGTTGTGACAACGCTATCAGTCCAGGCAAAATTGCTGAGAAAAATATATCCGGGGGCCGTACTGCCGGTCGTCGTGATTGACAGATCCGGAAAGCTTGCCGGGAGGGTTGAATCTTTCGCAACAAGATCGGACATCGGGTAACAATGTGGAATAGTCGGAACCGATCCTTCGGAGGGCCTTATTGGCAAAGGGGCCTTCAACACCTTCGGCGTTATCGTAAAATTGAATTTCAAAGGTGCAATGGCACTCCCATTCGTCGCGTGCAATCCATCGAAAATGTTTACCGTGACTTCCTCCCCCTCCGTAAACGGTGCGTCGGGGACAAAAACTAGTGTTTTGTCGTCATCGGAGAGAACCAGCTTCCCAGTATGGACGCCGCTCGTCGTGCCGGTCACGGAGATTAGTCCGCCCGATGTGATACTCGACCGGTCGATTTCTTCTTGCGTCCTAATGATGATGGACGCAAGGGGCATATTCAATGCCGAACCTGGGATTGGGGAGATGTAATCAACGTGTGCATTGTTTTCTGCTTGAGCATTAAAGCATACAGACGTGAACAGACTGAACACTATAACAACGCTCGTGGGCACAAATCGCTTCATACACTTTCTCCTCTCAAGATTCCGATTTTTCGCCTCCGAACTTCCTTCCACCATCCTTTATCAGTCACAGGTTATTCGTGCGAACGAATATATTAGTTATAGTATCGCGTTAATTCCCCTTTTGAGTACGAGGCTTCTCCCATGTCAAGCGGCGCTATTTTGACACCGCTTGAGCAGGGGAAGTTTAGTGATTGCCAAGGGATCACGTTATTTCAGCAACATCATTTTCTTGACGGCGCTGAACGAACCGCTCTCGATCCTGTAGAAATAAACACCACTCGAGAGCGCAGAAGCATTGAACGTCACATTGTACGTTCCTGCATTCTGGTTTCCATCCACCAACGTAGCCACAACCTGACCGAGAATATTATAGACGCGCACCGCGACCCTGCCGGAAGCAGGGAGCGTATAGCGTATGGTTGTGGACGGGTTAAATGGATTCGGATAATTCTGTCCCAGGGAATATTGCTCCGGTTGAAGCGTTGGCGTCTCACCTACGAGCGTCACTGAACTCATCGACAAAGGAACGCTCGAATTCACCGGATTTCCAGCTGCATTGTATGATACGGTGCCGGAACTTGATGCTGTTTCATTGTATCCAGGCCGGTCAACTGAAAGGGAATATGTTCCGGGAGCGAGCCCGTTAATATCGTAATTCCCAGCAACATCGGTGATTGCGAATCCCGCAACGACATTGCTCTTGGTTGCGTAAACGATCGCACCCGCCATCGTGGAAGCCGATCCCGACGTCAAGCTCAGAGTACCTGAAATATCGGCGAACCCGTCCACCGAAATCGGAATCGCATGTACGTAGATGTCGATGCCGCTGACAGTGTTCCCATCGACGACAACTTTAGTGGCCATCTTCCACCGCGTTGTCACAGTATCTGAGGAATAGAACGCAGGGGCATAGTTGCCAAGCGGAACGGCAAATATAAAGTAAGATCCGGGCAACAAGTTGCCGATCGTGAAGTTGCCGAGAGAATCTGTATCAACAACGTACGAACGGGGTTCTTTATACTTATCGACCGACAGCCACCTGTCCCGCGTTGCAATAATGCGGGAAGGAACTCCCGCATCTAAAGCCGAATCAAGGACGCTTCCTTCAATCGCACCTAAAGCAATTGGAGGGAATTTCGGAAGGCTGAAGTTGATGCCCGCGCTGTCGCGGACCAGAACCAACATCGTTGCTGAAAGCAAATCGGACTGTCCCGGATAAAATATTGTTCCGTAACCCGGAGCTGACGCAAAGGCAATGTACGACCCCGCCGGGATTTTAAGAGAATAGTTGCCGAGTGAATCGGCTTTCGCCTGAAAAACTTCAGCAGAGCTTCCTTCGAGCCGGAAGTCGCCCCTCAAAGCGTCCATGTCGAAATAGTCCCGAAAATCGTCGATGGTAACGTTACTGTTGAAGGCGAAGCCGGCTCGTACAAAAAATACACGTGAGTTTTTGATCGGAAGAAGGGCCGAATCGGTGACCATGCCCGAAACGGTAATCTTCGGCATTCTGGCCGCACCCCCTGTCAATGTAAAGTTCACGATCGTAACCGCAGGGCTGTCCGCGACGGAAATTTTGTTCGCCTCAGCTGCGTTCGGCTGACCGTCGTACCACTGGCTCGCATACTGGGACGAAGGAGAAACTGCGTGCAACTTGTACGCACCCGGATCGATCCTGGCAATACGATAGTTGCCATTGCTATCCGTTCTTGCCGCGTACGAGTAGCAGCCGTCGTCCGGCAGGTTGGGACTCGCAGCTTGCAGAACTTCGACGACAACATTCGGAATTCCTACGTTTAATGTATCCGTGACTTTACCTTGGACTATACCGTTGCCTCCGGCGACAGCCACCATAAAGCGCAGCGGGATGACAACGATGACTCCCAATCCGTGAGTCGGGTTCCTGACTACCGCAAGCAGTGTAAGAGAGTACCACCCTCTTGCCGCAGGCGTCCAACTTACAATACCCGATACAGAATCAACACTGAAGCCAGGAGGATCTATGCGGTCGGCGCTGTATCGGACAATCGCGCTTGTATCGACCCCATCAAGATGGATCCTATAGCTATATGGAACCCCAACTTCTCCGGTTAATGGAGGCTGAGAGTCAAAATGGACCAGACTGGTGGATGAAGACGTGCTAACTTGTGAGTCTGCAAAGTGAACGAAGGCCATCGTGACGAAGACCATCGCAATCGTCTTCAAAAAGTATCGTTTGAACATAACTGCTCCTGTATGGTTGTTGTACGATCATGCTAATCTGAATCTTTTCTCCTGAAGGCTTAAGACATGGTTCAATAGGCTGATTGCACCGTAAGAAATTACAATTACGATGCCACTATTTTTTCTGCTCTTTTGAGCCAACTAGAGGCATTTCGGACAACTCACCGTGCAAAATCTGCACACGATGCGCACTGAATGCGTCCTACAAATTTATACGAAGGGAGAGACTGCTGCCGCGGTAGGAGGGGCTTGCCGGCTGGAAGATTATAGAGGCGGAATTTGCGTTGCCGAAGACGTCAATTTCTGAAACAATATAGATGAGGGCAAATGCGGAAAATGCGTATGTTTCTGCTCTGTAATATTTGTTGTAGGTCGAGTACTTTGCCTCAATACCTGGCGGGTTTGTCGCAGAAAGATATTCATTGCGAGCCGAACTTCTGAGAGCTTCAAGGGCAATCCCGGCTCCGAGCGTCGCGACCCCTCCCCCAAGAAACAGATAACCTGCAGTTGCTCGATTTGCGTGGAGCTGCTCCCAACCCGGAAAAACGATCGTTCGGAATGAAACTCCCGTCGATCTTCTTAAAGGACGATATGCGGCCGTATCCGCTTCCTGTTTTTCATGATTAGCCAGGCGGGCCTTGGTTTCGTCGAATACCGCCAGGATTTTCGGCGATGTTAGAATTGGATCGAGCTCGAATTGTGGATTGATCCTAAGAAGCACCGCAAAATGATCCTGCGCCAGGGACGTTTTTCCTTGTGCAACGAGCGAAAATGCAATCCATTTTTCAGCGACGCTGCGCACGGAATCTGAGACATTTATCCCCTCGGCGAAACGGCGCGCCTCCACTTCCGCGTTCACGTATGCGCCCGACTCAAACATCGATTCGATAGCGCGAAATGTTGAATCGATATTATTCGACTGCGCAAAATCCTGCCCCGCCGCAAGAAGAATGAGGATAATAAAGTGTTGAACTCTTTTCATAACGAAAACGAAATGGAAAGACGTAGCGTATCGTGGGGTGTAATTGTCACCTCCCGCATGATGTCCTGGAACCCAGGGTTATGAAAACGTATGTCATGCTTTCCTGCAGAAAGGACGATCGCCTTATTCAAAGGAGTCGTATCCCTGTATACATCATCAACAAAGATATCAGCCCACGGGCTTGCCGAACAATTTAGAAAGCCCGCGCTTGTGAGAAAATTGCAGTCAACGTGAAGGCGGGCGCTCGCCGTGACCGTAATCGTCTTAACGACAGGTTCGAACGAAGGATGAGTGAAGACAATCGTATGAGAGCCCGATGCCAGAATTACAGGAGCAATGAGAGGAGTCTCACCAATCACCTTATTATCAAGATATACTTTTGCCCAAGGAGTGCTCGTAATTGTGACCGAGCCGGAATCGATAGATTTCTTCGACTCAGTCGAGAGCGGTTTTGAAGATTGTACCTCTTTAGGCGCCGTTTCTTTTTTCGATACGGCAGATTCTTCCGAAAGCGTAACAGCCGGGTCCATCAACATTGTAGGCTTATTCACTGAATCTATGGTCGAAAGGCCTGCGCTGTCATTCACGACCGGAGGGAGTTTCTGCTCCGGGAAGCGGTGCGCGAACGAATTGATGCCGTAGATAACAGCGGCCGTGATCACCATGGCAGCAATGATACGAAACGGTTGAGCCCATTTCATTTTGAAGGGAGCCGCTGGGATATTTACTCTTTCGTTGTGCAATGCAGCCAACGCTTCCTCGGCCGAAGCAAATCGCTGGCGTTTGTCGGGATGCATCGAACGTTTGATAAACCGTACAAACTCCGGCGACGAAGATGAAATATATCGATCGAGCATTTCGGCTCGGAATGAACTGACTCTGTTCAAACATTCCGTGTATGTCATCCCTTCGAATAAGCGTTCCCCGCTCAACGTCTCAACAACTGTCGCACCGAGAGAAAACAGGTCGGCGCGCGCATCCGGCTGTTCGCCGCGTATTTGTTCCGGCGTAATGTAGGCCGGGGTCCCCACCAGGATTCCTTCAGTCGTCATGGTGGAAGAGGCGGAAACACGGGCAAGGCCGAAATCGCTTACCTTGATCGTCCCGTCAACCGCAACCATAATGTTACCCGGTTTGATGTCGCGATGGATGATCTGCCGGGCATGAGCTATGCTTAACCCGCGAAGAACATGGAGAGCAACTTTTGACGCGAGGGCAAATGTCCGCTGTGTGTCGTCGGCAATCAACTCCTTCAGGGATTTGCCTTCAACATATTCCATCACAATCGCAGGCGCACCTTCTACTTCCGTAAGGTCGTACACCTGCACGATATATTCCGACCGGAGAGCAGCACAGGCCCGCGCCTCACGGACAAATCGTTGACGCAGCTGCTCATCATGCGCAAGATGTTTGTGGAGAACTTTGAGCAATACGCGCCTGTGAAGCGTTTCATCAAACGCGCGATATACTTTGGTCGTGCTGCTTTCGCTAATCGTCGCCTCGATGGTAAAAGACATTTACTCGCCGCTCCATTCTTTGAGCCGGTATTGCAGCCAACGGAGAGATACCCCCAGCCTTTCGGCAGTGCGCGTTCGGTTCCCTCCCATTTCTGCGAGCGTTCCTTCGATAATCTGGCGTTCAAATTCAGCCAGGGTGGCGGCACTTCGCGTCATCGCCGCCCGATCAGTTGCATCGAACATGAAATCCTCTTTAAGCAATTGACTGCCGCTGCAAAGAACAACTGCGCGCTCGATGACGTTCTGAAATTCCCGCACGTTCCCCGCCCATTGATTCGCCAAGAGCACTTGCATGACATCAGGATGAATATTTTCGACCGGTCGCTTGTAGGCATCCGCCGCTCGCCGGACAAAATATGCTGCCAATAATGGGATATCTTCCTTCCTATCGCGTAAAGGAGGCAGATGTATCTGAACGACATTCAATCGAAAGTAGAGGTCTTCCCGCAATCTACCTTTCTTTACTTCTTCAAGCATGTCGCGATTGGTTGCGGCAATGATACGGATGTCCGCCGTCCGGTTTTTTGTATCGCCGACCCGGCGGTATTCTTTTTCCTGAAGCAGGCGCAGCATTTTCGGCTGAAGATGGAGCGGAAGGTCCGCAACCTCGTCGAGAAACAAGGTCCCCCCCTGCGCCACTTCGACCAACCCCTTCTTGTCGGACGAGGCGCCGGTGAATGCGCCTTTGACATACCCGAACAATTCGCTCTCTATGAGCTGTTCGGGAATTGCAGAACAGTTCACAGTAACAAACGACTTTCCGCGGCGCAATCCGCCGTCATGCACCGCTCGTGCAACAAGTTCTTTGCCGGTCCCGCTTTCTCCTGTGATGAGAACGGCAACATCGACGTCGAGAACACGTTTGGTGATCGCAAGGACACGTTTCCATGCTTCGCTTTTACCGACCATTGTCGTGAAAAGTCGGGAGGAATCGATTTCATTGCGAAGGCGCTCGTTTTCAGCACGCAGCGACGAGTACCGCTGCGCGTTTTCAATTGCGATGGCAGCAAGGTGGCCGAACACAGTAAGAAATTTAAGGGATTCCTCTGTAAACGCTTTACGGGATACGCTGCTATCAAGGTAGACGACTCCCGTCACCTTGTCACTCGATCGAAGCGGGATGCAGATAATCGAAAGAATCTTTTGCGCTGCGATGCTTGTGGACGATTCAAACCGTTCATCACTCGATGCATCGAAAGTGAGAATAGGGCTGCCGATCGACAAAACTTGTTGAATCACCGATGATGAAGCGGCAAATTGATCGGTCGAATGTCCCGGCCCGAAATTTTTCGCCGCAACAACCGAAAAACCACGCTCCTTCGACTCATCCACCAAAAGGACGGATCCCCGTTCGGCATTCAAATGAGCCATGGTAGTCTCGAGTATCTTTTCAAGAAGAGTAACGGGCTCAAGAATCGAATTGATGCTCTTCGTAATTTCGTACAGCGCTTCGAAACTTGTTTTCTGTTCTTCCATGACTACTATCTCACCACAAATGCTGATTCTTTTGAACGGCTAAAGTTGCCAAAGTCATCGACCACGGATATTGTCCAGACATAATTGCCCTGCTGCAAAGGCGGGGTGACGCCGTCGTTCGGAAATTGTAATTGTTCGTTTATCGAATTAAGTCCGGTATATGTCCACCATACGGTTTCTGTTCCCGAATTAACGAGAAAAATGGAGAGCGTGTACGAGTAATTGTAGGTGACGTTCGGGGGAGACCATTTCAGCAGCGGGGTCGACCCAGTCGTGTCATTATTGAGCGACGATGGATAGACGGGCGATGCCTCATCCTCGATAATGCGAGTGACATAGAATGGAGCGCCCGTGCCCCGCGCGTTGGAGCGGTCCGACGACACAATGGTGAGCGGCTTCCCGACGAGCCATTGAATCGTATTGGTTGGAAAACTGTATTTATAGATAGTAGTCTGAAACATGTTAGCCGTTGGCGAATAGCTCATTGCAAACTGCATCGAATCCACGACGAACCATACAGAGTCGACATCTTCAATCCCGTTTGGGTCGGAAACAGAAGCAGAGACATCGACAAAGTATTGCGGGCTCGGGTAATATTGGTCGATTTTTCTTGTCAGGATGTTTTGCGAAACGACAAAAGGAAATCCGTTCAAGCCGAACTGAATTTGCTGGGGGACTCCAGCCTGAAGAACAATCTTCTCGGTGTCGGACACAAAACCGTTTTTCGAACAGACGAGAGTGAGCGAGCCTATGTCAAGTTTACTGAACTGGTACGCGCCGTTGGTGTCGGTCGTCACTGAAAGTCCGCTTTCAAGACATGCTACTCGAGCCTGAATAACCGGTGTATTTTGACTCAGGACAAAGACTTTTCCACTCACCACGGCATTCCCCTGATAGCGGGGGGAAAGAGGATCAAGAGGATTATCTCTTGGTGCGTCGCTGCAGGCGGAAAGAAACAGCGTAAATCCTAGCACTATTGAGCGGGAAGAATTCATCGCAATAAATATATACTTTAAAGCGCTAATAAATCAAGAAGGTAGAAAACCAGTACTGGGTCAGTTTGTCATTGACGCATGCCCGGGATTGACAAACTTAAGCACTGCATAAGAGTCCTCAACCAAAAGGGAAAATAATTATTGCCAGGCCTTTCTTTACTTTTTGGGATCGCTCGTCTCGAGCTTTGCCAGCGCCGCGGAAGCAGCGATAACTTTCGCGACACCGGCATCCTTTAACAATTTTGCGAGGGACTGAATGGTTGATCCGGTCGTGATGACGTCATCTACGATAAGAATCGTCTTCGCCTTAAGAAAGCCCTTTTTTGCATCGCGAATCTCAAAGGCACCGCCGACATTTTTCTTCCGCTCATCGGCGGTCAGATGAGTTTGCGAGACCGTGTTCTTTGACCTCATCACCAGAGTCGAGACAACAGGCCGCTCTATTACAAGAGAAATCCCTTTGCAAATGAACTCACTCTGGTTGTACCCTCGTTCTCTCTGCTTTAGTTTGTGAAGCGGAATCGGAATAACTGCATCGATGGAGTGAACGTCGATGTTTTCCCTCAGCATGATCCCGATATGCCTCCCGAGTTCGACTCCAAACAGCGTTATAGCGCTATATTTCAACGAATGGACAAGGTGTTGAAAAACCCCTTTTTCCTCGAAGTAGTAACACGAATAAAATTCATCGATTGACCCCTCATCGGAAAACCGCTGGCGCAACACTTGAACGGTGTCGTCGTCGGAATGTATATGCTCTATGCTGCTCCAGCATGAATTGCATACGCGTGACTCCGTCTCCTTCAAGCGGGCGTTGCATGAAAAGCAAAGCGGCGGGAATATAAAATCTCTAAAGGGCGCTGAAACGGCACGTACCAGCGCGTTCAATGGCATTTCCCCCATTGTTCCCTACTTTCTCTTTTCCTCCGTTAACCGCTGAATTTCATCCCGCAACTGAGCCGCCCTCTCAAACTCCAAGTCGTGCGAAGCCTTTGACATCTCTTGTTTCAACTCCTCAAGCAAGTCCGCCTTTTGGTCAGGAGTGAGATACCGCACGATCGAGTCTGCGACAAGCGGAAGCGTTTCTCGCTCCCGCCGGACATCGCGGGCCGATTTCACGTCTGCAACGGCCGTCGATGCCATGACTTCGTCGTACGTTTTAAAGATCGTTTTGGGAATGATATGGTGTTCCTTGTTGAACCTGATCTGTTTTTCACGGCGTCGTTGTGTTTCATCGATCATCCGCAACATTGAATCGGTAATCTTGTCCGCATACATGACCACCTTCCCGTTGACGTTACGCGCTGTCCGCCCTGCAGTCTGAATGAGCGAGCGTTCCGAACGAAGAAATCCCTCCTTGTCCGCGTCGAGAATCGCAACCATCGAGACTTCAGGCAGGTCCAGCCCCTCGCGCAGCAGGTTGACGCCGATAAGGACATCGAAATTCCCGAGACGCAAGTTGCGCAGAATCTCCACCCGCTGGAGCGCATCGATCTCCGAATGAATATACTGCACCCGTATGCCGATGTCCGCAAGATACTCTGTGAGATCCTCTGCCATTCGTTTCGTAAGAGTGGTTACAAGAATCCGCTCTTTCGCTGCAGCCCGTTTTCGAATTTCACCGGTCAAATCGTCGATCTGATTTTTCACCGGTCGGATCTCAACTTCAGGATCGATAAGTCCGGTGGGGCGAATCACCTGTTCGACGAACGCGCCTTTGCATTTTTCCATTTCGTACGGTCCCGGCGTCGCGCTGACGAAGATCACCTGATTCACCATTTGTTCCCACTCGTCGAACTTGAGGGGGCGGTTATCGAGTGCGGAAGGCAAGCGGAATCCGTACTTCACCAGCGTTTCTTTCCGTGATCGGTCGCCGAAATACATCCCGCCGATCTGTGGAACGCTGACGTGCGATTCATCGATAACCAGTAAGAAATCCTTTGGAAAATAATCAAAAAGGCAGTAGGGGCGGGAGCCCGGCGGGCGCCCGGCAAGATGGCGGGAATAATTTTCGATTCCGCTGCAGTAGCCGACCTCGCGCATCATCTCAATATCGAATCGCGTCCTCTGTTCCAAACGCTGCGCCTCCAGCAAAAGATTTTGCGACCGCATCTCCTCCAGGCACTCATGCATTTCAAGCTCGATAGCCTTGATCCCGCGCTCAAGCGATTCGCGCGTCGTGACGAATTGTTTGGCCGGGTAAATGACCTCATAGTCCACTTCCCCGATTATCGAGCCGTCTGTTTTATCGATGCATGATATTTTTTCGATTTCATCGCCAAAAAACTCTATGCGGATAGCTTCTTCGTTTTCATACGCCGGAATTACCTCGACGACGTCGCCCCGCACACGGAATGTGCCGCGTGAAAATTCGTAGTCGTTTCTTGCATAATAAATATCGAGCAGTTTCCTCAACAGGACATTCCGCTCGATGTGCTCCCCTTTTTTAACGACCACCATCATCTGCATCCACTCATCCGGCGCACCGATGCCGTAAATACAACTGACAGACGCCACAACAATGACGTTCGGTTCTCCGCTCAAGAGCGCGCTCGTCGCCCGCAGGCGCAAACGGTCGATCTCATCGTTGACTGAAGAATCTTTTTGAATGTAGGTATCGGTAGTCGGGACGTATGCCTCAGGCTGGTAATAATCGTAATAGCTTATGAAGAATTCGACGTGGTCTTTCGGAAAGAAGCTCTTAAACTCGGCGTAGAGCTGGGCCGCGAGCGTTTTATTGTGGGACATAATCAGCACGGGCTTGTTGATCGCGTTGATGACATTCGATATGGTGAATGTCTTCCCGCTTCCCGTCACTCCGAGAAGTGTCTGGAATTTGTCGCCGCGGCGCAATCCTTCGATTAATTGGCGAATCGCTTCGGGCTGGTCGCCTTGCGGTTTATATTCAGAAGTGAGTTCAAACGGCATTGCTTGGTCTCTCTGCTAGTGCGCTGCTCGTTTTAATCTATCCATTAACGCGAGACCGAGGCCCTTCGGTTCAACGGATTGACAGTAGATCACTGAAACGTTTGCCTTGTCGCAGCGGCGAAAAAAATCGAAGAGTTCGTGCGCGTAGTTATTGACATCCGTGCAGCTGCGATAGTACCGGAATTTATTGATTTCCCTCTGTGCAGCTATTCCGATATACGCAGCACTCGCCGTCGATCGCACATCGCCGGGCCCCAACACGATAATAACGCGTGCCCTGGGAGAATAGTGCCGGTATTTCATACCGGGACTTTTAGCCGTTTCCGTGCCTTTCCGAAGAGCAATCCGCGTTGAAGGGACAATTTCCCTCAATTGTTCAAGTGTCACAGCCCCATACCGGAGTATTTCAGGCACTGCCCCCGTACAATCGACCACCGTTGACTCCAGCCCCACCTTTGTTTGCCCCCCCTTTAAAATACAACTAATCCTGCCATCGAGGTCCGACGAAACACTCCTCCATGTCGTCGGACTCGGTAGGCCAGAAAGGTTTGCCGACGGGGCTGCAAGCGGGACACCGCATGCGTTCAAAAAAGAAAGGGCAACCGGATGACGCGGCATTCGAATGCCGATTGTCGATAGTCCCGCAGTCGCGATGAGAGGAACCGCATGCAGTTTTGGTACCACTACTGTCAAGGGACCGGGGAAAAAATGTTCGATGAACTTTTCGGCCATGCGCGGAACACGGTCTGCAAGACTTGCAATATCACTGATGGCGGCGATGTGGGCGATAAACGGGTTATCGACGGGTCGTTTCTTAGCGGCGAAAATTTTACGAAGCGCTTTTTCATCGAAAATATTCGCGCCGAGACCGTAAACCGTTTCGGTCGGAAAAGCAACGATTTCTCCCCGCAAAATAAATGTTGCGGCCCTCTGAGGAGACCCAGTGACTACAGTTCGCATCACGCCGCCTCTGTCAATACATTCCTCACAACTCTTCAATCGGCCTGCGGCCGGCAAACCCATCGTCGATCAAATGCCAGTATAGAATATCCTCTTCGCCGAGCAAAAAACACAAATAGACTTCTTCGCCGT
Organism: Bacteroidota bacterium; assembly: GCA_049578505.1. Taxonomy (GTDB): domain Bacteria; phylum Bacteroidota; class Ignavibacteria; order UBA10030; family UBA8401; genus JAGVPT01. The sequence continues at coordinate 61,251 of JBAUMC010000059.1, read as the reverse complement.
TCTCCCGAATGTGGGGAAAATCAATCAGGCCCTGGTCAAGACCCTTCACCTGGATGCCGTCGTCCGACAACATTTTTACGATTTCCACAAGGCGGTCCAATTCTTTAGGATAAAAACGCTCGCCGTTGGGACCCGAGCCGCCGAAATACGTATGTCTGTGGGCGTCAAATCCTTTATCGTTCAACGCTTTTTTCAAACCCGTCATTTCTTTAATGAGAGGAATAATCGCCATCAATTTAGTACGGGCTTGATTCAGCGTAAAATGTTTGGGATGAAGTAATGTGCTCATCGTCGTTGATCGGCCGCCGGAACACCGTCAAGCAGCGGGGCCCTCTTTTCCTCCTGCTCGGGCAACGTTAAGGAACGCATCGCGCACAAATTCAGCCGCGTTCGAGGCGAACGATTCGGGAACCATTCGCTGCAACTGTTCGTACGTAATTGGAGTGCCGCCGGCGGAAATGCTGAGGTTTGGGTTGATGATAATCGTTCGCGCCGCGCCCGAACACTTCAGAATAACGCTGGCTTTCGAATTCGGGAACACCGCTTCAATGATCGGCTGAACGACAATCGGCACGTTCAAAACTCCCATGCTATCCACGCTCTCACACTGAACCTCGATGTTTTGCGCTTTAAGAAATTGCAACTGTTCCAAAATGACCCTTGACGTAATTGCTGCGATATCGTTCGCCACGAGAGACAGTTTGATCTGCTCGGTTTTGAATTTGTTCCATTCTCTCACGGTCCCAGCCAGTATAGATTTTGTTGCTTCGGATATCATTGATGTCTCCTGTTTAGGATTGTTATTAATTGACGAATGACCAATGCCGAATGACGATTTATGAGCTTCGCGATTCGTTTCTTTTAGCTGTAAGACGCGAGGATGCGAGAATAGCAATCACCTCGCCAACTTCTTGTAGTAAGTTTTTCATTCTCTTTTCCTCTATCAATTTTGATTCAACGAGTAATTCAAGCCATAACAAAGTTTCATCTGCCTCTTCTTCTGCTACTCCAAGCTTGTTGATGAAGTCCCTCCGTGAACGAGCTTTACACGCTGAATAATAATTCGCGGCTATCGATGTCCCCGAACGAAGTACTTGCTTTCCAATAACATTTCCAACCATCGTTTTGGGCAAGGCTTGAACCAGTGTGATGATACGTAAAGCTAATGCTTTCACCCTGATTTTTAAATCGTTCGCACTCATAATCTCCCCCCCCAAGAAGATATTATATGAGTTCAATGATCGTCATTCGGCAATCGTCAATCGTCACTCACTTCGCCGTAATTGTTTCAAGTCCGTGTGCGTTGACGCCGGTCTCGCTCTTTCGGAGCAACAACGCAAAGACCAGTCCGAATATGCCGAGCATTGAAAACATGATCATACTTGCAGTGTATGTTTGAGTCGAATCTCTCAAGAGTCCGTTCAGCCATGGAAATAACGCAAGGCCGAAATTTTGAATCATTGTTGTCAGGCCAAATGCGGTCCCGACACGGTTCTCCTCCACGATCAACGGAATCGACGGCCACATTGCAGCCGGGACCATGACGAACGCCGCTCCAAGTACGACCATCGGAAAGGCCGGCGGAATCATTGTAAATGCCATCGATAAGAAAGCTGGAATCATCAAAATCGAACCGATGACCATCACCGTTGCGCGACGTCCGAATCGATCGACCCACTGACCGAAGAACGGCGCAAAGACCATCGATGCAAAAATAATGATCGTCGTTGTGCCTCCCGCGGTACTGAACATGTGAATGACGTTGTAGAACACCTGATAGAAGAATCCTCCTTCAGATCCGGCTGTCATCGGAATTCCCCATTTTGAGTTGAAGAAATCCGTCGAAAGCGCGGTGAAAGGAAAAATTGCAGAATAAAAAGTCACACAGAGAAGCGTGACATACCAATATGAAGGATTGAAACGCTTGACATCGGCAAGGACGATTTTATCCCCAGCACCTTCCCCTTTTAATCCCAGAATTTTTTCCCCCTTCTTATCCAGCAATATAAAAACTAAATTCGCCACGACCGATATGACGCAAAAGACAACGGCGGCCCAGAGAGCAATTTTATAGTTGCCAAAGTACTGAGCGATGAGCGCTTCAGTATTAAAACTAAAAAGCGTCCCCAGCCGGCTTACCGTTAACCCGACTCCAAACGAAAACGCGAGTTCTTTCCCCTTAAACCATCGCGCAAAAATTGCGCTTTGAGCGACAACCAACGATTCGGAACCCCAGCCAAAAACAAACCGTCCGGCGTTGAGAATCCAAATATTCGGCGCCAAGGCAACGATTGCCGCCCCAATCGTTACCAGAAGAGAGAAGAGCAAACTTGCCTTCCTCGTGCCGATTTTGTCGATGAGCAATCCCCCGATAAATACGGAAAGAATTGCAGCAACGCTGTACAACGTATACATCTGTCCGATTGCTTCGCGGCCTACGCCGAGGGCTTCGATAAGCGTCGGTGCAATGGCGCCGACGCTGTCGTAAGCAAAATAACTTCCGAACGTCAACAAGCTTACGGTGAGGAGAACGCCGTAGCGATACGGCTTGCGCGACGGGTGCCAGAAGGTTTGATTGTCACCGATGCTTTCGTTCATAACAATGTTCACCGTTATTGTTTGAGTAATTATCCACGAAATTCACGAAGAACACGAAGAAAAAAAATCTGTTATAGGCTGGAGCTGACTTTCGTGCTTCTTCGTTTCTTCGTGAATTCTTTACAAAGTTACTAATTCACATTCTTCAGAATTCCAAGAAGGAAATTCCAAAATTTTTCCACGGTATCGATATGAATCTTCTCGTCGGGAGAGTGAACTCCTTCGAGTGTTGGTCCGAATGAAACCATATCCATGTCCGGAAATTTTTCGCCGATAATGCCGCATTCAAGTCCCGCGTGAATGGCTTTGACCTCCGGCTCTTTTCCATAAAGAGAGTGATAGGTAGACTTAGCAACTTTTAAAATGTGGGAGTCGAGGTTGGGTTTCCAGCCGGGGTAGCCCTCGGCGCGCACAACTTTTGCGCCTCCGAGTTCGAAGACCGCCGAAACGTTTTGAAGAACCTCGTCGATCTCCGAAGCGACGGAACTTCGCTGGCTCGTTGTGAGGACGATCTTATTTTTTTCCGTACGAATGATCGCTACATTGGTCGAGGTCTCGACCAGACCCGGAATGTCCGCGCTCATTTTGATAACGCCGTGCGGCAGAGCGGCAATGGTCTGGGTCAACATCTTCCACTGCGCCTTTTTGATAACCTTTCCTTTTTTCTTCGCCTGAACCTCCTCCATGGTCACCGCAAGGTCGGGTTCTACCGTCGCAAGCTCGGCTTTTATGATGGAATTCCATTGCTCAACTATTGCTTTTGCCTTCTTGGCATTCTTTGACGGAATGTATATCAGGGCTTCAGCCTCGCGTGGTATCGCGTTGCTCTTATTTCCCCCCTCGATCGTTGACAACCGTGTATCGAATTTTTCGAGTGCGACAAGAACGCGGTTGAGTATCTTGATCGAGTTGCCTCGGCCTTTGTCGATTTCGAGCCCCGAGTGGCCGCCGCGCAATCCCTTTACGTGCAACGCCCAGGCCGTGGAATCTCCGGATGCGCTTTTAAAATTGACACTCCATGTGCCGACGGTGTTCCGCCCTCCCGAGCAACCCACATACAGCGCACCTTCCTCCTCGGAATCGAGATTCATTAAAGTTTTGCTTTCGAGCTGTCCCGGTTTCAAATTATTCGCACCGGTCAATCCGGTTTCTTCGTCAACGGTAAAGAGAAACTCAAGCGGTCCGTGAACAAGCGATTTGTCCTCCATGATGGCGAGGTTCGTGGCAACGGCGATGCCGTTGTCGGCGCCGAGCGTAGTTCCGTTTGCCATCAGAAAATTTTCTTTTCGGACCAGTTCAATCGCGTCCTTTTCGAAATCATGGACGGTCTCCTTATTCTTCTCGCACACCATATCGAGATGACCCTGGAGGCAAAGACTCGCCACGTTTTCGCGCCCCGGAGAAGCGGGCTTCTTGACGACGACGTTCAGGAATTTATCTTGTTTGACCTCAAGTCCATGGCTTTTAGCCGTTTGGACTATAAACGCCGAAATCTGTTTTTCATTCTTTGAGCCGCGCGGTATCTTGCTGATTTCCGCAAAATATTTCCATACCAGCTCGGGCTTCAATCCTTCAATTGCGTTAGACATTTTTTTGCCCTTTCATCATTTGTTACAGTTTATATGATCGTACGTTCAATGCGAGGCAGTAGAGAAGGCGTTATTTTCTTACTTCCATGCCTTCCAACTAGTTCCCGATGCGTTAAATAATTTCAGCCGATCCTGCTCGCCTCTTATTCCTTCGTTTCACAATTCACTTTTCGTTTATTTCTGAAACTTTTTCATCGTTCGGTTTTCCTGCTATGATCAAGGATTGCGATTCGTCTAACCTTCGGATGAACAAACCTATTCTCTCATACAGCGAGTCCGTCTCTTCTCCAAAATACGCTCCCATCTTTTCGCCGATGTCGCGCACTGTTGTATTTCCGTCACAAGCGTTCCATATGTAGCTTCCGTACTTGTCGAGGTTCAAACGGAAGAAGGGCTTTGCGAGGAGCGGATTAAGCCAGCGAACGATCCATTGATTTTGAAATTTTGGTACGAGAAGAGTAATCAATCCGTTCTCGTTTGTTTCCGACCGCGCATTACGAGCCGGCTTAAGATCGAGAAGATTCAGCGCTTGTGCAGTTCTGGAATTCAAACGTTTCTCCAAGAATAATCATCCTGCGATGGAATGAAGTCCCCGCAGGTTGGGTTGAAGAGCGACAACACAATTTCTCAAAACACTGCCGTGGGCGGAGCCGGATCCTCGGGCTTTCCTGCATTCTGGAGCGGGATCTGGACAAGAAGCCAACCGATAGCCAGAAAGATAAGAAGGCTGACACTAAACGGAAATGGAAGGAACGAGAACATCGATGGCAAAACATCCGCGTATTTTATCTCAAAGAACGCAAGACCGGCAAAGAGGAGGCCGATGAGGGCCTCACCTGCTATTAATCCGGCGGCGATCAGCACGCCGGTGTTTTCAACACGGGCTTTTTGCGCGTCGTTGTGTTTCTTTCTCTCGTTCATCCGGTCGACAATTCCTTTAATGACCCCGCCGACAAAAATCGCAAAGGTCGTCTCGAGAGGCAGGTACATTCCAACGCTTACGAGCATCGGGCTTTTTACCTGCATCAAAATAAATCCAAGTCCCATCAACATCCCGACGATGATGAGGGGCCACGCCATTTGGCCGCCGACAATGCCCTGTGCTAACAGGGCCATGAGACTCGCCTGAGGGGCAGGTAGTGCTTTGCCTCCGAACCCAGTGCCGCCAGTGTTGATGTCGCCCTGATGGAGAACAACGAGCGGTACGAACATGACGAGCGAAGCGAGTGCAACTCCTGCCAAATCTCCAACCTGCATCTTCCACGGTGTTCCGCCGAGAATGTGTCCGACTTTTAGGTCTTGCAGCATCTCGCCGGCAACAGCGGCTGATACACACACAACGGCGGCAACCCCGAGGACAGCGGCGACGCCGGATGATCCTTTCATTCCAAGGGCGACCATAAGCAACGCCGCGACAAGCAATGTTGATAGGGTCAAGCCGCTGATAGGATTATTGCTCGAGCCGATAATTCCGACAAGGTACCCGGATACAGCCGCAAAAAAGAACCCGGCGATAACCATTACAATCGTTGCAACAAGCGCTGCGACAATGTCCTGCGCAAAATAATCATATATAAAAAAGGTCGCTACCGCAGCCGCGAGTATTCCGAACATAACCCATTTGAAGTTCAGGTCCTGCTCGGTACGCATTTGAACATGTTCACCGGAAGCGGCTTTCTTTACATCTCCGACTGAACGTCCGATCCCCGTGATCAAACTCTTTCTCATCCGGAACAGCGTGTACGCCGCACTCACAAGCATGCCGCCGATGGCAATCGGACGGACGATGAACCGCCATACGTTGTCTCCCAGTGCGATCCACGATTCGTTCGCAGGTGAACTGCCGGCGGGCATGAGGGTCGGGCCGATGAAATAGGTCAGAATCGGAACAAAGAGCCCCCACGCAAGCAAGCCGCCGCTGAAATTCAACGAAGAAAGTTTGGGGCCGATGATATAGCCGACGCCGATATATGCGGGGCTTACGGCCGGCGAACTGAGGAAAAGGCCGCTTTGTGCGCTTGCGTTCCCGCTTTCATGTAACCCGATTGTCGCCTTAGAGAATGCAACAAACTTTTCCCATGCCGCCGAGAAAATATTAAATTGAACCGCCGATTGAATCAACGCGCCTATACCCATCGCGCTGAAAAGAAATTTTGCTCCGGTCCCCCCGCCCCGCCCCGCTTTATGGATTTCCGATGCTGCGACGGATTCGGGAAACGGCAGTTCGACATCTTCAACCATCACACGTCGAAGCAGCGCTACAAACATAATTCCCAAGACACCGCCCACGAACATGATAACGGTGGAGATGAGATAATGGCCGGTTGTCGCAAAGTCGGGCCATATTCCGGCGATGAAAAATGCAGGGATGGTGAATATCGCCCCGGCGGCAACTGACTCGCCGATGGAACCGACGGTACGGGCAAAATTCTCTTCGAGGATTGAGCCTTTCATAAGGCGCAGCAGCGCCATTCCAATCACTGCAGCAGGGTACGTTGCAGCTATTGTCATGCCCGCTTTCAATCCGAGGTACGCATTTGCAGCGCCAAGAACGACACACATGACAAGCCCGATCAGGAGTGCTCGGATTGAAAATTCCGTCATTGATGTTTCCGCCGGAACGTACGGCCTGAATGCCGACCCGCTGCTTCCTGTGGATGTTGTTTCAGCCATGATACTCTCCTTCTATAAATAGTGAATTACGAGACGATTGTGCGGGACTGTGTTTCGGCCGGCATTTACTAATCACCCCAAAAAATACTTTTTAGGATGTACCCAGCCATTTGCGGGTTTTCTTTCAAACGGCGCACAGAGTATGCGTACCACCGTTTTCCGTAGGGCGTATAGACTCGAAGCCGGTGTCCTTGACGGATTAACTCGCCGCGTTTCTCGTTACGGACGCCGAGCAGCATTTGAAATTCGTACTCATGCGGCGAGAGTTTCATTTCCCCGATCATCGCTTTTGCTCCGTTGAGCAGCAGGTCATCGTGTGTCGCGATCCCGACGTAGCATCGGGCTTCGAGTAACATCCTAAGCAATCGGAGATAATTTTGTTGAATCTCCCCTTTGCCTTTGAATGAAATCTCGGCGGGCTCGTTGTAGATCCCTTTGCAAAGCCGAACTTTCGCCTGCTCTGCGGCAAGCTGACGGATGTCGTTCTCGCTCCTCTTGAGGCACGCCTGAATAACGATGCCCACGCTCGAATATTTTTGCTTGACGGCACGAAATATCTTAAGCGTATCATCGGTACAAGTGTGGTCTTCCATGTCGATGCGGACAAAATTATTTTGTGCCTTTGCCGCATCAAGAATTTCTTCGACGTTCGAACGGCAAAACCCGGTATCGATTTTGAGGCCAAGTTGCGTCAGCTTAATCGATACGTTGGCATCGAGTTTGTTGCTAGCGATAGCGGCAAGCACCCGTTTGCATTCTTCGCGCGCAGCAACCGCTTCCTCGCGGGTGGTGATATCCTCACCGAGCACATCGACTGTTGCCATAGCGTTGCCGGCGTTCAATGCCGTTACCGTACGAATAGCGTCCGCAAGCTCCTCTCCCGCGATGTACGGTTTGGCAAATCGGGCAACAATTGATTTTGGAGTTAATGGGAGGAGAGAAACAATGAGTTGATTGAAAATATTCATTCAGTCCTATTCGAGTCCTAATACAGCGGTTCCCTGTGGGTATTCAATGTTGAATTTCAGCCTCCAGTTTTTCTTCTCGCCGGGAGTCAATGTCATATTCCAATTCAAGAATCCCTGACTGTCCTGGCGAATGTCCTTTTCGGCCGGTTCAACTTGTTCGACAGCAATTTTTTCGTTCTGCGATACCGGCAATTGGTCTTGCACCGATACCGTTTGTTCCGTTTTCTTGGTATTCTCAAGTGAATAACTAAATTCGTAGGTTACCCTTACATTTTTCGTAAATGTCCCGGTGTAGTCGGTAAATTTGTTAATCAGCTTCCGCTCGATTTTGATGGCCGGGTCGGCACCGAGATATGCATCGAACGTCTCGTTCGGTGAGACTGTCTTCAGCGATGACGTTGCGACGAAATCATCGTTGGAAAAAATATTCGCTTTCCCTCCAAGCAACGGCTCAGGGGTGTTATTTTTGACGGTCGCTTTGAGATAGACGAACGGCGATAGTTTCGGGGTAGAGGAATAGGAAAAGTCGGCGTGCAATTTGTCTATCGCGATCATAACCTTGTGCGTTACGTTGTCCGACGGGATTGTCGATTGCGAGGGAATGTGGAACAGTGCAGAGGTCGTTTGTATCTCTACTTCCGCAACCGGTACCTCCATTGGCTGCATGGCTCCAGATGCGGCAGCTTGAGCGGACACCACCACTTCATTATTGGCCGCCCGGGCCGGAGCGATTGAACGGCTCTTTTCCATCACGCCCACAGGTTCTGCGATTTTGAGATACCAAGGGAATAATTCCGGTTTCACTCCCCCCACATCGGGGCGAGCAGTCGACAGGGAAATATCAACGTTCGTCCAATCTTCACCAGTGCTTTGTTGAACGAATCCATAATAATCCAGTTCGACATCCTGCGAGCCCGTTGAGATCCGCACATCGTATTGCGGGTACCAAAGAGCACCTCTCACCACATATGTCGGAAAAAGCCTAACCTCGCCTGCCTTCTCCACTAGAACTCCAACGACAATATTTTTCACGGACCTTCGGGTGTGCAGGGATATCTGGTGGATCTGCTTTTCAAGGGCATCGATTTTATTTTGAATATCGGTACAGTCGCTGACAATTTTACGCTGCTCGGCAAAATTCTTGTTCAGGTTTGAATCGAAAAAAGCGAGCACCTTTTGCCAGTCCTCAATCGTCGGCCGCTGCACTTTGAGATCCTTATTGATGTTGTCGGCGGTTTGTGCCTTGATCTGCTGTATGAAATCTCGCTCGGTATTCAAAATGCTGAGACGGTCATTGAGTTCGTTCACGCCTGCTTGCAGCTCCTGGACCTTCGATTGCAGAGTGCGTATTCGTTCTTCGGGAATCGTGTCGAGGAAGGTCGTCCCAACATGAACGTCCACAATTTTCGCTCCCGCGGCTTCGCCCGAGACGCGGATCGACTGGTCAAGGATGTTTGCAGGGAGGTTGTCAAATGAGAGGAGATAATTTCCGGTTTGAAGCGAAACCTGCCCCATGCGCGTCACTGCCGCGCGATCGCTGTACACCGTAACTGAGGTGACTGTCGATGGGAGAGCGACAGGCTCAGCAGAAAATAATGAGCCTGCGGCAAACCAGATAAGAAGAAAGCTGAATTTTACATTCATTTCATTCCCGTGTGCTAAAAGCGGGCGCCTAAACTTCAGAGAGGAAATGACATCGACACTTCCGGTTCGATGCGCTTTTGGGTTACATAGTGCGTGTTGCCGTTAGGTTCAGCCACCGGCACAAATGTCCACAAATACAGCATCGAAACGAGCACGAACGGATAGGGTTTGTATCCGATTGAAGCATGCAGCAGCGAGCGATCGTCAAGCGTGAAAATGTCCTTATTGTTCTTGATGTATTTCTTGTCGTAGCCGGCATCGACGACAAACATGGGAAGAAGCGAACCGGTCGAAGTGCCGATGTGCAACGTGCCGCTCGTGTCAATCTTATCAAGTTTCGAGTACATCCCGCGGATTTGCAGCTTGTTGAGCACCGCAATCGTCAGATCGCCAAAAAATCCGGGTTGGGCGGAAGTGACGTTATCCAGCATTTGCGCCTTGCTGGTTAATGCCGCTCCGGAAAGCTCGTACCGGTCCAATTCATAAAATGAGTCGAAGTAGTTTGCAATAAATTTTTCTCCTGTAAAGCGGCGCTCAAATTTTGTTAGAATGCTGAGAAGCCCGAGTCCCGAAAAATCAGTTTCCAACCCTACCGCTTCGCCGCTCCCAAACGAAAGTATTTTCGCATAATCCGCATACAAAGTAGACTTCACCGTCGGGATGCGCACGAGAGGAAATCCGATATCTGCGCCGACAATATTCATCGCTCCGTCATCTGACGGCGTAGGAACTCCGTTGACAAGCGTGTAGCCGGTATCTTTCGAGTCGAGTCGCATGTCTCCAGCCCATGTCGCTCCGATCTCCATTCCCCCAAGGACCGGAATCTTTCCGAGAGTCGTGAATTGAAGAGGGTTCACATGCGCCCTCAAGCCCATGACACCCAGCCTTGCAAAATCTCCGTAAACGGTTTCCAGGCCATACTTGCCAAAATTCAAATCAAATTCAGTGCCGAGCCGCCTGTCGTCGTAGCTTGGGCTGTTATTGTATAGATACATGATAAAGCCATGCCCGAGTTGTGAATAGTCGAGCACTCCAAGACGGGCGTACACGTTGTCCCCCTTAAGGCCCCAGCGCACGTAACGTATCATGCGGATGTAATCGTATGTTGTTGAATCGAAACCTGTTTTCCGGATCTTGTGGTCTGTGCCGCTAATGAGTAGATTTAAGTCCAGCCCGAAGCCAAAGTTTCCGAACGCCAGGTCCGGGGCAATACTGATGAGATAGTATTCCTGTCCGTTTATCCAGGTAAGTCCAAGGCCGCCAGTAATAGAACTTGGGTCCGGTTTGCTTGTCATTGTCGCGAGAGATTTTTGCGCAAAAGCGGTTGAGGAAAAAAATGCGAAGGCAATGACTGTAAGGAAAAGGGTTTTCGTTATTTTTTCCATTTTATACACCAAAAAATATTCGACATATACAAAGAGCGCCCAACATTCCGAAGATGTCGGCGATTATCCCCGCCGGAAGAGCGTGACGCGTATTTTTGATTCCGACCGCACCAAAATAAACAGCAAGAACGTAAAACGTTGTCTCAGAACTGCCGTACATTGTCGAAGCAAGAACTCCGATAAACGAATCCGGACCGTGTACCTTCATCAATTCTGTCATCAGGCCCATCGAGCCGCTCCCGGACAGCGGCCGGAGAATTGCAAGGGGGACCGTCTCCGGGGGCATTCCAATAAGATTTGACACCGGCGAAAGAAGGGCGATGACGACATCCATCGCACCGCTTGCCCGAAAAATACCAATGGCAACGAGCATGGCTACGAGGTAAGGAATAATTTTTATTGCTACATAAAATCCGTCTTTCGCCCCCTCCACAAACACCTCATAGACTTTCACCTTCTTCACAATTCCCCATCCCAGGAAGACAAAGAACATCAACGGTATTGCCGCAACTGAAATAATATTGATAATATTTCGGAATAGTTCAACCATGAGTCGATTCGGGAGGATGATCGTCAACAAGCAAATCTCTTTTATAATGGGGAAGCCGCTCAAGTATTTTGACGGAAACTAAACCTGCAATCGTTGCACATCCTGCGCCGAAAATTGAGGTTCCTATAATGATGCCCGGTTCTGCGGACCCTTGAGCCGCCCTTATCGCAATGGCCGTTGCTGGAACTAATGTCAAACCGGCAGTATTGATGACAAGAAACGTGCACATTGCGTTTGTTGCAGTCCCTAATTTAGGGTTCAGTTTGTTCAATTCTTCCATCGCTTTCAAGCCGAGGGGGGTTGCAGCGTTATTAAGACCCAGCATATTCGCTGCGATATTCATAATCATTGCAGCAATGGCAGGGCTGTCCTGGGGCACATCGGGAAAAAGCCTTGAGGTCACCGGGGTTAATAGTCTCGTCAATACTTTGAGCAGGCCGGCCTCTTCGGCAATTTTGACGATGCCGAGCCAGAGTGCCATCACACCGATAAGCCCGAGCGAAATTGTTACGGCGGTATCGGCATAATCAAGCGCAGCTTTTGTGATGGCGCGAATCTTCACATAGTCGACTTTTTCGAGAAGGAAGGAAATTTGCGCCGAGGTTTTGTCGTCGGAAAATTTTATCGAATTCACCGTTCCGAGCAATTTATCTTTGCTGCCCGAATTTTTCGCCATCTCCTTCCAAAACAAGGGGGACGAATCGTCAACAAGTATCGCAATGGAAGTTTTTCCCGTAGAAGCCGTCGTCATCTCTACAGGTTGATCGATCTCCGACGCCGCGGAGGTTATTCCGTAGAATTGGTTGAAGGTCTCGGGGGGAATCACCAGTTCCCCATCCCACGTTTGCCGCAGCGCTGTTGGTGTTTTTTCCACATGCAGCGTCGCGTAGAACGGAATGCCGTTGCGGTACGTATTAATCGCTTCATCATTGATATCTTTCCCCGCACCGACAAGAAGGCCGATGACAATAAGCGACATCCAAATATAGTTGAGCATTTGCTACCGGCTGTGGTAAAGGTAATAGGGGATGAAGAATCGAACAGGCGGGCTCGTAGTAGCCATGGACGCGGCCATTACTCCTCCATTACGAACGGGATACTTCTGATTCATGCCTGTACCATAATATAAAGAGCGATTCCATCCAGGAGGCCGCATACGTATAGAGGTGTCAAAAGAAGAACCGAATCAATATACTTGATTTAGAAAAGCGAATCAAGATGATTATGAAAAACCCTGCAGCGTTTTCGTGGGTGTCACGGGTAAAATGAAAACTATTACAGAATGGATTATATCTTAGTAACGAGGTGGTATCTCAAGTATGAGTGCTGGCTCAATTTGTCATTCCCGCGTTCCGAAGGCGCGTGGGCATGACATATTTTTCCTCAAATTGAGCCAGCAACAAAAATTCTATCCCCCTTGCGCGGAATAGAACGACCAGAGAAAATAAAACCTCCCCTTCATCTTTTATTTCCAGCGCGCCGTATGAACAATCCTTACGTTAAATCGAGAACGTTCCGGATTTTGCCCAACATGTCGTTCGGCACGTAAGGTTTTTGGATGAATTCTCTAACGCCCGATCTTAGGATATCGGATTTTTGCCCCGGGTCGATGTATCCGCTGGCGATAATGAATTTTATCGCCGGGTTAATTATTTTCAATTCCTTGAAAGCGCTGTAGCCGTCCAGCTTCGGCAGACCCATATCGGAAAGAACAAGAGCAATTTCTTTGTTACGGACTTTGTAAATTTCTATTGCCTCCTCTCCATTTGCAGCTGTGATGACCCTATATCCTTTCCCTTTGAGGGTCATCTTTGCCAATTCTCGCAACATTTCCTCGTCTTCAACGAGAAGAATCGTTTCCGTCCCTCCTGGCGTCTCGCCGAGCATCTCCCCTTTGATTTGAAATGGTTCGATTTCTTCGGCATTCACCGGGAAGTAGAACGAAAACGTGGTCCCATGTCCCAGCGAACTCGAGACGTCGATGAACCCGTGGTGCAGTGAAATTATTCCGAACGCGACTGCAAGACCCAGCCCTGTGCCTTTGCCCTCCCCTTTTGTTGTAAAAAAGGGCTCGAATATCCTCAGGCGAGTTTCTTCAGTCATACCACTGCCTGTATCAGCAACTTCCACGAGAACGTAATCAGAAGACACTGCCTTCGGAAACTTCGACTGGAGATCGTTCCCCTCGACGATTCGAGTCGATATAGTGAGTTTGCCCCCTTCCGGCATCGCGTCGCGGGCATTGACACAAAGATTAAGAAGAACCTGATGTATCTGTGTCGAGTCCGCAAGAATCAACGGAATGTTTTCCTGAAGTTCAATCGCTACGTCGATGATTTTCGGGAATGTTTCGCGGATGAGCGATGCTACTTCCTTGACCGAATCATTCAATTGAATGCGATGCATGATAACATCGCTTTTGCGGGCAAAGGTAAGGAGCTGACGAACCAAGGCGGCACCACGTTGCGCGGCTGTCGTTATTGCATCGATGCTCTGAGATTGTTTTTCAGCATCAAGTCCTGATCGCTTGACAAGAGTCGCATGGCCGACAATTATTCCGAGGATATTATTGAAATCATGAGCGATGCCGCCGGCGAGCGTCCCCAGGCTCTCCAATTTTTGAGCCTGAATCAACTGCTGTTCAAGCAGTTGTTGTTTTGTATCGTCAAGCAAATAGCAATTCATTTGCGTGAGCACATTATGCTCGTCGAATTTTCCGACAATGTTCGCGATGACCCGTAACGGGCTTTTGTTCTTGGTCATCATTTGAATATCAAGATGTTCAATCTGTTTCTGTGTCCGGAGTGTGTCGATCATCCGATCCCTTTTTTGCGGGTCGCTGTACAGAAGGTTAATATCCGTACCTTTGGCCTCATCAACGGAGGAAAATCCGAACATGCGGACGTACGCCGGATTGCATTCAAGAACCTTTCCATCCGGCGTCGACACAAATGTTGCAGCAAGATTACTCTCGAACAAGTTTTGATATTTTTCTTTTGATTCTCGTAAAGCCTCCTCCGCCCGTCTATCTTCAGTGATGTCGTGGCCAATTCCCACTAATCCTGTAATTTGTCCCTTTTGGTCTTTTAATGGAATTTTGGACGTGAGCAGCCAACGCTTCCGACCTTTCGCATCAATCATATACTCTTCCCTGTTGGTAACAGGCTTGCCTGTTTGAAGCACCGTCAGGTCGTCGGCGTGAAATCCTTCCGCCACTTCTTTCTGGAAAATTGCAAAATCGTCCTTACCCAACGCGTCGGCTTCCGATCGCAACCCCATATTGCTCACGTCAACCGGGTTGGCAAGAGTTTTCCGACAGAGGAGGTCTTTCGTATAGATTCCATCGGGGAGATTATCGATTACTGTTCGGAGTAAAATGCGCTCCTGTTTGAGCGCTTCATCTGCCTGCATGCGCTCTTTGTGGGCTTTTGCTTCCTGCAACGCTCTCCGCACGGCCGGGATCAGGCGGGCATTCCTTCCCTTCAAAACATAATCCGTCGCGCCCCGGACCAGGCTTTCGATCGCCGCATCTTCTCCTATTGTCCCTGAGACAAAAATAAAAGGGGTATCAGGACATTTAGAAAGAGCGATGTCGAGGGCGGACCTCCCGTCGAACGACGGCAATGAAAAATCGGAAACGATCAAATCATATTCCTTCGTGTCAAGTGCGTTCACAAACTCATCGCGGGTTTGAACGACCCTGATCTGACATGGAATATCCGCCTCTTCTAATTTTGCTTGCAAGAATTCGGCGTCATTCGCATTATCTTCCAGATGAAGAATGTGTAGTTGTTTTTCCATGAGACGCTCCTTTTTTCCCTCACTTCACTTTCTTAACGCTGTCTTGCGGCGGCTCGTTAATGATGGCCCAAAAGACGCCGAGTTCTTTGACAGCGTTCAGAAATTCCTGAAAATTTACCGGTTTGACCACATACGCGTTTACGCCAAGGTTATAGCTCGCCACCAGGTCCTTTTCTTCCCGCGAGGAAGTGAGCATCACAACCGGAATCGCTTTCAAGCCCGGATCGGATTTCACCTGGCGAAGAACTTCCAGGCCGTCGACCTTCGGCATTTTGAGGT
Organism: Bacteroidota bacterium; assembly: GCA_049578505.1. GTDB lineage: Bacteria > Bacteroidota > Ignavibacteria > UBA10030 > UBA8401 > JAGVPT01. The sequence goes on along the minus strand of JBAUMC010000059.1, from coordinate 45,764 downwards.
CGAGGAGAATCACCGCAGGATTTCCGCTGGGACGCATCTGAAATTGTCCACGCATGTAAAGATAATCCAACCCCTCGGCTCCATCGCGTGCAACGACTACCTCGTTGGCAAGATTGTGTTCATCGAGTGCCGCAAGGGTAAGTTCAACATCCTTCGGGTTGTCTTCCATGAGTAAAATGCGTTTCAGTCCATTCATGTTTTTACCTTTCCGAATTGTGTGGTCGTATTTCCTGTGCTAATCGTTTGCCGCATTTCATTGTTCCGTGGATTTGTTATTTTGATGATCCGGCAACGAGAAATAAAATGTCGCTCCCTCGTTCACTTTACCTTCAGCCCATGTTCTCCCGCCGTGCCTTTGAATGATTCGCCGCACGTTCGCCAGGCCGATGCCCGTTCCTTCAAACTCATCCGACCGATGGAGCCGCTGGAAAACGCCGAAAAGTTTACCGACGTACTGCATATCGAAGCCCGAGCCATCGTCGCGGACAAAAAACTCATGCTCATTAAGCTTTGTCGTGCATCCAATTTCTATTTCCGCTTTTTCACAACGGCGGGTATATTTGACCGCGTTACCAAGAAGGTTTTGAAAAACAAGGCGCATCATGGATTCATCCGCCTCAACCTCTGGCAAAACGCCGATTTTCCAATTCACTTCCCTACCCTGTGTTTCTTGGGTCAAATCGTTAACGGTTTCCCTGACAAGCCGGTCAAGGTTTACTTTAGCCGCACGCAGCTCGGAGCGCCCCATGCGTGAGAAAACCAGAAGCTCGTCTATGAGCACTCCCATTTGCTTGGCGGAATCCGAAATCGTTGTGAGGTATCGTCGCCCCTTCTCGTCGAGTTTCCCGGCCGTATGTTTCAGCAAAAGATCTGCGAAACCGTCAACGTGCCGCAACGGCGCCCTCAGGTCGTGCGAAACTGAATAGCTGAATGCCTCGAGCTCTTTATTCGCTGCTTCGAGTTGAGCGGTGCGTTCGACGACGCGCTGCTCCAACTTTTCATTCAGCTCACGGATTTCGTCTTCCACCCGCTTGCGATCGGTGATATCGCGTCCAATAGTCGATGCGGCAATAATGTTGCCTTTGGGGTCCCTGATGGGAGAGATTGTGAGCGAAATTTGAATTTCTCGCCCGTCTTTTGTGCGCCGCGTTGTTTCATAACGTTCGATATGTTCGCCCGATCTGAGCCTGGCAAGAATCGCCGGCACCTCGTCTTCTTTTCCGGGCGGAATCAGAAGCGAGATGGATTTGCCAATCACTTCTTTTTCGTCATATCCATAGATCTTTTCAGCACCCTTATTCCAACTGGTGATGATTCCTTCCAGGCTCTTTCCGATGATGATATCTTCAGATGATTGAACGATTGCGGCGAGGCGTTTCGCCTTTTCTTCCGCCTGCTTACGCTTGGTGATGTCCATAGAAAGAATAAAAACCCCTTCGGGTACAGGTTGAATTCTAAGATCGAACCAACTTGTAGCCCCATCAGGGAAAGTAAATTCGTGTTCCATGTGAAGCGGAATCCGTTCTTCCAAGCATTGCTTAATGATAGCAAAAACTTTGGTCGTCTCTATGCCGGGCCACATATCCACATATTTGTTGCCTAACAATTCCTCTTTAAGGCGGCGGTTTTGGTTCTCGGCAGCTTCGTTAATATAAATATACCGCCAGTCGAAGCCGATAATCTGGCAACCCTCCAGCATATGGTCCAGCGTAGAACGATATCGCTTTTCGGCTTTTTGCAATATCACATTGGTACTTCGAAGGCTGGCATCGCGTTGTTCAATCTGGTCAAGCATCTCGTTAAAGGAATCTGCCAGCAGCCCGACTTCGTCGTTGCTCAATTTTTGAGCCCGCAAAGTATAATCTTTACGTTCGGAGATCCTTCGGGCGGTGTCAGCTAAGTCGCGAATCGGCGCCGAAATGCCCTTCTGGAAACGATTGGAGAGGCCATATGAAGCGAAAAGCGAGCCGACCACGATGACAATGAGCACGATAGCATAAATCTGAAATTTTTCGTTCAACTCTCCGAGGTCCGTCTTCATGTAAACAGTACCAAGCATGCGGTTATCTTGAACGATCGGCTCGAAGATGACAAAATGGTCCCTCTCAAACCAGTGACCCTCCTTTTGCGGCGACGCTGGAAACATTTCATCGGATGCGTTGGCAGGATACTTCGCAAAAACATGCCCATTCGTATCGTACAGGCACGCAGCTACAGTATTAGCATCTTTGCGGAGGGAGGAGAGGACTTCCGTTGCATCCGCCTTATTTTGGAACGCCAACGCAGCTGTCGAGTTAGCAGCAATCATAGCGGCTCGGGTAATCATCATTCTTGTCAGACTTTTGCCGCTGACGACATATTCTGTCGTGAGAAATACCGCGCACGTCAGCACAAGCACTGCGATGCTCGTGCCAATAATGGCTTTTCTCAATTTCTGCTTAATTGATGCCAGCTTACTTCTCATTAATCTCCTCTTCAAGCTTCCGTAAGCTCTTCATAAACGTCACATCAAAGTTCGTCCCCTTAAGTATAGAAGCTGATGAAGCTCATTGATCAGAGTGAGGCGACGTGAATAAACACTTTGTGGGATGAGAATGTCAGCTCCGGAGAGTTGAGCGGGAAGGACAAAATTCGACGCAGCGACAATCAGTGGGGTTTGGTGTAACCAAGCGATGGTATTGTCAAAAAGCTTTGTGGCCATTCCTTCCTCCACATCCTTTGACGAAATTGAATTCAACGGTAATCGTGTCAATCCCTGTTGGATTCTTCTACACCGTAAATCTATAACGGCGAGAACATGAAAAAGGTTCACATCTGATTAACGAGTCTGTATACATGAAGTTGTGCAGCCTTTTCTCGTTCCTTTGACGTACTCGCTGTTGTCTTGCGCAACGGCGACCTTATCCTTTATCACATTACAAATTTTGAATAAGTTAAATTTTGCGAAGGTACTGGATAAAGAACCGTTGAACCTCTGTCATTATCAGATCAGACTTTATGAGTTGCCGGAGTACTGAACATCCAAAAAGGTCTATGAGCTGACAGATGTACGACTATCAGTGCTGCGCTTTGAATACAAATCATTCCTACAAGAGGGGGCAATGCAAAACGAATCTACACTACGGCTCGATAAAAATCCACAAAATAATTTCCCAAAGGCTCTTTAATGAAAAATATTCTATCGATTCTTTTATCGGTATTAATTCGTACGAAAACTTACGTAGTCCATGATGGCGTCATCTTCGAATCAGTTTTTCTTAATTTTTTACAAAACGAATGCTTCGCTAGTCAAGAATGATTGAAGGCGCTAATGGTGAAAAAAGGCAACGAGCGACGATTGAATGAATCCGATTCCATCTGGCAGGCACAGTTCTTGGCCCTACAGTCGCGGGCTGCACCTTACAAGATCGTGAATATCCTCAGGATGACGAACCGGGAACCTGTTCGCAGTACTCCGGCGTACACACATAGTGAAAGAGATGGTTATCCTAGAAGCTGCCGCTTTTCTGCAGCGATTGATGGATATGAACTGCTATCTCCCGCTCGACGGGATCCCGTGCACCGGCACTTAATTTTTTCACTACCAGAACATTGACCCCATTGACGAGCGCAATGGCCAAAAAGGCAACCCCTAGAGGGAGCAGGGCCGGGTCGACAAAAAAACCGATCGCGAAAAAGATTGCCAATATGACAAGGTTCAACCTTTGAACTTTTTTAGGATCATGGTTCCCGTTCAAAATGTAGACGAGAGATAAGAGCAAAACTCTTGTTCCCTTTTCAAGGTGAAGAGTTTTTTCTCCAGGCCCGTGGGTGTTGATCCGGGCGAGGGCTGTTTTGCCGTACTGTTCGGTTCGAGTGGTGAAGCCTAAAGTTTCCATACTGGTTTCGAGTTCAATCATGATTTAGTCATGCTGTTAATATACTGCTCCACTGTATATGTCACACAACGCAAGTTACTAGCGAGGAACGAATATGTATTATTCGATTGAAATGAAATAACGATGTAAGCGGTCTTCCCAAAGAATATTAGCCGCGCAGGCCCTTCTCCCCCCGTGAAGGGCATCAGGGCTTTATTATGTGAGTTAACGGGAATAAGATAGAAGGATGGATGCGGATGGGCAATACCAAGAATCAGGTATTTATAAAAGGCCTGATTTATGGCAGAAAAGCTACACTATTCGGTTTTTTATCGCTTTTACGACCAATTTTTGTCTGCTGTGGATATCAAGCTTATGGAAGATATTCCTTAAATGGGTCTCGACGGTAAAACGGCTTATAAAGAGCTTTTTGGCTATTTCCACATTATTCATTCCTTGCGTCACTAATTTCAGAACATCTTTCTCCCTCGGTGAAAGGTCATACGCATTCTCCGCATCTTCCCATCCGACATACGCCGCCATCATTTTCTTGGCAATCGATAAGTCGAGTGGCAGGCCCCCCGCTTGCACACTTTCAACTGCCCGTACAATTTCATCAGCGGAGGAGGATTTCAGCAGATATCCCGAAGCTCCACGTTTCATTGCAGACCGGATATGCTCATCAAGGTCATAAGAGGTAAGCATAATAATATTAGAGCCCGGGGAGAGCCTCTTGATAGGGATGATTCCATCGAGACCGTTCATCGCGGGCATTTTGATATCCAAAAGAATAACGCTAGGCGGCGAACTCTCAGTCTCGAGGTCCCGGAGAAGAGATTTACATGATTGATAAAATCTTTGACAATCGACTGTTTTGCTCTTGTTCAGATTTGCTGCGAGGACAAGACAAAAATTCTTATTGTCATCGACGATCCATGTCGAGATTTTATCCTGAATTGCTTGATCCTGTGGCTCCATGATAATCGCTGGGTCTTTGTAGAGACAAAGAGTGCCGATTTATGCTCCCGTCTCTCCACCGTGAGGAAGATAAACCCTGAAGGTCGTCCCCCGCTGAATAATGCTGTCGACGGTAATAAAACCGCCGTGACTCCTCACAATTCCGAGGACGATCGAAAGTCCAAGGCCGGTTCCTTCTCCTCCTTCTTTAGTCGTGAAAAAGGGTTCGAATATTCTGTCGATGTAGTCTTCCGAAATTCCGACTCCCGAGTCCGCAATACTGACGACAACATAGCGTCCGGTATGAGCCTCAGGATAATTTTCAAGGTCATCGTTATCAAAAAAACCGTCCTCAACCTTAACGCCAAGCACTCCGCCGTCGGGCATAGCGTCGCGGGCGTTGACACAGATGTTAAGGAAGACTTGTTTCAGCTGGCTCATATCGCCGCGGACAATCCAATCTACGCCGAGGATATCCTCATCAACGACAATTGTCGGGGACAATCCTCCTTCGACAATTTCCAGAACCTTTCGTAAGAGAGGAGACAGATCCAGCAGAGCTCTTTCACCGACAATCCCTTTTCCGTATGTGAGGATATTCCTGACAAGCTGCAATCCGCTTTGAGCGCTTTCTTCAACGGCACGAAGGACAGTTAAACTGGTCTGGTCTTTCAGTTCGTCTCTCAATAAGCCTATGGACATCGCCACCGGTGCGAGGATGTTTTGAAGGTCGTGAGCTATTCCCCCGGTCAACAAGGCAATGCTCTCCATCTTTTGTGTCTTGATGAATTGGGATTCCAGCCGTTTCTTGCTTGTAATGTCCGTATTGACAATTAGCAGCTTTTTCGGGCTCCCCTTTTTTCCTTGCACAATTCGCCATCGGCTGTCAACAAGGATTTCCTTTCCATCTTTCCTTTGATGACGGTTTTCTCCGTTCCATTTCTGGAATTCCATAACACATTCGACGATGAAACGAAAATCCTGTTCCCTCTCGCCGGCATAAAGAAGCTCTTGAAGGGATCGGCCGGAGACCTCGTTGGCTCCCCATCCATAGGTCAATTCTGCCCCTCGATTCCAAAAAGTAATCTTTTCGTTTTCATCCAGAACAATAATCGCATCCTGAGTTTCGTTGAGCAACGCAGCTTGCTCTTTTACCATTGCCTCGAAAAGTTTCCGCTTCGTAATATCGACGATGACGGCATGGATATGGTGGTCCCCCTCAACTACTTTTGCAGAAAAGAGTATCCAAATTTCCTGCCCGTTCCTTTTCTTTGCCTGAACTTCATATTCCGAGACGAATCCATCGGTCGCCAGCGTATTCATGATGAACTGCCGTGCCGTTGCCGGGAATTCCGAGAAACACCGCTCAAATTCTACCTCGGTCCTGCAGCCGAACATGGTGTAGAGCGCCCTGTTCCCCTCATGGACCTCCCACGAGCCAAGCGAGAATTTCATCATCCCCGCGGGCGAATGATCGAATAGAGCCTTATAGCGTTCTGCGCTCTTTGTGATCTCTTCTACCCTCGCTTTCTGCAGTTCAATGATCCGCCGATTGCTCGAGAGCACTACCAGGATATAGGCAAATGCGAAGACGAGCAAAGTTGCAGTTCCGAGGCTTATGATCCAAATGATATTTGGTATTTGGCTGTGCAGAAAAAGCCTTTCGTGTACATAATATTAGAGATAATGATGAGCGACCAGTTGATAGACCACGCAGCTTGAAAATACGTCGTGCCCATCTTTAGTAATTCATTGCTTAATCCGATAAGAAGAAATACTCCGGCCGAATAAATGAGCGTACTGCTTGATATCCAAAACATCGGCTCATCCGTGAGCTGGTGATCAATTCTTCTCACGACCGCATGCATCATGAAAACGGAGATGACAATGATAAAGATTCGTGATGCAATGGCCATTTCAGCGTTGATCTGATCCGGGACTTCAAAATAAATTTTGTCGACAATCCAAATAGACAAAAAAAGAAATGCCAGCGCAGAAATAATTTGCCTTGCCCTTTGGCTCTTTATCGAAAAAAAATAGACCGTAAAAATAAAAGCAGACTCGGCAAGGACAAAATAGTTAGAAAGAAAAGCGTTATTGATGTTTTTCTTTCCCAACATGATTTCTGCGCTGATATCCAGACATCCCAATAAACAAAAAAGGAGGAAAATCCTCATCGCTTTCCCCATACGCTTATATCGCACAATCCCAGCAATCGCTGGAATTGCATACGAGGAATTTGCGAGGTAATAAATAAACGGGACTTTCATCTGCGTCTTATTTGCTCAGTTGATTTTGTGAACCGCAGATAGGCGGGCATGGACTTCCCCATTCTCCGATAACACCCTGGACCATATCGCTGCCGGTACTATCGACACCAACCAAGACAACTGTCGGCGTTCCATCATCCTTCGCCGCATAATAATACCGGATTCCAACAACTCCCGGCTGTGCAAGAATCTTATCAAAAATATTTCTGTCAAAGTAGCCCCCTTTCGTTGTCGGAGCAACGGGTTTCTGTTTGAAGTTCTGTATGAACTTTACCGCCTGATCGGCCGTCACAACGTGATTTCCCGTCCCCGTATATTGGGCGTTCACGCTCGCCGGAACAAGCACAATGGCAAGAGATACGATCGCGACTATAAAAACACCAAGCGCAAATAAGCGAAATCTCACTGTAAACTTTTTCATGGTGGTACTCCTATGGTAAAAAATGGGGGTATGAGATGTTGGATTATGACCTATGGTTGGATAGGCACATCTATCATACGCCGCTCTGGGCAAACATACAATACCATAATTTAGGTATTTTTCGGGGCGAGTGTTTTTTCATGAATGATAAGAAAATATCGGAAATCAATAGAATTTGGCCGCTTAGTCAAATCCTCGACCAAGCGAATGAGATATTTTAGACGGGAAGATGGAAATGGTTCACAAATCCAAACGAAAGGGCCACACGAATGTGAATACCGGTTTAAACGTTGAGATAGAATGATCACCGCTCCAACGCTTAGCGGTCAGGAGACTCTACTTCCAGACAAGAGTCTTTTGGCGAACAGCGATACCCAATCTATTAATGAGAGCTCAAAGGCGAGTACCGGCTCAAATTGAGCCGGTACCAAAACTCTCTGGTATTTTGTCGGACTATTGCTTATGATTATGATATTCGCATAACGGCGCGCGGAGAATCTCCTCCGATCAGCCCGCCGACCGTGAAAAAATATTCAAAGAATTTTTCAATAATGAGCGGCCATTCCACGGAAGTCGTGGGCTAAATACCAACGGAATAATTGTTGACATCGTAGCTCCACTTCTTTTGGAGAATGTATTACGATTTTCTATTCATCCTTTAATCTAAAATACATCTATGAAAGTCTTATTTATCGGCGGAACGGGGAACATCAGCACGTCGGTCAGCAAACTGGCCGTTGAACGGGGCATCGAGCTCTATGTGTTAAACAGGGGAAAGAGATCCTTATCGCTACCCGGCGCCAAGAGCATCATCGGCGACATCACAAGGGGGGACGAAATACGCTCCGCCCTCAAAGATCATCTCTGGGACGCAGTTGTGGATTGGATTGCTTTCACGGAAAGCGATGTCGAAAGGGACTTTGAATTATTCAAGGGGAAGACCAAACAATATATTTTTATCAGTTCCGCGTCGGCATACCAGAGACCCGCGTCGTTTCCGATCGTGACAGAATCGACTCCCCTGGCAAACCCGTTTTGGCAATATTCGCGCAATAAAATCGCTTGCGAAGAAAAACTCAACTTCCTCTATCGAACAGAAAATTTTCCCATGACTATCGTAAGGCCGTCGTTAACGTACGATACGGTTATCCCGGTTCCGGTCGGCGGCTGGACAGAGTACACGGCCATTGACAGGATAAAGAAGGGCAAGAAAATTATCGTTCATGGTGACGGTTCATCTCTTTGGACGGTGACCCACGCAGAGGATTTTGCAAAAGGCTTCGTCGGCCTGCTGGCACATCAGCAGGCAATCGGTCAAGCTTTCCATATTACGTCCGATGAGATTCTTACCTGGGACCAAATCCACCATGCGATTGCTGAGGCGGTGGGACGTGAAGCGCACATCGTGCACATGGCTTCCGATTTTCTTGCGTCGGTCAACGAAGAGTTCCGGGGCAGTCTTATCGGCGACAAAGCTACAAGCGTGATTTTTGACAATACCAAAATTAAACGGTTCGTTCCTGGCTTCGTTGCAACGATTCCGTTCAAGCAAGGGATCAAACGGACCATCGATTGGTTCGAAGCAGATCCGGCAAGGCAAATCATCAAAAAAGAAACGAACGATATGATTGAAAAAATGATCGCTCAGTATGACAAAGCGTTCATTGCCTGAATTTTTCATGATCAACGATTGGACAAAAATGCTCAGAACATGTCGCTTGTACCTCCTTTGGTTTATGCCGTTCCTCTTGACTTCCACGTCAGCAGGCCAGCCTCCGATTCCCCCGGGTGCAAAACTTGAAAAAATCGCCGTGGGTCTTTTGCAGCCCGAGGGACCGATCTGGGTCGACAGCCTGGGGCTCCTCTTCAGCGACATACAAGCTAACAAGATCTACAGATGGTCGCCGGCCGACAGCGCGCTGAAGACATTTATGATGCCGTCTGACAGCTCGAATGGTCTGACGCTCGATCTGCAGGGGCGATTGATATTGACTCAAATGGAAGTTCGCCGGGTCTCGCGGCGGGAAACCGACGGCACCATCACTCCCCTTGTCTCCACCTATGACGGGAAACGCTTCAATTCCCCTAACGATGTCGTCGTGAAGTCGGACAGCTCCATTTATTTCACAGACCCCGATTTCAACATACCGATCGGCGAAACAGCGGAGCTCAAAATCAAAGGGATCTACAGATTAAGCCCGGCAGGAATACTAAAAGTCCTCGATTCTACATTCGATAAGCCAAATGGGATTTGTTTCTCCCCCGACGAAAAGAAATTCTACGTCAACGAATCGCATGCCTGCCAGATTTATGTCTGGGACGCGGCAGGAGATTCAGTCTTCAACAAGAGGCTTTTCTATGCAATCCCTTCCACAATAACAGGGTATATGGATGGAATGAAAACAGATTCATCAGGAAATATATACTGCACGGGCCCGACGGGAGTCTGGGTGATTTCCCCGGCCGGAACGCTGCTCGATAGGATCCTTTTCCCGGCTCCGGATAACAGTCCGTCCAACTGCAATTGGGGCGATGCCGACAGGAAGACGTTATATATCACATCGGGAAAAAGCCTTTACAGAATACGGCTTGCGTCAACTACCGATGTTCGCGATCACGGTGCTCTCGATCCTCAATCGTATAGGCTATACGCAAATTATCCGAACCCGTTCAATCCGGAAACAACGATCACTTTTCGATTGGCGGTGAACAGCATGGTCACGTTGGACGTTTATGATCTCCTTGGGCGTGAGATCGCTCTGTTGGTCAATGACGAACGAGCCGCCGGGACACATACAGTTCGGTGGGATGCATCTCAATTTTCGAGCGGATTGTATTTCTACCGGTTAAGAGCCGGAAGTTTCGATGAAACCAAAAAGATGGTTCTGATTCGATGAGCGGGCGCATCTTCGTGTCTCTCCTAATTGATTCGGAAAGACTTCCTAGGATACAGAGCACAAACTTTAACCCTCCTCGCCGCATTCAGGCGGAATGACTCAATTATCTTTTCCTTCTTCTCCCCGGTCATTTTATTTGCGCTATGAGTAACAGCGTCGAACAATCTCTCACCGACAGGGTACTTTGCTTACTTCATCAACAGCATTTTTCTAACACTGTGGTAACTTCCGGCATTCAGTTCATAGAAGTAAACGCCGCTCGTGAAGTTTGCCGCGTCCCATCGAATCGAGTGATTTCCGGCGGACTCTTCACCATTTACCAGACGGGTAACTTCCCTACCGAGTAAATCGTACACTTTCACCGTAACAAAACTGTTTACTGCCAACTGATAACCGATCACCGTCGACGGGTTGAATGGATTGGGATAGTTTTGGCCGAGCGAGAAGACCGCAGGCACGAGTCCTTTGTCCTTTACGCTTGTCGCCGCACTCGTAGGCAAAATGATCTGCCATAATTTCGGAGAGGAGTTGCTGTACTGTAATCCTGTTTCCACGACGTAGAGGGTATCCCCAACCATTTCAATGCCGAGCGGAGAATTAAATCCGGTGACAAGTTTTGTGACACGCGCCGTGTAGCCGCTGTCGTGCTTCGTCAATGCGATCGCCATAAGATTTTGGCTTGTGTCGTTCATCGCCGTTATGAGCGAACTATTTGAGAAGCTGATCACAAATGCGTTCCCCTTCAAATCCCCGGCAAGGATGGAGTCTCTGTCAAAGACAATTCCGTCGATCGAAAGATGCGGTGTAAATGTTGTTGCCATGCCACCGAGCTGGCTCGCGTCTTTCACGTCACCGGTAGTGGTATCGCGAAACTTATCAGCGTCCGGACCGACGTTGGGAATCGGCTCGGTGAACGCTATGCTGTCCGGCCGTGGAGGGTACGTGGAATCTTCGCTATAGGTGACGTAAAGAAGGCCGCTGCCTCCTCCCCAGGCATTTTTGCTCAGAAGAGGATCCGAGTGCGGATCGTACGGCGTATATTGCTGCGGCGTGTTGTCTCCTCCTATGCGCCAGGGGAAGCCATAATGATGTCCTTCGCGAAGCCAATTTAACTCTTCCGGGTCATCGCGATCGTCAGAATTTTCCGGTCCAAACAAGTCTCCGTTTCCTGCATAAGCAAAGTCGAACGTGTTGCGGATGCCCTCCGCAAAAAGATATCCGTTCGACCGGAGCCACTCGCGGTCATCTTGCAGTACGATATCATGCCCGTTCGTTGGGAGCTTCCAGATAATCGAAGTAAGACCAGCTTCGCGGAATCCGTTATGCAATTCTCCGTGGTCGGTGGCGGCCCCGCTGTTGACATAGATAGAGTCACGGGTGGGGTTGAGAATGATGGCATTCACGCGATGATTGTAAATGTTTCCGTACCGGTACCCGACCGTGCGTGCAATTACGCTCCATTTTCGATTCTCGCTCCCTGCCGTATCAGGAACTCCCTTCACAACGATTGCAGTTCCAATAATTCCTGTCGAGTCATTTCCGGTCAGATACATTGTCCCATCCGGGCCGAACGTAATTCCCAATGGTGCGTTTACGCTGTCTTGAGCCGGCTGATAGACGGTCGTAAATGTGGCTGAGCCCCCTGCCCCAAAATTGATTCGCTGGATGAGTCCATTGTTTTGCACGATATAAAGCTTGCCCGACGCGGGGTCTCGTTTGATCCGAACTGTGTTGTTGCCGACAATACCTAATTGCTTAACCGATATATCCGAGCGCCGCGATTTAGGCTGGGCATTTAAAGTAAGCGCTTGCAAAACAGCGGCGACAATTACAAGACTAAACGTCCTCCTGAACATGTGAACCGACATTACTTCATCTCCTTCCGGTCAATAAATTGAGCCAGTCTTCTCTAAACTGTTAAAAATCAGTTAGACGACCCCCGCCATGGTATTTACTTGAAAGTAATCCCAGGGGATAGATCTGTAAATATAAGTTGAATTGATTATTGTGGCGTAAACAGAATAATCAGATTGGCGGATAAAAGCAAATCCCTTGTAATGGCTCAATTTGGGAAAATAATTTTCATGCCCACGGAAGTGGGCATCCATTGTGCAGTAAAAAGTGAATATTTGGATTCCCGCTTTCGCGGGAATGACAAATTGAGCCAGCCCCAAATCACTGGTAGTGGAATACTTTCAAAGTAAATGTCATTCCGTCCGCCAGACTACGACGGCTCGTCGAGCGAAAGCCGGTCGAAGACTCGACTCGTTGAGAATCACGACAATTTGACCTGGATGTCCGCCTAGGCGGACATGACATTCCTGTTTATTCTTGGGATTATCAAGCTGTAACACTACCAAATAACTTTTATGCATTAATGAATTTTGAAAAGCAGAATTATCACAGGTATTTCTTTAATAGGATAAAAACTCCCCGCAGTGATTTCTGATTTAGTGTGACCCCGCGACTATTTGTATTTCAGTGCAATTCTAGGGATATTCTCAATGCCATCGCTCGAGTTCTTTCAGTACCTGACAAACGATCCTCCAACGGCATGAATCAAAAATATTTGCAGAAGGTGACGGCCATCTGTTCAATAAAGGGCAAACTCTATCACTATCCCTTTCACGACGCCGTTTCATGAATGCTTATCAATAGCAGTGTATGAATGCATTGGCAGATAACACAATAAATCGCGATAACCGGTTGAATCGGATAAGGATCGTGATCCAGGGAAAAGAACAATACCTCCTGGCAGTTCTTCTCTTCATTGTCTCATGCACATCCGGAGTTGTGCTGCACCATTATGACAAGTATTCGCTTTACTATTTCGGCGACGCAGCGTCACACATCATCAAAGCACGCGAATTTACCGATTCTCAGCCGCACGAGATTCCAATTATTGGGACTGTGTGGCTCCCCTTACCTCATTTTCTGCTTCTTCCCTTTGCATCGATCGATTCTCTTTTCTTTTCAGGAATCGCCGGCTTTTTTGTCGGAATTCCATGTCTTGTCGGAACAGGCATTCTCTTGTTTCTATTGGTCCGGAATATCACCGGTTCTACACCAGTGGCATTTTTGGCGGCGTCTCTCTACGGGCTCAACCCAAACATTGTTTACATGTCCCTCACCCCGATGGACGAACCAAGTCTCATTTTCTTTGTTACCTTCGCTGGATATGCATTGCACCGGTGGCTGACGACTGATTCGGTGTCGTGGCTTTTTTCATGTGCGGCAGCGGTCATGCTGGCAACGTTGTGCAGGTATGAAGCTTGGCCTCTTGCACCGTTTGTGATATTCGTAAGCATCCTAAAGGTACGGGATGCAAAGAAATGGGATACGACGCGGATTGCCGCTCTCATCGCCGTCTGCTTTGCAGGGATGGCGATTTGGTTCTTATCTCATGCAATCAAATTCGGCGATCCAATGAAATTTACACGGGGGACCTACTCAACTATCTCCGATGTCTATCGTGAATCCTCGCAACATCTTCCGTTTAACATTGTAGTTACTTTCGGCCGTGCCATCCTCACCATTTTTGGCCCGGTATTGCTTATCGTTGCCGCGGCAGGACTCACCCTTCTCCGGCACACCAAAGCGGATCGCAACACGACACTGCTCTTGGTTTTTTTCATCCTTCCAATGCTCTTTATACTCGCTGCAGCTCTCGAAGGCTATGTCGGAATCGATGAATGGTGGTGGAACTGGAGGTATGTTCTTACCTTCGGCCTCTTTCTCACTGTTGCCGGGGGAGTCGGACTCGTGAAAATATTTAATGGCATACCGTCGGAGTGGGGACGAAGCATTGTCGCGGCTAGCCTTTTTGCGATGCCGCTCGTCCAACTGTCAATGCCGTCGGTCGGAGTTGCGGTCTACAAGGATGCCGCAAAATGCATCGACGCCACAGTAAGGGACGCGATCGCCGTCGGCGAACATCTCCCCGGTGCATACAGGAGCGGCTCCATCGGCGTCATCGCCGATGAAAATTATGTGATTAGGATTCAGATCGCCAGCCGGCTGCCGTTGAAACAATTCCGCAGAATTCATTTTTCCGCTGATTACAAAATACCGGATTCAACGTTTCGTTCCGAACAATTTCTTGTCGTCCAGAAAAATCAATTGCCGTGGTCCGAACTCCTTACCGCTTCATCGCCCGGAGGGGATAATATGCTCACTGAAAATTTTCAGCCGCTTTTCGAGAATGCCAGCTTTGCCTTGTTGGAACGCAAGCCTCTCTGAACCTCCTTCTCAATTCCCGAAATAAATGAGGATAGTTCCTTCCAAAGGCAAACTTTCGGGGAAGGCGAATAACATCTCGCACCGACTTCTCAATAAGAAACTAACCCAAGATGCAACTTATCACAAAGATTATTATAGTGATAAACAGGAATGATTTGCGTAATTTGCATTTTGTGCTTTCATAGCAGCCGGTTCAACCCAGGTGTGATTACTTTATGCAAAAAGAGGTTTCAATAGTTTTCTTCTTTTCCATCATCTCGATTATTTCAGGCATTCTTTTACTTCATCTTCCCACAGTACACCCTGTCGTGATTTTTGGAAGCATGTTTATTGCGGCGTCCGTCATGTTTACGGTCATGGCATGGACATTATTTCGAGTTGAAGTCCCGACGAAGATTTTATTTGGAATTGTTGCTGTTGGTTTGATTGTACGATTGAGTTTTGTCACCACCAGTCCGATCGGCTCGGAAGATGCATACCGGTATGTTTGGGATGGGAAGGTCGAGGCATACGGAACAAATCCTTACCTCTACGCGGCGCTCGACTCGCGGCTTGATTCTCTCCATTCTCCTCATCTCCCCGCAGCCATGAACCACGCCGACCTGAAAACAATCTATTTTCCGCTGAGCGAATGGATTTTCTATCTCTCCTACAGGCTGAGCGGCGAAGCATTTTGGGGTTACAAAACAGTGTTCTTGCTTGCCGAGGTGGGTACGATCTGCGCACTTTTTCTTCTTCTTTCTATGCTTCACATACCGCAAAAATTTATTTTGCTCTATGCAGTATCCCCTCTGCCGATTTTTGAATTTGCCGTCGACGCGCATCTCGACGCTGTCGGCTTGCCCCTTTTTCTCTTTTCACTGCTATTCTATCTCAAGGAGCGGAAAACGCTTTCATACGTTTTCCTCGGCCTTTCAATGTCCATTAAACCCGTCGGATTGATTCTGCTCCCCGCTCTATTTTTCTTCGAGAAGGGATGGCGCAACAAACTTTATGCTTTACTGATTCCGCTGACCACGGTCGGCGTGCAATTTCTTCCCTACATTTTTTCGTCGAATCCGTTTGAAACCTTGTTTACCTTCACAAAGGATTGGAGTTTCAACGGAGCGGTGTTCGAGTCGGTATATGCATGCGTTCATGATAATCAATTGTCACGGCTTTTTTGTGCCGGGATCTTGGGATTGCTTGTTTTCTTGCTGAACGTCAAGCGGAGAGATCTTCCGACGACTGCTTATTTTTCACTTCTCGCGCTAATGCTTCTTTCGCCAGTCGTTCATCCCTGGTATGTCGCATGGATGGCCGTTCTGCTGCCGGTTATGAGGCGATGGTCCGGAATCGCATTTGTCGCCGGGGTAAGCCTGACAAGCTTTACTGTGATGAATTACAGGCTGACCGGTTTATGGGTACAATACCCGGCCGTTTTGGTGATAGAATATCTGCCGGTGATTCTGTTGATGATCGTTGAGTTGCGGGAATACTTTTTGAAAAGGCAGGAACAATCTGCGGCTCGGAGTGGAATCTGATTTATTTTAATCCGAACCTCTGTTTGGAACGAAGTGGCCAAAGCCGCGCTTCTGTCGACTGCGCTCCCAATCTCTCAGACTGTGTGAAAACCAATCCTCCGGTTTTGTCATTCCCACGAAAGTGGGAATCCAGTTTATGTTCGCAGGGTATGGATCCCCGTTTTCGCGGGGATGACATCTCAGTGGACTTCTCACACAGTCTGAGAGATTGGGAGCGAGATGATGGAGATAATTTAATCAGGAAGCCTTGCAGAATTTGCCGAAGTCGGCGGACCATCATGTGCATTTATTCCCCCATTAACTTCCGCTTGCTTTCTTCCAATTGTTTTAGTTCTTTGCGCCCGAGCGATGGGAATTTTAGTTTTAATCCTTCCAGAGTTCTCACAACAACCTCAGAAATTACCAGCCGTGCAAACCATTTTTTGTCTGCTGGGACGACATACCACGGCGCTTTACCCGTGCTCGTTTTTCTGATGACTTCCTGATAACACTCCTGGTATTGATCCCAAAATCCCCTCTCTTTGATATCTGCTTCGGAAAATTTCCAATTCTTCGATTTATCATCGATCCGTTCAAGGAGGCGCTTCTTTTGCTCTTCCTTCGATATATGAAGAAAAATCTTTATGACGACCGTTCCGTTTTCGTACAAATATTTCTCAAAATCCTTTATCTGACGAAACCGTTGGTTCCAGATATCGGAAGTCACAAGCTCGTTGGGAATTTTTTGAGTCTTGATAAGGTCATGGACCCTCACGACGAGCAATTCTTCGTAGTACGACCTGTTAAAAATTCCGAATTGGCCGCGCTGCGGCAAATTTTTGTGCGCCCGCCACAAATAATCGTGGTTTAACTCCTCCGCGGAAGGCTGTTTGAAACTATGGACTTCCGTCCCTTGCGGATTAAGGCCCGTCATCACGTGCTTGATAACTCCGTCCTTGCCCGCAGTGTCCATCGCTTGAATAATGATCAACACGCTATATTTATCTTGCGCATAAAACTTATCCTGGAGCTCCTGCATTTTAAGGATGTTTTTTTGAAGGTACTTTTCCGCATCCTGCTTCGACCTCATATTGCCGGCAGAATCGGTTTTGATCTTTGAAAGATGAAATTTTGATTTGCCGTCAACCGTGAACTGTGCAATATTCATGACAACTCCTCTAATCAATAAACCGGAAATTTAGTCTAAAGGTTCTTCATCAAATCTCAACTTCTTTAATTTCGGGGACAAGCAAGTTGAGGATGAATAGAGCCAACAAGTAAGCAGATCCTGCCATGATAAACAACGATAGATAGCTCCCTGTGAACTGCAGGATGAAACCGGCGGCGGCGGCCACCAGCGACCCGGCGACTGAACCTGCCATTCCGCCCAGACCGACGACAGAACCGATCGCTTTCTTCGGAAACATATCCGAGACAGTGGTGAAGAGATTTGCAGACCAGCTCTGATGAGCTGCCGTGGCAATCCCGATCAGCAGTACCGCCCACCATTCGGAAACGGTGGAAGCGAAAACAATGGGGACGATAAGCAAGGCGCTGATAAGCATCACCGTTTTTCTCCCTCTGTTGATGCTCGATCCTCCTTTGATCAGGGCTCCGGAGAACCAGCCTCCCGCGACACTCCCGACTGCGGTCATGGTGTAGATAACGATCAACGGCAAACCAAGATGGGCCAGGTCCAAACCAAACCGTTGGTTGAGAAACTTCGGCAGCCAGTAGATATAAAACCACCAGACTGGATCGGTGAGGAACTTGCCGACCGCGAAAAACCAGGTTTGCCTGTACTTCAAAAGACGCAACCATGGAATGCTTTCCGTTTCCACTTCAGTCTTGTCCGCATTGATATACGCAAATTCTTCCCTGGTGATTTTTTTGTGATTTTCCGGAAGTTCATAGATCCACCACCAGAAAAACATCCAAATAAGTCCAAGGAGGCCGATAAATATAAACACAGCTTGCCAGCCCCATGTCAACGCAATCCACGGCACAACCAACGACGCAAAAACGACACCGACATTGGGTCCCGAATTGAACCATCCGGTTGCATAGGCTCTCTCTTTCTTCGGGAACCATTCGGCGATCGCTTTAATCGCGGCCGGAAAGTTGGCAGACTCCCCCAGCCCAAGCGAGAATCTTGCCACGCCGAATGTGAAAACGGACGTCGCCAGCGAATGCCCCATTGCAGCGATGCTCCATACAAGCATGGAGACGAGATAGCCGATCTTCGTCCCGACCTTGTCGATAATCCGTCCCGCGAGGAGAAGGCCGAGGGCATACGCCGCCGTAAATGCGGCGACGATGTAGCCGTACTGGATTTCGTTCCATCCGATGTCTTTCTGCAACACGGGGGCCAAAATCCCGAGCGCCTGCCGGTCAACATAAATAATGGTCATTGCAAAAAAGAGCAGAGCGCAAACGCTCCAGCGATACGAGCCGATCTTTGTATCCGGCCCGGTTTTAGAATCGGAGGATGTTTTCTTCGGGTCACTATTTTCTGAGTTTATCATCTTTCGTTTTCCTGAATGTGGGTTTAGCGCGGCGATTCACTTTGGCAGCCGCAGTACTTCCGTGCCTGCCAGCAGAACCGCCCCAGTTCCATGCGGATCGTTGAGTGGCGTCGGACGATGATAGTAATAGACGAGGTCATCGCTTATTCCCGTGCCGGCGCTCACTCCTTCGATTTCGCCGTCGGGAAGAATCTTGGAAGCAACTCCTTCCCACCCTCGTAGTGCGATTGACGAGTACCTCTGCTCAAGATAGCCCTTGTTCACACTCCGAGCAATCGCATAAGTAAACATTGCGCTGCACGAGGTCTCTAGAAATGAATCCTCTTTGTCAAGCAACTGGTGCCACAAGCCATCGCCGCTTTGCCAGCGGGCGATGCCAAAAATATGTCTCCGGAGCAACGCAATGAGAGTATCCCGCATCGGATGATTCTTCGGCAGGCGGTCCAGCAAATTGACCTGCGCCATCATCGCCCATCCGTTCGCCCGTCCCCAGAAAGCCACCCCCTGGCGGTTCACGTCCGAATACCAGAAATGAGCAATGAGGCCCTTGGATTCATCAAAAAGATGCTTATGAAAGTTGACGACCTGTTTTGCGGCGTCGTCGAAGTAGCGCGCGTCGCCGGTCAATTCACCCATTCGAGCGAGAAAAGAAACGCTCATATACAAGTCGTCAGCCCAGATTGTCCATTTTAGTGGATCCGGCCGAACCAATGTGCTGTCTTCATAGCGAACCTGTTTGGTGGTGATATAGCTTGCGAGTTGGTCGATGCAGCTGCGATAACGGCTTTGCCGATCGAGGCGATAGACTTCAATGAGACTTGCTCCCATTGCACCGCAGTCATCAAGATCTTCGATCGTAATCATCTGGCCGAAAGGATATTCCCATTTCGATTCGCCCCTGTACTTCTTCGCGAAATACTGATAGTTGTCAAAACTGAACGCAATATTCCTGATGGAAAAATTAGTGTATGCAGAGTCATGCAAAGCTTCTCCCGTTTCAATCATCGCGATATTCAAAACGCCGTTCCAGTACCGCCAGTCGTTCGCCGGGCTTACCAGCTGAAGCTGCGCATCTGCCGGAGCAGCATCCGCTGATGAGTAATGCTTTCCATCTTTCTTATCCACAAATTCAAAAGAAGCATGGCTGAGAACTGCACCGGCAACCGATTTCAACTTGTCAATAGTGGATGGAATTTCTTGCGCCGAAAGATCCTCTGATGCAAATAGACATGAAGATAAAAGGAAGATCGAAAGTTGAAAAACACTTCGACGCCGGAAATGAGCCAGAGTTCGTTCGAAAGGAACGTCAATTGCTTTCTTGGCGGAGAAAATCATGGCATTGGCGCGTATGCACCCACGTACCGGCTATCCTTCTTCGACTCACTTAGAAGTTTTCTGATCTCAGTCGGGAGCTGCACCCCTGACTTCGATCCGGGAGCGTCCCGTACCAATTGATAGTTGCCTAAAGCAGTACTCTTGAATGAAGGACCGTCGTAGTTAGAATAATACCGGCTGTTGGCTTCAAATTCCGGATAGCGTGCACGAAGGGCTTCTACCGAATCAAATCCCGTTTGACATTTTTCATTTTGAGCCGGACTCCATACGATTAACGGGTACGATGGTTTCTCGGTGCCGCGTTCGAAGACATTATAGTCAAATTGACTCAGTTCCGGCCTCGTCAGCTGGTTGCAGAGGGATGCCGGCTGCCAGACGAAAAGCAGCGGTCTGGTGAAGCCCTTATCGCCCGTGAGGAGGTTATTGACAAATATGTGTCCCTCCCGTTTGTCGACGTCCGGTCCGGTACTGGAATGCCAGCCAAAATGATCGCCGGCGGGGACCCGCCCGTTGCGCCCGATGCAGGCCATGCTGTTCACAAATGTATTCTGGTAGATCTGAACGTGCGAACTGTTGAGCACCAGAAGCCCGTGATCGCAATTGACAAAAACATTTCCAGCGCAGATAGCGCCTTTCGAGATCTCAAAAAAGAATCCGTTGCTGCTCGGCCAGACCTGATCTGTTCGGGTTGTCGTATCGACATGACCGACGCCTTCAACCCAGTTGTCCACAAACACGCCATCAACTTCACCGACATCGTCCCAGACACCGTTTGAATTGGGGAGATCGATGATTAAGTTATCGCGACATGTGGCCCTGTGGCATTGATTGAAAATTTTGACCGCAGCAGGGTAATACCCAGTGATATTTTCGATATTGTTGCGCGTGAAAATATTTCCTTCCAGCAGTATGTCATTGGAGCCGATCACATACACGCCTTCAGTGCTGGTGTCGCTCACCTTGCAATGACGCATGGTGAAATTGTCTCCTCTAAAATACCCTGCGACTCTTGAGCAGAAGGAAATAGTGCAATTTTCCAGCGTCGAACCTACAACATCCTTCCCATGTGTTGACTCATCGGTCAACGCCACCGGATCTGTCCCTTCGATTTCGAGCGCGCGGTAAGCATATTGGGTAAACGTGATCCCCCGGATGGTATACCCTTTGTGGTCAGATTGTTTGCCGTGGCATTCTTTGGTCGTCCTTATGATTGCAGCGTCGAAGGCGGTAATTTCCACCAACCGGTTCGTCGGGTCAGCGCCGATGTACACCAAACTGTCGTCGTAGTCGATGTAATACGAGTTTTGATCCACTTCCCCTTCCCATCCGACGGCCTGCAGAAACTTCCCATCCACAAAGACCATATCGTTGTTGAAGCGATACAGCGGAGTTTTTTTCCCTTCGCGGTCGCGTTGCCACCATGGGTCGGGTTTGGAAGGAAATAAATGGGACCATTTAGCGACCCATAATCCGTTTCCAAGAGTTCTCCAATCCGCGGCCACATACGTTCCTTTCAACACCGGCTGTTCGTCACCGTAGGGCTGGATAGTAACGCCTTGATTTAAAATCAGGTTGCCGGTGCGATATGTACCGCCGCGTAAAACGATCGCATCGCCGGTTCGCACCCGTTCGATCGCCGCTTCCAGCGATGTGGGCTCGGCAAGCGTTTCACCTGTCCTTTCGGATCGTCCATCGACGGCTACATAATATATTTTGACCGCTTCTTTCGGCAATTCATACCTCTGTTTGATCGGGCCATACGGCCCCCCGGATGGTTGCGCTAATGCAGGCATCAACCCTGAGCATATGCCAAGAAGAATAATCACAAAACAAAACTGCAGCGACCGTTTCATAAGTAACCCTTTATTTTATCATGAATTCGCGAACTACAATATTTCGCCTGACCAAATGGATACGCCCCTGCTTCTACGAATTATTATTTCTCATCTGCATCCCACTCATCCGTTCTAAATGGCGAGGCGGGCAGACCATCCTTGTTGTAGAAATTTGCTCCCGCCGGATTGTCGGCCCAGGCATATCTCACTGCAACCGGGTTTACAACTTTATCGCTCCAAACAACAACGTTATCGTTTTCAATCTTTGCGTTTGCCCAGACAAATTGTTTATCCGCCCCGGCTACTGCAAATGACTTCAGATCCTCTCCCTTAGCAATCAATCCACTCCCGATGTTTGTAAATGTCAATACGACCTTATCTCCATCTACCTTCATGGATTGATATATCGGGCCGGAGTAGACCACATTGTCGTCTCCGTACACCACTTTCTCAGCAGCAAGAGCAAGCCGTTTACCGACATCTTTTTTATCGAGCGGATGGATATCGTTCCATTCTCCGATATCAATCGTTACCGCCATCCCGGTATTGGGTACACTCAATGTTTTAAGTTGTGATTCTCGCAAAAGCGCCCAATTGCTTTCGGAAGGCTGGCTCTTCGCTTCCATGAAATTGGGGAGTTGCACAAACAAAAATGGAAAATCCCCTTCGTTCCAGCTGTTTCGCCAATCGCGAATAAGCGCCGGAAAAAGCGTTCTGTATTCAAGAGGTCTACCTGCATTTGATTCCCCTTGATACCAAACGACGCCTCTGATCCGATAATTCAACAGCGGCGCAAGCATTGCATTATACAAACCGAGCGGTTTCCATCTTATGAATGTTTGGCTCGCCAAAGGATTCATCTCAGCTCCGAGACGGTACTGCCAGTCGCCCCGTAAATCGATCGTGTTCTCTCCGCTTTTTATTTCGTACTCCTTATCCGGGACAAAGCCTCCGTTGCCTGCGCTGTTGATAACACGTACAACTATTGTGTTTTCACCCTCCTTAAGAAGATTGGAAAGGATATTATATCTTCTTCGCGGATACTGATAGCTCGTCGTACCGACAAACACGCCATTGATATAAACAGAGTCAGCGTCAACGATCCTTCCCAATATGAGTATGGCTTCTTTTCCGGCAATCGAGGATGGAACCATTACTTTTTTTCTGAACCATACCACTCCATTAATACTCCCTAGACCGGCGGTTGACCAATATCCCGGGACTTTCATCGTCGCCCAGTCTTTCGTATTTAAGGCCGCTTCGTACCAAGGTTTCTGCGGATCCTTGTAGCCTTCATCTTTTTGCCGCAGGAGACTGTACCATTCGCCGATTCTTTTGTTATCATCGCTCTCAATTTGTTTTATCAGAGCGTCGTCTTTGAATCGCATCGCTTCCTTATAGTGATCGGGAAATGCCTTCAAGGCTTCTTCACTTAACCATGATTCGGCGGGAGAGCCACCCAAGCTGCAATTGATGACGCCTATCGGAATTTTGTATCTGTCATAAAGCTCCTTCGCAAAAAAGTAAGCAACTGCCGAAAAATCGAGGACGTTTTCAGGGTTTGCCGTTTTCCATGAGCCGGAGTCGACATCGCTGTGCGGTTTCTTAAAATCATATTCCTGCGGAACATAAAAATGGCGTATAAATGAATTCTCCGAGTTTGCAATCTCATTTCCATAGATCGGACTGACTGCTTTCATCAGAAGTTCCATGTTCGATTGGCCCGAACAGACATACACATCGCCGATCATAATATCATCGACGGTGATAACGTTGCTGGCGCTTATTTGCATTGTAAACGGGCCGCCGGCCTTTAGCTTCGCCAGAACGACATTCCATTCACCGTTACTATCCGCCGTGGTGATGTACGCTGAATCGATAAAATGGATTGATACTTTTTCGCCATGTGCGGCCCATCCCCAAATTTTCACCGGCGCATCCCGCTGCAGGACCATGCCGTTACTGATCAACCGCGGAAGCCGCACCTCGCTAAACGTCGAGGCAAACAGGAAGAGTAGAAAAATGCATACCAGCTTTGCGCTTTTCATATTTGAGCTCATATGATTAATTGAAATAATGTTTCCCGTGAGAAAAGATTTTTGTTCATCTGTGATCGTCTTTTTTCTCATGTAGCGACCTTCACCCTAAAATGGAGAGATTTAGCGAATTTCACTTATCTTCAGTAACTTCGCACCATGTTTCCGGACGTAAAGCGATATATCATTTGTGTACTCACCAATGTTCTTTTTCGCCCACAGGTCGCGGACATTGCAAGGACCCTTCAATCCTAATTGATCGAGCCTGAATGATACTGAGAGAGAATCGACAGGAGGAGCGCCGGTAGGGTACTGGGTAAAAACGAGGAATTTCACGGTTGCTCCCTCGGTGTGATCGACGCATTCTTTATCGAGTCCCACGACGGCTGTAAAGGTATCATATCCTTCGGGGAGATCGTACTGAATAATCGAATTTGCGTGAGTACCGATGCCCCCCGCATATTGCTTATTATCGACAATCAAATTATTTCCGCCGACACTTCTGTTTATTGATGCGCTTCCCCAACCGGAGGTTGCGCTGCTCCATGGAATATCAATCAGGTTTAAAGATCCGTTCTTGCCTGCAAGTTTCGGTTCAATCCAGTCAGCATGGTCCCAATTGTTGCCATCGCCGCCATCCGTGACGACAAGGTACAATTTTTTAGCTCCCGCAATATCGACTGCAGCATTTTCGCTCTGTTCTCCGGCTTTATAGGTGAGGAGTTGAGTCTTCCAAATCGCCTTACTCTCTACGATTGGCTTTCGGTCGGAAGTATAAAAAAGGGCAACGTACTTGGCAGTGCTGTTCGGATCATCCGCTGTCCATGCGACTTTTTCTCCATCATCAAAAAGGAGCCGGTTGTTATTGCTTTTACGAAGGACCGCGAGCGCTTCGTCATTGGTGATGAGGTTCAATGTGAATTCATCATTGTCGGGTAGATTACCCCCAAAGATCAACGGTGAACGGCAAATCAAAAAAAGAGACATCAATGTGTACTGCTCATCCTGGGTAAACCTGCTCATACGGTTATCACCCCGCTCTGCCCGAATACCTATTCTGCCAAGCGGAAGCATATCCCCGTCCGGCCAGTGCCCCGGTCCCATATACGGAATCCACTTTTCAAACAGAGAAAAGTGTGCATCCAATTCTCCCCAGTTGTCCCAAAAGTCGTCTATGATCCGCCACATGTTGGCATGGGTGCTGATATGCCCGGCGTATTCAATTGGCGTTTCACCCGGCGAAGTGCTCAGGACAATGGGGCGTCCGCATCTATCGATCGCCTTCCGGATCAATTCAATTTCATCTTGATGATAGGGGCGGCTAAGATCGTCTACTTTTACAAAATCAATTCCCCACGAGGCGTACAACTCGAAAACAGAATTGTAGTATTCCTGAGAACCTTTCTTGGTTGCATCGACAGTGTACATGTCGTCCAACCAAGAGCATAGGTTTTCGGTGCTGTAAATATCTTTTGCGGTCGCCGTACTCCCTAGAATCGGAGTGTTTCTTTGAACTGCCAGTTTCGGGATGCCGCGCATCAGATGTAATCCAAATTTCAGACCCTTGCTGTGAACATAATCTGCCAGCGCCTTGAACCCATTGCCATTGGCGGAAGAAGGAAACCGGTTCACCGCAGGGATGAATCTCCCGTGCTCATCCATCGTGATGATGGGATCTTTTTCGTTGTAGCCATGTGATTTGTCATTCTCTACATACCAGCGAACGTCGATCACGACAAAATCCCAGCCGTACTTCTTCAAACGAGAGGCCATGTAATCAGCGTTTGCCTTGACTTCTGCTTCAGTAGCCGTCGCTCCATAACAATCCCAGCTGTTCCATCCCATGGGAGGTGTTGGTGCAAGATCGGCGAATGTTTGACTGCGAAGTGCCGCTGAAATAAACAACAATGCTCCAAACACTATTCTCATCGCCATAACAGTCCGCACCCGGACGTACGGGAGTCTATTCAATTCCATTGATTTACCGTGCGCACTTGTTTCTCCCATTTGCATAATTCATGTCGATGTTGAGTTACGAAAGTTCACCTTTTCCTTAGAAGCCGTCTCAAAAACCCTTAGATCGTCATTCTGAACGGAGCCCCGCTGTCGCGGGATGAACTCCGCGAAGTGAAGAATCCAAAAAATTTGAATATCATGGATGCTTCGCTACACTTCCCGAAGGGATCCCTTTGGGGACAGCATGACAGTTACAGTTATTTTTCGGTAAAATCCTTTTTTGAGATGGCTTCTAGTCTATATGAATTGCGGCATGATTCAGGTTCCAAAATTTCTGTATAACATCAACTCATAACGACTCTCAATCGTGACGAAGTTGTCCTCACTTAACCTGCATATATAAACTCCGCTTGCCAGTCTGCTTCCGTCAAACGATGCCGCGTAATTCTCCGGCGGGCGGACACCTTCAAACAGGGTCGAGAGACCGGTCCCAGTGAATCCGCACTTCTACCACTACGAGGTGCTACTTGTACCGATAAAGCCTTGCCTTCTGAATGCTGAAAGTGTTTCCGGGTAAATCCAGATGTCTCCCTTGATGACTCTGATCTCCGTTCATGCGAAGACCTGGAACCCATTTGCCGTCGACAAATTTCCCTGCATCCAGACTTCCGATCCCGGCTTGTGTACCATCCTTAGCGCTCGTCTCAAAGGTCACTACTATTCCTCTGCCGGCGATATAGAATTCATCAGGTGACACCATGATGATCATTCCGCCATATCTCGGATTTTCTCCTTCTGACCTTCGGGCAAACGGCCAGCTGTATTCGTGCTTGATATTGAAAATGTAATCGCCAAGTTTGATCCTCGCCGTCTGACTGGCGCTGTCGAGAAGCACTCCTGCCATTGTCCCTGTTCCCTGATTGGAAAGAATAAGCGGTGTGAGTTGACTCAGGACGTCATATGCTCTCGACACCTGATTATTCTCCGGGTCATCGAGCGATTCAATTGAAAACGGACTGAAGCCCATGGCATTAAGCTGACCAAAGGCAAAGTAGGCATTGGCCAAACTCTGGTTATTGCCGACCTCCGGGATGAAGAGAGGATTGTCCGGCAGAGCGTACTTGGTGCTCCACTCCGCGAACGTAGAGAAATAGATATCCGGTGAGAAGAAATCGATGTCAGGAGCTCCCGCTCTCCATACGTCGAACAAATGAGGGAGCGGGCCAGCGCTTGGATATTGGCCCGGTTTAAATCCGGGCCGGATCAGAGCCGCATTGACATACATGGGCAATGGATATTCCTTTTTGCCAGCCTTTGCTACAAAGTTTGCGTACGTCGCAAAGTTCCAGGCCATAAACAGCTCATCGGTACTTGATCCCTCGCCAAATATCTCCTCCCAATTTCCCTTTGTCTTGAATCCATTCTTCCCCCAGAGTTCGCGAAGGTCGGGGTTTAAATTATCCTTGTGGTCATCGAGGTAACTCATGAACTTCGCCGGCACCGGAGCGTTGAAGGATTCATTCGCGCTCACACTATAATCTCTTGCATCCGGTATCATGCCGATTTCATTTTCCACCTGGACGAGGACGACGGTCTGTTCCTGCCCGTCAAAGGTTCGCAGATGTTTCATCAACGTGGCGAAGGCATGGGCATCGGTAGTCCTGTTAGTATTGTTGAACGCCGTCAGTATCTCCTCTCCCCTTCCGTCTTTTTGATGAGCTCTCGGGAATCTCTCCGGATTGGTTTTTATCCACAACGGCGCGTAGCACGACATGCTATTTTTCCACGTCCCAAACCAAAGGAATACCAGCTTCATATTGTACAGACGAGCTTCGCTGATGATGCTGTCGACAAGTGTGAAATCGAATGTTCCTTCCTTTGGCTCGACGAGCTCCCAATACACCGGCACGACCAGAGCATTCAGGTGCATCTTGACTAATTTCGGCCAGATCGGCCTCAAGTATTCAAGGTCGGAAGCACTTGAATTTCCCAGCTCGCCTGCAAGCATGAGGAATGGGTTGCCGTCAACGATCAGCTGAGTTATGTCACCCCGCTTTTCCAAATGGGGCATGGTGGAAATATTCTCTGTACTTTTAGATTGAGCGAAAGTCGATTGCAGGAGGAATATTGAAAGCAGAACGCCGGAGAGAAAGTTTGACATGGATGAGATCCTTTTCTTCTCACGATTTTGAACCGAACATCGTGGCCAGGCCACAATTAGAGACCGTGAAGCCATGATACCTCGATCGTCAAGCGGCAAAATTATGGGAGCTAATTCCACACTCTCGCTGGCAATTGATCTCCCGAACGGTAAGAAGACATTTCTGCGAACCCGGCTTCAGTGTAAGCCCGGCGAGCGAACGGGAGGGGGCTACTTGAGCAGAAGGAATTTCTTGACGCTAGTAAATTCGCCCGCTTGCAGTCTATAATAGTAAACGCCGCTGGGCAGAGTGCTCCCGTCAAATTGGATTTCATAGCTGCCGGCGCTCTTCGGTCCATTAACGAGCGTCTTTACTTCTCTGCCGATAATATCGTACACGCTTAAAGTTACAAAACTGTTATCTGCTATCTGATAACTGATCACCGTCGTCGGGTTGAACGGGTTCGGATAATTCTGGAACAGAGTAAACTTTTTCGGATATGCGTTTGCCTCCTTGACGTCAAGGAGTGTACCCGTCTTAAAAAACGACACTGCAGAAAACTGGCCCGCTCCTGCGGAGTCTATGCCGCACACTCGCCAATAAAATCCGAGGGTATCATCCAGCACCGCACTTGGTGTCGCAGTTGTATCTGCCGTTGTTGTGTCGAAGACTACCAGCTGAAAATCGTAGTCCAGCGCGACCTGGAGTTCGTAGCTTGCCGCATAAAGCGCAGGGTGCCACGTATAAGTCGGTAGTCTCGGCACGTTGACGGTGTTGGGGGGTGATATGAGAACCGGCGATGGAGGAGTTGGACCCTTCAACATATAATTGCGCAGCCATTGAAGCGTCGGTCGTTCAGCTCCTGATGTGGTGACAAGATAGGTATATGGTTTCCATGTCTGGTTTTGAACATAACCCCACAGCGTTATGCCGTAGACTCCGGGATTCTCCCAAAAAATAGGCAGGAATTCCTGATACCTCACGTTCTGCGTGGCGTCATTTTGTTGATTGATATCGAACTCGGAGGCGTAGACGGGTAATCCGGTGGCCGTAAGACTATCCAAATTATTTTCCAATACACTCACAGATGTGCCGCCGTCAATTTCAAAGTAATGAGCCTGCACTCCAATACCGTCGATCAAACCCCTGGCCTTCAACAGATTAATAAGCTGACGGTATTGTAAGTTGGCGCTAGGGTCGTTGATCACGCTGTATTCGTTGATGAGCAACTTAGTGTGTGGTGACCAATACTGTCTTGCCAACTGGAATGCATTGATGACCCAATCCCAGCCGGTGGCGCCGTTCCCTCCAAGCGCGGTTTTGAAAATAGCAGGAAGTGGCGTATGGAGCGGCTCGTTGACGACATCACAGAAATCTGCTTTCGGGTATCGCTGTCCCGCTGCCTGAATCCAATTTACGATTTCCTGGTAGAGGGTTGCTGAATCGAGGCTCGTAATCCAGCTGGGATACTGCGATCCCCATATCAAATTATGGTGCTTGTAGAGAAAACCGTTTGTCATCGCATAATTGTAAATGTCGTCGAGCTCGGTCCAACTAAAGTTACCTCGAGACGGCTCGACGCTCAACCACTTCCCGGCGTTCTCAGGTGTAACTTGATTCCAGTAGGTTGCGAAGTCGGAGCGGATGTTGTAACCGCTGCTGACGATATTCCCCAGGAATTTACTTTTGCCGTTCGCTAATGGCTGGGAAAAAGAATGTGCCGTGCCAAGGATAATCAGGGAAATCACAAGGCCAAAAATTTTATGCCGGTGCCTTCCCTTCGTGAAACAGATGCATTCCGGCTGAGGACGAGTTGAATAATTTTTCGTTCGATTGAACATAAAAAGTGCTTCCAATTCTTAATCGCGGCCTCAAGAAATGCCGCTCTCGTTATTAAACCTCGAACTATAACCGCAGAAGACGTAAGGTACTGGCGAAATTTCAGAAAAACGTTGTCATGCCCACGAAAGTGGGCATCCATTATTCAATAAGAAACCCGAATGTGGATTCCCGCTTTCGCGGGAATGACAAATTGAGCTAGTAGGGGGCACAAGGTCAGTTTACATTTATACAAAATCAACATAGTGTCCTTAGCCTCCTTTGCGGTAAATTAATTATGCTACTTCCCTTCGAAGCCGCACTAGTTCGATACGAACGTCGTTATGCTCGAAGCATCCAGCGTCGTCGTGAAACTGCCCCCCGTGGTCGCGACAATGTATCCTCCGGTGCAACTCTTGGTGGCAGATGTAACATAAGGTGTCAATGAGTCCACCGTCCCGTTCAGCAAATTAAACGTTATAGTCAATGGAGACGAACCCATGTTGACCGCAACAATAACCACGTTCGATCCATTTTTATATGCGGTCACATACGCAGTCGATCCAGGGGTAAGGATAGAGTAAACCCGATGGAATCCTGGACGGACAAATCTCGCAAACTGGGACATAACGTAACCCTTTTTTGTAACACTGCCGGTTACGCCTCCAACCGAACCGTCATCGATCGGTCCGTAGTACCTCACGATGTACCACCATACGTACGCGCTCATATTTGCGTTCATACAGTCGTTGATGCTTTTGGCAGTCTGCAGAGCACCTGTCCAACCTGTGTCAAGACTGTTTAGAGTAGAGGAACCGCTATTGATCAAATATTCGGTCATCCACTGCTCTTTTCCTTTGCTGAATGCAAGCGGATAGGTTGTAGGAGTTGCTCCATAAATGTGTCCGCCGATAAAAACTGCGTGGGCAGCAGCGAGGGAGTCGTTTAGCGTCGAGTCTGACAATTGATGATTGAAAACGTCTGATTCGGGCATAAAAACGGGAGCTCCGACCGACGGCGCATTGTACCTCATGAAATTGAGGAACTGGGTCGCATTCCATAAGCAGGATTGATACGAGGCATTAAAGTCAGGCTCGTTTTGAACGGAGATCCCATAAAGTGTTACACCGTGCGCCGTCATGGTATCGGCGAAGGCTTTCAGGTGGGCAGCATATGCCGCATAATTGCTTGGAAGAAGGGAGCCGCCGGCGATATTATCATTGGTTTTCATCCATGCCGGAGGTGTCCATGGCGTTGCAATAATCAGAGCGCCAAGATTTTGGGCAGCAAGTGCAGAAGCAGCATTAGCGGCGAACTGGGTCGAGTCGGGCGGAACAGACAGGCGCATGATGGACATCCCGACCTGTCCTACGCCGCTGCCGAAAGCCGTCTGCACTTCGGCAAGTGTCATGTCTGGGCGGAAAATGAGAGTGTTTGCACCGCCGAACCCCCTGATGAGCTGCTCGGTGCTATCCAAGTAAACGGTCGCTTGAGGCTGAGGAGTTACAATATAATCCAACGTCGTATCGCTTTTAATTCCAACATTTCCGAATTGCTGCGGAATAATTGCGGGTGACGCGCTATCCGTGTTCGCGACGAGAACTGTAAATGTCAATCCGGTAAGAACCGCGTCAACTCCTTTGGGCCGGCTTTCTCCGTCACGAATCATGGCTCCGGAATTCTGAGGTGAAACTATTCCGGGAAGTGAAATCGAATTTGTCGGTCCATCCACGCCAAAAACCATTTTCTTGACCTCGGCTTTGCCTTCGGCTTGCAGGCGATAGAAGTAAACTCCCGGTGTGACTATCTTGCCAAGGTTGTTCTTTCCATCCCATACGACGCCGTACGCCCCCGCAGATTGAATACCGGCGTTGAAGCTCTTTATTTCTCTTCCGAGAACATCGTAAATCGTTACCCTCACATTCGATTGCTTGTTAAGCTGGTACGATATCGCGGTCGACGACGAAAACGGATTCGGGTAATTTTGTTCCAGCGCAAATGTCGTCGGAAGGTTGTTGTTGCCCGGCTTTACCGAAGTGATAGTCAGGTCGAGCTGAAAATTCCCGACAGTATCTGTCAGCGCAGAGAATCGCTTAGTGGTATCGCTGGTATAGACAAAGGTAACCGATGCATACCTCACCGTTGTAGTCCGCGTGGAGATATTTCCTTTCACGATGAATGGCTGGGCGGATGTTCTCGCTGAAAAGAGGATTGAAAGGGCTGCGGAAAAAATGCAGGCGGCCGCAATCCGTTCAGCACATTTTTGGAGATTTTTGTTTGAGTTCTTCTTTTTACAACGTTGCAGGATATGTATCATCGGAGTTCCTTCATGTTATTCTAATGAACATCAACTTCTATTTAAGCAACAGAAGTTTCTTGGTTTCAACAAAATTGCCGGCTCTTATTCGATAAAGGTACACTCCGCCGGCGAGTTTTGAGCCGTCGAAGGTTTCCGTGTACGTCCCGGCACGGCGAGCACCGGCGAAAAGGGTCTCGACTTCGCGGCCAAGCACATCGTACACCTTGATAGTGACGTTATTGCTCACTGGCAACTGATATCTGATTTTTGTCGTGGGGTTGAACGGATTCGGATAATTCTGTTCTATTGAATATTCGTGCGGCAGATTGTCTGGCAACGTCGCTTTTACCGAAGTTTCGGGAAAATCTTTATCAATAAAATACAACCATTGAAGCTGGAAAAGGTTTCCGGTCCCGGTGCCGAGAAATTTCAAATAAACATCGTGATTGCCCGAAACAGGCGATGTTACATTCGTAGTGAATGTTTTAAATATAGTAGAGGATCCTGTACTAGTGATATTACACACCGCAATTTTGTTCCCCGTATCTATTGAGTCGAGCCACACTTCAACGGTGCCTCCCGATGATGCACAGGAAGCCGTTAATGCAAGTGAATCACTTCTCTTGATGTATTTGTCGGTATCTCCAAATTCGACTCCGGCGTACAGCGCCCAGTCGTTGTTACGAATGTTGTCAAGAACTGCAATCCCTTGGCTCGGCACTGACCTTGTTGTGCCTTCCTGATTGGCAGGGCATTCGGCTAATATCGGCGTATGAGCATCTCGGTAAATATACAGCTCAAAATATGCGGGACTGTTTTGAACAAATAAACCCTGTCGGTTTCCTGTCCATGAATTATAGTTCGGCTGCAGACCATCCATTCCCGTTACATCAATGCTGTTGCCCACTTGCATCCAATCAAAACCGTCGGCGCTCCAGAAACCGGTCATCGTGTGATTTACACGGACTAATTTGAGCCAGAGAATACCTCCCGAATTGTTTTCGGCTTTATAATAGAGTCCGTTATAGGATAACGCTATCGCATTATGCCCTGAACTATCGAGAGTGCTGTACAATTTGACACTGAGCGTTTGCAATCCGTTAAAGACCCATATTCCTGCTTGGTCCGCAAGTGTCTTTGGGGCGAAATCTAACGCCGTAATGATCGAGTAATTGTGTTCGCCGTCATTTTTTATTACCGTGTTTATTTTCCCCTTCGGAGATAAGTGTAGCCATCCGGGGCGATCGGTGAGAGAGTACGTGTTATCGGGCGTATAGCCTAAAAATGACCATTCAGGATTCAACGGTGCTGAATTAAAAAAATCAGAATGCGGAACCATCCACGGAATTCCGCTGCTCGGCAGTTTTGGAGCAGGTTTGGGTGCATTGATCGGATAATCTGACGTCGGCTTGCCGCTTGTATCATAGTTCACCTGATTGACCAATCCTTGCCGTCCCTGACCATACCACTCATTATTATTTGCATTGCGCCACAATGGGTGAATCACCCAGCTCGTACTATCGTTAATCATGACGGCTGCCGAAGCATGATTTGGGTTTTGAAATAATGCTCCGGAGATCTGCCGGTCACTGAGATTAAAGAAATCGCCCAAAAGCACCCACGAAGATTGGTCGCCTGTAAGCGTGGCGCTTCTCATAACCTTTTGCCCGCCCGATACATCTCGGGCGAAACAGTAATAGTAATAGCCTTTATATTTCCACATCACAGGTCCTTCTGCCCAGCTATAGGGGTAAGAAGGAGCAGGATTTATCCAGCACAAATTATAGATTGAGCCGTTCGGCTGTCCGTCGTTCCCCAGTTGCACTATCCAATTATTCACCTGGCCGTTCTTCACCAATAAGTACCAGGTGCTGTCGTCGTCGATGAAAATGGAATTATCATAGCCTAAGCCGGGGACGCTTGAAGGGGTACTCATTAACGTCGGTGCGCTCCATGATCCCCTGGGATCACTGGCGGTAACAAAATACATCGAGTTCGCCCTTGAAAAAAAATCCCAATATTTATTTCCATGACGAACCATCTGACCGCCCCAGCATCCACCCGCAGGCGCATCGCCGTAGTTCGACCATGAGGCAGAAACCGGCTGTGCAATGGCTTCCCAGTGAATCAGGTCTGTCGAATGGTAAATGACCGGCGTTGGATTAAAGGATGAACCGGTAGTGTAAAAATCATTGCCGATTTTTGTCAACGTACAATCCGGGTGGTCGCCGGGAATTACGGGATTTGTAAATGTCTCAAATGATGAGGATTGAGTAAAGCTTTTACTATACAGTAGCACACTCAGAATAGCTATGACAATTCGCCTAAAGTTCATTTTCCTCTCGTCCAATCCTTTTTTTCGTCTCTACGAACGCGCCAGCTTTCATTTTCAGATGCATCGATGATTGAAACCTAATAGTCGTTGAAAGTCACTTTCTGTTTCTGTACTAAAGAATCGATGATATAAGGAAAAATTCATGTTGCGGTATTGCTAAAACAAAAGCGGCCCGCCCGTGAACCACGGACGGGCCGCACTTGCAGCAAAAAGAAACTACTTCATGAAACGATATTACTTCATCAACATCAGTTTCTTCACAGCGCTGAACTCACCCGATCCATCCTGGCTCTTCGCCCGGATTCGGAGGAAGTACATCCCACTGCTTACGTTGGATGCGTTCCAGATCGTCTTGTAATGATTCGGCGACTGAATTTCATTTACGAGCGAGACCACACGCCGGCCCAGCACATCGTAAATGTCGACATTCACAAATGCGAGCTTCGGAATGTCATAACTGATTGTCGTTGAAGGATTGAACGGGTTCGGATAGTTCTGATTGAGCGCATAGACGGTTGGAATTCCGCCATCCGTCGCCAGAGCTACGCCGAGGATCGAACTAGTTGTGAACGTTGACGATCCTGAGAACCCGCCTTCACCGCCGGCATTAACCGCGCTGACACGCCAGTAGTATCTTGTGGTGATGCCTAGCGTATCCGATGCGACAACGCTTGTATCCACCAGGTACTTGTCGTACACAATGGCGGAGAAGTCTGCCGCTGCCGAAACCTGAATATGATACGACGTCGAATTCGTCACAGAATTCCAGACATACATTGCAATTCTGTTGACGAGTGTTGCGCTCTTCGGCGATATCAAGCTAGGCGAACCAGGCACTTCGGTCGCTGTCGTGAACGAATCGACTGCGGTAAATGCACTCGACCCGCCTTGGTTAAAGGTCATGACCTTCCAATAGTACTTCGCACGATTCTGGAGGCCAGTCACTGCGAGCGATGAATCCGTCGCATACGATGCATGGTTTGCGTTTGTAGTATCGCTCGTAAGCAATTGTGTTCCAGTCGAGGTGTACGTCCAGAACTGAACAATATAATTGCTGTCGCCGGGCGTAGCGTGACCCGCTGGGACTACCCTGCTCCATTTAAAGGTCAAGCTTGTCGGGACGTTCGGCCCGTTGTGTCCCGGGTATGCGAGCACCGGTGTTGCCGGGGTGTACATAACGGTGAACGAATCCACGGCTGAATAAGCTGAGGATCCTGCACTGTTCCAGCCACGGACACGCCAGAAGTACTTCCTCCCCTGCGTCAATGACACCGCAGACACGTAAGTGGTGTCGTAAATTGACGTGGAGTCGTTGATAACGAGACCGCCGAACTTCGTTGTAGCCGAGGCGCCCGCTGTATCTCGGATGGCATACTTGTTCAAAGTGTCCACCTCGAGGTGATACGTGGAAGCCGACTGCACATAACTGAATTTGAAGATCGTCTTATTCGTCTCTGTCAAGCTATTAACCAAAGGATAAAGGCGTGACGGAGTCGTGTTGCAAGGAGTATACAGAGTCTTGAAGCTATCAACAGGAGACCAGGCACCAGTGAATCCTCCGGCAAACGCTCTCACGCGCCAGTAGTACGTGGTAGAGAGGCCGAGGTTGACGATGGTGCTGCTATCCGTCAGACTCGTGACGTCCTTGAGCACAGTAGCGAACGAGCTCGCGGTAGCAACCTGTGCTTCGTAGGTGACGGCCGCAGTTCCGCCCGTCGCTTTGTTCCACTTCAGGGTATCTTTTGACAAGAGTGCAGTATCGCCCTTGGCAACCCATGAAGGTCGTGCTTTGACAGGAGCAAGCGGGACGTTTGCGCCTTCCACGATCGTCCAGTACTTCTTCACCACAGACGCAACGGTTCCTCCTGCTGCGAGAGCGGTGTCTGTCCACATTTGCACTGTGCCGTCAGGCCATCGGACCATCATGCTGTCCATAATCCCAGCTTTGAAGCCGAAGTTTGCCCATAAGTTTCCGCCTTGGCCTGCAGAGCCTGCTGATGCACTGATATCACGAATTTGCTGTTTTCCTCCGGAGTACGCAGTAAAGCGGGCTCCAACGGCTGACATATTGTGTCCAGCACCGACAGGTATGAAACCGATCCAGTTGTTGGAATTGGCACCGTTTTTCTCCAACACGGCAGTACCGCCCGTATAGACAAGAACATCGAGGAAGCCGTCCTTGTTGTAATCAACGAACTGTGCAGATCGTTGAGTACCACCTGCCGTCAACCCATCCGTGCTTGCCACATCGGTGAACGTGCCATCACCGTTATTCCTGTATAAATGTTGGGGGCTGAATGTCTCGCTTGTTAATATATCCGGCAGTCCATCATTATTGTAGTCGCCTATGCTCATTGCGCGTTGGCCGGTAGCCTGGGCCAATCCGTTCCATGGAACGACATGTACTCCATCCCACTTGTATGTAAATGTACCGTCTCCGTTTCCGTACAGGATAATATCGGCCTTTATGCTATCGTTGCCGTCCCTGTTATCGGACGCATTGAGTCCGTTCAATATAAGATCCGGGATTCCATCGTTGTTGAGGTCGCCCACTTGTTCGCCAATGGCGGAGAAGTGTCGAACCGTATCATCGACGATAATTCCAGTGTCCGGAACCGTATGAACGGTGGCGTATGTAATACTGTCCATATTACCGGCCTTATTAAACCTTATCGAATCGACACTGTAGACCGACCCAAATCCTGTTTCAGTAGTCGCGGGCTTAAATTTGCCGGTTCCATCGTTCATGAAAAGGACGCATCCCTTTCGAGCGGTCCCAAATGAACCGGTGTCTATTCTTGAAAATCCTTGCCGGAAACTCGGCATCAACAAATCCTGCCAGCCATCATTATTTGCATCGAAGAAACGAACATCCCACGATTCAAATGATCTGCTGGTATCGATACCAGCATTCGCAGCGGTGGCTCCTCTTCCTATATCTGTAAAGCCGCTTGCACCACCTTTTAGAAGCCATATGCCGCCCGCGGGCGCCGGTACCGGATTATTGCTGCCAGGGCCGCTGGCGCCTGCAGGTACGAAGTTTCCAGGCCATGCGACGCTAAGGTAATTGCTGTGATCGATTGGTGCCGCAGCAGCCGCTTGGAAGACTTCGCCGTCAACTCCAGCGTTGGCAAGATCGCCAGTTCCCGTTGCTAGGGTAAACACACCCTTAGTGTTATAATACAAGCCGGCAGCAGGAGCGCCGCCATTCGTTGTAAACAGGTCAACAACGCCGTCGCCGTTAAAATCTGCAAGTACGCCGCCGACGCCGTTCGTCTGGTTTGTAATACCCGCCGTCATGGTCGACACCGCCGGTGAGAATGACGCGCCGCCATTATTCAGCAGAATATTATTGGATGCAATAAAGACATCCAGATAACCGTCTCCGTTTACATCTCCCCATGCGAAGCCGCCGTTTGCGGCAGCTGTCGACGGAATAACCGCAGGACCGACACTGTACGTCACTTCCTGCGCTAGCAATGCACTCGTCCCGAGAAAGAGAAGAGCCATCCCAGCTGTTATTAACTGTACGAACCTTTTCATGGAACCTCCAAGAATTATTTTTTTACAACTGTTAACTAATAAAACAACGAGACTGCCAGATCTAAATAAGTGGGAAATCTTTTTACAAAGGACAGCAGATACTGCTAAACTCTGAAATTCTCTTCGACCTGAACCACCTCCTTCGTCTCCTATAGCTCATTTTGTTTTCAGTAATCTTTCCCTGTCCCGACGGAGAAGCCGGGACAGGGACTTCTCATCGAGAAGCCTTACTTCATCAGAACTAATTTCTTGGTTAGTGTGTTGTTTCCGGCTTCTAACCTGTAGAAATAGACGCCGCTGGCAAACCGGCTGGCGTCAAAGACTGCGGTGTGATTCCCGATTTGTTGAACACCCGAGAAGAGCGTTGCTACTTCTTGTCCGAGCAGGTTATAGACTTTCAGCGTCATGTTTCCGGTCTGCGGGACCGAGTAGCTAATCGTCGTTGTCGGGTTAAAGGGATTCGGATAATTCTGGGATAGCGCGAACACCGCTGGAACGGCGGCTGGCTGTTCCTTCACACCGACGGTGGGATAACCGTTAGTGAGCCAATTCACAATGTTGGCATGTTCCGTCGAAGCTTGAGCTGACCAAGTGGCGTACAGCGTGGGTGACGTCGTGTTCCACCAATGGTACAGATCGCCAAGCGGGAACTTGCCCATCGCTGCTGCCCCAAGAGTGCTATTGGAGTACGAAAAGTCCTCATTCATGGGCCAGCTTTGCGTAACATCCGAATGCGGATCGTATGCCCAGCTGACATTCGTCCCTGTGGCCCATCTGCCGAGCAAGAACGCTTTAATGCTGTCGGAGTTGACAGGGTTCAAAACAAAAATGGGGTCTTCAGCAGGATCAGCCGCACGCGCAGTGTCTTCAGCCACACTCGCCGGCAAAAGATTGACCGCGTTCATATACGGAAAGCGCTTGTGCCCGCCCGAGTCGGAGGCAAAAAAGTATCTGTAAGTTTTGCCGCTCATCATCGGCATGCAATAGTTTTTGTTATTCGCGGTGGCAGTATCGTTGACCGCATTGTGAGCCAGAAAATTAGTGTACCAGCTTTCAAAGCCGTAACTGTTGTTGGCAAAAAGGATGTGGCGCTGGAGCGCTAACGGGGCAGTCGTGGAATCCGCAAAAGGCACTACAAACCCGAACGTCGCCACGCTGTCGATATTGATTGCGCCGCCGTTGGGGATCATGTTGGTCCCGTCTGCCGAAGGCTCATCAGCGAACATAAAAGAATTCACGAACAATGAATTCGTTATCGACAGCCACCACCAGTAAGACGATTCCAACGTATACATCATGGTATTGGCAAACGTGCAGTGATTGAATGAGACGTGGTCGGCATATTCCGGCGATTCCTGCATGTACACATACCCGCAGTTCGAAAAAGTACAATTCTCAAAAGCGAGTGTGTCGGTGTGCCATGTTGTGCTTTGATACGTCCATGAAACCGGTCTGCCGTAATAACGGTAATGCGGATCGGTGAAATTCCGGAAATAGGTATTGGTAATCGAGCAACGGAAGTGTTTGCACGCGGGTTCTATCTCACCGCCGCCGTTGCCGATGTCCTGGTAATCGAAGATGCAATTATCGAACACTGCATGTTCACCTGCGCCGCTGAGGTCTGCAAGTGAATCGTCCTCGATCACGAGGCTCGAACCGACCTGAGCGCCGCCTGTGTTTGCGCAGAGAATCCAGACGTTCTTCATCGTCACGTCGCCGTAACAGTCGAAATTAAATGTCGAGGAGACCCCTCCACTCGTTGTCCATACTATTTGAGGCGGAGCTGTCTGTTGAGTAGTACCCGGCTTCGGTCCGACAAGGTAAAAGTGCGCATGCTTAGGAGTTGTAATTGTCCCCGTCAGAATGTAATAACCGTACGGTTGTAACATGAAAACGGTGTTTTGAAATTTACTGGTATGATTGACCGAATCCGCGTTGATGACCTTGCTTATGGCATTATTGAGATTCCCCTCAGTGCTGGTAGTAATATCACTGACGACAACCACGGTGTCCGTTTGGGAGTAGAGAACCACGGGCATCATGACTACCGCAAAGAGCAGTAACCAGTTAAAAAGTTTCATAGCATTTCTCCTTTTTTATGGTTGTAGATTGTTGTTTGTTTAATTTCAACTATTCAGCGTTTGCTCTTTTAGAGAGTAACTCTCACACCAAGATTCGCTGTGAGCCCATAGTACTGCTGATTTGTGAATCCGCCGATTGATTGCTGGGCGGAGATGTTCGATTCGTTGTTCAAGTTGTCGACATCGACGTACACCTGCATTCCTGCCCATGGCAACATCTGTCTGGCCGACGCATCCATGCGAAAATAATTTTGGGTGTAGCCGTCTGCCTCGGGATATGCCGCGACGTAGCTGACAGCATTTCCCTGGAACACAAAGGAAAGCCGGGCAGAGAATCCTTTGTAGTCATACCCAATGGACCCATTCAATATATTATTCGGCTGGTCAACCAATCTGCCGTTCCGTGTAC
The DNA here is from genome assembly GCA_049578505.1 of Bacteroidota bacterium. Taxonomy (GTDB): domain Bacteria; phylum Bacteroidota; class Ignavibacteria; order UBA10030; family UBA8401; genus JAGVPT01. The sequence goes on along the minus strand of JBAUMC010000059.1, from coordinate 5,308 downwards.
TGTCTGTGTATGATGTTATGACACCTCTCTGTGCTTTTTCGTCGAAGTATGGGTATGTAGCTTTTGACCATATATACGTATAATTAACGGTGAGCACGATCCCATCTAAAGGAGAGGGGAGATACCACAACCTCGTTTGAAAGTCCGTTTCGATGCCTTTCACGTACGCCGTGTAACGGCTGTTCACGAAAGTGTTCAGCGTTGCGTCGTCATCCGCAGCCGTCAAAAAAGGAGCGAACGAATTTAAAGAATCGAGTCCCGTTATCCCAAATCTATCGTAAACGCTCTTGCTGTGGATATGATACGACGTGGCATAAGCGAAATTATGAATCTCTTTGTAGAAGCCGTCGACGGACAACAGCCCGAGGGTGTTGCCGTGAAACGTGACCGACACATCATTGTTGTATGCTTGAGCCGGCAAAAGGTTGGGGTTGCCCGCAAAGATAGAATGAGGAGAGTCGGCTGAGATATTGAAATGAGGTGATTCCTGTGTATAATCAGGCCTTGCGAGCGTCTGCGTATAAGAATAGCGTATGTCGCTCCAATCGGTCAGGTTATATTTTGCCTGCGCCATGGGGAGCCAGTAATGGTTCTGTGGATAAATTGTCACAGGGAAATAGGGTTGAACTACAGGATTGCGCTCATCCTCCAAGTTGTAGGCCGAATATAAACCTTTGTTTTCTTCATACCGCGCACCGCCGACAACCTCGAAATCCGGACCTAAATCCAATTCGGTCATCAGGTACGTCGCATAATATCTCTCGTCGTACTTGTAATCATTGGGGAGTATCTGATATGGACCATCGAACCATCCCCCAGTAGAGTTTGGTGCAAGAAGCGCACGATTGGCGCTTATATAGTTGACCATCCCATCCAGGATAGTTGCGTCGGCGGCCCAATTGACGGCTCCAAACTTATTGCTCAGGAAACTGTTCAGAAGTTTTGAATTTGTGGAAGTAAAGTTAGCTCCCTCTAACTGGCCGGTATTCGCAAACCTAAGATTGGGATAAAGTGTTAAAAGAGCATTAACTACATCCTGATTTATGCCTGTCGCACCCGTCCCCCCCCTGTTTATCGAAACATACGGTGTGTTCTGGGTGTTTGTGTGGAGGTTGTAGCGATATTCACCGCCGAGCTTTATGAAGCCTGAGACGGACGTGCCGAGACTCAGCGGAATCTTGAAATCGCTTTTATAGACTTGATCGTTCTCGTGATAATCGGAACTGAACAAACTTGCCGATCCCAATAATGTCGTGCTGTCGGGACCGTACTTCACGAAATGCGCTAAATTTTCGGGAGTGATATTTGTGTCACCGGTGACAGAATTCTGAAGAGAATTGTTTTGAAAAAATGTGAAGTACGGCGAGTTCGGCAGATGATTTCTCGAATAAGAATTCGCTGCCTTAATGTCTGCGGAGATAAATCCCCAATCGTTCGTAAACTCCAAGGAATTCACTGCAAGATCGGTATTGCTGTTTGCTTCGCGGTAGGAAAAATCTATATCATGGTTGATGCTGCCGTAATTCAAGGTTGTATTACGATCTTGAGAATTCGAGTTCAAGCGGCTAAACATGTTGAGCGACTGAATGGAGCCGGAAGGGAGCTTATAATCAAGAATCACGTTACCGCCGTATCGTCCCCTGGTTTCAATGTGCCGATCAAGTGTCACGTTGGTCACGCGGACAGGCCGGTACCCGTTCGGGTCCAGGGTTGAAGAGGCGGTTTGGTACCCCGCGCTCATGTTGTCCGCGCTGCGGTCATAACTCTCATCATTTCCAAGAACATAGACACCTAAGTCATCGTCGAAAAACCGGTCGCTCAAAGAAACCACACCTCGGTAGTTTCCATACGTATTGTTCTTTCCGGTATAGCCCGATTGCCACAAGGCATCTCCGTGAAGTCCCGATGGAGCTTCCCTCAGGTCCATGTTCACATAACCGCCGATCGCGTTAGCCTCCATGTCCGGAGTTAGCGATTTATAGACCTGGATCGACTTGATCATATATGGCGTGACCATCGAAAGATCAACGCTTCTGTCATCGTTCAGCACGCCCGATGTGAGACCAATAGAGGTCGCGCCGATTTGATTGCTACCCGTTGACGCAAGTGTGATTCCACCCACAGCGACTTCGTTGTATTGCGGAGCCAGACCTCTGATGACGACTTTGTTGGCTTCACCCGAGCTTTGAAGGGTTGAGACCCCAGGCAGACGGCCGATTGCCGCCGCCGCGTTGAAGTCGGGGAGTTCCTGAATCTTCGCTTCGGAAACGACGCTGACGATTTTGTCGGATTGAAGCTGCTGATTAATCGCCTGCACCTGCCCTTGGGACTGCGCTGTGATCACGACGGTTTCTCCCCGTATTGTCGTGGCGCTGAGGTAAAAGTCTTGATTGACTGTGCCGCCGTCCGGAATCTGCACCGAAATGCTCTGCGAAACGTAGCCGAGGTACGAGACTGTGATCGTCTGCAAGCCGGATGGAGAATTAGGAATAGAGAACGCACCGTTCAGGTCTGTCGCTGCCCCAACGCTGGTTCCCTTCACGACAACGTTCGCTCCCGGCAACGCATCTTTCGAATCTTTATCAAACACCTTACCTTTAATTATTCCGTTTGCCATAAGCGAGGGGGCCATAAGGAAGAGAGATATCCCAGCTATAAGGAGGGCTCTGCCTACGAAACAATGATGACTCCGTATCACAAGCGACTTGATCGCCGTTGCAAGAAGACCAAATGAGTTTTTCACAAGTGTTTCTCCTTTTTTCAATTTTGCAGTCTTACGTTGGTCAAACCGCTTCTCGATTGTCCTCTTGATCTTCGCCGGCGAACTGAATTTTTTCTCATTCTGCAAATATCTCACTCTCTCTAAAAAACAGAATCGGGTGATCGTCGTATCAGGTGAACCGTTTGCTGTTCACTCTGGGGCGATCACCCGAAGGCGATACACTAGATTCAACCACTGCTGCTGGTCCGCTGTTGCTGCAGTCAGCGTCAGAATTCCCTTTGCAATCTCTGAAGTCGGTTGTATCAATTTGAGCATTGATGCTATGATAGATGATCGGTTAAATCTTTGGACAGGGGCGATTACAACTGCCCCCTCTGCTTATGCGAGACACCCTCTCACGAACCTCGATTGCTTCCTCTTGAAAACCCTCCTCACTTCGCCATGGAATACCGAGGCACACCGTAATTGGATAGTCCAGGTGAATTAACTTCTTTAACGAAGAATGTATGAATTGAGAATATTCTCGAGCATTTCCTTTGAACTGTTCATTCGGTCGCTCGATTGCCGCAAGGCCCTATCAAAGCTCGGACCGCCGAACATGTCGGTGCCATTTCCCAAGTAAGAATGCCAGCATGCAACGGAAAAGCGAAGATGCTCTTCCATTGTTCTGCAACCGACACGTTGGTTTTTATCGTAGTATTTGAAGGCGAATGGATTCTTGGAATCTTTTCCCTCGAAAGGAATCCGTTGGTTAATTTTTGAGAAATATTTATTCGACATCGTCTCTGCCTGATCTCTTCTCGATTTTTTTGCGGGGGGAGGTACTGAGTTAACGAGGAAGTCCTAGGAAAAACTGTGAATGGTCATAAGAAACTCCTCCGATCCTCTTTGAGTTCAAACAGAATTGAACCGATTCAATGTTATGAATATTTCTCCATCATGTCAAGTGAAATAATGAATGAGTTATCGGCCGATGATCTTGAGCAAATTGCGATTCCAAAGATCATAGGCTGAGGCATATTTTTCGACTAATTCGCGTTTAGGGCTCATTTTCTCTATTATTTTCAGCCCCTTAAAAGCTGCGTCAGTAGAAGAATAATACCGGGCTCCAATGCCAGCTCCCCGGGCAGCTCCCTGTGAGCCATCCGTATTGTAGATTTCAAGGTCGACATTGCACGTATTCACAAACGCCTCTTTAAACATACCGCTCTGAAACAAGTTAGAGTCGCCTGCCTTAATTACCCCGAATTCCATTCCGATGCTCTTCATGATGTCGAGCCCATACCTGAATGTAAAGACAATCCCTTCTTGAGCCGCCCTTACCAAGTGTGCTCTATTATGAAGATTGAAATTAATGCCCGAAAATTGCGCAAGCACATCCTTATTCCCCAGAATTCTTTCTGCACCGTTTCCGTACGGATAGCAAAAGAGTCCCTCAGAACCGATCGGGATACCGGAGGCGAAGGTGTTCATTTCACTGTACGAATACCGGTTATCGAAAATATTTTGTTTGATCCAGCTATACTGAATTCCGGTGCCGTTGATACAAAGGAGGACTCCGGTATAAGGTTGTTCCTTCGAATAATTGACATGCGCAAATGTATTGACCCGGCTGGCAGGATCAAAAATATTCTTTCCCGCAACACCATAGATCACCCCGGATGTTCCCGCCGTTGCCGCGATCTCTCCCGGCTTAAGCACATGAAGCGAGAGAGCGTTATTCGGTTGATCCCCGGCTCTGTACGTAACTGGGATTCCGGCCTTCAGGCCGAGCTCTGTCGCGGCTTTCGGGGTCAACTTCCCTTGCGCCCCGAAAGTAGGAACGATATCCGCTATCATCCCTTTATCGATACCGTAATAGCGTAACAATTCATCCGCCAACTCTTTTTTTTCGAAATCCCAGAAGATTCCTTCACTCAGACCGGTTATTGTTGTACAGATTTCGTCGGTCAGTTTGAGGGCGATGTAGTCACCGGGCAGCATGATCTTTGCAATTTTAGAATAAACGCCGGGATTGTTTTCTTTCACCCACTTTAGTTTTGACGCTGTAAAATTGCCTGGAGAATTCAAGTAATTACGGAGGCAACGATCTTTCCCCATGTCGGTGAACGCTTTGTTGCCGGTTTCAACGGCTCGGCTGTCGCACCAAATGATGGAAGGATACAGCACTTCCCTGTTCTTCCCCACCATGACAAGTCCGTGCATCTGGTACGAAATACCGATTCCGGCAATCTCGATGGATCCAGCATTGACTTTGGTGAGGAGTTTTTTTGTCGCGGTGACCACGTGCTGCCACCAAGTATCCGGATGCTGCTCTGCCCAACCCGGCTGCGGCGAATCTATTTTCATTTCCGTGTCGGGAGAATTTCCCGAAATAACAAGTTCTCCAGTATCTGCGTCGATGAAAGAGGCTTTTATTGATGAGCTCCCGATATCGTATCCGAGGAATAATTTTTGCATGATGAGGTTCTCCGAAAGTTTGATGGTGTAGATGAACAACCTGTAGCCGCAATAAACACGTTCAGCGTGCTGAAAGCTTTGTTGAGGTACGACACAATACTAATAATAGAAACAAGAAGAAAGGGG